>JAYZAY010000083.1:0-7595 GCA_036339465.1 Myxococcota bacterium | reverse complement strand
TACCTAACGTACGCTTGATTGTGTTGCTCAACAACGGAATTGATTTCATATCTTTTCTGTTTGTTGTTGCTACAATAGGTCAGCTTTTAACCTATCGTGCTTTATTCTACTCATCTACATATTCAATTTTAAAAGAACGTTCGCCACAAGGGCTGTTCTAGGATACGGTTTATCAAGCTCATGGTGGAGCTGACAGGAATCGAACCTGCGACCCCCTGAATGCAAATCAGGTGCTCTCCCAACTGAGCTACAGCCCCAAAACCTGAGACAGGTTGTGGTGGGCCTGACAAGATTTGAACTTGTGACCCCACGCTTATCAAGCGTGTGCTCTAACCAACTGAGCTACAGGCCCATATCCTATTTTTTGTATCAAAGAACATCGAGTCCGGAAGTTTTTCAACGACCGGCGGTGCGCTGGTCTACTTGTTCTGGAGGATTCCGTCAATAAAAAGTTGGGGTGCTGGGGGCAAAAAAAAACCATTTCAGATCGGTCGGGTGTTATTGGCCGCAAAGGTAACTGCAGTTTGTCAGCCAAGGGCGTTCTTCGTTTCGCCTAGGCTGGGCCCCCAGTGGCCCTTCTTATCATTGGCTGAGCTGAAAAAATCCTCTGCATGTTTAATAACCTGGGAACATTCATCTAGAAGTACCACGCGCCGCAGGAACTCGGATTGGCCCCACAATCCATTGGAATACCAGCGCCAGTGGGGTCGAAAAGTACGGACTGCGCGGATTTCCTGTGCTGTGAATTTGAGATGATCTCGAAAATGGCGAAGCGCGAGCTGGAATCGCTCAAAAGGACCCGGCATCACAGTCGCTGCCCTTGCGCCGAGGTCGGAAAAAATCCAAGGATTCCCCAGGGCTGCTCGGCCAATCATCACGCCTGCACAACCGGTTTGGTTCAGCATTCGTCTGGCATCAGTGGCGTCCTGGATGTCACCGTTACCGATGACTGGAATGGTCAGATGATGGGCTAGGTTGGTAATTCGATCCCAAACAGCGATTCCTGAATACGCTTGAGTACGGGTGCGAGGATGGATAGCGACGGCGGCCGCGCCTGCCTGCTGTAAAACGGTACCTACTTCTAGGTAATTGACAGAATCAGCATCCCACCCAGCTCTAATTTTTGCTGTCACGGGCAGACCAGAAGTCATTTTCATTTTCTCAACAATACGACCTGCTCTTTCCGGATCACGCATGAGCGCACTGCCAGAACCATTGGCCGTGACCTTCTTAACTGGACAGCCCATGTTCAGGTCAATGATTTTCGCGCCAAGCTCTGCGGCAACCAAAGCGGCTTCCCCACAGACATCCGGATCGCCACCAAATAGCTGGACCCAATAGGGCTGTTCCAGATTTTCATCATGTCTCAAATAGCGGAAAGTTGCAGGGTGCCGACAACTCAGGCTCTTGGCGCTGACTAACTCAGTGGGTGCCGCTGCCGCCCCCATTTCACGGGCGATGCACCTAAATGGCATTTCACTAACACCTGCCATGGGGGCCAATATCCATGGATTCGCCAATTGATACTTTTCGAGCCTCACGTCTGCCAACCCTTTTCACTATTTAAACATGACACCTACATCAAATCCGTGCTACCGACACATAATGTCTCAACCAAATGTTACGCTCTTTGTCTATGGAACGCTTAGAAGAAATAGTAGCCACGTGCATCTATTGGGGAACGCAATTTGGCATGGAGAGTGTGTCACGAAACCAAATATGACTTTGTTGGACTTGGGGGATTATCCCGGCTTGGTGCTAGATGGAAAGACCGCTGTCATCGGCGACCTCGTAACGATTGCCCGGGAACAATTATCCCTCGTAGACGAATATGAAGGATACCCCAAAGATTATAACCGCAGCCAAATCCAGCTGGCTAATGGGCGTTCTGCCACCACATATATCTATATTGGCCCCAAAGAATCAAGTATCGTGGTGGCCGACGGGAACTGGGAAAAGTACTTTTATAATAGGTACCTAAGAACCAAAACAGGCAAATAATGCGGAACGCTGTACAAGTCAGTTGACCATATGGTAGGCGTCGGACGAAAATCTGGTTGGGATGGGAGACCCTCCGTGGCTCCAAGCCAGAAGCAAATGAATTTTTGGAAGTTACAATGATCGCTTGGAGTCCTAAAGAGACCTGAGACGGGAGATTAAGTATGCCTCAGAAAGCCCTGACGACTGTTCAAATTCGCAAACGAAAAAATCAACAATCAAAATTGGTAATGGCAACCGCTTACGATGCCACATTCTCAAGATTACTAGAGATGACTCAAATCGACATACTTCTGGTGGGCGATTCCTTGGGAATGGTCATTCAGGGACATGACACAACCATCCCAGTCACCCTGGATCATATCATTTACCATACCCAAGCAGTCGTCCGGGGAGCTCCCTCGACACACATAGTCGCGGACATGCCATTTATGAGTTACCGCGTATCAAAAGAGCAAGGCCTGGAAAATGCCACACGCCTGATTCAAGAAGGTGGTGCTCACGCTGTTAAACTCGAAGGCGGCGAAGACATCGCCGAGAGTGCCAGCGCTATCGTCAAGGCAGGCATTCCCGTAATGGGGCACATCGGCTTAACTCCTCAAAGTGTGCATGCAATGGGAGGATTCAGGGTACAAGGAAAAACCCAAGAGGCTGCAACCAGACTAAAACAAGATGCAAAGGCATTGGAAGAAGCTGGCTGCTATAGCCTCGTATTAGAGGGAATCCCGAGCAATCTAGCAAAGGTCATTACCGACGAAATCTCGATCCCTACTGTCGGGATCGGCGCAGGAGTGGGTTGTGATGGACAAGTTCTTGTATGCTACGACTTCCTCGGTCTTAACCTTACGTTTAAACCTAAATTCCTGAAGAGGTATGCCACGCTCGAAGACACAATATTGGCCGCAACCAGAGCCTATATCCAAGAAGTTCGAAACGGCACATTTCCAAGCCTAGAACATTCGTTCAAAGACAACAATCTTCACGTGGTCAGCCAGGAAGAAACGGAGCCGGCATTCAAGCTCTACGGACAGGTCAAATAGGACAATAGCGACAATGCAAATAATACGCACAACTAGAGAAATGCGTATGTGGAGTTCTAAAGCACACAATACTGGTCTTAAACTAGGCCTCGTGCCGACTATGGGCTTTCTTCATGAGGGCCATCTTTCCCTAGTTCGAGAGGCACGAAACCACACCGACAAAGTGATTGTATCAATCTTCGTAAATCCAACTCAATTCGCCCCCAACGAGGATCTGGATCAATACCCACGGGATCTCGAAGGGGACTTCACGAAATTGAGGCAAGTGGGAGTAGACGCTGTCTTCTGCCCCTCCCCTCAAGAGATATACCCAGATAATTACGACACGTATATTGCCCCTGACAAACTCGCACTGCGTCTATGCGGAAAATCGCGTCCGATTCACTTCCGAGGTGTTTGCACTGTGGTCTATCGTTTATTTCAAATAACAAAATGCGACACAGCTATATTTGGCAAAAAAGACTACCAACAACTCCAAATAATCAAGAAAATGGTTGAGGACCTCTGTCTCGACATTCCGATCGTCGGTGGTGAAATTGTTCGAGAATCAGATGGTGTTGCCATGAGTTCTCGAAACAAATTTCTGAATAAGGGCGAGCGCGAACAAGCCGTGGCCCTAATACAATCCCTTAGCCTTGCCCAAATCGCCGTAGATCAAGGCGAAACCTCTGTAGAAAAATTGATTGAAATCGTCAAAAACAGAATAGGTATGGAACCCGACGCAACCATCGACTACGTAAGTGTCGTAGATCCTTGCACCCTTGAGGCCAAAAAAGACCTAAAGGCGCCCACTTTAATCGTTCTGGCGGTTAGAATAGGAAAAACTCGCCTCATCGACAATCAGCTTCTAAACCTACCCTAACTCCGTCATGTCGCCATCCAAAGAAGCGCACCAAAGTAGCGAGAATACTGCTGCTAAACAAACCCTATAAAGCCACGGAGAAACCAATACCCAAAAGGTGCGCTTGAGAAGAATAGAGACCTTCCCCAATGGTCGTTCTACCTTTCCAGGGGGGCAACGTGGCGGTGGGCTGCTGAATTGAACTCTTCTCTACTTCGGTTTCGAGCATCAAAACCAAAGCATAAACGATATCGAACTTATAGTCTCCCACCTTCAAACCCATGCCCATAGAAATAATCCATTTATCCAAATCCACCGCCATTGCCGTTAGATTCGTATTCTCCACCGCGCTCGGCTCAAACATCAGTCCACCACGCAAATCCAAATCGACGGTTTCCCCAAGGCTTATACTCTGATTCCCTCCAAAACGGAGAGACCACGTATCTCTGAATTTTCGCGGTAAATCGACATCCGCAAATTGCACATCTCCCAAACCAAAAACATTTTTCAGCACTGCGTTCTCAACTTCGAGCTTAATAGACTGGTGCGCTGACCATTGCTCCCAAACAAACGAAGCTTCAAATGAAGTAAAGTCACTTGGCTTCCACGCAAGCCCCGACCGAAAAACCCAAGGGAGAGTAAATGAGACCTTCCCTGCTGCCGGATAGGGCTCCACAGAAACTTCATCGTAGACCGCTGCGGAAGGTAACCTAAGTTCAGTTTCAGTCTCGGCACTCACAAAATAGGGCGACTCAAAAGCAAGCCCCAAGGCCAACGCTTTAATCGGAGCGATAAGAATCCCCACATTTACCGCAGGCGTAATAAAAGCCCCCGAAGAAGTCCTTATTTTGGAATCGTAATCAGGGTTTTCAGGTTGCTGACACTCAAAACCGTCACAGGTAGACAAAACCGTTTCACTTACAAACTTACCACTCAAAATTCGGAGCCCCAGCCCAAGTGACAACCAATCATTTGCCTCATAAGCAACCGCAGCACTGAATTTCAAAACCACTGTACCCTTGTAATTTAAAACAGCATATCTCTGGGGTGCAGAACTGCCATCAGACAGTGTCTCGGGCCAATTCTGCATCAATGGGTAATCTGCCGAAAGTCCCGCGGCCCACGAAAAGCCACCCCAAGGTACATGGACCGCCAAAGTTGGACTCGGTAGCATAAATCCCTCCCCCGTGACGGTCGGAAAAGTCTTAGAACCATCCGAACTTCGACGGGTAAAATCGGTTTTGTGCAAAGGCACAGCAACATCGAAAAGTAGGGCCAAGCCTTCGAGCCGAGTTAAACCGGCTGGGTTGTAATCGAGAGCGTACAAGTCTCCACCACTCGCCACATGCGCCCCCGCCTTTGACAATGGGACAACACCTCGTGGTGCTAAAAATAACCCAGCAGCGTAAACCGCTCCCGTACAGAGCGACAACGCTACAACTAAAACAAAAATAGAAAGATTCTTCATACACACCACCAAAGACTCCAAACGCACTTCATGATTGGAAAAAGAAGCACAGATTACTTGGCTCGATTCTGCACAATCTGAAACAGGCGTTCAAGACCACGGTCTTCATCATAAATAAATGCACTCACGTCGGTGAGGATCTCTTTGAAATCCGCTCGATCTCTGGGGGCGGTCTTACTGGGATCGATCCGACAAACACCGGCTATCGAATCCCAGAAGATATCTAAGGGCACCTGAGTATCATCTACAGAGGCAGTCAATAATTTTCTAATGAGAGCCACAACAGCATCCTTTTCATCGTACCCTTTAGACTCAAGCATAAAGTCAATGGTTTTATCGACAGCCGACGAGGGAGAATCCAGTAATTCCCCAAAAGCGAGTAGGGTTGCTCGAACTGCTGTCTCATCCCGTAAAAGTTGGACGCCATCGGTAAGCGTCACCAGCAACGTATCAAAGCTAGCATTTGAATTTTCGGCGTTCAACAAATAGAGCACAAAATCTCTAAATGCTGCAGACGCCTCAGCAGAGTTCCCAATCTGCGCCATTAAATCCACAGAAGCCCCAAAATAGGGTTTCTCTATCAATGAACGAGCCTCATCCACCCAATCATCAACATATGAATCGAGCGTTCCATTGCCTTGTTCTTGCCTGAGCTCCTGAATCAAAACTTCCAATCCACGTTCAAAAAGAGCGGCTCCATACTCAGATTGAAAACCGACAATCTCTTCACCACTCTTTTTTGCCGCTAGAAGTCGATATAAGACCACTTTAGACAGTCGGTTGATCAATGATGTATCCGACTCCAAACGATATCCCTCGTAGCGCCGCCAACCATCCAAAAAAAGGTCCACCGGAGTCACGGTCTCAAAAATAGCCTCCGAACCATCGCCGAGTAAGACACCGCTTCTTTCAGGGCGAAGTCGTGCCCCTGAATAGCCTGGAGCACTGGCCCTTCTCAGGAAGGCCCCTAACACTTCATTGCCTTTTTTATCTCCCACCTGCACATTCGCCAAATAGTTCACCAAATCCGTGACAACCGCTAAAGGCTTTACCTCTTCGAGCCAAGAGCCAAGAACTTCTTCATATTGTACCAAGCCCGTGGCTTTAAGAGCCTCACCACCTTCACTCATAATTCGTTGATTCATATCCGATTCTGACGAATACCAGTGCGATGCCAAAACCTTAAAAACCCTTCCCAAAATGGACTCTTTTTCATATTTGGCAAGCACCCCCAGGACAGGCAACATGGAATCGACGAAACCAGGCTCTTCCCAAGCAAAAATAGTTGCTGGATGCCTTTCCCGGAGGGAAGTTCCATCAATCGTCCGCGGATCATCAAAAATACCATTTAGAAAATCATTACGTTCACCAAACATCGCCCGGTTCACAGCCATCGGTGTCGGCCGCTTTGTGAACCCTTCAATGCCGCTAAAGGACTCAAGGATAGAATCAGAAGCCACACCACCTAAATCAGCGAAAGTCTCAAGTAGGTCGTCTTTGAATTTTAATTCACCCGTCCCCAACAAAACCTGGATATAGAATTCAGCCATATCGGGAATATCGAAAAGTTCACATTTTTTGAAACCTTCCGGTCTACCCAGCGGGTATTCAAGATCGAGCCCTCCGAGCTGTACCACCAACTTGGCCCCTTCTCGATTACAAAATCGCGCCCCCGATGTATCGGCGATCAGATGAGTAAAACGATGAAAAAGACTGCGGTTATCAAAATTATCATTCTGAGACCGGTCCACCAAATGCGCGTATGAAAATGTCGTATTAGAACCACTTGGAGAGCTCGTGACCGGCGGACCATTAATATCCGCTCCCTCACCCATCGACACGTCCACCTTATCTCGGTACTTCATATACCGACCGAAATAGTCACCCAATTTGCGCCCCTTCTCTGAGCCCAGAGCCGAAACCAAATCTTCGAGCAATCCAGGGACCAAAGCGATTTCTTTTAGAATCACAAGCAACTCATCCATAAGCTGATGACTGGCATTCAATTCAATCTCGTTAAACGGAGACACGTCCAAACGGTCAAATAGATCCCGAATAACATCCACGCTCTTCGCCAACAATATCGGCTTTTCTTTAACGACATTCAGCAGAAGCTCTGAGAGAGAAATGACTTCCGAACTATTTAGCAGGAAAGTACTCGCGTGAACAAAATCCAAAATCGGACTGGTTGAGGTGTTCACCCCTAAATAGGGCAATTGGGTCCCATCTGCTAAAGTTAGTTTCTTGT
>JAYZAY010000082.1:0-20569 GCA_036339465.1 Myxococcota bacterium | reverse complement strand
CCTAGACCATCGATTTCTATGGGTTCCGGCATTCGACAGGGAGCAACTTCCCTCGCTATTATTTATACCATCTGGACAGGGGGAGACTCACGCAAAAATGAAACAAAAGACACGCAAGGATCTTAGAGTGGCCCCAAAAGTGAGGGTGAGCATGTCAGGACCCTATGGCAAACTCAAACCGAATCTAGAGGAACGGAATTTTTTCCTTTTGATTCCAGAGATTGGGTAATTGAATTGTTCTTTATGGTTCCCACCTGGAATTGGACGCACCCATCCCTTGGGAATCATCTGAATCAACTCAATCTCTCGAAGTGTGGTATGTTGAATAGAACGATTGGATGTCGCGTTTTGCGATAATATCTTCAATACAGATGTAACTTAGCTTCCTTTTTAGCTACCAACCAATGGTAATGACCTTCGTTACCGGCTGTCTCGAGTTGGCGACAGAAGCTCTAAATTCCCGGTTTTGTCTACTGCCCACGGTAAATGCCCCACTAGATGAATTAGAAGAGCTCCATTTCTGTTGAAGTAGAATCATCAAAGGCATCCTTAAACTCTTGAAAGACAAAGGACACGATTTTCTTTTCTAGAATCGTTACGGCTCTATCTCGAATTCTATCCATAATTTCTTGACGGTCTGCACCTTCACAAATCCGTTCCAGTTCGACCATCCGGTGTTCCAAAACCTGAGTCAGTTCATCATGGGAGCTCAGTGAGTGCATAATTCGAATCATCTCGACTTCGTAGTCTAAGCACGTTGTCATGGCGGTGTCGATCGCGTTAGCCATATCCATCGCGGTACCATCCCAACATTGCAACGAGTGATGAATAAACTGATACAGTGTCGCCGGCTCCACTTTGCCAACCGACTCTTCCAATGCTGAAGCAGCTGCAAACACAAAGGGCTCCACTTCTGAATAGCTTGCTAATAGCTTCATCACGTGCGCGCCAATCTCGTTAATGACGCCGGTCAGACGCCCAATGATTTGAGACACCGCCCGATAAACAGCCATCACGAGATTATCGAGATCAGCTTGAGACTGGGAGCGGTCATATGCCGCTTCAAGTTTTGCAACTTTATTTACTTTCAGGGAGAATCTCGCCTGCCCAAAGCCAGACCCGGAAAACTCAAAGAGAAGATCGGTCAACATTCGCCGCGTACATTCACAATTTTCATCTGGGTTAATCTTGAACTGTAGGCAGTTTAGAACCCGCTCTGCGGCAAGTAGGTTGAAGAAAATGGGCTCGTAGACCGAAGTGACACAGTCAATCATTTCCTCTCGGGTTGCGGGTTTTGATTGACATTCCGCGCCTAAGAATCGGACCGCCCTATCAAAACTCGAAAATCTTGCCGCCATCTGGGTGACCTGCTCGAGAATGGTATGCCGCGTTAGAAAAAATTCTGATAGAGTGTGCCGGATATTGATATGCAAGAATAACAGATACTCAAAAAACATATTGTGTGTAGTAGCGGGAGGTTTGTGCAAATCGAGAAAGCAATCCAAATAATCACCAAAAGCCAATTCTCGAGTTTGTGGGCGGATTGACAGGTACGAACCTTTCGTAGAGCGCTGCTGGTTCGTTTCCATAAGCGCCCCAATGCATTCTGATTCGATATGGGAACTAACCACGAGATGTACGGAAGCAATCTCAACATTGTCTCCAAAAAGTTCCGGCATCAACCGATAATATTCAAGCATAATAATGGGACATCGAAAAAACATAAATGTATGTCGAGCCATATCAAAGTTTTCGACGAAGTCCCGCCAAGCTAGCATCCCTTGAATATTGATGTTCCGCAACCCAGACCAATCAATACCGATGTTGTTAGCTGTGTCGTCAGGAAGAAGGCTCAACACGCGCTCGAAATTTGAATTCTCATCCATCGTGCCAGAGCACAGGATATTCTTCCCATCATATCCTATGCTGAGTTTCCCCATCTTGATATCGAACAATGCGTCCTTTCGCTCCGAGAATCGAAGATTGATATCCGATTGAGTCACCTCAAACAATTGAAGCACGCTTTGCTTATTAAGGGGGCGCAACAGCCATCCGTCCGTGCCCATCAATCGTCCCATTTCCCGAATATTGGCATTGTAGGTATCGCACATAGTAAAAATGAGGGTCTTGTCCGTTTCCCCCGAATCAATGATGGATCGGCATAGCTCATCGGCAGAATGAATTACGGGATCAGAGTCCATCAAAACTAGGTCGTGCACCTGAAAGCTGTCTTCCAGAACACCAAAGAGGTCGGCAGGATGCTTAAACAAGACAAGGTCTGCCCCGTATTCTTGACACCAAGATTCAACATTTTGAATACAACGCTTGTCGTCTTCAATGAGCCATACACATAAACGTGTCAAGTTTACCCGCCTTTAGTTTGCCCTACTCATGAGGATATGGGTTTTCGCTAATCTTTTGCAAATCGATGTCGTGATATCCGGTGACAGGCATCAAAACGCCAAGATGGAACAGGTGTCTGGAAATGCGTAAGCACTTGTAAATAATTAGAGTTTTATGTTTGGTTATCATGACTCACGAATGAAGGAGAGGGGCAAAGGTTTGCTGAAAAGACACCTCGCATCGAGAAAGAGTCCTCCAGGTTGACATGAATAAAAAGGTCCTACTGGTCCCCTTGTACCTCACGGGTGAGATTGAAGTGAGGCGGGGGATTTGGCGGCGTATGACGCCCAAGTGACGAGAAAGACAAAGAAATATGCCAACTAAAGCTACTCCTTCGAATTGGTTAATTTGAAGACGCGTTTGAAGTAATCCTCGTTTTCTGGGGCTTGTTCGTCTTGTTCTGTGACTTTCGCGAGAGATTTTGCAAGGTTTTTCTTGTAACCTAATTGCATTTGGCGTGCAATTTGAATTCTTTGGGCTTGTGGCGATCCAGCTCCATGCATTGATTCCGTAAGATAACCGACAGCGTTCCTGCCCATGGTCATGTTTTCAATCAAACGTAAAATTCTCATCTTGCTTTCAACGTCAATACCCTTTCTTCCCTTCAGGTATTTTTTGAGTAGCGGTCCGGTTTTTGGGTTTCTAAATTCAGCATCAGATGGCAATGTAACCATGAGTCCACCAGCAATGTCCTGCGCAAGTCTTCCTATTTGATAAGGGAAGCGTGTAACGTTGTGTTTGCACACATTTGCTAACATCTCGTCGCTTTGCCAAACTCCAGATTTCATTTTTTGAGATTGATACGAGGACGCAATACCAGTGCCATAGATGGACTCGTTGAGATGAGTCATTTCAACCAGTTTATCCTTGATGTGAGAAGCATTAGGCACACCGTTATAGTCTGCTATAGAAGCCGCAGCACCAATAAGAACGTCACCTACACCAGTCTTACAGACATAGCTTCGTCTGTGATAACACGTAAATCGGTCAATTAACATCGATGCAAATTCGTACTCACCATCCATGAAGATCAATTGGTTTGGAATGAAAGCTCTGTCAAAGATTACCATTGCTTCTTGACCCGAGAATTGAGAGTTTCCTTGGTCAATAACACCAGGTTCCATACTTCTTGTATCACAAGACTGTCTTCCATAGAGGTAAGTTATTCCCGGTGCGTCTACTGGAATGGCGCCAACAGCAGCATAGTCTTTATCGGCTTCGGTCAATCTTGTGCCCGGCATGACAATCATCCAATGAGAGTTAATACAGCCAGTCTGGTGAGCCTTTGCACCAGAAATGTAAACGCCCTTGTCATCTCTGTCTACGATGTGAACAAAGAGATCAGGATCTTCTTGTTCAGCTGGTCCCTTGCTTCTGTCTCCCTTGACATCGGTCATGGCTCCACCAATTACCAGGTTTTCATATTGAACCATCTTGATAAATTCTAACAACTTTTTGTGGTATTGTGTCTGGTGTTTTTCATCTATCTCAAATGTTGTGGAGTGAAGTGAGTTTAGTGCATCCATACCGACACATCTTTGGAAGCAAGTACCAGTAAGTTGACCTAGCTTTCGTTGCATCTTGTTTTGTAAAACGACATCCTGCGCACTTTCTGCGATATGTAAGAAACGGTTTACTCGTTTTCTTGTAATAGATGATTTGGTGGATGCAAGCTCTTCTTCTTCAAGAGCAAGGTCATAGGTTTTTGCAACCGCGTTGATGGAAGGGCGAATCATTGGATGGTCAACGGGTTCCTCGACAAGTTCGCCAAACAAGTAAACTTTGAGACTACGACCCTTCAAACTTTCAATATACTCTTCGCCGGTTCTAATAGGTCTGACTGTCTTTTGCATATGTTTACTTCCGTCTTTTGCTGTAAATATTCTAAAGATTATTTGGTCATAGCTTGACCCAAGTTAGGTACCCACTCGCCCATCGAATATTTTAAAATCTTCGTCTTTTTTCATAACCAACATAGGGTACATGTCAATTTCTTTGGTCTGTTTGCGGGCACTGCTAACGTGCATCCTTCAATCCCAGCTAGAAACCTTCCGCTCGGAGCTTGGCCGCCTCACCGATTCGTGTGACGCTTTCCCTCTTAGACTAGACTCCAAACATTGAGTCGCTTGGGTTTATATGGTCAAAAGTAGGTGTTTGATGCGGTCTATACAACTCGCCAGGGGAGAATCTCCTCTGCCATCAAAGGTCTTAAGGGGTGTTTACCCAACATATAATGGTTCGGAACACGCCAATCTCTTTTCTCCAAAGTGATGGTGTCGGTATTGCGGGGAAGTCCGTAAAAGTCGGGGCCATAAAAACTTGCAAATGCTTCGAGTTTGTTCAGCGCACCTACTGCTTCGAAGGCCATGGCATACATCACAATGGCCGCGAACGCGGTGTAACAACCGGCACAACCGCAGCTCTGCTCTTTGGTGGCAGCGGAGTGTGGAGCGCTGTCTGTGCCCAGAAAGAATCGGGGATGACCACTTGTCGCAACTTGAAGCAGTGCTTGCTGATCTTCGCTCCTTTTGAGAATCGGCAAGCAATAGTAATGTGGGCGGATTCCTCCAGCGAGCATGTGGTTGCGATTGAAAAGCAAATGCTGTGGGGTGATGGTTGCTGCGAGATTATCGGGGCCATCCTTCACATAGTGCGCTGCTTCGCTGGTGGTGATATGCTCGAGCACAACTTTCAAAGAAGGGAAGGTTTTAACGATATCGTCGAGGTAGGTGCCCAGAAAGGCCGCCTCACGGTCGAAAATATCAATCTTTGTCCCCGTCACCTCACCATGTATCAGTAATTTCAAACCACGCTCAGCCATGGTTTGAAACACCGGGTAAAGCGAATGGATGTTGGTGACTCCTGAATCCGAGTTGGTGGTGGCCCCTGCCGGATAAACCTTTACCCCATGTATCACCCCGGAGTCGGCGGCGCGGTGAATCTCGTCACAACTGGTATTGTCTGTCAGATAGAGAGTCATTAGAGGCTGGAAGCTGCTTTTGTCGGGTCGATGCGCAAGGATCCGCTGATGATATGCCCAAGCCTCCGCTGTGGTTGTTACCGGAGGATTAAGGTTGGGCATGGCGACCGCACGCCCCATGGTGGCTGCCGAATGTGAGACGGTAAGGGCAAGTGCGTCACCATCTCGAAAATGAAGGTGCCAATCGTCGGGTCTGGTTAAAGTTAGCTTCATGGCGAGGACATTACCTGATTCTAGAAGAAGGTGCCAGAGCCCGTAGACGTCAGATAAGTTCGCAGTTTATTTGGGGAAACCGGCGCGTGGTCACTCTTTCGACGACGATTATTCTCAGTTCTAAACAAACCCCAGCAATCCCAATCAGACCCATCTTCACCAACTCCAATCAAAGGTGACGGGAAAAGTACTTAGCGATAAATCGGTTGTACCACTGTGAGTCTATCTCGAGGTCTTTGGCGGTCTTGATTGCAAGTGCCTCCTCCTCTTCGATATCACGGTCAAACTGTTCACGAAGCGCTTTGGCGGCGTTTTTGTCAATGACGTTCACGGCCATTTCTGTATCGTAGTAGAGTGAGCGAGGATGGAGGTTGAGACTGCCCAATGAGACGAACGCGTCATCGACAACCATGAACTTGCTGTGAAGGGTGTCACCCTTCTTGATGTAAATCTCGGCGCCTGCTTTCATTAAGTCTGGAAGCGCTTTCATGATGGGCTCACTCACCAGCGGCTCATCCACACTTTTGTCGGAGTTGGTGAAGATACGAACCTTCACCCCGCGTGCGAGGGCAGCATAGAGGAGCTGGTCCATACCGGGCAGAGTGAGAAAGTAGGCGTTCTCGATATCAACGCTTGTGGTCGCGCCCGATAATGCTTTCAACATCGTGCTCAGAACATCAAAGGTTTCGTCGTCTGGCTTATGCTCAACCACAGCGACCCGGCTGGTGCCTGAGGTATCGGCTTTGGCTATAAGTGCATCACGATCCATTTCCATAGGCGCAAACGGAAGGTTGTGTTTCTCAATCTGGCTATTCCAGTAGCTCACAAACAGAGCTTCTTGGTCGACACCACCTACACCGCTCACGAATATATCCGTGTCGCGCCATTTAGGCCCATCGTAGGTAGGGTCTAGATTGGTGGCGTGGCTGTAGTAGTTGCCTGGGTTCATGCCGCCGGCAACAGCTTTGGTGCCATCGACGATCATCACCTTGCAGTGGTTGCCGTATTGAATGTTGTCTGGGTCTTCCCAGAAAATGACTTTAATACCATTGGCTATCAAATAGTCGGAGGTCTTTTTGTTGTTACGCTGGCGGGCAATATTGCGATCGATGATGACTTTTACATCCACACCTTCTTTGGATTTTTTCACCAGCCGCTTACAGAGGTCCTCTCCGGTCGCATCGTCGTAGATGCTCCACGTCAGAAGATGAATACTATCGGTTGCGTTATCAATGAGCTCATTGCGCTTTGCAAAAGACTGGGGACCATCGATGAGAAACTCAACCGTGTTGCCCGCTGTGAATTTTGCGTTGCCTGCTTTTTCGAGATCTTTGATAAATCCTTCATTCTCAAAAGCGGTTCCGCCGCGGAGTGGCATTCCAGTCAATGTTCTAACCCTGGCTTCAGAGAGGTATTCACGGCTACGTTCAGCAAAGCTCTTTCGGGTGTCTCGTTCGTCGTATTCTGCAGCTAAGATCATCGCTGCATGCTCAGAGGTCCCGGCATACCAGTTTGGCTTGTTACCACTTGCGGCCACTTTGAGGGTGAGGTTAGCCACAGGCTGTGCCAGGCCTGTTGCATTTAATCCCCACAGGAGGTTGTCAAGGGCACCAAACATGGCATTCTCAAACCAATCACCCGAGTTGGTGTTAGACGTGGTGCGTGTTTGAGGCGTTGCCGGCGCGTTGGGCTCGGATGGGCGGGTGGGCTGAAGTGTAGGGCGGGTTGGGTTTGGTATGGCTGGCATAATCTATTTCCTCTCGCCAGACCCCAGACTCAAGGGGTCATGGTCTTTTTTTCGTTGGGCTCTCCTTTATCGGCGCCAAAATTGTCGCGTTGCGTGGATTTGTACTGAAGGGCAGGGAAAAGATGCCCGCTAAATGGGTTTAGATCTAACCGGCCTTTGTTTCTGCACCCAAGCCTTGGGCCCAATACACGGCTACCAAAACTTGTGGTTTTCGAAAGCAGCAAAATCCAAAGGAGGCAAAATTGGGAGGGAAACTCGCCAAAGGTTGCGTCGAAGCTAAATTGGGGTTTGAATTTTCTAGGCACAAAGAGCCTAAGGAGGCGCAAAAAACAACGACGTCTCGTGCAGAACATGCACCACCATCCCTGCGGGAGGTATTTCTTAAGTGCGGCTCAAAAATCTCTTTGATTTTGACTAGTAGGTCTTTTTGATATTAGCCCACGTAAATTTGGGTTCGGCAGCCATAATTGCTCCAAGCTTTTCTAGCGCTCCGCTCTCATCGCCTTCTTGTCTCCATTGGAAATAGGCAAGATGGTCGTCTTTGGAATCCCAAAATTCAGTGAGAACGACCTTGTTGGGGTTTTCAGTATCCAATGCCAAATCCACTTGATTGCATCCTTTGTAGTCCCTTGTGGCCTCTAGACCGGCCGGAGATTCCAAGAGCGCCAATCCTTCAGCAATTTTCCCCTCTTGAAAAACAAATTCAGCCACGACTGCACACGACATATCTAACTCCTCTTTGACTTGTTTCAAAAATAGAAACGGCCTCCATACAGGGACCGACAACCACGTGGGAAGCTAAGTTAAAACGGAGGGCATTTCAAGAAATCAATGGTAACCTGGTATCTGTTTGGCATCATCCCCTCGTTTTCAAGGCGTTGAGTTTATTCGAATTATTTGCAAGGGAACGGGCGTGGATTATCCATGTTGCCTCGGATTTAAATTGGAGGTGCTCTTTTCTAGGCTTGCGTCTGTGTGGGCTTACTGTCGGTCGATGGAGATCCAGAAGCCGTTGCAGCTATCCACTGCTTGGAGCGAGCTCGGAGACTCCATGGCCACCGCAGTGAGGCATCGGGTGCTGGTTTCGGGAAAGGTCAATGGGTACTTGCCGTGGATGGTGTGCACGGAATTGGTGCCATCGATGGTGCCGTCATTGTGGGCGATGACCTGGCGGATGGTATCCTTGGCGGCGACGTAGAGATTGCCGTGGGTGTCCATCGCCATTCCTCGTGGCGTGTTGACGGGGAAATCGGTGGCGGGGGTTCCGTCGCCGGTGTTGCTCTCGATGCCCAATCCTAAAATCGTAACAATGGTGCCGTCATCGCTGATCCGGCGAACGCGGTGATTGCCCGTGTCAGCGACGAAAATGCTTCCATCTATGGGGCTGATCACTATGGAGTCGGGGTGATTTAGATTGGACTCGGTGGCCTGGGCACCGTTGTCTTGTGCGAAGGCCGGTTGAGCGGGTATGCCCGCGATGGTTTCAAATTGCGCATCGATTTCAGGGGCACAGGTCTTGGTGGCATGGAGAGCGATTCGCCGAATGATGTGGTTGCTTCGGTCGGTGACGTAAAGGTGGTTGTTGTGCACCAAGATACCGGTGGGGTCGCTGAATTGCACCTCTTGCGCGGTGCCGTTGGTGTAGGTGTTTACCAACTCTCCTTTGCCCGCGAAGGGGTGAAGGGTCCATTGGGAACCGCTGGTGTCGATACAGCTAATGAGGGGACCAAAGGTCATGGTGGGAGAGTACCAGCTAGGGTCTGTAGGACTTAGGCTTAGGTTTCGGTCGGTCTCGGTGATGTAGATCTCGTGTCGGTTTGAGGCGTAGAAGATCCCGTAGGGATTGCCGAGGAGTCGAGCTGGTAACGCCTGTGGCGGATTGGTGCTGCTTGAGTCTCCATAGAGGATGGTCGGGACCGAGTAGTGGGGGTCATCGCTGGTGGCAAAGGAGGAGGACTCTTTTTGGAACCCTACCTCCGTATTGATGATGCTGGTGTTTTTACTCACATTCCACTTAAAGGAGCGCACACGGTTTTGGGAATGGTCGGTCACCCACCAAATGGCTTCACCGCTTTGGGGGGATTGGATGAGGGTCATGCCCACGGGGGTATTGAGTTTACCCTGCGGGCTCGGGCCATCATTGCTCGGGCCTAAGTGCATGCCGTTGAGGGTTTGGACAGTACCGCTCACGCGCTCAAGGGCTCGGATCGAGTGACCACGGCTCACACTGCTTTCCAGCCAGAGCATGGCGTATGGGGAGGGTGAGGAAGGGGGGATTTTCACGAATCGGGTGGGGCGGGAGTCTAGTTGGTCTGGAGTGTAACCATCCCCATTGGGTTTGGTCTGCGATCCATAACCCACCCAAGATGGGGATGCGGGGGTGGAAACGTCAAAGCTCCCGTTACCATCGGGGCTTAGGAGCCGAAGATTGCCCACCCAGGACTTATCGGAGGAGCCCGACATACTCGACACAATTGCCGCACTACCGACGTAGAGTTTGTTGTCCATCCATAGGACGTCACGTGGACTGTCGGCGGGAAAGGTGGCGCTTGTGCCGCTAGCGCCGTCCCCGCAGCTAGCGGTTTCCCCTTGGCTGTTAAGGTCGCAGTTTTGCCCGGTACTACCGGCGACAATGGTGTCGTTGACGAGGTTACCGCCATGGTCAAGGGTGAGTTTTCGGACCACCGAATTGGTGTCGTCGGCGACATAAATCTCGGTGTCGGTGGCGATTTCGAATCCCGAAAAGTGTCCCGTCAGTAGGGATATCAAAGAGAGGGGTACGCCCTGTTGGGGATCTGCAGCCAAGTAGGAGAGCGAGGTACTGGTTTGGAAATAGAGCCGATCCTGGCTGTCGAATGCCATTTTGGGACCGTGTTCGCTGCCATCATCCTCAGGAGTTTCTTCGAGTATAAGTTCTAGGGATGGAAGGTTGGCGTCGCAGTTGGTTTCCCATCCATGTGGGGCAGTGCTAAGGGGAATTTTGACTATTTTGTGGTTTTCTTGGTCGTGGATAAACAGGTCACCTTGGCTATCAAAGGCCAAGGCATTGGGTTTTGGCACGGAATCACCGAGCGCGATGGTCCTCTCCATGCCGTCGCTGTGACGTATGACTGTTAATCCATGCTTGGTTTCTGAACCGAGGTCGAGGGTGGAGGTAAAGAAAATGTTTCCGGAATTGTCTGTGGCTAGGCCGGTGTACTGGAGGTTTCGTTTCTTGGACCCACGACCGGTGACCACACAATCCTCGTTTTGTGATGTGCCCATCACGACGTGGGGCGGGGCTGTGGTGCCACCTTCAACAATGAGTTGTCCCGAAGCAATGGTGCCCCAACCCGATTTCTTACCTGCGAGCTGAAGCGGTTGGATTTCGGGATTGGGGGCGCCTAGGGATGCCGAGGGGTCGGTCACCTGGATGGGTCGGTCGATGCGTTCCACTTTCCAAACGTTTTCGGAATCTTGTTTCAGAGTGAGAACGCCGTGCTGTTCTGTATTGTTGTGCATGCATTTATGGGCGACATGGAGTCTTGCTTCACCGTCTGAGGCCAAATCCAGAATGGACAATGGAGTGAAGATGATGTCTGAGGCTGCAGCGCCCACGGTGATGCTGCAGGTATTGGCCGCCGCGGCACTCGAATTGGCGCTGGTCAATCGTTTTGGGTCGATGCAGAAATAATTCGAAGGGTTCTGGCCTGTTGCTGATTTTACCACCATTTCCACTTTGGAACGATAGATTTGATTCTCGGTGAACCAGTAAAGATAACCGTTGGTATCAGTGGTCAATCCGCCCACTGCTTGGGTGTAGGGGGCGGGAGATTGGGTGTCGGAATAACATTGATGGGCTAAGGAAACCCGAAGGTTCGCTTCCAATGAATTGTTGGGGATCCCGTAGCGAAAATCTAGTTTATTGGTCACGTCGTTGACGCTTATGGGCTGTTCTAAGGGGCTGGTGGCCAAACGCCAAATGCGTCGTCCCTGGGTGGTTGCTACCAGCTCTGCACGGTCGTCGGTGTCAGAGCCATGATCGTTGGGATTTTGGTAGCCGTCTTCTACGTTGTCGCCTTCGTCATAGCAGAGTAGTTCATCGCCGCCGAGATAGTAAAGGGTGCCATTGGGGTCCGAGGTTAAGTTCTTACCAATGTCCATATTTGAGATGGCCTGGTGGTTCACCGGTTGATTGAAAGCGCTATTGTCGGCGGTGTATTTGTTTCTGCAATCTTTATCGTAGGGGGTCGCGAGACGTTGAACCATGCCACCGCTGCCGAGCTTTAGAATATATTGTTTGTCGGTTTGTAGTTCGAAGAAGAAGAGATTTCCGTAGCTATCAAAAACGAAATCGGTGGGCCCACAGAGCTGCATGGTCGATGCTTCGGTGGGTTGTCCTGACCAGTTCCTGCACAGATAGTTCTCGGCATTCTTGCCGGTGACTCGGACCAAGTGCCCGGTTCCTGGATCCATTGCGCCCAATTGCTTGGCGATACCGGTGATACTTTTACTGGCGACATAGAGATTGTCTTCGGTGTCGTACCCGAGGCTTGAGACCTCCTCGTCGCTGGTGGAGATGGAATCCATGCCTGTAGAGGCGTCGGTAATGCCCAAACCGGGGCCCAAGGTTCCAGAACGAAGCAGGGTGCTCCAGGTCACGTTGCGACATTGGTGGCAAAAATCGTTGGCATTGTTGTTGCCATCGTCGCACTCCTCTGTGGAGAGCTCCGATTGATTGTGGAAGCCGTCGGAGCAAATATTTGCCAGACAGTCGTTTCGACAATCGTCATTGTTGCTCTTATTACCGTCGTCACAAACCTCTCCGGCCGCGGCATTGATGCGTTTGTCGCCACAAGTGGAGGGGGTGCAGTCTAGGCAATTGGCGGTGGTTGCATTGCCCACTCCCACTTCACAGGTTTCGCCCCCATCGGGATTGATTCGCCCATCTCCACAGGTGGAGGCGCTACAATTTAGGCAGGTAGCCGCGTTATCGTTGCCTATGCCTATTTCGCAGGCTTCGTTGACGGGGTTAATCCTTGCGTCCCCGCAGGTGGAGGGGGTGCAGTCTAGGCAATTGGCGGTGGTTGCATTGCCCACTCCCACTTCACAGGTTTCGTTGGCGTCGGCATTGATTCGGCCATCTCCACAGGTGGAAGGGGTGCAGTTTAAGCACTGGGCACTGGTTGCGCCGTTGATACCCACCTCACAGGTTTCTCCGGCATGGGGATTTATTTCTCCATCGCCGCAGGTGGATAGTTTGCATTGGAAACAACTGGCTTGGGTGGCTATTTCCTGGCTTCCGGGAATAGCTTCACCGATCTCGCATTGTTCACTAGCGGGGTTGATGATTTCATTGCCGCACTGATCGATTCTACACCCATAGCAATCTAGGGCCGTGCTTCCTGAGATACCAATTTCGCACTGTTCCCCCGCTTCACTATTGATCAACCCGTCGCCACAGATGGGGGTAGTGCAGTCGATGTCGCAGCTTGAGTCAAATTGAATCTGCCCGTTTTCACTTTTTCCAAGATCGCATACCTCTTGTTGCTTCCAAACGTGGCCGTCACCACATCTCGCTGGTTTGCAACCGATACAGCTATCGGTTTTGTCTTCGTTTCCATCATCGCAGCTTTCTGCCAGAGGGTTGAAGATCCCATCGCCACACACCACGAGGGAGCAGTCGTCGTCGCAATGGGCGGTATGTTGGGGATTGCCGCTCTCGTCGGGGCCGGGGTCGCATTGTTCTCCGGCGCTGGCATTGACGACACCATCCCCACATTGTCGAATACTGCAGTCGGAGTCGCAGTCGATGCTTTCCCCGCTTTCGCCGGGGTCACAGTCTTCGTTTTGCCGGTTGACGTAACCATCCCCACAGACGACTGCGCTACAGTCTGCGTCACAGAATCTAGTTTCACCGCCGGCGCCCGGGTCGCATTCCTCATAGGGCTTTTGTGTGGCGGGATTTTCGGAGGTCTCCACCATCCCGTCGCCACAGGAGGGGAGACATTCGAGGCCCGCTTCTCCCCCGGAGATTCGGCAGGTGCCGGTGTTGTAGCCGACCTGGTTTTGGCTACGGTCCGAACGCAAACAGATGGGTTCAAGTAGGCTTACCTCCTCGTCGGTTTTCCCTGCGATGGTGCCAATGGTCGCGCAGTGGGGCAGAAGGGTGGCATTGGCCGAACCCACGGAACTAATTCTCTCATTTTGGTCTTCGAAATCGAGGAATATGAAGGTCTCTGCCAAGATCTGGTCGTCGAGAAGGGCTTCGATACGAAAATCACAGGCCTTCTGGCATTGGGTGCCGGGCAATATTGTGAATGAGGTCGAGCTTGCGGGTTTCTGGAAAAAGACACTGCCGGTGGCGGGGATTTTTTCGATGGTTTGGCCCCCTCTGGCTGGGGCATTGCCCGGTGTATGGAGAGAAATGCGGATAAGGTTGGTTTCTTGGATCTTGGTTAGCCATCGGGTCATCGGGTCATCGGGGCTTGCCTCTGCTGGGGCCTCCGGGATGGCCACTTTGAGAACGAAATGGCTGGGAGCCTCACAGGCTGAAAGCCCCAGGCCAAGGGCGAGGGTAATGCCTATGAGGATGGGTTGTGAGCAAAGGCGGGCTTGCCTCATGGCTCAGTCCTTGTGGCAGATAAACGCAGGCTCATGGTTCTATTCAAGTTTCCATTTCAGCTTGGTGATTTTGTCGGACCCGATTTGTATCTTGCGGGTGGTATTGACCCCGGCTTCTTCATTGTAGAGCCGAAGGGTGTGTGCTCCCGGTTTTAATGGGTGCTTCCAAAGGGGGGTGACCCCAACTTTTTCCCCATCGATCTCCACTTGCACCCATGGCTCGGTTTTCAGAGTTAGGAAGCCCGGTTCCTTGGATTCTACGCTTTTCTTCAGTGGGGAGGGTGGTGCTGGGGCTAGGGCCTGTGAGATATTAGGGGACTTGTTTTTGTTTGTTGCGTTCTTTGTTTTGGTTTTACGGTTGGTCTTGGCAAGGGTTATCACCCTCGTTGCTTTTTCCTTGGGGGCTAGGGTGATGGCCAATTTCTGGGTGGCAAAGCCTTTGTGTGTGAGGGTGAAAAGGTGCTCGACTCCCGAGGGGAGGTTTCCAATACTTACGGGGGTGATTCCTAAAATACGACTGCCCTTGAATACCCGAGCGCCTTTTGGAATGGAGCGCAAAACGAGATCGGCACCGATGGGCTTGGCTTCTTCGCGCAGTTGTATGGGTTGGTTAGGGAGCAGCTCCATGATGCGAACGATGGGGTCATGTCCCGGGAGTTCTAGGCGAATTTTATGTCGGCCGGGTTTGAGTCCGGTGATGGTGGTGGGGACAAGTTCCTTCCACTTAATGGTGTCCACGAAGACTGTGGCGCCGGCTGGGATTGGGATTTCGATGGAGGTAAGTTGATTCGTATTCGGGGCCGTTTTGTTTTTTGCTCCACTGAAAAGAGGCTGGATTTTGTTGACGTAGACTTCATGAATCTTTTGAATCGGGCCCAACACGGTGGGAGGAAGTGTATCTTTAACGGTCGGAATTTGAATGGCCAGACTGGCAAGGAGTATTAGAAGGGCCAAGGTGGCCACCACCCATGGCAGTTTGGAAGGTTTTTGGGGGTGAACGCCGTCATGATGATGGCGGTGGTGACTTGCGCGGTTTGGCTTGGGGATTTTGGCGGTGGGCATTCGACCCAAGGCATTGATTTCTTCGAAGATCTCAGCTTCTTCTCTTTGGGGAAGAGGCGGTTGAATTCCTGTGAGTTCCTCTTCTTCTAGATCTTGCTCGGTGACGTCATCCCCGCTCTCATTGGATCTTGGGCCAGGGGCTTTCGGATCGATAATTGGGTTACTCAACTCGTGGACAGGGAGGATGGTGGCGAGAATTTCGCGAGCCCGAGGGGTTCGGTCTAGGGTTTGGTCTGCGATATCCGAGGCGATATTCGCATTGAGGTAGGTGGCGACGTGCCGATCTTCCATGCGGTTTTCTGAGGAGGAACGATATTGCTCGAAGGCCTCCAGGATTGCGTCCCAACTTGAGAACCTTTTCTCGGGATCCCGTTGACACATCTGGCCAATGATGTCGTCGAGGGCGGATGGGATGTCGGGGCGAAGTTCACATGCGCTCGGTATTTCACTTTGGGTAATTCGTTTCAGTATTGCCTCTTGACCCAGGGTTGCTGAGACGTAGCGTTCGTGGGTGAGTAGCTCCCAAAGGACGATACCCAGGGCGAATTGATCCGTGCGCCAGTCGATTTTTTTTCCCAATGCTTGTTCCGGGGACATATAGCAGTATTTCCCCTTGAGAAGGCCGGTTTGGGTGTGGTGTTGCTTGTTGTCGGCCTTGGCGATGCCGAAGTCCAGGAGTTTGGTGACCCCATCTTGTCGAATCATGATGTTTTGGGGGCTGATGTCGCGGTGGACGATATTGAGGGCTTGCCCTTGGCTATCGGTGGCATCTCTTACGTGTCCCAGGGCGATACATGCGTCCATGACCACTTTGGCACTGAGGCTATATGGAACCCGTTGCTGGTTGCCGATGATATTTCTCATGAGCTGGGCTAGGGTGATGCCCTGGATATACTCCATAGCAATGAAGTAAAGGCTTCGCCAGAGCCCCACGTCGTAGATCGATACGATATTGGGATGATTGAGGTGGGAGGCGACCCGGGCTTCATCTAGAAACTGTTGGGTGAAGTTTGGATCACGGGCGAGTTCCGGCAAGAGGCTTTTGATGATCACTAGGCGGTCGATGCCAATGTCGTCGTGTTGTTGTGCCAGGAAAATCTCTCCCATACCGCCCACGGCAAGGCGGCGGATACAGGCGTATTTGCCAAATACGAGATATTCTTTGTCAATGGTGCTCATGTGTTCCAATTAAAAGGCGATATCGCCCCCTTCGCTGACGGTGGTGCTGGTGGCTTCGCTGTATCCCCAATAACTGAGTCCTCCAATGGCGGTGGCGGCAATGGCGGTGGTCCACCAAAACCATGGTTGTTTGTACCAAGGTAAAATCTCAACCTTGATGAATTTTCCCGGCTGAATGTTTATGTTAAGTGGTTTGATCTCATCACCCCGGCCCAGCAGTGAACCCAGTCGGTTGCTTTTCGTTTGGACATAATAATCAAACCTGAAGCCGTCTTCGTTGGAGGTCCATGCCCCTGGAAGCTGTCCCGACCAGTTTTCCTTACTCTTGTTGCTCAGAGCCAGGGACGAAAAGGCCTCTTCGTGATTTCGCTTGTAGTGGATCAAGACCTTATCCACCGCCTTTTTTGGATCTTGCACCGTGTATTGGAATTCGATTGGCAAGCCCCCTCGAAGAGTCTTGGGGAGTTTTCCTACGATTTCCATCTCGCGAATGGTGCGTAGTCTCTCGAGTTGGAGCATTTGAACATGGACCGCCTCGATTTCGGCTTTTACCTTTTTGAAGACCTGGACGATTTTGGGCGAGAGGGTGGGAGGGACGTCGAAATCCCGTTGTAGGCTCAAAAGAAATCGAAAGGGCTTCTCGGCTTCAAATTGCTGTCCCATAATGGCCAAGGAGCAGCCTTTCATATAGTAGAGATCGATGCGGGTGACCACGTTCACCTCGGCTTGGGGTTTCAAAAGGAGCGCGTCAATGAGGGGGAGGGCTTCATCGAATTCCATATCGTCGAAAAGGACCTTGGCGGCTTGGAATTTCTTGAGCACGTCGGCGGCGAGTTTTGTTTCAAACTCCGATTTAGGTTTGGCGGCAGTGGTGGCGGCCACCTGTTGAATGTGGGGGAGGGTTTGTTTTGACTTTTTCTTGGCCTCTTTTTTTGGCTGAGGGGTGCTGTCAGCCAGGGCGGATGGGTTTTCTTGGGCCAGAGCGGGCCCGAGAGGGAGGAGCAATGCGGTGAAGCAGAAAAAACCTTGGGCAATTGCTTTTCCCTTGAGAAGGCACATGGTTATTTGGTTTCTCCGCCGCCGTCTGAATTGCCCATTAAAATCACCTAGAGAATAGTCCATTGGGGAGGGGGAATAAACTTTTCCGGCCTTTTGGGGCTAGGGAACAGAGGACGGGTGGGTGTTTATATGGGCACAGAAGTCGGTGTGAATGGGGGGGAGGGCGGCGGTTGTATCGGTGCTGGAACCGGCGTGAGTAGCATCGCTTGGTGGTATCTCATGCTCCTATTGTGGCAGGGTTATCGCTGAGTTTTGCGCCGCCAGTGCCTTAATAGAAAAATGCCAACACAACGCCATTACTGAAGGGATTTGGAATTTCGGCCGTGCTCCGTCCGGGGCGATTTTGATAAGAAAAGACCCCTGGATCGAGAGATTTGGGGGCTTTGTTACTTGGGCAGGGGAAGTTTCTAGGAAGCGTTTGTGTTACGAGCGGGCGAGTTCGTCGTTGCGCCACGACTCGAACGATTGTTGGCACACCATCCTGGCGTATTTGTTTTCGAGGGCACTCCATTCAGCCTTCCTTTTGGTGTAGGAAAATGGGGTGTGGTGAAAAAGAAAATTGAGCGTGGGGCAGCTCTCAAGGAGCTGGTCTACATACTCGGGGCTGAGCTTCTCAACGCACAGATGGAGGGTTGTCAACTCCGGACATCCCTTGATGATCTGATCTAGTTGGTGGTCGGTTAGGTTGTGGTGCCCGGGAAGGGCGAGGCGTTTAAGCCCCGGGCACGATGCCGCTACAACTCCGGAAAGGGCATCGCGGGGTGGCCAGTTGCGTAGGTAGCAGGACCGCGGCGCAGGCTTTCCTTCCAACCAGAGACCGCCCCAATAGATGCAAAGGGACTCGAGCTGCCCACCGCTATGGCTCAGGAACGCGTTGATGGGTGTGCAGCCCACGCCGCCTCGGTGAGAGAGGGCGATTCGTTTCAGGTTCTTCGAGTTCTCTCCAAGGGTGGGCAGCCCTGAGAGGACCACCGGGTCACAGCCGTGGAGGGAGAGGTATTCCAGGTTTGGAAATCGGGTCGACAGGATTTCAAGGGCCTTACTGCCAAGGTGCATGTGCATTCGCAAGTCGATGGCCTTTACCTTCCCACTGGGGGCCAAGTAGTCAAGGTCGGCGTCTGTGAGGACGAAGCGTCGGTAGTTTCTGGCATCGATGGTGCGGGCGTGTTTCACCTCCGCGGAGCTGAAAAATTTCCGGAGGTCTTTTCTTGGCAGACTGGGGATTTTGACCTGATGTGCAACTCCGAGTCCCTCATTAAGCCACCGATTCCATTGAGCGCTGACGCCCCGTGAGGTTGCTCGGTCATTGGGCGAGAGGTTGCTCATGATAGCGCCGAATATATCCCCATGAAGCTGCGAGGCAGAGGACGTCTCCGGAGTGGTTGTTTGTTCTGGGGGCGTTGTTGGGGAGGGTTGGGTTGCTTTAAGGGGAGTAGAGTTGATGCTTGGCATGGGGTGGTGCCCTTCAAAGTGGTTAACAACGTTCAATGGCATTATCGTCGGGTGGCGCTCCTAGTTGCTTGGAAACCCGTTTCTCAACGGGAGCTTGGCCCCGGTATTATGGCCCATGAAGTGTGGGGGGTGATTGTTGGAGGCGCGGGGGAAGGTGGTTTTACTCTTTAGATTGCTTCTAGACGAACTTGGGGCTTAGAATTGCTTTTTTAGGCTTTTAGTCTTTTAGGCTTTTAGGCGCACCAAGGCTATTGAGAAAAAACGAGTCTCTCACCCATAGGATGGGTGTTTATCCAAGGGTGTGGTTTGGATGAACTCACCTTTACATAAACTTTTTTGCATGAAATTAGGGTCGCAAAGTGGGATAAGCGGGCACATGGGAACACCCGAGATTCATGCTTGCGTTCCAAGCGCTACCCGGCTCAGACAAACCCTATCTCGCCCGCTTTCCTTG
Organism: Myxococcota bacterium; assembly: GCA_036339465.1. Taxonomy (GTDB): domain Bacteria; phylum Myxococcota; class XYA12-FULL-58-9; order XYA12-FULL-58-9; family JABJBS01; genus JAYZAY01. Next base: position 1,417 of record JAYZAY010000082.1, on the reverse strand, counting down.
GCGGCGTAGAGGGCTTGATCCGCATGTTGGATGAGTTTTTTCATGGTCTCGGCGGCCGAAATGTCGGCTACCCCGAGGGAAATGGTGATGGTGGGAAGTTCAACGCCATCGGGGGTGACGAGTTTGAGGGCTTTAACCGCTTCCCGGACCCGGTTGGCGGCCTTTTCGGCTTTGTGGATGGCAGTTTGGGGAAAGATCACCGTAAACTCCTCTCCACCGTATCGAGCCGTGAGATCCGTGGGGCGAAGGCAGGCGCTAAGACGCTGTGCGACTTGCAGCAAAACAAAGTCCCCCGCTTGGTGCCCGTAGGTATCGTTGAAACTCTTGAAATGGTCCACGTCGACCATCGCCACGGAAAGGTCTTGCTGGGCCATTTTTGCGCGGGTAATCTGTCGTTCGAGAAATTCATCGAGCCAACGTCGATTGTGAAGCCCCGTGAGTCCATCTACGGTGGCATGGATGCGGTATTTCTCTTGTTCTTTGAGGCTTTCGATAATGTTGTCATTGTTGCCTCGGAGGCGTGCGGAAAGGATGATTAAGAGATTGACAGCTACCCCGGGAAACGAGTTGGCCAATCGCCAAAAAACCTGACGGTCGATTTCCAAAACCACCGACGCTTCAGTGGCGACCACAAAGGCGGAGCGGGGCTGATTGTCGATCAACGATAGCTCCCCCACAGAATCGCCCTTGCTCACAATAATCACGGGCTCGGTGGCTTGATTTTCCAATTGTACCCGGAGTTTTCCCTCTAAAACTACAAAGAGACACTTGCTTTCGTCTCCCGGGGAAATAAGGGTTTGCTCTGTCTCGATGTGCCTGATGGGACAGGACTGTAGCATCCCATAAATGGTGTCTGTTTGGACGCCCCGAAATAAATTGATGTTGTTTAGGTCTTGCTGAACCAAATGCATGGCGTCCCCACTGAGTGTGTCTTGCCTAGGGTAGCAAGTAATGGGCTTTAGGTCGAATAGACAACAAGACTCAAGGCGCCACGGTCATAGGGGCAGAGAAAAACCCTCAAGCGATGAAATTACCTGTATTAAACCAAGGATGGAGCGGGGCAAAAGTTGTGGTTGTCGCAGGTGAGCAGGAGGAGGTTGATTGTGGGCACGGCGGTTGTTGAAACACCTTGATTCCATCACGGCGGTTGTTGAAACACCTTGATTCCATGAAAACATGCCTTGATTCCATGACCGAGGGAGTTGGGAGTGGGGTGTTTGTGGCTTTTTTTTTGATTTTCTTTTTCGGGTCAGGGTGGGACGGGGTGGGGCCTTCTATTTACGGGTTATTGCAATAAAAACGGTGGCTTGGAGTGGTTTCGGTCTTGTGTGGGGGGGGGGCTTATGTGGGGGGGGGCAGCCCCAAGGGACTTTTTAATCACCGGAGAATCAAATGCCTCGATAATAACAGGGAATTG
>JAYZAY010000081.1:0-30111 GCA_036339465.1 Myxococcota bacterium | reverse complement strand
ATCCAATTGGCCATTGCCTGAGGAATCCTCTCTAAAGTCTGAAGGGCATCGGACAAATTGCCAGACATCCCCTCAGCAACCGTGCCCAAATCATCCCTACAAAGCCCCCACCAATCGATTTGGAAAGTGACTGCTCCATATTCCTGGGCCAGGTGCAGAGGAACACCATTCTCCCCTTCACTCTTATCCCCCAAAAACCCATGCCCAAACTGTAGCACCCGACCAGCCTTCCCCGAATCCTTCAGAACACGAGGTATCTGAGCTATAAATGAAAACTCGACCTCCCCGTTCAAAGCCACCTGCCCCCAAGAATCACGGTTTAAATCCGAGCCGGAATCTTTTTTCTTCAATACCATGGGAGCCTTGAGTATCCCTCGAAGAGTCCGCCACGTCTTCCCTCTTGCATGCTCTTCAATCTCTAAACTCACCAATTCTGGAGCAGTAGAAGCCAGCTCATCTAAAACCAACGCACGAACCCGAAGCATATCTCGTAAGACATCCGCTTGAGTTCCCGTGGTAAAATCCCAAGCAAGTTGAACCCTGTTTCGTTCTAATCCTAGCCTGGCGATAACCGGGAAAATCGCGTTATCGAAATGCTCCTGCAACTCAACGAGGGGGCCTTTGTTTGAGATCTGCCCACTAAGTAGACGCTTAAAGCCTTCTGGGATCTTAATCCCCCCCCCGTCAACAGAAACTAAATGATGAAGAACCACGACATAACGCGTGGCCTCTTTGAGATTTGTAATGGGACGAATAATCAAAGCCTGCCTCTCTGGTGATTCTGCATTCGGGTCCAAATCAACAAAATGGGGAATAAGCTTGCCCGTATCCGCCTCCACCAAAAGGGTGGGGTGGTTTAAGTTGAGACTGGCATCATAATCATCGTGAATACCTGTGAACTTCGTGCCAGAAAGGTCCTGTCCCAACGTCGTAATAATCGGTGGAATTCTCGAAAAACCATCTCGCGCAATTGCATCGTTGGTATCGGCACTTTCTCCCTGCGCCGTCAGTGGTTTTGCCTCACCCGTGATAAGGATTCGCCTGCCACTGAGCATAGAAGGATCGGGCACCAAAAAGAAATCAGAGGGATAGGGCAAGAGACAATCAATGCCACTCAAAAGAGGCTGGCAACCCGCCCCTAGCTCCAATGCAACCACATCCGATTGCGATGAACAACCAATACAGAAAACGAGAAAAGAAAAGAGTGCCGACCCAAAAGACTTGGAAATACCCATAATTACCTCTCCCAATAGCGAGAAAAATTAACCCAGAGAATCAAAATCATGACCAGGGCATACATACCACTTTGAACGCGTTCGTTGGCCACTCAAAAATGGTATACGTAGGCCACCTAATTACGGGCAGTCGCGAGAACCCGGAGGAGAAACACCCCCCTCAATTTCATAGAACCTCAGAAATTCCGTGTTTTGTACCCGCTTTTCTCCCAAGAGCTTAATAGGAATTTCTGCGGGGAGGTCATTGCGATTAACCACTACCTCCCCCTTATTAGCCAAGCGCTGGGCGATAATTGCCTTCGGAATACTACCACATCGAAGATGTCTCAATACACCCTTAACATCAGCTTTCAGGTCATTAAACCCAATGGACCCATACCCTAAGGCGACATAATGAATAGGTCGGTCCGAAACCACCAAACCATCGGAAGGCAAATTCTCATCAAGAAACTCCATCATCGCGGTCGTTCGCCGAATCAAATTGAGACGATTCATAAATTCGTTCTTGCAGGCAACCGGATGATACAGCAGCACAAAGACCAGACCCAATCCCACTAAGAGATTCGCAGAAACCCGATCGGGGAAAAATCGCCGCGCCACAATCGGCATCAAACTCATCGTTAACATCGGCATCAGAAAAAACCGCGCACTGGTTGGAAAGCTGACCTTTCCTTTGTCGTGGATGAGATACAAAACTGTCATTCCAACAATGATAATTAAAATGGTATAAAGAGCTATGCGCTCATGTGACTCGCTCGAAAACCGACCCTTTCGATACCACCACCACCCCAAAAACAGGGCAAGTGCGATGCCAAGTAAATTCGCCAAATTATTGTACGGGTAAACAAAATCAAAACGAAAGAGCGCTTCGATAAACTCTCCACCGTGGGGAACAATGCGCCTGAGATCAAAAAGTAATTCCCCTTTTGGCGCCTCCATCTTAGTCAGTGTGAGAACGCGCTGCCACGCCATAGGTAGCATAACAAGAAGAGTTGCAGCATATGGGATGGGGTTATCCTTAAGATCGGACCAAAGCCAACGCTTCGCCAACACCAACCCTAAAACCAAAACAACACAGATAATACTCGCCTCGTAACGCACATTCGCAAACAACAAGAGAGTAGACCACAATAAGGCTTGAACCTCAGAGCGGGGATTCCTAATCTGCTCCCAAAAAAGCCACACTCCAACCCCCAGCAGCAAGAGTGCCAATAAGTCGAATCCGGCCGAGGCCGCAGTGGTGGTAAGAACCGGTTGGGAAACAACAAATAAGACCGCGGCAAACCCACTCACCTGCTCCAAAGCCTTGGATACAACAACATAGACCAAACATAAAAACAGAAAGAGGCAAAGAGCATTCACCGCAAAAGCCGCCAAAACACCATCCCCTACGACACCATAGACCAAGCTCACAAAAAACGGAAAGACCAGTGGTCTAATTGGAACATCTACCCGCATGGGATGATGGGCTTGGTAATAGACGTAATCGATAATGGGTTGGCCTCCCGAATGATTCCGAAACATCTGCTGAGCCACGCTCACCAAATTAGCTTCATCGGATAAGACTTTAAATCCCACGGGCACAGACAAAAAAACCAGACCGACCACCACACCGCATCCGAGCCATCCCCACCTGTACTGTTTCAAGGTCTGAGAAATACCCCAAGTCGATCCAGTGAAGCGACAGAGGGTGGCTCCCCACAATCCAACCAGAAAAATCGTAAGAAAGTAGGCCCAATTCATATAAGCGGCTTTCATAGCCGTATGGGAAAAAACGGTCGAAAAAACCGCGACCAAGCCTGCCAAAACAAGAAAGGCCGCCATCCCAATAGACGAGGTCATTTTCATTCATACTCCAACGTCACTTGAAAGCCCCATTTCCAAAGAAGAAATCTGAATCCATCAACGCGAGCAATCTTTATGCGATTCTCACTGATTCAAGCAAGTAAAGTGACAACTTCCTAAGTAACCAAACCACGAAGTAACCAAACCAAATATGCGAGGAGGGGGGGGTAACTCTTCACAGGAAACCCTAATGGGGACCTCTCCTGTTTGTTGCGGAACGAGCGTTTTCTGGTGCTCGAAGTATTTTAAAAGACTTGCAAATCGAGTCTGGTAGCCCGCAAACGTCCAAGGGCCAAAAAGGGTATTGCCCCCCTCGTAACACTGAGCCCGGTACTCCTCATAGGTGGTAATGTACCCCAAATATGCATTGGCATATCCCACCACGCTAATGGTATCCACCCCCAATTTTTCGATTTCCCCTTCCACCGTATCTGCCAAACGATATCCCGTGACTGTGGTGGGCTCCCCGGGCAAAGCCGGCAACGCCAAATTACCGATCACAAAAATCTGGATAGGCAAAACCTGCGGCACCCAGGGCATATAACTCACAGCCCCCACCCGAGAGAGCGCCTTAACCCGCGCAACACTGGGACAGGTCCAGCCCGGAATCACGGGCTTACCCTACTGGAATAAGAAAAATGCGCGCCCTTCAACACCGCGGGCGATCTCGATAAATGAAAATTTCGGCCCTTGAGTTCGAAAAACCGGATGAAAATCTTGACCCGACTTCTTTCCTGGGAATCTATGGTAAAGAGCTTTTCCCCGCCCACTGAGTCGGTTCAAGCGCCCCACTGCGCCGGACAACCCAAAAAGAGGGCCCCGTCCTTCGGCCGTCCCCATCAATATAGAAAGGCCGAGATCCCCAGGCGACGTCTTCACACCCTGCAAGCCATCCGCATAGGCAGGATCGACCTCAATATTTCCGTGATCCTGATACCAAACACCCCCCATGAGGTTATCCGATTTTAGGGGACAATGAGCAGCTTCTTCAAACAATCTCCAAGCATAGCGCTGTTGAATTTCACCATTGTATTCCGAATTTTGAAAATCGTTGTCGTAAGGACCAATGTTGAGACGGCGTTTAGGATCCCACCGAAAATTGGGACTCACATCCCCCCCCAGTTGACAGGCAAAAGCCCGCGACAAATCCGGGCATGTTGAAATTTCGTTGCGCGCGTCGCTCAAACTGCCGTGCTGCGCTTCCTTTGTTATCGGGATCGATCAATGTGTTGTCTGAATGGAGACTGGTACAATGCACCGCGAACCACGAAAACATGCCAATGGGATTTCCGCCCTTATTTTCAAAGCGCAGCACCGTCATGGTCCGATTCACCCCATGGGCTGCTTCTCCCGGCGTAAGTGGGGTCACATCGGGATTTCGATTGTAAGCCTCTAAGGAGCGATTGAAAGCGACATGCTCAGATACAGGAATTTCTCCCTGAGCCAAACCCACCCGACCTGAGACCAGTCGTTGAAAAGCAATCACAAGCGGGTCCACGACGGTATCCACAATACTCTCGTAAACATCCGGACAAAAACCAGGAACACCTAGATTGTAGAGCAAATGGTGTGAAAACCCACCCGGCGCCGAATGGGTGTGCGTGGCTGTGAGCATCAAATTATGCTCATGAATACCCAATTCGGGATGCTCAAACTCTAATTTATCCAAACCCCCCTGGCGAACCCCCAGAGAGACATAACATAATTAAATGAAGACATAGGCGATCTCTTGCTTGGTTCTAGAGTTTCTTAGGACAAAAACCCGTGCATGGATGGGATGTTGCCCCCCCTCAACCTTTTGCGATGCAAGTCCATATCCCATGAGCCCCACACCATGGGGACAAATATCCATAAGCTTTTTGGAAACACCCATTTCAAACACAATCTTTCCTATCCAATGTAAAAATCAACGGAGAAAACACGTATCGGTCAATGACTCAACACACAATCAACCGAACCCAAATGCTGCAATTTATTGTGAAACCTTTTACGAAATTCGAACTTCATCAGACTCGCCAAGGGACTTAGCCACAACAAACCCCAAAAACCACAGAGCCGTGGCAGGAGATCTAAAACAAGTCTTGGTCACCTCAAAACACGCTAATTCACACCAGTAGGACTTGGAAAATTACATTTTTCCATCTGGTGGTATTCCAGACCATGTGGTAGCTTCGCGCCACCAATAAACGACCATTATGAGGGGAATCGAGGTCATGGACACTCTGAAGAAGCTTAAGCTGCTCATTCAAACCACTGCCAAACTGCCAACGCGCCGTTCCGACGGAAACCTCGTCAACAACCTCCACCCCTATCGCAAGTTGATACCATTCATCATGCCCGGCCGCAACGAGTCCATATGCTATTACGACGACTACGTGAAAGCCGAACCCCTTCTCGACTATATCCAGCGAGCACGTCACGAATTCGGTGCAGACATCAACGTCACCCACTTGCTGGTCGCGGCTGCCGCGAAGTCCCTGGCGGAAAATCCGAAAATGAATCAATTCGTTTCGGGAAGTCGTCTCTACCGGCGCAATCACGTAGCCGTCACCTTCAGCATGAAACGAAAAAAACTCGACAACGAAGCAAAATTAGCCGCCGTTAAACTGCGGATGGACGACGAAGCCGAATCCTTTCACGCCCTTTGCTGCCGTATCAACAGATCCATAAGCATCGAACGATCCGACAAAAAGACGACCGCCGACAAAGAACTCGATTTTTTCAGTCTCTTTCCACGCGCACTCATGCGCGGTGTCGCATCCGCTGTTGGCTGGCTCGACGACAACAACATTCTTCCAAAGTTCTTCATGGAGCAAGATGGATTTTACACCAGCATGTTCATCGCCAATTTGGGAAGCCTAGGAATGCGACCAGCATTTCACCACCTCTACGAATACGGCAATTGTCCGCTCTTTCTCATGGTGGGACAAATTGAAGACCGCCCCGTGGTAAAGGGTGACAAAGTGGTGCCTGAGAAAACACTCCACTTGCGATGGACTTACGACGAACGCATCGACGACGGCTTGACTTCAAAATACGGCATGGCCAGCTACCGCAATGCCCTTGAAAATCCAGACGAATACTTCGGTGAAATCCCAGCGATTCCCGAAGAAACCGAAAGCCACGTGGCCTAAACAATCTTTCGATAACCCCGCACCGGGGTCACACCGAAAATCATCAATATATTTGGGAGAAACCATGTCAGATTATGATGCCATTGTTATTGGCTCCGGAGCAGGCGGAATGACCACTTCACTCTGCCTCGCTCAAGCGGGTCTCAAAGTGGTCATGGTCGAACAACACTACGTCGCCGGTGGCTGGTGTCATTCATTTAACCTAGAGGGCTACCACTTTAGTCCCGGTATTCACTACATCGGAGAATTAGGCCCGGGTCAGGAAATGCGTGAAATCTACGAAGGCCTGGGTGTGGCCAACGACATGGAGTTTTTCGAGCTTAATCCCGATGGCTACGAACACATCGTATGTGGCCAGGAGCAATTTGATATCCCTAAGAATCCCAAAAATTTTGAAACCCGATTGGTAGAGAGATTCCCGAGCGAAAAAGAAGGCATCGAGACTTTCATGAAGATGTTTGTTCAGCTCAGCAATGAAGTAGCGGGTTTCCGGCATTGCAAGCATCTTGGGGACATGGCAAAAAACGTAGTGAAGAGCCCCAATGTGGTGCGCTATGGTCTGCTCCCCTTCAAAAAAGTGGTCGCTTCTTTTGTAAAAGACCCCTTCCTCCAAACAATTCTTGAAGCCCAAGCAGGAGACCACGGACTCCCCCCAAGTATGGCGCCCACCGTGTTACAAGCCGCCCTCGCCACGCACTACTGGAATGGGGCATGGTTTCCCAAAGGTGGCGGTGGTGCCATTCCCAAGGCATTTATCCGCGCTTTCAAAAAAGTAGGTGGAAAAGTCATGCTTTCCACGGAAGTGGATGAAATCCTCACGGAGAGAAGTCTGCTCGGGCACAGGGCCGTTGGTGTGCGATTGCGCGGTGGTGATGAAATTCGGGCTAAATACGTCGTTTCCAATGCAGATCCCAAGATTATGTATGGTCGACTTCTAAACCAAAACATCCTGAGCGCCGGACTTCGACGCAAATTGCATAAAACCAAATACAGCATCGCCGCCAGCAGCCTCTTCATGGCCGTCGACATGGACCTCCGAGCACTGGGGCTCGATTCCGGTAATTATTGGTGGTTCAAAAATCCCGACGTGGACAGCGTTTATGCGCCCCACCACTCCTTCCGAGATCTCAAGGGCTCATTCATGAATATTACTTCCCATAAGGATCCCACCAAAGCCAATAACGGACATCAAACCATTGAGGCCTTCTCTATTCTTCCCTATGAGTTATTCGCGGCATGGAAAGACACGGAATTCGAAAAACGACCTGAGGATTACACCTTCGCCAAGAAGGCCATTCAAGAGGGTTTGTTAGAAACCATTCGCACCATGGTTCCAGGAATCGATGACCATATTGTTTTCTCAGACGTAGCCACCCCACTTACCAACGAGCACTATATTCGGACCGGCTATGGAAGCATGTATGGTACAGAGAAAAACCTCAAGCAGCTCCTCTTTCCCTACCCTGTAAAAACCGAAATCAAGAACCTCTACCACTGCGGGGCCAGCACCCTAGGCCATGGCGTAGCTGGAGCCACCATGTCGGGCTTGGCCGCAGCCGGGGCTATCCTAAAATGCTCCAAAGACGACCTGCTCTCAGCCAAAGGCCAAACGCTCCGCTGCTACAGCGCCGAAGATGAAACCACCTGGCCTAAAAACGTGGTTGAAAAAGTGAATCAAAAAAGAAGACAGGCGACGAAAAAGAAAGAAGCGATCTAACTCTTGGGTATTAAGTAAGCCTTCGCCAACATCATTTAGGATGGGTGGGCTTGGGCCGGTATTTCATCCTAAACGTGTCGGAGAGTTTTTCCTATCCTAGAGCATTATCGCCCCGTGGTGACCCGGTACAGGCTGCCATTGTCGCTCACATATAATTTGGCACCCATGGCGCTCATCCCTTGAACCCATGAGATCCAGCTCACACCATTAGATGTCCCAAAGTGGTCAAGATCTCCACCCCGACACGGGGACCTCTGAGATATAGGTCATGTGAGATCTTTCACGACTCCAACTCCTCTATTTCGACAGCAAGAATCGTGTTTTCTCATTTGGAAACAGAAGGTTAGGTAAAAGCCCCCACGGTTGACTCTTCAATCTGAGTATCCACGCTCCTATCTCCATAACCCACATTCAAATAGCCGCCGGTCATGGTGACTGTCCAATGATTCTGCTTACAGACACTCTCTGCTAGGGCGGCGGTAAAAGAAGGGGGAATAAGCACCAAAGAAATGTCATCGGCACGGTGAATTTTCTGTCCACCCCACTCCTTTTTTAGGCCCGTAGTGTTTTTATCTGTGAAGATCCAAATCTTATGGGCTTGCTTGCTGGCCCGATGTAGCCGTTGGGCGGAAGGTGCGCCCACATCTATCCACAAACGAATCTGACCTCGTGCATCCTTAGACCACAGCGCCGGCTCTTCCACGTTGGACAAGCCCCGACCAAACTCCAATCCCTCTTCGTAGGCCAAAGCCCTAGCCAAGACCCGCACCACCACCCGATTCGCATTTTCCGAAGGATGTTGGGCCAGCTTGAATTCCAAGGTTTCGTAGATACCCCGATCTACGTGGGCCAAGTCGATGGTGAATTTTCTGACGATCGCACCTAGGGCCATGGTATCCTCCAGCGCGCAACAGATATTATAAAATAGGTGCCACAAGCAAACTCCGGAATTTCAGTGGAAAAACTCTTCCCATTTTCTGCCCTCATGGACACAACAAGTTCGCGGTGTTGGCTGCCATCGGCAAACGGGTTGAATACAGCATAACCTCTCTTCCTCTCTTGGCCGCCAGTGCTGCCACCAAAAGAGTGAAAGAGTTCATCCAGGCGGTTTGCCATCCCATCAAGTGCGGCGATAGGACTCGGCCGGAAAATCGGCTCCACCTTCATAACGAGCGTCTCCCTAGCCTCCTCGGCCTTCAACTGGTTCAGAGAGAAATAAAAGAGAGCAATTTGGGTCGAAATGAAACAAAAATATTCGGGGCTATTATTTCCCAACATGGCCCTGTTTCTTTTGGACACAATCCCGAGCTTGGCCCGCCACCGCCTTAATCAGATGCCCCATTTTAGGACGCTCCGGGCAAATATCCACCGGCAACCCTAGACCTTTCAGGATTTCGTTGGTCACGGGCCCCACAGAAGCGATCACCACGACTTCTTTCAGAACTCTCCTCAATTCTTCAACGCTGCCCGATTCGCGCGCCACATGAAATACATTCTCGATTTGGTGACCGCTAGTAAAAAGAGCACAGTCGACATTACCCGCGACAATTTCTTCGATAGCACGCTTCATCGGTTCTATATCGTCGGGCAGTTGCCACGAATAAACCGGAACCGGAATCACTTCCGCCCCTTTCGCACGTAGTGCTTCCAAAAATCCATCATTGCGAGCACCATACTCCTGTACAAAAATACGCTTCTGCGACACTGGCCAGTCAGAATCTAGAAGGGCCAGCACTTCCTTCCATGTATTGGGTTCCGGCGCGACCCATTGCGGCTTCAAATTAAACGCCTTCAGGACCGCAACTGGCTTAGGCCCCCGAGAGATCAGGGTTGTCTTTCCTAAGGCGCTAAGGATTTCGTTCTGCGGCCATCGCGTCGACAACGCCTCCACCAAAATACGCGTTCCCACCCCGGTCATGAGGATCAGCCCCTGAACATCCCCCGCCATCAACCTTTCGCCAAAAACCAAAGCATCGCTATTATTCTCAAGGGGAACCTCCTGCATACTGGGCGCCTGAAGCGCCGTGGCCCCGTAGCCTTCCACCATCCGAGCAATGTCTGAACTTTTCCGACTCTCAAAACTCACAATCCTTAGGCCTTCTAGTTCGTCGGACATCACACTACCTCTACTCATTTGAGATTCTGAATAAATTGCCGCTTATCCTTACGCGAAGAGGCCTCTGAGATCCAGATTTAGCACAGTGGCAAGACAGGAAATTGTTTAGATAGCGCTCAATTGGAGCTGAACCGACCGTGTAAAAATCACTGAGCCCGAGTCCAATGCCAGCGAATCAAAGCGATGACTACGCACGGAAAATGGAATAGCCCATCTTCGATGGAACGCTTTTTTATGTTTGTAAACCATGGAAAACCGACCTCCCCAATAAGACGGTACCTCCAAGCCAAACCGTCATCCACGAGCGCGCCTAGCACTCCCCCATATACTTCCAGTCCGGTTCATGATGGTGGATATTTCATAAAACCCAGCCACCACCACATACCTACGATTTTGTATTTGATCGTCGCTTCCACAAAAACACACCCGAAAAGGGCTGAGGATTTGAGTCCGCTTCCTTGATCTGCTTTATAGGCTTCCGAATTTATTTACCCTGGAGCGCACATGTCACTACGTCCATTAAGCCGATCCGAGCAGATAAAAATTGTCGCCAACGAGTGGGCCGAAAACCCTCGCTGGAAAAACGTCAAGCGCGGTTACTCTCCCAAAGACGTGGTCAACTTAAGAGGCTCTGCGCAATCAGAACAAACCCTCGCCACCCGTGGTGCCGAAAAACTGTGGCGCTATCTCCATGATGAGCCTTTCATCAATGCCCTAGGCGCCCTCACCGGAGGCCAGGCTCTTCAGCAAGTGAAAGCGGGGGTTAAAGCCATCTACGTCTCCGGCTGGCAGGTGGCCGCCGATGCCAACCTGGCCGACTCCATGTATCCCGACCAGTCGCTCTACCCCACCAACTCCGTGCCTCGCTTGGTCAACAAGATCAATGGCGCCTTCGGCAGAGCCGACCATATTCAATGGGCCGAGCATCACGAAGAAGATGGCTTGGATTTCTTCGCCCCCATCGTCGCCGATGCCGAAGCGGGTTTCGGTGGCATTCTCAACGCCTTTGAACTCATGAAGAACATGATCAAAGCCGGAGCCGCAGGGGTTCACTTTGAAGATCAGCTGGCCTCAGTGAAAAAGTGCGGTCACATGGGCTGTAAGGTTCTTGTCCCCACCACCGAAGCGGTGCAAAAGCTGATTGCGGCCCGTCTCGCCGCCGACGTCATGGGATGCGAAACATTGCTTTTGGCCCGCACCGACGCCAATGCCGCAGCCATGGTCACCTCCGACATCGACGAGCACGACAAACCATTTCTCACGGGAGAAAGAACCCCCGAAGGCTTTTATCACAGTAAACCCGGTCTCGGCCAGGCGATCGCTCGCGGATTGGCCTACGCCCCCTACGCGGATTTGATTTGGTGTGAAACCGCCCGCCCCGACCTCGCAGAGGCTCAAGAATTTGCCGATGCCATCCACAAGGAATTCCCTGACCAAATGCTTGCCTATAACTGCTCCCCATCCTTCAACTGGAAAGCGAATCTCGATGATGCCACCATCGCTAAGTTCCAGCGAGAACTGGGGGCCATGGGCTATAAATTCCAATTCATCACCTTGGCCGGGATCCACAGCATGTGGTACAACATGTTCGATTTGACCCAGGGCTATGTCAACGACAACATGACCGCCTATGTCGCACTTCAGGAAAAGGAATTCGCGGCAAAAGAGCGTGGTTACAGTTTTGTCAACCACCAAGCGGAAGTGGGAACCGGTTATTTCGATAAGATTGCCACGGTCATCCAGGGTGGACAATCCTCGGTCACAGCACTCACTGGTTCGACGGAAGAAGAACAATTCTAAGAAGTTCCCAACCTGCCCCCCCAAAAAAAAGAACAGGGGGAGGACGTGAAGTTCCTATCGAATTCGCGGTGTAATATCTACACGACGGTTCATGCCAAACGGGGCATTCTCGCCTAAATACCAACGAAATCCCATTCCCCCAAAGGAGCAGTGTCTATTTTGAGTCACGGTTCGTTTTTGTCAAAGCCAGAGACACCTGAGCCTCTGCCAGACAAAACCCCCAGCAGGATCTCACTTTGGCATATCGCGAGCGAGGCGCCATCTCTATTTTCAAGTGCCCCGGGGTGACCGCCAAAGCCCATTTCCTAGATCTCAGTAGCGGCGCCGGCCATGCCGCCAAGCTTACTTTGCGCCCACGCCACAAGCGAAAAATGTATCGAGCCCATTGACGCCGAAGCCCAATGCGCGGCCGAAGCCCTAAACATCCCAAATATAACATGCTTGAACGGTGACTTTTTCGCGTTAGACTGGCAAGCCTGCTCGTTTATTGTACAGCCAGAGGCCTAAGCGAACAAACAAAATAACCCATTCATGGCTTGGTCGTAGGCCTAGGAAATCAAATCCACCATGGAAGTGAAGGGAACCACCTCTTTTTCCTATCCAAGCACCTCTGAAAGACTCGAAAACTTGTTGACCCCGGTGCTAAACTCGACATCCTGTCCCGTAAATTGGCAGGGGTGCTCGTAGCCTGCAGTATGGGAAAGCGCCAAGAGTTCCTTACGAAACCCCCGCACAAACCGGGCAAACCGTTCGGTTTTATCTGCGACATTCAGCCCCCCTTGTAACCATGGGTTATGGGTGGCGATCCCCGTTGGGCAAAAGTCCGTATGACAATGTTGGGCCTGAATGCAGCCAATGGCCATCATGGCCTCCCGAGCAATATTGATGAGGTCACACCCCATGGCCATCGCCACCACGGCCCTGTCTGGGAGTCCCAATTTACCACTACCAATCCACACAATATCTTGAGCTACACCCTGAGCTTGAAAGGTTCGATACACCCGTTGGAACCCCACCTTGAAAGGCAATGCCACATGGTCGGTAAAGGTCAAGGGAGCTGCACCTGTCCCCCCCTCACCCCCATCGATGGTAATAAAATCGGGCCCGGCGTTTCGCACCTTCATCGCCGCCGCCAGATCCTCCCAGAATCGGATTTCCCCAACGGCACTTTTAATCCCCACGGGAAGCCCGGTGCCTTCAGCGATAGATTCCACAAAATCAATAAGCGTGTTGGCACAGCTGAACTCACCATGGGAATTGGGAGACAAACAATCCAGCCCCTCTGGGATCCCACGGGTGGCGGCAATTTCAGCCGTCACCTTCGAGCCCGGTAAAATCCCCCCCTTCCCTGGTTTCGCGCCTTGAGAGAGTTTAATCTCAATGCATCGGATACTCGCGTGATCAGAAACCTTCTTTTGAGCCTTTTCCAGTGAAAAACTTCCATCGTCATTTCTTGCACCGAAATAAGCAGTCCCCAACTGCCACATAACGTCGGCACCGCGAAGATGATAGGGGCTCACCGAACCCTCACCGGAATTGTGGAAACAATTGGCAAGCTTGGCCCCCTGATTCAAAGATGTAATCGCCCTTTCTCCTAAGGAGCCAAAAGACATCGCACTAATATTGACCACCGAACTAGGCCGAAAAGCTCGTTTCCGCCCATGACTCTGCCCCATCACTTTGGCACAGGGTATCGCCGTAGGGTCTTCCATTGCATGGCCGGGATTTACCGGAAAAGCAGCGTGTTTTATAATGGGATAACCGATCCCGTAAATAATTTCCGTGGTGCCAAAGCCAAAATTATTGTTCTCACCCTTGGCAGTGGCATAAATCCATCGACGTTCATCCCGATTAAAAGGACGCTCTTCCTTATCATTGGCCACCAAATATTGCCGCAACTCTGGACCAATTTGCTCAAGTAAATACCGCCCCCAGCCAATCACGGGAAAGTTGTGACGAATGGCACTGCGATTCTGACAAATATCGTAGAGAGCAAGTCCCCCGAGCAGCAACAACAGCCCCCCAAATCCTCCAATAATTGGATGAGCAGATATAAACTCTAGCACCCATGCCTCCACGTCTTCTTCAGCCCTAAACTATAGGAAATACCCAAGTTTTACGCAATTGAAGCTCACCCAATGCCAAAAAATACCCGCTCGGACTCCCTTGGAGGGGCCACCCTGGATTTTTCCGTGAGATTCGACTAGGTATCGTTTACACAAGCCCCCGGGAGTTCTTCATGAAGACACCAGATTTGACCGGACGCGTGGCCATCGTCACCGGCAGTAGTCGCGGTATTGGAAAAGATATTTGCCTCGCCCTAGCAAAAGCCGGCGCCGATATCGTGGTGGCCGCCAAAACCACGGAACCCGACCCCCGTTTGCCAGGGAGCATCTTCGAGACCCGAGATGAAGTCCTTGCCCTCGGAAGAAAAGCCATCGCGGTCAAAACCAACCTACGCAAAGAAAAAGACATCGCCTTCATGGTCAATCAAACCATCGATGAATTTGGGCGCATCGATATCCTCATCAATAACGCTGGCGCACTCTGGTGGCGCAATGTGGAAGAAACCCCGCTCAAAAAATTCGACCTTGTGATGGACGTAAACGCCCGCGCTTCCTACGGGTGTGCCTATCACTGCCTTCCCCATATGAAAAAACAAGGCTTTGGACACATCATCAATATGTCACCTCCCATCAATAGGGGAATGCTTCCTGGAAAAGTCGCATATTGCATCTCCAAATTCGGCATGACCATCATCGCCCACGGTCTCGCGGAAGAGGTGAAAAACGATAATATCTCCGTCAATGCCCTATGGCCCGCAACCATCGTCGAATCCCAAGCATCCATCAACTTTGGCCTCGGTGGTCCCGAAAACTGGCGTAAAACCAATATTCTCACCGACGCTGTGCTCGCGATTCTCTCCTTCGACCCGCCCGAGGTAAGTGGACACGCACTGCTCGATGAAGACATCCTCAAGAAAGTTGGTATCACTGACTTCGAACCCTACCGAGCTGCACCTGGGGGCGAACTCATCCGCATCGCTGGTGACGATGTCGCAGGGACTGGTTTTGGAACCGGTGCAGGCGGCAGCGACCAAGCAAAGATTGTTGAGTGACCAAATCTTAAACCCTCTTTCGCACGAAAGAGCTCAATTTCAATTTGCCAACCGTCCTATGGAAAATCCCAACCCATCGGTAAGTTCAATGCAAAAACCACATTTAAACTTAGGATTTTTTGCCATCCTCCTCACATTCTCCAGCTTCAGAGAAACCCACGAAAACAGCACGCCCAATACCTAACCGATATTAACCTATTCGAAGCTCCACAAACCATGATCGATGCAAAACCCTCCCCTGCTCTTTATCAACATGGTTATCCGGGCATCGCCTATAGCCACCGCGACCAAGGGATGGGCCAAGGAAGCTTGCAACTCATACGTCATTTTGTGAGCAATGGCTGCGCGGGAATGAGTGGGGGGATCGAAGGGAATCTTCTAGGCCAAAGTAGCGGGGCACCCACCAAACTCTGGCATAAGCACCCCTCAATATCCGCCCTGGGCTCGATGCTCCTGAGGCCCTCAAACCCAAAGCCCCCTTAGCCAAAACCACCGACACATCACGCGGCCTTCTTCACCGCGCCGTAACCAAAGAACAAAGGGTAACCATTCTAAGCAACAATGTAGGAATTCTAAACCATGCTCGAAGACTGCATAAAAAAACAACCAAAAGCACAAAGCCTGCACTTACAACATATTCGTAAAACAAGAATAGTCCCATGAAAAATCGTCAACAAGTTATAAAAATCGCATCCGGGGTTCTGATACTTGGACTCCTCGCTAAATTGCTTATCACAGCCGACGAACTAAACACCGCAGAAAGAGCACTCGTCAATGAGGTTGAAGAAGCGGTCGCTCACGCGCTCCAAGAAAGTCATGTAGATATGTTCCCGAGGGCGCGTCGGGTTGCACACAAGGTTCACATCGGTGGCGAGAATCCAATCATCTACAAATTGAGCTGTACAAGTGGCCGGCCAGGAAAACGTATCGACATCGGTTACTCCGTGGTGCGTCATCAGGATAAAGCCGAGCGCAAATTCCTCGCCCGATGGAAACATGAACTCAGGACCAACCCCTTGGGGAAATTGGAGAATATTCCCGTCGACCACATTCTGACCGGAAACGTGCGGCTCGGTAACATTAGGGGAAGGGACGGCAACATCATCGGCATGCTCTTCCTAGCCCAAAAAGGACGCGGCACCCTTTCCCTCCTCTTCAAGGGATTCGCCCTTGAAAACCCCATTGATTTCGCAAAAATGATTCAGCCGATCAGGATGTTTCTCGATACCCAGGCCAACAAACTACTCGCGGGCACGCACGAAAAAAGCGCCCAAAAGCCCTAATAGAATCTTAATAGAGTCTTAATTTGCGCGCCAACATTAGACCAACCCTCAAAGTACCACCTTGCTTGGCACTGCAGATCCCAGATGCTTCACGGGCGTGGAGCCTATTTTCTAAAGAATACTAAGATAACCAAAGAGCCCTCACCAACCATTCGAGGTTTTTCACCAAAGGACCGGTCTTAGCCCAACTCAATGCGAGAGCTGCATCAATGCAATCCGCTGAAACATGGATGCCTGTTGAAAAACCATTTATTGGGTCTAAGAATAGGTGAAATTTTCGACCTGCAGAGCCCGAGAGACTTTCTGATCGCCCCCCCCACCGATACAAATTGAAAGCCTCGCCAAGATTCACCTCAACACCACTCCCCGCCAAATAGAGCATTCCAAGATACGTACTCCATAATGAGAACCACCTTCGCAGGCTTTTTAGTAAAGTTCGTAGGATATGTTATATTCTTGCCCAACCTCCTTCCCCTGTTCATACAGAAGTCTTAATTCGACACACGCCATCAAATCGACCTTCTTACACCCTGCCTCGTATAGTTCTGGCAACTATTCTTCTAGATATGCACAAGCCCTTTCTTCCTGACCATCACAGGCCTTCTTAAAGGATTTAAAAGTCAGATTTGGATCCCATCCAACCCCCTTACCTCGCCGATAGAGAGAACCAAGGTTGGTACAACCCGACAACTCTCCACTCTTAAACGACCTACGATAGAGACGAGCGACCTGAGAAAAATCATTGGTCATCCCGAGTCCGGTTTGGTAAAGAACCCCCGCTTTAACGCAGCTCGGCCATTTCTTAGCCCTGCATTCTTTCATGTAAATCTTTACCTACGCTATGTGCTCAGAACGCCCCTGGGCGGCTACAAAATATGCGCCCACCAACACGAGACACACCCCAGTGACCAAAGATATCAAGCCTACTCTTAAAAACGCCATTTCATTTCCCACTCATCATGGCCTCTCAACCAACTCAATGCATCAATCAATCCGAAACAGGTCGACAAACACCCGTAGCTTCCTAGAAGGCTAGTTTTTCACGGTCGACTGGTTTTATCTCGCGGACATTCCATCCTCCTTCAAGAAGAAACGGGTCCCGGCAGACAAAACCGATAAAAACCTGCCCCCCACAACAGCGGTTCCAAAACGCGACCTAGAAGAGCACAAAATAGGATTCACCTCCACGCCCCTTCTCGGTCGAGACCCTGCCTTCTGACTAAGTGTCCCCGCGTTCAAGTCAATTGCCCAAGCCAGCGAATGGATGTCGACCCGTTCAAATGAAACCTACGGGGCGTCAGTGAAACATCCAACACCCTACTCTTTTTCGGCGACAATTTGTATCCCTCCAATCTCTTGGTTAGACTGGCCCCATGTCGGAAGCGGTAACCCTTGAAGAAGCCATCTCCATCGCCATGGAACACCAAAAAAACGGTAACCGTGCATTGGCATCCAGAATTTGCAAACAGATTCTCGACCTCGCTCCAAATACCCCCGAGGCCCTGCACCTCCTGGGAATTATTCAGCTGGAAAGCACAAATTACACCGAAGCCATCGACCTTCTAAATGCTGCCGCCGAGGCAGACCCCGACTCTGCCGCCATCAGTAATAACCTAGGCAATGCCTACATGGGGCAGGAGAATTGGGTGCAGGCAAAGCTCGCCTACCAACAAGCCATTGTCCAACAGCCTGATTATTCCCCCGCCTACAACAACCTTGGTCTCTTATTCAAAAAGGTCAATCAACTCCAAAAGGCAACTTCTTGTTTTCAAAAAGCCATCGCTTGTTCCCCCTCTTACGAAAAATCTTATTCAAATCTTGGAGGCATCTTACTGGACCTCGAAAGATACGAAGAATCGGTGGAATTCTCAGAAAAAGCCTTAGCCATTAATCCCAAATTCGCCATTGCAAAACTCAATCTAGCCCTAGCTTCGTTGGCCCTAAAACAAACAGAAAAAGCCATCAAATACTTAGACGAGCTATATGAAGACAACCCAAACGATGGTAATATTCTCAATGCCTACGGTCAGGCCTACGAAAGTCTTAAGCAGAAAACAAGAGCGATGGAGTATTTCCGCGAAGCCAGCCTCCACGATGCATCACAGGGTATTGCCAACCTTAGCTTAGGACACCTACATCGACAGGCGGGCGAACTCAAACCTGCCATCGACTGCTACGCACAAGCAGCGCATATCCCCTCCACAAAATCCGAGAGCTCGGGTTGGCTTGTCAGAACGCTTCTGCAAAACGACCAACCGGAAGAAGCTTTAAAATACTGTCAGACCCTGGGACCCGGCGTTGAAGAATATCCCCACGGAATGAAATTAAAGGCCTTTCGCTGTATTGCCCTATCGGAATTGGGGCAAACCAAGGAATTGAGAGAAATCCAGAATTTACACCGTGAGATTCTCATCAAGGACTCAGCCAACCACGGATCCCTTAATCACTCCTTGGCGGAATTCCTCAGTACCCATCCAAGTCTCAAAACGAGCCAAGCCCACCACGCCACCCGGCTTGCTTTTCACTCGAGTCACCTCCACAACTCCCCTGAACCTTGCATTAAAGAGATTTTCAAATTCATCACAGCACAAGTTGAGCAGTATTTGGCACACAAACGAGAGTGTTTTAAGCCTGATAAAACAGAAAGCATCCCCTCAAGCTACTTGATAAACCTATGGGCAATTGTAATGAAGGGCGAGGGGCACCAAATACCTCATATTCATCCTTCCGGCTATCTAAGCGGCGTCTACTATGTGCAGGCCCCCCCTCTTCTTGAGGCAGAAACCGATGCACCGCCTGCTCACCTCGTTTTTGGGCAGGGAACAGAAGACCTCTATCACCACTCTTCACCAGAAACTCTGACCCTTGCGCCTAAGCCAGGTAGACTTGTAATATTCCCTTCGCACTTTTGGCATCATACCGTCCCTTTCAACTATCCAGAAAATCGAATAAGCCTGGCCTTCGATGTGGTCCCCCAGGTCCAGCCATACCCAGAACTATGATTTCGTTGAGGCCCACTTATTCCCGACTTGATTCAAATTTTTTCCACAACGCTGCTCTTTTTATTCCGAGAGGAGGAGTTGTCATTATAAACAGAACATTCAAACCATGAATAAATCCGTAAAATTGTCTAGATGACGCCCCTGAGATACCCTTGACGCTCGTCTTCCGGAAATTTTTCGATGGCATAGCGCAGCATGGTCCGAGGCATTTTGCGATAATTCTTTTTAAGGAATTTTCTTTCCACATCCATGTCGCGTTTTCCCATTTCACGCAGCATCCATCCCACCGCTTTATGAATCAAATCCTCGGAGTCATCCCTCAAAATAGTGGAAATAGCCACCACGTCCTTAAAATCATTTCGACGAATAAAAAAGAACGTGGCCACAATGGCGATTCGGCGCTTCCAAAGGTCGGTGGATTTCGCCAATTCATACAAGACGGACCGGTCTCGATTCTCTAAATACCCACCCGCAATTGGGGGGGCTGATATGTCTACTAAGTCCCAACCATTTACATATTGGGCATTTCCCAAGTAAATATCATAGATGGTTTTCTGACCCTCTTCATCGGCGTTCTTAAAACGATCCACCAACATCACCACTGCCAACATACGCTCTTCATGATAGGGAGATTCTAGAATCTTCGAAACTTGCTCCAAGGAACAATCACCGTAACCCTTGGCTTGCTTGCGAATCACCGGCATCCGGATCCCCAGAAACTTATCCCCTTCACCATATTGCCCCTTACCGGTCTTAAAAAAACCCTTGGAGTGTTCGGCAATCTTTTCGTCCCCTAGGGCGCGAAACTCCTTTTGAATAGTTTTGACACTGAATTGTTTAGTCATGGCGACCTCATAAGCTTTATTGGGCACACCCGTGGTGTTCATAAACCAGAGGACAGGTTTTTGTCAAAGTCATGGCAGCACTTCCAAAACCAAGCGGTCATTTCCGGTCCCTTGATTTCACGACGTTCCATAGAGGCATGAGGTTCCTCGGGATCGGCGATATGCTATTGGTTCAGAGGGAGGCGATGCGCTAATTGCCACGCCACAAGCGGAGCTATTTCCCTAAATGAATCGGTTGGTCGGGATCATGGCCGACCCCCTTGGCCAAAGCATAGAGAATCCGCCATCCAACCACCAATTCCGACCACGCCGCCCATGGCCCCTCTGCCACCAAAACATCGTTCAAACTTGGACATGTTTCCAAACTCAATAATTCAAAGCCGCATTTCTTTTCTAAGGCTTCCAGTCGGGGCCGATCACATTGAGGCGGCACCATCCATATCAGTAAATCTCTGCTCGACAGCGCCTCTTCAACCCCATGAAATAATTGATTCCCATTAAGCCACACACCGGGGATCCCAGCTACCTCCATTGTCTTTAGCGCCAGCTCAGGACCGACAATACCCGTAGGGTCCACCCACCACACTCGTTCAACCCCGGAGCGAATCCTCCATCCCCCCTCTTCTTCCATACCATCTAAGCCCCGCGTGACCATTTCCTCTACGCGCTTCCAAGGTACGCATTCACCGGCGACCGCTGCGGCAGCATGCCCCAGATAAAGTCCTTGGGCCAAAACACTGTTGGTGGCAGGCACCGTCTCCTCTCGACGACCATCCATCACGAGAGAACGAGGCAAAAGGTCCTGGAGTCGACCCCCATCCCGCCCCAAGAGGGCCAAGGCATCCTCCGGACACGCCATGGCTTCAGCCACAGTCACCAGCTCCTCAGTCTGACCGGAATTTGATAAAAACAAGACTTGGGCATTGGCCCCCTCGTCAGGAGTCCAGCGGCGTCCGCCGATAACGCTAACAGTCCCGGGTATCTCCCAATGACGTAAAAGAGAATTCAAGAAAGCAGGTGCAAAAAGGGCACTCGAACCCTCCGCCACAATCACCAGCGGCCGGCGCTCCAAATTGCCCATGGCTTCAACCAGAGCTTCCCAAGGCTCGATCTCTCCGGCCGACAAAACCGAAAGAATGGCGCGGCATCCTCTTAAAAACAAAGGGCCAAATTCTCCGTTCGGCCTTTTGGCGTCATCAAAAATATCGGCGTAAAGAGAAGGTCGATAAGGAACCCAATGGGCCTGATGAATATACTCCACGGGTCCATCCCCTGAGATCCGATCGATCATCCCCACAATGGATTCCTGGCTCTTGAAGCATGTCAATGCATCCAATTTTGACGCAAAAGCGGATGTATTTCGTATTTGATATTCGGGCACATCTGGAAAGGCGCAATAAACCGCATAACTGTAGCGTTTTGCAAATTGCACCGGCAATCCCATATCCAGCCAGATCCTACTTTCCGCCCAACAACAAGCCATATCGAGCTCTCGGCTTGTAACCCGGTGATCCGGATGCAAATCCCGCTCGGTGGGACCAAAAACAACCTTCGCCCGAACTTCCCGAATAATTGCCGTCAGTCTCTGGCCAAGTCCCGTACCTTCTTCATTACACCCGACGTGATTGACAAGGTCGCCATCGGGTAACTCCATCCAAAAAACAGCCTCCTCCCCAACGCCCAAGCAGGCCATCGCCGACAAAAGTTCTCGCTTTCGAACATCCACAATGGAACTGCGTTCTTCAGGATGCACATAGCCCATCCGGCCATCACTCACGATGACCGCACGCACCTCAATCTGCTCGCGCCGGGCACAAGCGATCAACATTCCCATTCCTAAAATGATATCGTCATCATGTGGAGAAACCACGAGCCACGGCCCCTCACCAAATGCGTCCACCAAACGACCACATTCAGAAACTAGAGTCGTTTTGGGGTCACGGTAGAGAAGTTTGTTCACAGCCATCCTCTATTGTCCCGGATCCCTCCCTAAGAAAACAACCACTAAAGTACCTTCGGGAGAAAAAAGGTCTCACTTCAAGAGAAAAGCAATCTCATTTATTTTGTGGGCTCTAGAATCATGCACCACCGCTTCAAGATCAACAGGCTAAGATCCCCATAAACAAGTGAGCGAGGAGGGTCACTCCTTATATAATTGGCCTATTCAGAGGCCGCCATTGTGGGCTCAACCGGTGCTACTTCCGAGATTTCCCACCCTGGAATATCTACGACCAAGAGGCCCGCATCGAAAAAGACCTAGAACCGGAGAGGGGCCTCAGTGAAGCTGTCGCTTCTGCCGCCCCTGCGCCGGTACTCATAAGAAGATGACCTTACCTCCATACCCACGTATCAAGACTCCGAACATAACCGAGACGCCTTTGGAAGCGCACAAAATAGCTACACCAATTGAACATCCGCCTCGTCGGTTTAAATCATGCCCTCGGTAATTTTACGAAGTTTGGATTTTCTTTAAGCAGAAGTGGAACACGCCTTTTTTGGAGGGTATCCGCGTGACCGCCGATTTTGTTGCTTCAGCGATCTATGGCAATGGCTGCTGTTGGAATTTCCCACCAAAGCTCCAATTTCATGATTCACTCCCCTTTCCTTAAATCACCGCCCCATAAGCCGTAACATCGTCGCGGCGGTGCTGACGAGACCATCCACCACATAGACTCAATAAGACCTAACGAGGTTGTTTCGAGGCACGCGACTCTCGGCCGAAGAAATGGCATACACATGAGCATCCGCAAAAAGATTCCCTGCGGTGGACGCCGCCGGAGCAAACTCAGCCTCCAGTGGCAACGCTTTCACCGATTCAACGACTACCTACCTGGTTGTTTTGGGCCGTAAATGCCGAGGCCGAGCGGCTCCACCCGTGAATTTCATGGAAGTGCGTCGATAACCCAGGATCCAGTCTGAGCGTAAGGAGCGAAGATAATATTCCTCCCGATCGCGAATGGTGGGCGTGTAGGTCTTCAGCAATTCTACCCGCGGTGAGGATTCATCGGGAGAGAAATAGATCTTCTTAGGCATGGTCCCGCCCACAAATTCGCCGCCAATCCGGATGCCTTCTTTGCCCAGATAAAAACGACCAAAACCAAGGGTTCGATCCACATAGTCAGAGGTCGGCTGCCAAATTTTTCCCCCTCCCACCAGAGTAGCATCCATCGCATTTGGACGTGACCCCAAGCGATAAAAACAATCCAACAAACCAGACATGGCCTTCCGACCATACTCAACCACCAAATCCGTGGTAGTCACATCGATGGTGGAATGCCCGGTGGCCGGCAATATAAAGTGCGTCATCCCTGCCAACCGACGCAATTTGTCTCGAACACAAACCACTAAGCTCGAACCCGACACCGTCACCAGCAACTCATTGCTGGCCGTAAAACAGAACTCCCCTGGTTTCAATTTAGCCGCACGGCGCTCAAGAATAGGATCCCAATAACGACAAACTTCATTCTGGCTCGGGAAGACTTGAGGTGTGTATGTTTCAGGAAAAATGTTTTTCGCGAGTTGTGACATGACGACCATCCCCTGCCCTTGAATAAGGCACGAATCAGATTAGTTAACCGACATAATGAGTGCTTGACTCTTATTTAGGGGGGCCTAATTCCTATACTAAGTATGATGACATGCGACATGGGCCCAGATCAACCACCAATCAGGTCTATTGTTGTCGCCAATCACACCTCCCCTGAGACCCCTTACAGCACATTCCAGCACTAACTATTTGAAATATTGAGTAATCATTCCCAAGAAGAGAAACTCTTGAGGGGGAAAATCGTGTGATCGCAAACCCAAAGATAAGATATAAAAAAGCTATTTGGAAAACACTTATTTCTTGGTGCCTCACCTTTACAATGTTTTGTTGAACCACCTCCCCCTTGCACCACCTCTCCGGCATAAAAAACGGCCATTCTCTTTTTTTCGCCCACTTCAAGACAAGCTTACGGAGCAGCACCATTCTCTAATGATTCTAAGGCATTGGGACCATTTTATTAATCCACAAAATAGTCATTCAAAATGCCAACAAGTCCTCCCAACAACGACAGCTCCCAAATATTTCTAAATACCAGACACAGTACTTCTGCAAACCACATCCCAGCCCCAATGACCGAGATTGGTCGGGCCATACCCCGCCATTCAATTGCAAAGAGATCCCCGAGGAAGTTTGCGAAGAAAGTAGTCAAGGCATCGAATTTTGCGCGAACCTGATTTTTGTGACGATTTGTCTCAAAGCGCCATTACTCCCAACCCTTTCAACCCGTGGTATCCAACAACGAACCACTGCCTCAAAAGCCCAAATTGCGACCCAACACCTAAGTCACCAGGTGAGCCTTCGATAATTTCAAAATATCCTCCGGGCCTTATCCCGCGGTGGACCACATTGGCTTCACAAATATTCTCAAACTGCCCATCCCTACGAAACCTCACCTCGAAACCATCATTATGCACGCTCGTGGAGGCACCTAATATTTCGCACCAACGACAAGCGCCCAAAAAAACTCATAACGATGTGAAGTTAATAAGAAAAGATGAAATCCGTTGCCTGAAAAATGACACCAAGAGCATAATAATCCCACAAAGGAGAAAAAAACCCGTGTATTCATACCAGATCTTGGGAGAAGCGTGTTTGATGGCTCGCAGGCAGCACAATATCCTACACCAGGTCACGCCGCGAACAGTCCATCATAAAACGGTATCATCCCCAATCCATCTCCACCTTGGAAATTGGCACAAGTGGCTTTAAGAAGAATTGCGCAGAGCACTCTTGCGTGGAGGATGCCAACTCCAAACCGAAGAGACCTTCCAAGACCTATTCTGGGCCGCCGAATTCGTTCGTTCCACTGGCTAAGCCCGGACCGTTTGGCCAAAACAAGACTCACGATGCCTACAAGAAAATACGACACAAAGGAAAAACTTATTTCCCCAATCAAGACACACACTCACATGGGTCGAAGACAGCGAAAAAAAGGGGGGGTAAAAACTTCGGATCGCAATGGTGAGATGGTGAGATGGTGAGAGGGTGAGAGGGTGAGATGGTGAGAGGGTGAGATGGTGAGAGGGTGAGATGGTGAGAGGGTGAGATGGTGAGAGGGTGAGATGATGAGATGGTGAGAGGGTGAGATGATGAGAGGGTGAGATCGTGAGATGCTCACTTGCCCGTGCGAAGTTTTACCTTAAGGTCTGAACACCCCTTGATCAATGCAGGAAGATCCTCAACGTCTTTTTCTTCCGCTTTTACCTTACAGGATAAAACGAATGGCCAATCCTTATTCCAATACACAATTCTTACCCGTTCCGATTTCTTCGAAAACCCACCGGGTAATTTCGGTGTATGAACAAGGTGAACCATATGTACACGCTTCGATAGCTCCTTATCCGCTTTGAGTTCAATGAAACCTGTTCCCGCACCAGTTTTTTTCTCAAGACTGGAAATCGATCTCGCCGTCTTTGCCGGATCTTTTCCCCGAAGACGAAAAAGAGAAATATCAATTTTGGAAAACGACTCGGGGTCTTTATAAAAGCCGACTTGAGCCAAATGGGGAAAATCCTGTCTTTCTTTTGAGACTTTCCAGCTCTCGGGCAAATCAATACTCACCGTCCCTTCCTTGAAATCGAGCGTGGTGGTTGTGGGGAAGGAAATCGTCTTTGCTTGGGCAAAACCCCCTACAAATACGACCGAAAATAGAAGGGAGAAAAATTTCGAATTTTTCATCAATCACTCACCTTTGGTAATCACACTGGAGCGATATAATCCTTCACCCCTGAAAAGAAAACCGGTGATCATCGAAGCAAGAAAAAAAAGCTCACAAACAACCCCAAAACAGGCCGAAACCCCCGAAGCTACCGCCCCTTAATCACCAGAGGGAGTCTTCGACTCACAAATCTCCAGCGCTTCTCTAGCATCGCGCACTCGCTCCGGGAAAACTCGCCTTCCAACGATTCGCCCAACCAAACCAGACTAAACCCAAAATTGCCCACCAGACTCGCCTGGCTGGCACTCCAGTGTGAAAACCAAACCATCGACAAAAGCCTTACCAACATGTCAAATTCTAAGGCCAAAATATTTACCTTAAAAGACTTTCTTGTGGGCATCCTGTCCACCTACCAGTTCGTCTCTATCTGGCTGCGCCACAAGTGTTCAATCGCGTTAGGAAGCAAGCAACCGTGCCAAATCATGAAATTCTAGGGAAACTACTCCGAGAATGGAAGAAGGAAACAAGCCCCATTGGCCCGTTGGATAGAACTCCTGGGAGAAAATAGATGACAAAGTTGCTGGGCCTATTGAAGCAAACTCAAAAACCAAAAGAGTAACTATTTTGGCAACAGCCGTCGGACTCTTAAAATCGCATTGATTCATCCCCGTTGACCATCATCCGGCCCAAGCACCCGACCCGAAAAAGACCTGCAATAATCCGGGTGAAAACTTTCTCCGCGCAAAACGAAGAGCGTCTTGCAACGGTATATGCCACCACCCCTTCCCTTTCATCCAAAACTTCGTGCCCTGCCTCTCAATAACTTGGCCAACTATTTTCTAACCTCGATGTAATTAATCCGCACCAGTTAGATTTTCGTTCCGATAACGAGGATGAGTCATATCGCGGACTCGCGATTGGAACTTTCCGCACCGATACCAACCATCGCATCAGGAGAAAACTATGTTTTCTGTACCTAAAAGCTCGGGCCTAGTTACGTCTAACCACATTACCTCCAGCGACCCTCAAACTCGCGGGCCACGAAGCAGAAACCAAGGCAGTAATAAAGGTGCACTAGAAACATCTAGCGTAACCGACTGTTTCGAAACAGAATGCCGCCCCACCATCAGCATGGGTTACGATGAAATTTATGCGTCCAATGGCACCGTCCGAGATCCCTACCGAGGCGTGGTTTCTGTGCTTGAAAAGCAAACCATAGCTCAAATGGATAACTTTCGTAAGCGCTCTCTGGCAGATTTCCATGGGGACAACATTTTGATTCCCGTACCAAGAATGCTAGGAAAATCGGAAATTCACCAGCTGCGAACCGGGGTGCAACAGCGGGCCAAGGCCATACGCGCATTTTTAAGCGATTATTATAGTGGAACCAAATCCTATCAGAGTGGAAATGTCATTCCAGAAAGCCTTCTCCAAAAAATAATCAAACGAAGCAACGAATCCGGCATCGAAAAATGGACCGATGGCTCTAATATGGGATTTTGGTACGGCCCTGACATCATTCGAGGACCCAACGGAGATTTCCGCATTATTGAAGACAACCCTGGCCACGTCGGTGGCATGGGTGATCTCAAAAAAGCCAAGAAAATCATGTTCCAATACATTCCGGAACTCAAGAAAGTGATCAACACGCCAAACCCAGAAAAATTCTACAAAGCTTTGGTAGATAATTACCAGCAACGGTGTAAGGGCGGTAGCGATAAAGTTGTCTTACTACGCTACGACAACAGTGTGGTTGCAGACCAGGAAGATTCCCGGATGCAGAAGATTTTTGGGCGATTGGGCGTGGAAACAGTGATGGTTCGAGATAATCTAGACGATCAGCGCTTCAGAAATTCATTGGTCGTTAGAAGCGACGGTGTCTACCTTAAAACCAAGGGAAAAACCCAAGAAAAGGTTGGTTTTGTCATTGCCGATATGGAACCCAATGACATCGACCCTACCCATCCATCTATTTATGCATCAAACCTGAAACGACAGGTGCTTGAACTCATCGAAGACAACGACGACACAGTCGAAGGCATTTCAAAAAGCAACGGCAGTAAAAAAGAAATTTCCTCGATCAAGTCCCAAAATAGACTTCTACGAAAGTTACTCGTGGAAACAAAGGATGGAAAAATAGACGCCGGCAAAATTGAAGCTTACTTCGCCACAAACAATCCCGAGATTCTTGAATCCCTAAGAGAAGGCGGGATTTCTGGTTTACTTGGAGAGTTCTACAAAGGCAACGTGGGGATAAACAACGCCCCTGGCTCTGATTTTATTGGCGATAAAGAATTCTATATTTACGTGGAAAAAATGATTGAATTCTATCTCGGCGAAAAACCCATCATCAAGAATCTTCCCACACGAACATTTCGTACTTTTTCAAAGACAGGAAAAGAAGTCCTCGATCAAACACTCTTCAACAAGGTCTTTGACGAGACCACTCAGAACAAGGCCTCATACGTCATCAAACGCGTGGATGGCCGCGGTGGAAAATCGGTTTGGGTTGGCGCTAAAATGGATAGTTGGGACTCATTTGCAGCCTTAAAGGACATCATTGTAAAAGAACCTGACTCTTTTATTGTGCAGCAATACACCCCACTCTCGCAAGTCGATGGTCACCTCGTAGATTTACGACTCTTGTCCGATGTCAACAGCATCAACACCGTAGTCGCGCCCGTACCTTGGGGACGCGCGGTTTTGGCGAAAGGTAGTAATGGCAAGGTCAATATATCAGACAACGGTGGTGAACAGGTCGTTATGGTTGCTGACCCCGATCTAGCCCAACCCCAACCCAAACGCCGACGCATCGTTGGTCCTACCATGGCATCAACCCGATCCCGTAGACCCGGAATCTATGACTCCTTTGCGCCATTCAAACTTCGACACATCGGCGAATAGAAACCTTCTTCTCGATAAATCCAAAACCCAAAAAGTCCCAAATTATTCCCCACGGAGGGAACCTGGATTTTCGGGTTCAACCGTCTCGGCTACCTAACTGCCAAAACCGCAGCGAAAAAAGAGTTTACTTCTTTCTACCCCAGTTGGTTAGAACGCTTCTTCTATCTCCAAAGTTGCGACGAAATTTGTATGAATCTTTAGCCAGAGAAACACTTCACTGATAACTGGGCCAATTGTCTATCGGAGGTGAGTCTGA
Source organism: Myxococcota bacterium (assembly GCA_036339465.1). GTDB lineage: Bacteria > Myxococcota > XYA12-FULL-58-9 > XYA12-FULL-58-9 > JABJBS01 > JAYZAY01. The sequence goes on along the minus strand of JAYZAY010000081.1, from coordinate 1,151 downwards.
GACACCCTGAAAGTTGCCCCCCATTCGAATCAATTGCGGAAGCGTGAATCACTCGAAATAGACCTAGGACCACGTTGAATAAGGGACGAGCAAGTTCATATTCAGGTGCTGTAACAAACGGGGACGACGACAACAATCACCACCTTTTACTCATAAAACTCAATGCCTTTGCCAAAGGGCCCCACAAGGACTGCGCCATTTAAAACCATCGATTCTCACCAAAAACGGTCATAGAGAGATCCCAATGGATTTCTTGACGCCCCAATCCTAAGGCCGTATTTACCGCGCCGTTCATCGTGCGCTGCGGTGTTTCCGTCAAAGTCGAGTTGATTCCCTTAGGCTTGACCACGGGAATAGAACACGAGAATAGTTCACAAATGAAGTTCGGCGAAGATGACACTGAAATACAATATTCCTATTCTAGGAATACGATCTTGCAAAGTGTATGACCAAGGCACCTTAAGAGGGGGTTTGTTTTCTTTGTTCTTCCATGTCCCGTTTTTTTCGGTCCCCCAAATTAAACAATGACCCAATCGCCAATAAAATTATCATTGGTGCCCCATCGTCAAAGGCTACGTCACTGATGGCCGTCAGGAATTGATTCAAAAAGGCTGCACTATTCCCGGAACCAAGAACATCAGCGGTAGGCTTAAACCCGCATCGAACAGAAAATACAACATTGATGAACTAAAGTCTCGGTAACCGAGCCACAGCGAGGTTGCCGTTCAATATATCAAAAAGAAAATCGGGAGACATGTAGCGCTTTAAGCCAGTCTCGTGGAGAAAATATTTGACTGCCTGAGTTTTTCCATTTTCTTCCTCAAGCTCCAGGCCCGATTCTTTTTTTCGGGTCTCAGAAATTAGGCGTCTTGGAAAAAGAAGGAAACAAAAAAAGATGCTAAAGATGCTCCACAAATCAGCTTCGATGAAATCGACTCAAGCCCGAATTGGTTCCCTTAATGATGCAATTGACGCCGACCAACATTTTGTCCGATGTTTATTTTTGTGTTTGTCTTTCAATGGTGAAAGAAACAGCCACGACTACTAATTTGCCACCGACTCTTTTTTGTGCTTGAAATTCTTGCTCTAGTTTTTTAATCAAGCATACAACCAAACCATGGGGTAAAAAGACATCCCAAGGCATCAACCAC
>JAYZAY010000080.1:0-13453 GCA_036339465.1 Myxococcota bacterium | reverse complement strand
TTAACCCATCGCAAAAACCATGCCAATAACCAAGCTGGCCAATAACCAAGCTGCGTGTTGAGTGCTCCTTAACGCATCGCAAAAACCATGCCAATAACCACGCTGCGTGTTGAGTGCTCTGCGTGTTGAGTGCCCGTGTTGAGTGCCTCTGCGTGTTGAGTGCCTGCGTGTTGAGTGCCCAATAACCACGCTGCGTGTTGAGTGCCCGTGTTGAGTGCCTGTTGAGTGCCAAAACCACGCTGCCTGTTGAGTGCCCGTGTTGAGTGCTCGTGTTGAGTGCCGTGTTGACAGGCTCAATAACCAGGCTGCGTGTTGGGGACTTGAGACCCTGCTAAGGACCTGAGGCAACACTATTTTTTTGGGAATGGGGGGAAGATGAGACTTATCTAAACCAAGGACACGAAAGTATTTGTTCCATAGTCATCCTAGAGCGTGGATTCGTAGCAAGCATTGATCTCAACAGTGATTTGCATTCACGGCTTAAGGATTTGGCTTTTGAGGCTTCCCACATAACCGCTTTGCGATCTTTGGCCCACATCGTCTTCGGAGGGTTGACGAGCAAGAAATAGAGCGTCATTCCGGCTTCCCAAACATCCGCGGCCTTTGCATCATAGGCGCCACCGTTCTTCTCGGGGGCGACAAACAAAGGTGTCCCGATACAGGTTCTGGCTAAATTAGTGTGTCCTAGTTTCCTAGAAACCCCAAAATCAACGACTTTAATCTGGCCATCTTTGGTTAGCATGATGTTGGCGGGCTTTAAATCACGATGGACGACACCCTTACGGTGACAGTAGGCAACCGCCTGAATAATTTGCTTAAACAGCGGCTTCGCCGCCGCTTCCGACAATGGTCCATACTTTTCGAGATATTTTTTTAAGTCGCTTCCGTCGATGAGCTCCAAGACAATCCGTAAACTCTTAGGGTAAAGTTTACAATGCTCCTGCTTTACAATATGCGGATGGTCTAACATCTTCAGGATTTTGGCTTCCTTCAAAGCTTCTGTTTTAACCTTGCGCTGTTCCTCTAAGGATAGATTTTGCTTCCGAAATACCACCCGTTTGACCGCAAGTTCCCGTCCCGATGTCGGGCTGCTTACCCTATAAACCGCACCGAATGATCCCTCACCCAATTTATTTGCTGCCCTAAGACGATACTCCTTGGGGGATCTAGGACGGATTTTAATCGGTGGTAGAATTTTGGCCTTCGTTTCTACATGGCCCGGGCGTTCGTAACGGTCCGTGGGTGGTTGACGTCGGTGGTCGTTATGAATCGCTGGTAATTCAACTCTTCCCGAGGGCTTTGACTTCTTATGATACTGATAGATAACTGCTTTCTTGTGTTGATTTTTTATGTCTGGTCTACGAAAAGGCCTGATCATTGGGAGTCGAACACCATAGCCGGCAACAGGCCCGTTTGAGGCGCGAACACGATTCCGAGGCTGCGCAAGCCTTGCAAGTCGTTTTGATATAGGAGCTTGGTCGCGTCGAGTCCGAAAATTGTTTGGCATGGTTCCCCCAATTCTTCGATTTTCATAACATGGGGCGGAAAAAGCCCTCTTTGGGAGAGTATCGGTACTCAAAAATAATTGTGCACTATAAATAGTGACAATCCGACAAAGCAGTACAAAACAAACAGATAAACTGAAATAAAAAGGGTGGTTGGCTCATTTTATTCACCCTTCCATGTTTGGGAATAATGAGATCCCGCTAGGCTTTTCCGTTGACATACTAAACACAACTGGCGTCAATGCGGCGGACATGGTGTTTGATTTGTGGTTCGCCGAGCCTTTGCACGCTTAACGCGTGCCAATAACCACGTTGCTTATTGGCCAATATTGAGAATCTATCGAGAGTCGATGAAATCCAACAACCCCAGAGAAGAAACCTCGATAATTCCAGGGAGCCATGAAATCCAGACTAGCCAGGCAGCCGGTATGGAGTACTTGGGCTCTTGTGACGAAACAGAAAAGACAAAGGGGGGCTCAATGAAGCTGAAGAATGTTTGTCCGCTCAAAGCCTCTCGACTCACCAAAAGAAATTAACCTAGAGGATAGCAAATCGAAACACTTTAGTCCGGGGGAACGCACTATGGTATTATCAAAACCGAACTTAACGACGCCATTCACTTTGGCCCGCGAGACAACACAAGAGCGCCGGGAAAGAGTCGAAAAGCTAGAAGGCCTGGAAGAGAAACACACTCCTAAAAAATCTAGTCTACAACAACGTTTGTTTCACCTAAAAACCATCGAACACTTCTTCAGTAATAATCAACACTGCCAATTCCTTGGTTACGAGGAAAGGGGGACATCAATCAAGTCCGAATACCGGAAAGATTACACCACCGGTCTCAGTCAAATCGACGGCTTTCACTGGAAAGATGACAATGGTAATCGTCATTACTATTGTCTCGGAACAAACATATTTCGATTTGACGGTGCATTCATCGCCAAACGCGTTAAGAGACCTTGCGGACCGTCCATTCCAAAACCAAGAAGCAAGGAGCAAAAAACCAATCACTACGGATTGACTAAGGAAATATCTTATTCGAGTGAATTAGAATTCAAACGCCACAACGCACCACTTCAGCACACCTCACAGAAGCGCTCTGTATCCAAAGAGATTAACTCGGCCGCAAACTTACTCGATGCCCTCGAAGAAAACGCCGCTCTTTATGAAAATATATCATTAAACAAAATTGAGAATCTTCACTTCATGCTCGAACTCAATGCTGGGAAACAATACTTCAAAATCAAGTTTAAAGGCCTTCACTCCATAAATCCTAAGAAACGAAGCGAAGCAAAAAAGAATAGAGATTTTCTCCTGGCTGCACTCTATAGCCTAAAACAAAAACACCCGGAAATAGACTATAACCACTCCCCACGGTTACTCAAACAATCCCGTATTCATCTTAACACTTCCGGAATGGTCGCCCTTCAAAAAGATTCAAGGGACAGTTCAGTTACATACCCGCGTCCGATTAAACAAATACTCGGAAGAGCTATTAGTAATGTCAAATTGCAAAAGGTTCTCGATAACGAGATCCCTATACGCAAATTCATCAATTCGAGACCCCAGTTGCGTATATTCAGAAGCCTAAAATATGACAAAGGCACAGGCACTTTCACTTATAAAAACATTGATAGACCAGGACGTTACTTTACTCACCGGTCCGAGATGATCCGGATACTTGAGACCGACTCGAATCTTGCTCTCACAATAAAAGGGAAACCAGGTCTTCTTAAAAAACTTTATTGGAAATGGGGTTTAGGGATCCCCCAACTTGCATTGCGAAGCGCCGAGTTTGCTCATGATATCAAAGATCACGGACTCAAATTCGATCAGAACTCTATTTTCGTGGACGGTGCTGATGATTTAGACCTCGTTCTAGCCACCAACAAAGAATCAACCCAAGTCGCCGAAGGGGTCTCAACCTTCATGATCCTACCTATGGCGATTGATATGCTTAATGACGCCATCCGGAACGAATCAAGCTCACTTCGTGATTCCAGAAAACAGCATAGGCTAATCAATACCCTGAAAACGTTCATCGAGATATCTCAGAGGGGAGTTTCTCCTAAAAGAAGGCTGGAAACCATAATCCGCTGCATTGACACGATTCTACTCGAACCAGATCTAGAAGGTTTGGAGGTGGAACGTTTAAGACATGATTTCAAACGCTTTAAAGAAACCCAATCTCCCTTACTTCTAGACCATATATTGAAATCACTTACGCAAATTCTCGATGAAGAATCGGATAATCTCTCCGGCGAAATTAAAGAGTCTAAACTCATGCATCGAGCCATCTTTTGTATGGCGGCTGGTCTCAATATTCATTTTGTCGTCGGTGGAATCGATATGGCTACACGCTCCTTCCGTAATCTAGGGGCTATCACCGCTACAGCAGCGAACAGCACCGCCTTTACCGATTATCTAAATATGCTTGCAAATCCTTTTGCGGCAGCCGGACAAATCATGTGTGCCCTCGCATCTGCCCAAAAAACCGGCAGTCTTCTTTCAGAAGCAAAAGACTTAAAGGAAATTCAAAATCGCGTTATCCAAGCGCAAAATATAGATAACACTCAACAAAGTGTAGCCAACCTCAATGATTGCCTGAAAGATTGTGCGGATTTCATGGCCCGAGAACGCCATGCAATACAAACCGGCGTCGCGCTAAACGCCTGTCTCGTAGCAGGGCAAACGATGATGGCTCTCGGAACTATTTGCTCATCTATTGTTACATGCGGAACTACCGTGCCCGCCAGCGTCCTTTCAGCTTTAGAAACACTCAAAACCATTTTCTCTTCAGCAGGCCTCGGAGCGACTCTTTGGGGTGCTGGAGGCGACAGCATTCGAGAAACCATCATAGGAAAACGTTTCTCTAAATTCTTTACTTTCGAAGATCTCAAGGAGATATATGAGAGCTATAATTTGATGATGTTGAAAAATATAGAATCTCATAATAACACAAAGGACAACCAGACCCTGAAAATACGAACTTTTGTAGAAGCGAAGAATGCCTATATGAGAAAAGGGAATTTTAAAATCTACCGTGAATATATTGATTTCCAGGAAGTTTCAGTCGACCTTTCAGGTAAGTCAGAAGCTAATAGAGCAACAAGGAAATACATTAATTCATCTAAGTATAGGGAACTACAAAGGCATATTTCAGAGTTAAATCAACACAAAAAAAACATTGTTTTCTCCGGCGATAAGTTAAGCTATGCACACTCTCTTTATGAGCTTTTCTTTGATGAAAAAATGCCATTAGAAAATCAGCCCCAAAATCGGAAGCAACATCTCGACCAATGGGAACTTTTTATCCGGAAAATACTAAGTGACCAGCGCTATCGTAACAGGTTCCACCGAAGCCTGACTCATAGCTTATTGTATTCGACACCAAAAAACAGACAATGGTTCGAGGCCGCCACGGGGCAGAAATTCACGCAATGTAAAATTAATTACTTCAATGAATACAGCATAAGTAAAAAACGATTGATTTTCGGTCTCGGAATTCCCATGTTAAGAAAGAGAAAAACCCTGCGAACAATTGACGAAGACCACCTATTTCAAGAAAGTATTTTCGGGATACTTCCTTTCTGTTATGACGCAGTTCGAAAGCTGATATCGGATGTTAAAAAGGAGAAGAAGGACCATCTTCGTGGGGTCGAGTATGGAACTGTGCAATACTTCTTAGGAGACGAAAAGAAGTAGGGTGGTTCTTAGGCCGAATGGTGGCTTATCTTAATGCCGTTTTCTGGTCCAAGATGGTAGGTGATATTATCTGATTTATTTAATAAATCAGAAGGTTCGGCGGATCTAGCCCCTCCAGGCAGGCTAGGTGATACAATCGTACTCTTGATTGATCTACTTTTACTTTATTTTTTTTGAACAACCGTGAAGTTCCAAAACGAAAACAAAATCATCACCGCGAAAGGGTAGACCTACCCTTAGGCCTGAAATGTACACAAGACGGTAGTGCTTTACTCTTTTACCAAATACATCCCCAACCAAAAATCCTATCCTCCGCTTTTACCAAGCATGGGTGAACTACACTATTTTACGAAAATCGAAGTGTGGAATATTTTGCCAAACATCTAGAGAAATCTATTCCATTCTAATCTGCTTTTTGCATAATATATTCGGGGGGAATTATTTGATGTCTGAAAATAAGGATTACTTCCTGCCTACCAATTACCAACATTAAGGAATCATAATGAACATTTTAGAACGGTTAGAAAAGGGTCTAGTTATCGGGGATGGCGGATTTGTTTTTTCTCTGGAGAAAAGAGGCTATGTAAGAGGGGGACCATGGACTCCCGAGGCAACCGTTGAGCATCCGGAAGCCGTACGGCAATTACACCGGGAATTCCTACGGGCAGGTTCAGACGTGATGCAAACCTTTACTTTTTATGCCAGCGAAGACAAGCTCCAAAACCGAGGCAATGAAGCTGCTAAAAAGTATGGCGTGAGAGATATTAATGAAGCCGCCTGCAAGCTGGCCCGAGAAGTTGCCAATGAAGGCAATGGACTCATCGCTGGTGGTGTCTGCCAGACCCCCACCTATCTCAGCGGTCTAGGAAAAGCCAAAGTTCAAGAGGAATTCCGAAAACAAACGGAAGTGTTTAAGGCGAATAATGTAGATTTTATGATTGCTGAATACTTTGAACACGTCGAAGAGATAGAGTGGGCAATTGAAGTTCTTAAGGAAATGAATGTCCCTGTGGCTGCCAATATGTGCATTAATGCTGATGGTGATCTTCATGGTGTGGATGCTGGGGAATGCGCCGTGCGCATGGCAAAAGCTGGGGCCGATATAGTGGGCGTGAATTGTCATTTTGACCCCTTTGTGAGTTTAAAAACCATTGAAGCAATGAAAGGGGCCTTGGATGCAGCAGGATTAACTCCGTATCTCATGGTTCAACCATTGGGGTATTTAACACCAGACGCACAAAAACAGGGATTTATTGATCTACCTGAATTTCCTTTTTCTTTAGAGCCAAGGGTTTGTACACGCTGGGAAATGCAGAAGTTTGCTCGGCAAGCCTGGGAGATGGGTGTCCGCTACATCGGTGGGTGCTGTGGTACTGAACCATACCATATTCGCGCGATTGCTGAAGAACTCTCTGAAGAACACGGGCGCCTTCCTGTCGGAAGTGAAAAGCATAGCCCCTGGGGAGCAGACTTAATTATGCATACCAAACCATGGGTACGAAAAAGGGCAAACCAAGAATATTGGGAGAATCTTACACCAGCTACAGGCCGACCAGAATCACCAGGTTGTTCATGCCCAGAAAACTGGGGGGTTACCGCTGGAAGCGAAGACCTGCGACAGGAATTTTAATCCTGTTCTTTTTCTCTCGCTCTAGGGGCATAGTCGATCAGATTTCATGTAAATCCCAAAAACACCATCATCGGATTTACTGGCCTTAACGGATTGATCTGCGCCCTCCACACCTTCTCCGAAGCTTTCCTCTACGGGAAAATCATCCCCGCAGGTAATGCCTCGTCCAACGCCAATCGCGATAGAAGCAGAAATGTGGGAGGTCTCGGTGAGCGTTCGGAGAGGGGCAGGGGAGAGTGGGTGGACTCTTTGCGTTGCATCTCGTCGAACTTTTGTGGGTGGAGTTTCGCACAAAACATCATTCGACCACTGTCCCAAAGGGATATTCAACCGAAGTTTCTAACCAAAGCCACCGTTACCTGAGGACTCCATCAGAAAACGATGACCTTACGTCCGGGACACTGCGGCATCGGTCAATCCTACAATACCAACTCCTAATCACCGTGGATCCCCATTTCACGATGGCCACGGCAAGGAGTAGGTTTTCACATTGGTGAAACTCTTCATTGCTTCTAAGACACCTTCTTTATACCCCAATCCAGAATTCTTGATCCCGCCAAAAGGAGACATCTCAATTCGGTAACCTGGAACTTCCCAAACATTCACCGTCCCAACTTCCAATTCATCGATAAAGCGAGTGATGTAGTCCAATCGGTTGGTGCATATGCCGGAAGACAGACCGAATTCGGTTCCGTTAATAATGTGGATAGCCTCGTCAATGTCTTTAAACCTAATTATCGGTGCCACTGGGCCAAATGTTTCCTTCAAGACCAGTTTTGCATCTGTGGGTACATGGTCAACCACCGTAGGTGAGTAGAGAGCCCCTTGACGCTCATGCCCTAATAATACCGTAGCCCCCTGGGCCACAGCATCGTTTACAGTGTCTTCGCAATATTTCGCCGACTCTTCATCAATCACTGTCCCCATTTGTGTTTCGGGATTCATAGGGTCGCCATATTGAACCAACCTCGATTTCTCCACCAAAGCCTTCGCAAAGTCATCCGCCAACGATTCATGTACAAGTATTCGTTTCACCGCTGTGCACCGCTGCCCCGAATTTTTGTAAGAGCCCGCCACCGCTAAGGTACTCGCCTTGTCAATGTCCGCATCCTCCATCACGACGAGAGCGGCGTTCCCTCCCAACTCCAAAACAATGCGCCGGTAACCTATATTTTCAGCGATGTGATGACCAATAGACACCCCACCCGTAAAAGTAACCAAATCGGCGTGCGCGTTTTTGAGGAGCTCATCACCTATTTCTTTCGGATCACCGGTGACCACCGAAAACATTGCCGGCGGTAGGCCAGCTTGGTAGAGAACATCGGCCAAGAGGAGTGCTGTGAGCGGCGTTTTCTCGGAAGGTTTTAACACCATCCTATTGTTGGTGGCGATTGAGGGAGCAACCTTATGGGCGACCTGATTGAGCGGGTGATTGAAAGGAGTAATGGCACTGATCACACCTAAGAGAGGTTGCCTCATCGTGTATATTTTTCGTTTCTTACCATGGGGACTGATGTCGCAGGAAAAAATCTGGCCGTCGTCTTGAATCACCAACTTGGCACTCAATTTAAATACATCATACGCACGACCCACTTCATAAAGAGTGTCTTTCTTACAAAGTCCGGCTTCCGCTGTAATCAGGTCCGAAATTTCGTCCCTACGCTCCACCAAAAGGTCCGCTGCACGAGTGAGAATTTCAGCTCTATGGTGGCGTGATAGGTCGGATTTGAATTCCTTAGCTTTTTGAAAAGCAACCTTAATATTTTCAACCGTCGCCTTGGGCACCGTGCCCACCAATTCTTCGGTATAGGGATTAAAAACTTCGATAAAACGGTTGTTGTCCACATTTTCACCGGCGATTCTCATGGTTTCGTTGCGCACCGACATTCTAAATTTCCTAGATTAAGCTTGAGCGTAGTTAAGAGCCACATCAAATGAACTAAAATTTCTTAGCACATAACCGTCCGGTAGTTTTGTGACTCTACGATTACAAATGAGAGGAACCCTCTGCTCGGTGACACCACCGTGAGACCGTAGCGGTACCTTGAGTTCCGATAAATCATGTCGTCCAGTCGATGTTCCTAGCACCGTGTTTTCACCAGAAACCACGATAATATCGCCCATCCGGTCTTCGGGAAGTTCAAATTCGAGACAACCTGCCTTTTTGGCCATCGCCATGGTAACCCCTTCCACACCTCGAAGTTTTTGGCACACATCAGTGGCATCAATACCTTCCGGCAGATGAATCGTTGCAAACGCCCCCAATGCTCCGTGATGAACCACATAAGGATCCGTAATCGGTAAAATAACACGGGTGACACCGTCTCCATACCACGTGTCCATATGTTCTTGGAGAAAAACGATTTGCGGTTTCCCTGCACCATCGGTCTTAGGTTTCATACCGTGATCGGCAGTCACAACAATGGTTGCCCCCGCGTCATCCAATTGTTTCAAATAACCATCCATCATCCCATAAAATGCATTGGCGACTTCAGTGCCGGGTGCATGTTTATGCTGGATATAATCTGTAGTTGAAAGATACATGATGTCTGGGCGAATGGTACTCATGATCTTCACACCGGCCGCAAAGACAAATTCACTTAACTCTGCACTATAAACTGAGGGTAAATCCATCCCTACAAAATCAAGTCCATCGGCAATTCCGTGTTCTTGCTCGGTGGTTTGGTCTGCTTTCTCCGCCGAAAAACAAATACCATTTTCAAGCTTGTACCCCAAAAGGCCGCGTAATTTATCCTTGGCGGTTACGACCGCTACTTTGGCACCTTCTCTACCAAAAGATGCCAAAATCGTATCGGCTCTCAAATACTTGGGATCATTCATCATAACCTCAGTATTCATCTGAGCATCATAGAAGAAATTCCCGCAAATCCCGTGAACCGAAGGTGGAGCGCCGGTTACAATTGAAAGGTTATTGGGATTGGTGAAACTTGGAACCACACTTTTTGCGATCTTGTACATTCCCTTTTTAAAAACCCCGTCCATGTAGGGCATACAACCATCTTTGATGGCTTTTTCCATATAAGCAGGCTCCGAACCATCCACGCAAACAACCACAACCGGTTCTTTGGGCCATGCGTAGATTTTCCCATTCACTTCAACTGTTCTATTTTCATAAGTCATCTGGTCCTCACTTTAGTTTAGGTCGGGAGCGCAATTTTTGACGCCCATTCGGTTGATTGTTTCTGAAATTGCAGACAAAGCTTCACGCATCTGTGCGGGATGGACCTGCCCAATACAGCCAATCCTAAAACTCGCTTTCTGAGTAAGTTTTCCAGGATAGATAAGATAGCCCCTTCCGGCTAAATCCTTATAAAATGTCTCAAAATCGAAATTTGGATCCGCCGGCGAATAGAAAGTCAGGATAATCGGCGCCTGTAATTCAGGAGGTAAAAACGGCTTGAAACCCATTTCAACCATCCCCTGCATCAGGATGTCACAGTTTTTTTGGTATCTAGCCCCCCTACCTTTAACCCCACCTTCCTCCTCATGCTCTAACAGAGCCTGTTCGAAAGACGCCAGCACATGAGTTGGTGGCGTAAATCTCCATTGTCCGTTTTTAAGAAACCCCCTCCATTGCTCATATAGGTCTAGGCTCAACGAGTGCGAATTTCCCTCGGCCTCTTGTAGACTCTCTTTTCGAATAATCGCATACGCCATGCCGGGGACCCCCTCAAGGCACTTGTTGCTAGAAGCCATCAAAGCATCGAATGGGCAACAATTAACATTGATCGGTATCGCACCAAAAGCACTCATGGAATCCACGATCAAGCGCCGATCGTACTTTGCCACCACCCGAGCCACCTCTTCAACAGGATTCAGAAGACCGGAAGTAGTCTCACAATGGACAATGGCTACGTGGGTGATTGACGGTTCCTCTTTCAATTTATCATCCAACTTTTGGACACAGCATGGCACGTTTTCATAAGTTTCGTGGCTCAGATACGCACGTCCCAATCGACTTAGGATTTGGCCGATCCTACGGCCATAGGCACCATTAACCAGAACCAAAACTTTGCCGTCCTTAGGGACTAGAGTTCCAAAAGTCGCCTCCACGGCAAATGTCCCACTTCCCTGGACGGGAACACAAACATGGGTGTCTTCACCTCCGACCATTTCGACCAAACGCTCGCGAATGTTGGTTGTGATAGCGATAAACGCCTGATCCCGTGACCCCCAATCGCGGAGCATCGCATGTTTAACTGATAAGCTCGTCGTAAGCGGTCCAGGGGTTAGTAGATACTCGATATTACCAGTTCGGTTCATGGCTCCTCCCTTATTGGCGCAGTGGCGTTATCGTTGTTTTTGCCGGTCTATGTTGATCCCCGACCCGCTCAAACACGCGCAGTCACCGTCTAATCATCGTATCCAGTCTAATTCAAATTACTTAATTTGATGGCGTCCAGAAAAAATAGCTATAAATGAAACAAAACTTCGCGCATTCGACGCAGTGGCTTAGAAATGCAGCTTTAACGAAGCAGCCAACAGGCTCCATATTACCCAACCCACGGTTACGGTCCAAGTCCGAATATTTGAGCGGATTTAGGGTGTCGAACTATTCTACGGGACCGGTAAAGGTGTAAAACCGATATTTTATGGCACTGGATCTCTTAAACGTCACCACAAGGCTGGCGGAAATGAGAAGGAGGTGGAATTGTTCCCGGGTGCTGCCCAAGCTTGAACCCAGTGGGCCGCTGATAATAGCTGCCGACGGGGCCCTACCATCTCATGCCCATTATTGAGCCCTACCAAAAACGATATTCTAAGGCGGTCCTGGAAATCGGCAGCCGCGAAGGTCTACAGGTGTGAAGAAGGAGTTGCTTCGGAACTTGGCATCAGTGTGATTGCCATGAGTGTGATCGCCATGAGCGAGATCGGCGAGGATTCAAGACTCCCCCCCACTCACGATCCGAGATGCAAAGATCGCCACCAAAGGATATGTGGTTTGCTTAAAATCCAGATTGGAATCCAGAGGAGTCGGGGCAATTGTCGACCTGGCCAGAATCCTTAAAATCCACAATTCCTAGAGTAAAACACATCCCACACGCACACAGAAATAGTGGACGTTCTTTATTGAGACCTGTTTATTTGGGCTTGGAACCACCGACCATTTCCGGCGTGTGTCATTGGGCCCAATGGGAAAAATAGCTGGCCCCGCCAATCTCCGGAAAAGACACCGCTCTACTAAGTGTTGCAATTTCACCTGAAAACATTTGGCTCATCGCTTCAAGGCACCGATTGGGTCTTGCGTGTTTTGGGGCTGCGCATCGAGGCCAAGGGTTTTACCTGTGTGATTTCTCTTGGCTGCGGTCACCAATGGTCTGGTTGGTTTCTCTCGAAAGGGTGGTGGTCTCGTTTTGTGCGCGGCTGTTTTTTCCATTTGAATGGTTCGGCCGGGATAGGGTGGGGCGAATGTATTGAGCTATTTTAGGATACCGAACCCAATTTATTCGCACCCTGAAGGGGTAATACAGGAAAGGTGCTTGCTGTTTTTAGGTTGCCGTCGGCGAGGAGACTCAACCTTTTCTCAGAAAAGCAGCACCGTGCTTACTTCGAGATTTTGGCGTGTTTTTTTTGGGCCGATGTTTTGGTCGCTATTATTTGGTGGCGGGTTTTTGATTTTGGGTGCTGGGTCCCTGTACACTATGAGCGTAACTTTGTTTCGTCGGTTGAGGGCTCAGCACTTCAATAAGCTGCTAGTCCACGAAAGGAATGTGGCGCTTAATGACCCGATTGGCAGCTGGGATTTCTTTTGTGCTTTTGATTGCTACGGTGGGCTTGGTTAACACCGTTTTAAAGCATGTTGAGCACGCTTTCGCTGGCCAACGCATATTGGTGGAGAAATCAATGTCGTTGGCAAAAGACCATCTCGTCTCTAATTTCACAGCGTCCGCGTATCAAGCGGAAGGCCTCACTGCTTCCTTAGGCGAGGACTTAGACTCTGTCTTACCGGTACTAAAGGGGGGGCGAAGTTTTAAGCGAACTCGAGGAAAGCTAGAGCCGGGAACCTCTCGCCAGTTTTCAGATGCTCGGCAGAAAATCGAGTTTCATTGGGATAAATTCAGGGCAAATTATCCGGAATGCCAAAGTCTTACTGTCATTGGGGCCGACGGCCAGTCAATTTTCACGACATCTCCCTTCGTGATGGGTGGAAGTTTGTCCGCTCAATGGTTGAAGGACTTTTCGGAGTCGGCCGCTGATGAGGGGCGCTCTAGGTATGTGGTTTTAGATGGTGAGGTCAGGCTATTGAGCATCCGCCCGATTTTCGAAGATTTAGCAGAGACGCCAATTGCCCACCTATTGGTGGAGCTGGCGGCCCCAGCCATAGGTAAGCACGGGGATTTTCATATTTCTTTCGTGGAGACCGAAAAACTGGTTTCGGGGGCTAAGCTTCCCGATGGAGTGGAACTAAATTCTCTGCATTCCGAAAATGCCCAGGTTTTCGGACATGAAGCGGTGATTGCCAGCTTACCTGGTGTGGGGCTTGAGGTTTCTCGAAGACCTCTTTTATTCGAAGTGGTATCTGCCGACGTGGTTGGCTTGAAATTCAAGGTTCCAAATTTGGATTCAGCGGAAATTGCCTTGTGGTTTAGCC
>JAYZAY010000079.1:0-35175 GCA_036339465.1 Myxococcota bacterium | reverse complement strand
ACACTTTTCTAAACCGTCGCGGCACCTAACATAAGCCTTCAACATCGCGCAAGTCTCTCGCGGCTCGATTTTGCTGAAAAATCGAGCCGCGCGCCTTTTAGTCCGTATCCTCATTCGTAGGTTCGAGGAGCGAAGGCCTATATTTTTCCGTCCTACCCTGGGCTGCTTGGACCTTCCATTTCATGATAGCTCCGTGATCACCACTGCGCAGGACCTCAGGGACTGAGTACCCCTCGTAGGACACTGGCCTCGTAAATTGGGGATGTTCAAGGCCAGTCCCGGTAAAGGACTCATCAGTAATCGAACATTCGTTCCCCAAAACTCCTGGTCGCAACCGCATGGCGGCATCAACGACACAAAGTGCCGCAGGATCGCCCCCTGACAGAACTGCATCCATTAAACAAATGGCTCCATCTACAAAATATCGGATACGCTCATCGAACCCTTCATAACGTCCGCAAACGAGGGTAAAGCCATTGGTTTCAGCCAATTCGGACGCCACCGGCTGCTTAAATGGCGTCCCCGCTGGGGACAAGAGGTAAACAGGATTGGTCGCTCTTGCTCGCGCCTTCTGAATCGCCTGATGAACTGGGCCTACCCGTAAAAGCATTCCCGGCCCCCCACCAAAGGGCGTATCATCGACACTACGATGAACTCCGTGGCCAAACTCGCGCAAGTCGTGAATGACCAACTCAGCCATCCCCTTCTCAAATGCGCGCCCAACCAAACCATAGCCTGGCGTCCTAAGAACCTCCCAGAACTGCGGCAAAAGGGTGATAATTTGTATCGTAAAAGTCATGGATTTGATTCGATCCCATCCACCTGAGCTGCCAACTCAAGAAACCCCTCTGGTAGATCTACCCTCAACACTCGGTCCGCCCGCCGGAATTCAACTACAAATGGGATCGTATGAGGAATGAGGTGTTCTACGTCGCCAGAGGAAATCCTCAAGAGGAACTGCGCGCCCTGTGCCATAAAGCCGGTGACCTGCCCAATGACACCACCCCCGACTGACACCACGGTCACGCCCTCAAGCTCAAAAAGGAAATATTCACCGTGTTCCACGGCGGGCAAAGCACTCACGTCAAGACTCAGGCTCGATCCCTTAAGACCCTCGGCAGCAGTGCGGTCCAACACGTCACTAAGCTTAAGGATGAGATTCCCTTTGTCGCTTTTCACATGTGTGATCTTGGAGAAAAAACAAGAACCGTCCTTTAAACGTACGGTAAGAATGCGCCCGGTAACAAAAGACTGAGCCGCATCGACAAAGGGACGAACCTTTACTTCACCCCGTATGCCATGGGCCTTCTCTACGAAGCCGATCTCGACCAATTCACTACGACCTACAGACACCGGCATAACAGAAATCTTTTAATCAAGAATCTCAAGGCTAGGCTTCACATCACCAGGATCACACGCCGCCTCAAGCAAAGTACGAATTGCGTGAGCAGTACGTCCTTTACGGCCGATTACCTTACCCCGATCATCGGGAGCAACATGCAACTCATAACAAGTATCATCTTCGCTGGACAAACTAACGGTGACCGCCTCTTTGTCGTCGACCAAAGCAGTGGCTATATAATGTATCAGTTCTTTCATATCCCGCTCCGAACCCTATTCGTAGGAGAAGAGTTTATGCTTGCTCAGCAGGGGCCTCAGCCACTTTATAGACACCAGCAGAGGTGAAAAGAGCCTTCACTTGCCCAGATACCTTCGCACCCCGGCCCAACCATTTTTGAGCGACCTCTACATTCACTTCGAGCTCTTTGCTCTCACATGGGTGAAAAGTACCTAATTTTTCAAGAAATCTACCATCTCTACGTGCGCGCTCATCAGCGGCGACAATACGATAGACAGGTCGATGACTTTGACCACAACGCTGAAGACGAATCGAAACAGCCACGTTCTTTACTCCCGTGTTAATTTAGCGAGGCGCTATATCTCTTGGCACCCCTATCTTGTCAAGACATCCTAGCGAATAACTGTGAATCGACTGGGATCAACGAACCAATAATCATCTAAAAAATCGAAGTTTTCACCATCTTTGCTGGTTCCACCTTCGGGCTGAAATCCAAGCACCGCTGCTCTAGGGCTACCGGTATTTGCCCAGCTGAACCCAAACCCAAGATAAACCCGTGGCATAGCCCCCGCTTTTACACGATAAGTCGCTAAACCTGCAGGCACTGTCCACGAAACGCCCAAAAATCCCGCCATCTCCTGTAAATCCACCAGTAAATTCCTGTTGCCGTTGCTGTCGGAATAACGGTCCTCCAGTCTCAGGCCATATTCAGCACTACGTGACAATATGCTGGAAAATTCATCCCGAGGACTACCTACCTTATCGAAACGCTCACAAGCGGATTTGGAATGCAGGGAGCCTTCTGAACCTAAGGCCAACTCCTTGAGCTTAAAAGCAGCCGAGGTGGTCGTCCCGTGAATCCCCCCGAGACCAAACTTGCTCCCAGGTGCGAGCCTTACATACACCCCAGGAAGTTCATTTACTTCAAATCTAAATGCATCCCCGACTCGAATTCTATAAGCAATCTCCCCCCCTATAAAACATTCTAAAGTGAGAGCCCGGTCAAGAACCAAGACATCCTCGCCTTCCGAATCAGCTTCCCAGCGACTCACACGCCGTTCCAGGGCGCAAAGCCGCTCAAAGTCAGTACCCAGCGCCTCCCGACACTCCGGCGAATCTACCGGCGCCGTTAGGATTTCAACGACGTCGCCACAATACAAGTCTTCCGATGAGCACAGCCCTTTCGCTTCGGCCTCGGTACGCGCTAAAATATACTTTTTGTAGTCTCCTAGATTGACACCCACATCCGTTAAAACCGTATCACCTGATAAGACGCTAAGAACGCCACCTCCCTTTGACCGGTCCAAGGGCCCAGTAACAACTCCCTCCCAGGTCGCATAAAGTCGAAATTCACTGGTGATCCCGTGGGAGAGCAACACTCCAGCATCGTCGGCAACGGAAATACATTCAAATCTAGCATCGTTGGTGGGCATAGTTAGACAAGGATCCAAAATATCCTTCATGGATTCGGTCTTCTCATTGTATGGTAACCTCGCGTAGGGCTGCTCCAACTCCCTTCCCTGCCGACAAAACCCCTGTTCGACCAATTTAATTTGCTCTGTACCATCTTCCAATTTCAGACCAATAAACATGACCGAGCCATCCAATCCGACCACCAAGCCATATTCCGAATAAGTTTCGTAGATCGTCTCCCCCTCTTCCTGCGGATTACAACCAACTTTCAGTGCCGCATCACCGCCACCTCCCCCTAAAAGCACCAAATCCGATGGTACGCCCCCAAGATAGAGTCCTTGATAGTCTTTATCCGGCACGGTCTGAAACCCTTCATCCGAAACACAAAGCTGAGCATTGGCAGGGTGAAGCGATTCACAGGCTGAGGCTGAAACCCCACAAGTTTCTAGGCATTCGGTGTCAGGAAGATGGGTCGCGTTGAGTGCAACTTTCGAAAGTGATCCACTCCCACCCCCTGTGGTATCGCTCTTTAGGACTAGAAAATCCGATAACCCCGGCCTCATCAATAAAAGATAAGACCCGTCGGTACTGTAATCGGCACGCACAGCTCCAGAGCCTACAGAAATAGCCGCCTCTTCCTTGGTGTTGGTTTTCAGATCAATAAACGACAGGCTTCCGGCCGCCGAATGCAGTACCCAGACTCCCTGACCATCAGGGCGGAGCGCCAGATCGTTGGGCGTCGAAGTAAATGTCCATGTGCTATCAATCTCAAGAGCAAGATTCTTTCCATCGGCAACAAACGAAAACAACACAACTTTGGAATTCACCTCAGAGACCCCAAGAAAGCGCGCCAGACAGTCACTTCCACAGTCACCGGGGACGGCCACCAACTCGCCAAGTCCATCCAAACCCGGAACAGAAAAGCCGGTATGCCCACCAACACCTGTCTTCCACTTAAAGGTGTCTGCATCCAAAACCTTAAAACTTTCCCCCCGCTCCGTGGCCACCACCACATATTTTCCATCCAAAGAAGCAGAAAGCTTTGAGGCCGGCTCCCCCACCGAAATATGCAATGGGAGGTAGTGGCTTGGGCTCCTAACCCAATCGGAAATCGCCATGTCCGCGTCTAAATCCAACGCTTGAATCATCTCGGTGCCATTATCCAAGAAGAAGAGCTTCTTGGTCGACGTTCCGCCCACCACCAAGTCGGTCAAATGCTCAAGGTCTGCTCCAACGGGCTCGGTCCTGGTTTCACATGCGACCCCACCGAATAGGAGCAACAAATTAATCGAAACGGCCCACGCTCTCAAAGTCTTCATCTCGAATCCTATAAACTAGTTTAAACGCATCCGGTGCCCCAGTTACCTCATAAAGATAGAGAGCGTGCTCGAAGAAATGCGTAACGGCCAAAAAATAACGGGACTGCCGATGGACCAATTGGAGTGCAAAAGGTCCTTCATCAACACCGCCAGTATCCGAATCCCTGCCAAAAACAGGCGTGCGGTATACCAATTCGAAACCATCTCCCTTTCGAAGAAAAACCTGCAGGAGGTCGCGTCCAAAAGAGCTTATAGCGACATACTCATGACCTGAGTCTGCTTCCCAAGTAACTAAATCTCCGGGTGTTCCGAAAAGAGAAATAGTATTAAATACGTCCGCTTTTAGCACCGACACCGGCGCATCCTCCAGCCCTTGCTTTCCCGTCTCAACTTCAATTTCTCGAGAAAATTTAACGAAAGACAGGGCATTCGGCCGCTTACTCAAGATGTAGTAACCATCACCTCGTGGCGATCGCTCCATACCGACCAGCTCCTGGATGCCAGCATCACCCTGTATATCGGAAAGAGAAACATTGTTGGTGCCTTTCAGGAAGCTCTCATCGATTTTCACCGAACTCACCACTCCCGCCCCCAGTTGACTCGTTACTGCCATGTACCTATCGCTACCATCCTCGACAGTCACCAAAGAAGAAACCCCTGCGACTGACATTTCATAGGATGTTTTATATTCAACACCTGCATCTGATACCCCATAAAGCCGGACCCGCTCAGCTATAACCTGCCGATAAATTGAGTCCACGCCTAAAAAGCCGATTCCCAGTAATTGCTCCGACTCCGATACTTCCATAAACGACAAAGAATAAGGGTTTTCCCAAGCGTATTTAGAGACGTCATCCTGAGCCTCCCCCCCGCGATTGTCTCCCCCATCGACCCGAATCATCAAAAAATGGTCTTCGTCACAATCCGTAGCCTGTTCGCTCAGTGTTAAATCCCCGACAAATGCTGGGTCCCCGCATGAGACGGTCGAACCGTCATCCGCGAAGTCCAGAAAGGTAACCCGG
Source organism: Myxococcota bacterium (assembly GCA_036339465.1). GTDB lineage: Bacteria > Myxococcota > XYA12-FULL-58-9 > XYA12-FULL-58-9 > JABJBS01 > JAYZAY01. The sequence goes on along the minus strand of JAYZAY010000079.1, from coordinate 29,842 downwards.
CTTTCATCCAAATGATTAAATCCTCGGTGGGTTATGGCCCCTCGCTTCCCACTTCTGTCGAGGGCCAACTCACCTGGTAGACCCATGATTCGGATACCAAAGCCTCGTTCCCTCGAACCCAGAACGTCGCCGGGTGCAACGACCTCTTCGGAGCCGCTTGGTTTACTCAGTAGCAGGTCCATGTCCAAAACAGAGAGCCAGGCAGTCTGATACCTCTGATCGAAATTGGAATTCACCACATAGAGAAAGCGGCCATCAGGGCTAGCCTCCAGATCTGTTGGAAAATAGAGGCCCGCATCAGGCGAAGCCGACCCCGGCAACTCCAAAACACAACCACTCAACAACAAAAAACCTAAAAAGAGCATCTTTTGGCGCATCAGACCCTCACGATAACGAGTTATCACTTGGGCTCAGCACGCCGAATCACTGCTTGTGCAGCGGCCAGCCGAGCCACCGGAAGTCGATAGGGCGAGCAGCTCACGTAGTCAAGCCCTGCCTCCACAAAGAAGGCGACGGATTTAGGGTCGCCACCATGCTCACCACATACCCCAATCTTGATTTCACGCTTTTTTGCCCGACCCAATGCACATGCCATGGTCACCAACTTACCGACTCCCTGCGTATCCAAACTGGCAAAAGGGTCCCGCTCCAAAAGCTCCGACTCGATGTAAAAGGGAAGAAATTTACCCGCATCATCGCGCGATACACCCATAGTCGTCTGGGTCAGATCATTCGTTCCAAAAGAGAAAAAGTCGGCTTCTTCAGCAATTTCATCGGCAACCAAACAGGCCCTCGGTAACTCAATCATCGTACCAACCCGAAATTCAACCGCACAATCATAGCGGGCGAACACATCCAGTGAGACTCGTTTGATAATGGCTCGAACCCGACGAAGCTCTTCGGCTTCCATCACCAACGGCACCATAATTTCAGGCTTCACCGCCAGCCCCTCCTGCGAAACTCTAACCGCTGCCTCAAGAATTGCCTCTGTTTGCATTTCGATAATTTCAGGATATGCCAAGCCCAATCGGCATCCTCGATGCCCAAGCATGGGGTTTAATTCCCTAAGTCCCGCCAGCTTCATCCGTAGATCGTCGAGCTTCGTCTCACTTTGCGTCGCCAAGTCAAGCAATTCGTCCTCGGAATGGGGCAAAAACTCGTGCAACGGTGGATCGAGAAGGCGAATCGTTACGGGAAAGTCGCCCATCTCCCGAAAAATACCCTCAAAATCCTCACGCTGCATAGGCAATAGCTTATCAAGCGCCTTTCTACGACTGTCTTCCGAACCAGCCAAGATCATCTCTCTCATGGCCAAGATTCTCTCGGGCGCAAAAAACATATGTTCAGTTCTACAAAGCCCAATTCCCTGGGCGCCCTGTTCAACCGCAGTTCTCGCATCATCTGGAGTATCGGCATTGGCACGGACCTCAATACCCCGGACCGCATCAGCCCAACCCAGAAACTCTTCAAAATTATCGTCCAAACCAACCTTTATGGTGGGAACAATGTCAGGAAAAACTGTCCCCTCAGCCCCATCGAGGGTGATCGAATCCCCTTCTCTAAAAAACCGACACTCAGTATCCCCAATAAAGCGGATGGTTCCTCGGACCTCATCAATAAAGAGTGAATCGCAACCGGCCACACATGGTCGACCCATCCCCCGTGCCACGACCGCTGCATGCGAGGTCATCCCTCCGGTCGCAGTCAAAATTCCCTTTGCGGCATACATTCCGTGAATGTCCTCTGGGCTTGTCTCCCGGCGCACCAAAATGACATCGAAGCCATTGTTGGACCATTCCTCGGCCTTGTCTGAGGATAAAACAACCCGACCACTTGCCGCCCCTGGAGATGCAGGGAGCCCCTTTGCCACAGGTGCAGAAAGCATCGACCGATCTAGCTGGGGGTGAAGGAGTTGGTCAACCTGCTCACAGGTGACTCGACCGAGGGCCGTCCGAATATCAATAAGATCCTCCTTAACCATATCCACAGAAATTTTCAAAGCGGCCTGTGCCGTCCTTTTTCCGTTACGAGTCTGTAGCAGATAGAGCACCCTATCCTGAATCGTAAACTCGACATCCTGCAGATCCGCATAGTGCTTCTCCAGCACTTCAATAACCCGTAGCAATTCAGCATACACTCCGGGTAGGGCTTTCTCTAGGGAACCCGCTACCGAACCATCCGGATCATCGGCTTGATGCAAGACCCCCGGGGTTCTAATACCAGCGACCACGTCCTCACCTTGAGCATTGGGCAACCACTCGCCCAGCACCCTTTTTTCTCCCGTTGATGGATTCCGACTGAAGGCCACACCTGTGCCCGACCCCTCCCCAAAATTACCAAAGACCATGGCCTGAACATTTGCTGCGGTACCCCAAGAGGCCGAGATACCATTCAACTTTCGATATGTCTGGGCACGTTTGGTCATCCAACTACCGAAAACCGCTCGCACCGCCCCAAGCAATTGCTCTCCGGGATCTTGAGGAAAAGATTGAGCCGACTCAGTTTTATAAATCGATTTCAACTCGTCAATAAGAGAACCCAAGTCCTCTTCCTTGAAATCATTCTCCGAGTTGTAACCAAGCCGACTCTTTATCTTCGTCAACGGCGCATCGAGTTTGGCTCTGTCTATGCCTGCGACGACATCACCATACATTTGGATAAGCCGTCGATACGAATCAAGAGCAAATCGACGATTCCCACTACTCTTCGCAAGTCCCTCCACCGTAACGTCGGTAAGTCCAATATTGAGCACAGTATCCATCATGCCAGGCATCGACACACGCGCCCCCGAACGCACAGAAACCAAGAGCGGCTTTTCCCTGTCCCCGAAAATAAAACCAGGGACCTTCTTTTCTATATGAGAGATACCTTCGTGAACCGCTTCCACGACAAGGCCTGGGAGTTCTTGGGCATTATGGTAATAAAGACTGCAAATTTCGCCAGGCAACGTAAAACCCGGAGGAACTGGTATCCCCAGATTACACATCTCAGCCAAGTTGGCTCCCTTTCCACCAAGAGAGTCCACCATGGTGCGATTACCATCGGTCCGGCCTTCAGAAAATGCATACCATAATTTCATAATCAGGCTTGTACGAAACCATCCGTAAGGGGGTCAACCATCGCCCTCTTTTTTTTTTCCGATAATGCTGTCGGTAACCGAAAAAAAATGGGGCAAACATCAACATTGTTGAAATCCACAGTGCCCCAAATGTGAACAAAGCGCGTAATCTCGGTTAAACATACTGAAACAATGGTCAATTTCCCCATGGACTATTGGACCGACCTTATCAAAACATTGGTGGATTTTAACACACAAAGATGGTCCCCAAAACGACTTCAGAGCAAGAGCCTACAATCGATTCGCTCGGAGATCGGAGCGTCGTCGACCAACGATGGAACCTCCCGCTAACATCAAGATAAACCACCAGGGTGCCTCAACACCCGTCTGGCGGCACCCGCCCTCGACGGCATCTCGTTCTGAATAAATCCCAAAATCCGACCGCTGAAATCCATCGATGTTTTCTGTGGACGGGGCGTCCGATAATGCAACCCCAGCACCCTTCTCGACCTTTTTCGTTCCTTGCCAAAATGGAGCATCAATATTGACCCAAACCGTCTCCATCCTACTCCACTCATGGACATCTTGGCGATTTCTCGTAACATAGTCTACGCGGTGGGTTCCCGGATACCTAAGCAAGGGATGCGCCATCAACAACGAGCCATCTTCCTCAAGATCGTAGAAACCATACCAGGGTCCTTTACCACCAATTCGATACCCTACCTGAAGCGCACTGGCCTGCTCCCCCGAACGAATAGGTAGCGATGGAATAGCCCCCCCATGGAAATAAAAATTACCACCGCGCTCCCCGTGCATCTCGGCTTCCCCTTCAAGTAAGTTCGCTCCATGACAAATTGGATCACTCTCATTCTCTGTCGCTGCCCGTGAGCAGAGCCGAACATAGACTCCCAAGTGTTCCCCTGGTTCCTCTGCTTTCATCGCTAGAAAACGCGGAGTCATGCCAACCTCATCCAGCACCTCACCAAAATTAATATCTATGGGATCATCCTGGCTAAATAAAAGCGGCAAAAAGGATTCCAGCAACTCAGATATATTCTCGGGACTAAAATCTATATTGGCCTCGTTATACCATGGCTGAAGGTCAACCAAGGCCAATTCCTTAATAAGAAAGCGAAGTCCACCTTCTGGGGTCGGCGCCAAATCCAAACCTAGCCGAAGATCAAAGCCAAAGGAAACGGCACGAAAACTGGAATCGCCGACTTGGGGGTAAAGGGAGACTTCCACCTGTGGCCACATCACCTGGACAAGCCCCTCCTCTGAGTCCGAACGAAAATTTATCCGCATTGGTAACTTGGGACTCAAAGAAATCATTACGGGCGTCTCTGGCGGACCCAGGTCGACCAACCCCGGTGCCAGGAGAGAGAGAAAGGAAACCGTTGGGGTAAATGCGCCACCACTCAATTCCCTGAGGTCTCCTGCCGCAAGGTCCAAACAGAGATTACCTGTTGAAAAAAGGTTGTAGACCGCTCTCTCTAAAAACCCTTCACTAAGAGCAACCATGGCATCGTAACCGACACCAATCGTTTCTCCTTCCGGCGCTCCCAAGGAAGTCTGCACAGTCGATGTTTCTGAAACAAAACTCGGTACTGTCCAATTCATAGGACTGACCTCAGGGACACAAGGATCGGCTTCGCCAAAGAAACCACCCTTAAAATAAAAATTCACCCCTCTATCTAAACCGGTACCTGTAACAGTCGGCGTATCTAAATGCGGCGTAATCAAAAACGCGGTTGCGTTAGCATGCGAATTTCCCACTGGGAGAAAATCCGTAAGCTTAACCTCTCCAAGCGCCTCTAGGGGCATATCCACCAGCTCAGCGAGTAAGGCATCAACCACAGCCTCCGCAATCAATGTAGCCACCCGACGACTTTCTAGAAATAGCTGAGCTCCCTCTCCAACAAAGTCCGAACTCTCACAAAGAGCGTCACATCCTCCACCGACACAAGCGGGGTCACTTGGGCTCCCATTCCCATCCGCCGAATCTTGTTCTAAATGAAGGTCCAATTTCAATTCTGAGTCAGCCATAACATAGGCGAAATCAAGTTTTGGTCTCCCCTGGTCATCAAGTCTCAGTTTAGGTTTCAGAAGGACTCTCATACCTTGAATTTCAGCTGCCCATTCCTCACCATCGTCCTTTTTAATATAACAAGCATTGTCCATAATGCCCCCGCCAAAAAAGCTAGCCACCTCATACTCCGACTCCCACACCATCTCCAGGTCCATCTTTAGGAATTGTTCACTAAAGCAATTGCCTAGATTACCATCTAATGCATCCTGACAGCCCAGAACCAATTCCAAAGCAGCCTGTTCCGGCGAAACCCCAGGCCCGTCATAAAGTCTCAATTCGAGATTACCTGGCTCAAGAAGACCATCCAGGCCAATCTCCACATAACTTGCAAAATAGGGTTCCCCTCGACAATCGCCGGACCTAATTTCTGCGTTCACCTGGCCTAAAATCGTCCCCAAATTGGTAACATAACGTTTAGGAAAGCAAGGCGAGCCGATATAAAACCGAGCCCGCCGCTGGCCGTTAACCTCGACTTCCTCACAGTCTGCAGCGCCGGCTTCAGATGGTTTACAAATGGTCTCCAATAAACTGGGTAAAAGTGAAACAGCCGAATTGAGACCGTGCTGGGTAAATCGAAACAACGCTGCATTTTCAGCCGGTGCCGCCTCAGCAAGTCCGCGCGGATATTCATAGTCTGGGTCACAAGCACAGCCCGAACCCTCCCCTGTTGCGCCACAGGCGGCCAAAAAAACCCCTGTACAAAACCAGACAACCAATCTTAATTCGGATTTCATGCTTGGTACCCCTTCCCTTATGCTTCGGCATCTCGAAGTTATTTAGTTCAGGCCGATAAAATGCGACATGTAGGTTGTCAACCTACCCTTCCGTTCTACGCTTTGGTATAGCAGTTAATTCGAAAAGGTGCAGGTAGCAACGGCGAAAATCTTGTAGCCCCAAAAAACCCGCCTCACCCTACTCCCATCGACAGCCACGACCTGGAGGATGAAATACTGAGTAATTTAACCCAATAACCCACTAGTATAAGACATTCCAAGACATTTCCTCAGTCTTAAAGTGCGATACAGCATCAGCGACGCGGAAATTGAGCCTCATAATTCTCCAGGGAAAACATTAGTAAAACCCTGAATATTAATCTACCTTGTGGTTTTTTACTCTTCCAGTTCTCTTCGGCATCCAAGTTGGAATACCCTATGCATCCCCCCCCACCTCCCATCTTCACCCACCACTTCCACTCAGAATACCACCACCGAAAAGTCACGATATTTCCGACACTTACCTCGCCCCATACTTCCCGACATTAGCCACACAAGCTCTAGCCGACACTTAATTAAGAGCATGCCTCGAAAGCAGAGGCCGCCTGATAATAAACTAGAAAGTAGGGTAAACTTGTTCACACCAATTTATGTGCCAAAGCCTTGAACGCACCAAGGAAATTGGTATCAAAGAGGCAATCCAGAAGTTTGTTCTTAAGAACGTGCAATCTCTCGGAGAATCGGTTGCTTCTGACAACTTGGTTTCTAAGAATCGCTGTTCACAGGAGTTTGAGAGACTTAAGACTGAAAATAGGCATAAAAAAAAGAGTCGGCGGCTGAAAAAAAGTCGGTCCATTTGCCCAAGAACGCAATACCTGCTTTGTCTTGACCTGCCAAAGGTCAAAGGTCAAAGCATCGCATTCTAATAAAACCACGGGTTTCCAGTTAAGGCGTGCTCTGTGAATTTGGACGTGTCGTGGTCGGGCTTTTATGACTGGGCGAACAGAAAACCGCCACCGCAAGCGTAAAGCGACGAGAGATTTAAAACAAAGATTGTTCCTATTCAAATTGAAAATCGAGGAAGTATCGAAAAAGAATCAAGTTTTGGTCTCTGACCTGGCTTCCATCCCTAGGGAGGCCAGGCTATTGATACCTCGTAATCGTTATCGACCTCTTCAACCGAGAAAGCAGAGGCAGGGACACCAATACTACAAGGAAGACTCTTATTGAGGCCGCCAAAGCCAATCCAGGAGCCCTCCACGACCTTGCCTTTCATTCTAACCAGGGCGGTGAGGATCGTTCATCTACGGTTCGATAAAATTAGAGGATTTTTGGAATGACCCAATCGATGTAATATAGGCGCATTGCCATGGCTACGCATTTACCGACTATTTTCTCCACTCTCTAAACCCAGCGTTCGACAAAGAGCGTTTTGAGAGCCTGGAAGAGGCTCGAAAAGAGAGATTCGGCGGTGTGAACGGTGATAACTATGCCCGGCTTCATTCTTCACTTGGATACGTGAGCTCGATAACATAGACAGCGTTGTGCGGCTTAAAACAGGGGCCGCTTTTGTAAAGAAAGCTCAGACAAGCAAAGAGGATCGGAGAATCAGATGTTTACAAAAGCAGTTCGCTTTGCCCTACTTTTCGCATTATCAATTACCCCGGCTGGCTGTGGCACCGCCCTCTGGAATGCGACACCAATTGCCTCAAGTTCCACCGCCTCCGCCGCCGAAGCCACAGCCCTTTCCGCAGAAGCAAACACGGCTTGGGCCGGCCGTGGTGATGCGGGAAAGGTAAAACTCGCCATCCGAAAATGGGAGGAGGCTCTCACAAAGGCGCCTTTGAAAGAAACAATCCTAACCGCGCTTGCCCGGGCCTATTACTTCTACGGAGATACCCACCTCCGTACCGCAGGCGATAAAAATGGTATGATGAAGTTTTTCACCAAGGGCGTTGCAATGGGCGAACGTGCCATGATGGCAGCATCGGCGGAATTTGCAACCCGCGTCGAAGGCGGTGAATCGGTCGAAGATGCGGTTGGGAGTATACCCTTAAGCGGTCAAGCCGCGATGTATTGGTACTCAGTATGCATTGGCAAATGGGCCAACGAAAAAGGATTCTCCACCCTGCTCCGATACAAGGACCGAATTTTCAAAGTAATGCAAAGAGTTCTTAAGCTAGACCCTACCTATTTCTATGGTGCGCCACACCGGTATTTTGGAGTCTACTATGCCAAGGCACCTGGGTTTGCCGGTGGGGATATGCGTAAGTCTGAAGAACACTTCAAAAAAGCGTTAGAAATAGCCCCCACTCATTTAGGGACAAAGGTTCTCTATGCTGAATTCTGGGCCCTCAAAGAAAACGAAGAGGACCTATTTCGGGATCTCCTAAACCAGGTGGTTAAAGCGAACGCAGCCGACCTTGCGGATATCGAGGCCGAACAACAATTCGAGCAAGCAAAAGCCAAACAACTACTAGAAAATATCGTCGACTCATTTTGAGAACTCCAACATTCATACTATAAAGGCTGTAATTCGGACAAATCCAACCAGCCTTACTTTGTTTTTTCTGGGTCGACCGAACGACCTCTTATGGCTTCCGAAGAGTTCGTGCTGAGAGGGGGACCCGGTTGGGCTAGAAGGGAACGTTCAGAAGCGATAAATCAAATCCAACAAGAAACTCTTTCGAAAAACACAGAACAGACACCTTCGATTAAAGGTCTATTTCGTCGCATTAAAGACGACAAAACATCAGGGGTTCGCCAGCGCCGCAGTAGCGCTATTGAATCACCTACATATGGATCGCCACAGTCCCAACTGAAATCGCGGAGCAAGCACGGACCCGAACGTTATTTTATCGTTAATCCCCGTGCCCATATAGATTTCGTTCTAAAGGAGCACCGCTATAAACCAGTAGGTAAGATTGTCGCCAAAGGGGTTTCATTATGAATAAGTAACACGAATACGACCGACAAAGAACTGTGCTCACAAAAGGATTCATCAAAAACCCCTCGAACATCCAACAAAAGAATAGGGATTCGACCAAAAACCTCCTGGGTGATTGTGACTTGGCACAATTTCGGATCGGACGTATTAGCCTCCGTTTAAAGACTTTGACGTGTGGATGGCTTTGCCAAAGACCCCGTTATTCTCTTTTGCCGCTACGTTGTTAATGGACCACAAATATGGTCCATTACGCCGCACATCTATCAGGCCGGTGTTATGGTGTACTTAAAAAAAATTTTTTGATGGCTAAGGGTACTAAATCAACGAAACCCCGCATTCAAACGAGGAAAAGAAGCGACCCTGGATTACAATGGGGTGCAGTGACTAGAACCTGGCGCCATCAAAAACATCAAGAACTACGGGAGCAATTTTTATACGTTGTGCGAAAGCGAAAGGCGGCCGTCAACAAAGTGCCACGAAAGATTTGGACTGATTTCGAGAAGACAGCGTGGCCCGATGCCCTAAAAAGCTTCTCGACCAAGCAAAGCCCACCTATAAGGAAAGAGCGTACTTTGACCGAACCCATATAACCACGTGGGGCACACCAAATTTCTTGATTCAAAGATCGGCTAGCGCAGATGGCAATTGCACTAACCCTACTTCTGACAACTCAGGGCTTAACCAGAATGTGTTTCTGAGTGAGAAGCACAACAACGGGATGCTTTGGTCCTTATTGTAACCCTGCCCTTACTTTTTTCTGCTCCTTGCGCGGCCCTGCACACAAGCGATATTGCCATCTCTAACCTCTCAGCCCAACCCCTCTACGTGATCCTCCCTCTTTGCCATTCCTTTCTTCGGTGCCTTTGACTCAATCATGAGCCATGGGGGAGATAGTCAAACCACTCATTCACTTCAAAAGCCAAGACAAGCTGGCTGCCGAGGGGCTTGGCATTCACCTCAACCGGTAGCAGTGTGGTATTTAGGGTTGATTGATGGCTCAAGTGCCTTCACGGTCATCGCCAACGGCGAGATGATATATCCGACCCTCTCTTGGGCATGGCTACCCAGAATCCCAAGCCGTCGGCCTGCCGACATCCCACGATCCCCAAGGGATTGGCCGCCCACCATGCATTTCCATAAGCATCGGCGCCACTGTTGCCAGTGGTCAGCAAGGCGCCGGTGTTGAGTAACTTTTTGTCGCAGCATAGGGCCTGTTTTGCCCAGCTTCCACCTTAGCCGCTAACGTCATAGATCCGGCCCTTAAAACATGGCCCACTAGGGGCAAGGATATCAGAAAGCTCGTTTTGGGAATAGCGTCGGTTCTTGCGCCTTTTTTCATCAGGGACATCGTGCTAAGGGTGGTTGCCTCTCTGGCGATTTCGTTGGTCCATCGGTTTTTGGTTTCTGCGCTGCTTTCATTGCGCGTTGGCCGCCACAAACCCACCCAATCCTCCCAACGCCCTAAGTAACATGGACCGAATCACACTCAATTGACAGCAAGCCAACAGTCTAATAGCTCCCTATGACCCTTCAGCTACGAGAGGACCAACGTGAACACCTGCCCCGTGCGACATGAAGACCGCGAAATTTACTCTTTTGATCACACCAAGATCTATTTTCAAACTTGGACCCCAGCCGAAATACCGGTCAAGGCAAACCTCCTGATTGTTCATGGTTATGCTGAACACAGCAGCCGCTATCGAAAATTGGCACATCATTTCGCGGCTTCAGGTTTTCGAACCATTGGGTTTGATTACCGCGGCCATGGGCATGCCGGTGGACAAAGAGGCTATTGTGATAACTTCTTTGACTTCCACAACGATCTGGAAAGCGCCATCCAGCAACTCGATAATGCTCTCCCTCTGTTCGCATTGGGCCATAGTCATGGTGGATTGGTCGTCTTGGATTACCTCCAGAACCAGGAATCACCTTTTAAGGGGGTCGTGCTCACCAATCCGTATCTCGGTTTATCCATTCCTCAGCCCAAGGCAAAATTAGCGGCAGGTAGGCTCGCCGCATTTTATGCACCACGGTTGTCGATCCCCTCCGGCTTGCCTACTTCAGGCCTCTCCCATGACCCTTGTGTAATCGCTCGGTATGAACGCGATCCTCTCATTTTCCCCACCGCCACCGCTGGATGGTTTCATGAAGCTGAGGCCGCACAATCACGGGTAAAGGAAACCCCAAAATGCCCGGTGCCCCTCCTCTATTTCTATAGCGATTCCGATCCCATTGCCTCTGTAGAAGCCAACAGATATGTTGCTCACAAAATTGAGACCCCTGACAAAACAGTCATTGTTCGTCGCGGTGAGCTCCACGAAATATTAAACGAAACGAAACGACAAGAATGCTTCGACATCATCACAAATTGGATCCAAATGCACCTCAACTGAAAATAGCCGTCGATACGGGCGGGACCTTTACAGATGTCGTCGTTTCTCACCTAGGGCAGGACCGGCACCATCACTTTAAAATCCCTTCAACCCCAGAGGCCCCCGAACGGGCCGTCGTCGCAGCAGTACAAGAGGGAATGAACTATTTTAGCGAAAACCTGCTCGAACTCCGCCACGGAACCACCGTTGCCACCAACACCCTCCTGGAAAACACAGGCGCTCCCACAGTGTTGGTCACCACCGAAGGTTTTGAAGACTTACTTCTTTTGGCTCGGCAAAACCGCCCTGAACTCTACGAACTAATGCCGGTGGCACCTCTGCCAATTATTGAACGCCCTTTCACTCTTGGTTTCCCGGAGCGCCTCGATGCACAAGGCCATTCACTGCACGAGCTTCCGGACATTCCCGGCTGGGTCCACCAACACGAGGAAATCTTCAAATCCGCCAAAGCTGTTGCGATCTGTTTTCTGCATTCCTACCGAAATCCACAAAATGAAAATGCATTGGCCGAAGTCGTCTCCGCCATGCACCCAGAGCTATTCGTTGTAACCTCCAGCTCTCTCATACCCCTTGCCAAAGAATACGAACGAACCTTAACAACCGCAGCGAACGCTCGGCTCGCTCCCGTCATGACCCGATATCTAGGGCGTCTTCGATCCGCACTCGGAACTACGGCCGCTCGAATCCAGATAAGCGATTCTACCGGAGGTTTGATCCCATTAGAGAGGGCCGCTAAAGAACCAATCAGGACCGCGTTATCTGGTCCTTCCGGAGGGGTTGTGGGCGCTTGGTTTGCGGCCCAGCGTTTCGGGTTCAACAAAGTCCTCACCCTCGACATGGGGGGGACCTCTACTGATATTTCCTTAAGCGACGGCCTCCCAGAACCGTCCCCCACAGGTAAAGTGGGTGACATAGGGCTCAATCTTCCGATGTTGGAGATCACCACGATTGGCGCCGGTGGGGGTTCCCTCGCTTTTGCCGATGAGACCAAGCTATTGCAGGTCGGCCCAAAGTCAGCTGGCGCCAAACCGGGCCCGGCTTGCTACGGTTTAGATGGGTTCATTGACCGTCCCACTATAACAGATGCGAACATCGTTTTAGGACGTCTCGACACACTTCTCTCTGGTGCTTTTGAGATATCCCACGCGCATTCCCACGCCGCAATCAACAAGCTCGCTAAAAAATTAAACAAAAGTCCGATCGAAACAGCGCAAGGTATCATCCGCCTAGCTGAAGCCCAGATGTTGAAGGCCTGTAAAAATGCTTCTGCCGCCAAGGGAGTAGACCCCCGCGAACTCACGATGGTCGCATTCGGGGGCGCCGGAGGCCTCCATGCATGCGCTATCGCAGAGGAACTTGGAATTAAAAAGGTCCTGATCCCCAATCATTCAGGCGTCCTTTCCGCAGCGGGAATTCAGCGAACCCGGCACCACGTAAGTGCTGTTCGTTCCATTCACCAAAACATCGAGAAAATCAAAAGGCTTAACCTCGCTGAGTATATTCGAGAAGTTTGGGTGAAATATATCGACGAACTTTATGACCAAAATACAACCACCCATTTTACCCTTCTCTTCGACTGCTCTTACAAGGGACAATCCTCCACCATTCCCATTGTGCTAATCCGGAGTGAATTCCCTAGCGATAAAATCACCGCGTCAAATGGGATAACTATCTTGACCGACGCGGCCAATGCATCCCTCACCGAAGAAAAGTTGTCAGATAAATTCACCAAAGCCTATCACAAAAACTTCGGTCACGTTTTGCAGGGATATACCATTGAAGCAGCAGACATCCGAATCAACTTATATTGTCAGGCACAAGGTTCCATCAGTTCACCCGAGGAGCCCGAACCCACCGAACAAGCCACCGGGCCAGCCACAATCCCAAACTACGACAGCACGCTTTGGATACCGGACAATTGGATTGCTCAAAAATTTTCAACGGGTGACTGGATCTGCTCTTTCGTTCCACCGGATAAAAGTTTAAATGCGCTCTTTTCCAGCACTCTCGACCTAGAGATTCACAAACTCAAATTGCAATCTATAGCCGAAGACATGGGTGCGGTTCTTCAAAGAACAAGTTTTTCTGCCAACATTCGAGAGCGGCGCGACTATTCATGTGCCATCTTCGATTCTGACGGCCAACTTCTCGCACAAGCGGCCCATATCCCCGTGCACTTAGGTTCTCAAGCCACCTGCGTTCAGCAGGCGCTTAAGACCATCCGTTTCACACCCAATGAATCTGTCATTGTTAACGACCCCTATTCAGGTGGGACCCATCTACCAGACGTAACCATCATCACGCCCGTATTTATACAGGACAAAGCCGCACCTCAGTTTTATGTGGCCAGTCGAGCCCACCATGCAGACATAGGGGGACGCGTTCCAGGAAGTATGCCTGCCCCATTTGATGAACAAGGAAACCCCATCGAATTAACGATCCATGACGAGGGTATTCGCCTGCCACCCTGTTGCTTGACTGCGGCCACCCGTGAACGCTTCGCGACCGCTTCGCGAACCCCAAGTGATCGTTACGCCGACCTAAGGGCACAGGAAGCAGCCAACGAAACAGGAAAAGATGAGCTCACACAATACCTCCTCAAACTGAATCCTGACAAAATCCGAGAGCGTAACGAGTTCCTACTTTGCGACTCTAAACACAAAACAGAAAAACTAATAGAAACGATGCCGGACGGCCAATATATATTCACAGATCACCTCGATGACGATGGTGTGTCACAGGAGCCAATACCCATTAGTGTTCGCCTCACTGTCGGCGGTTCGGAACTCGAATTCGATTTTTCGCAATCGGGCAACCAGGTTTCCTCAGGCCTCAATGCTGTAAGGAGTGTCACGACCGCCGCGGTATTTTACGTGCTCGGCTGCCTATCGGTTAAAGACATCGCAATCAATCAAGGAATTATCGATGCCGTCAAAATAGTTACGCGGCCGGGCAGTATTTGCGATGCCGAGTATCCTGCTGCCGTGTCGGCAGGAAATGTGGAGACCTCTCAGAGGCTAGTCGATACAATCCTAGGCGCTTTCGCCCAGATCTTTCCTAACAAGATCCCAGCAGCGTCCTGCGGCTCCATGAACAACATCCTATTTGGGGGCCAAACAGCGGGTCCGCAGAAACAAAATTTCGTACATTATGAGACCATCGGTGGCGGACACGGCGCATCAGCATCTCAACATGGAGCATCTGCCATGCACGCCCACATGACCAACACCCTCAATACCCCGATTGAGGATCTCGAGCGACTCTTCCCTGTACGCATCATGAGGTACAGTCTCGCCCCTTTCACACAACCTGATGTGCTAGAAAACTGCGGGGGGGCGGGCGTCATTCGCCACTACAAGTTTCTCACGGAGGCCAAAGTCACCATTCTCGGCGACCGGCAAAAAATCCCCCCCTACGGCTTGAATGGTGCAACACCTGGACAATTTCGGACCACCAGACTGATCCGGGAAAGTGGTAAACCACAACCCATTCAGAGCAAGGCCTACCTACAACTGAATCCTGGCGATGAACTTGAGATCACAACTGCAGGCGGTGGTAATCACTCATCGGGTTGAGCAAGAACCAGCTTGTCCATACTTTCCTTATCGGCAGGTGCAAACTCGTAATTTGACATATCCTCGATCGATGACCAGGAAATATCCTGAACGGTCAGAGGAACTGGTTGCTGCGAGCCAATTTCGCATTCATACAAAGTAAGGAGCACTTGATAATCATCATAGTCTCGATGAGTTTCTGAAATCAATTCTCCCACCGAGGCACTGACTCCAATTCTATATTCCAGTTCTCGCGCCAGAGCCACCTGATTTGACTCCCCCTCCTCCAATTTACCACCGGGAAATTCCCAGAGGTCCGCCAAGACCGCATGGCTCATCCGTTGGGTGATCAAATACTTCCCATCCCGGACAATTACTCCTGCGACGACCCGGAAGGTCTTCTTCGAGGTTTCGGTCATTATTTAATCCCCCCATCAGTTCAGCGACTAAAAAGAAAAAGCTCCCCACCGGAATCAATTAACCCAATAAAATCACCAGCGACAACCGGTGAATTCAAAATTTCACCGGGTAGTTTAAAGGCCTGAATCGGACGCCCAGAATCCCGGCGAATCAATGTCAGCGAATCCGCAGCAGCCAAAACCACGGTATCACTTAATCCGATCTCATTAGAACCGAGTACCGGCCCGTTTCGTAAATCCGAGTAATATTTCTTTTTCTTGGTCTCCCATGAGATGGCAAAAACCTTGCCCTCATGGGTGCCCATAATGAGTTCCTGGGGCGTCGATTCAAAATAGGTAATCCCCTTTGCATGCACGCGAAATGCCACTGCCCCATGTTCCTTGTCGAGACAGAAGAGCCCCACCTGATAGTTCGCAAAAAGGATACCACAGGGTGCCCGAACCGGAGAGAAATCCGAATCTCTGAAGCGCCCAGATATTCCGACTGACAAATCCCGAGACCAAATGACAGCACCGCTGTTCTTGTTGAGAGCTGCAACGTGACCATCCGCAAACCCGATATAGACCCGATCACCCTCTACCAGCGGCCGGCCCGCCCCCCGAATGGTCATCATCGGTACGCCCGTCCGCTGATGCTCCCATAATTGAAACCCGGTGGCGGTGCTGACGGCAATGAGTCGATGGTCATCGGTGGTTAAATAGGCCGTGGTCGGCGACTCCGGCCACAGATTCGTGATTGAGGCACCAATCTTCACACGCCAGAGCACTTCTTTACCCGTAAGCGAAATCCCATGTAAATAACCAAGTCGGTCGGCGACAAGCAGTAATTCACGTTCGTTGTCTTTGGCATACTTCACGATACCACTGAGTTCGACTCCCAAATCAAGATCCCAAATGAGTTCACCTGTTTGGACTCGTAACGCCTGGACACGACCATCGGGAGCAGCCACAATCAAAAGGCTTTTCGCGCTAACGAACTCCGGTTCCCCGAAAGCCAATCCAATATCCCGGTGAAAACCTGTCCGCATAAGCTGCTGCCGCCATACAAGCCGATAGGGCTCTTGATGCGGTGCTTTTAACAGTCGTTCCATGGAACCATCTCCTGCAAAAGACGGACCACAGAGAAAAGTAACAGCGGCGAAGCCAGCGAATAAAACTAAACGGGAAACGTTTCTCACCGCGTTGAGCTCCTTGGAGAAGGCGAACAGTTATTTTTGAGCTTTCAGCAAGCCACTCAATATTTCGGCCTCAGGCTTAATGGTCGTATCCGGGAAGAGCTTGGTCAGCTCATTCAAATAATCTTGGGCCCGAGCGCCGTCCCCTTTCATATTCGATAATCGCGCCATCTGATACAACGCCCGGTCGCGATAAAAAGTGACCTCGTTAGAATTGAGTCGGCCCCACGTGCTAAGAGCGTCGTCCAGTTTGCCTCGGTCAGCATAGATATTGGCGAGTTTTTCCACACCGAGAAAATAGAGTGTATCGTGAGAATCTACGCCTTCGAGCAATTTTCTAAGCCTCTGGGTAGCCGAGTCAAACTTCTCCGTTTGGACTTCTAATCCGGCCGCGTAGAGATTTCCCATGGTTGACAATGCACTTCCGTCAAATCGTCGGTTCAGTGCATTAAACCTATCGATCACCTCATCACCGGCATCTTCCTGACCTCTAATACCCTCGACTGCCTCGTAAAGCATACCCGAGGCCTCAGTGTTGCGATCGTCTAGATAAACGCTACCGCCAAAACCGGCAGATACCATTATTGCTACACCAACCATGCTCGCGAGAACCGTGTTCTTGTGCTGGTCGACCCAGGCAATACTCTGTTGGGCTGCTTCCACAAACGCGTCGTCGGCGGTTACATCTTGCTTCTTGTTACGATTGCTCGCTTTGGCCATGGAATCCTCTCCAGGAAATAATGCGCTGGCCTACTTACCTGCTTCTAGGCCTACTCGCAACTCTGTGACGCTTCAAAACACAAAAGGGTTCTTAAAATACGTCAAAAGAGGCCGTAATAAACTTGAAAGTTTCTGAAAATCTTGAAAGTTTGGTAGATATAGCGCATAGAGGGTATCAGGATAGTAAAACTAGAGGCCAAGCAACCCGGTAAAATTAGTTAGAGGTTGGGTTGAGGGTTCCAGATGGTCGGTAAAGTTGGTATTTTACCACGTGAACCCTACGGAGAGAGCCCTTACGCTGCCCCTGCTTTTCTATTCACCAAAAATTAACTGTATAGCGGGTTAACTTCTCATGTATGCAGCCCCGAGGTTCAAGCAATTGTCACAGCGCTTGGTAATCACTTGCCTGACCAAGTCGAACCGCGGAGATCGTCATAATTTCGACGAGCGCATACCTGGCAATCTCACCCACACAACTTTAAGGACGCTCAATGACGCGCAAAATGATTATCAACGCGATCGATCCAGAAGAGGTACGTATCGCACTTATCGAGAATGCTTGCTTAGAAGACTTTGACATAGAAACCAGGGGCTCTGCCACAAACACAGGCAATATCTACAAGGCTGTCGTCATCGACGTAGAACCCTCGTTGAATGCGGCTTTTGTTTACTACGGTGCAGAAAAGCAGGGTTTTCTAACCGCAAACGATGTCAACCCCAAAGCTGTTGGCTGGGCGGGGGACGTTGACCCTGACAATCTCCCCCCTATCACCAAGCTCCTTAAGCCCAAGCAAGAAATACTTGTCCAAGTGACGAAGGACGAGGTTGGGGCCAAAGGTGCCGTTCTTACAACTTATCTCGCCCTTGCTGGGCGTTATGTGGTCGCAATGCCCCATACCAACCGCTCTGGGGTGTCCCGTAAAATCGAGGACGAAGAAACCCGCAAGCGTATTCGTGAAGCAACCGACAAATTGAGGATCCCTGAAGGGATCGGCGTGATTGTGCGCACCGCAGGCAAAGACCGGACCAAAACTGATTTAAGTCGCGACCTCAAGGTGCTTCTGCGCCTCTGGGATAATATCCAAAAAGAAGCAACCAAAACCAAGGCCCCATCTCTGATTTTCAAAGAGCAGGATGTCATCATTCGCGCTCTCAGGGACTATTTCACACCTGAAATCGATGAAGTCGTTCTCGATTCCGATGAAGCTTATGACCGAGCCAGTGATTACATGCGAATGGTCATGCCAAAACATCGCGGCGCCCTAACCCGTTACGTCGAATCACGACCTATTTTCCACCACTATGGTATCGAAGATCAGCTAGATACTATTTATCAACCCAAGGTTAAACTTCCTTCTGGCGGCTCTTTGGTGATCGAACAAACCGAAGCCCTCGTCGCTATCGACGTAAACTCCGGTAAACGTAAAGAAGGCGGCCACGAAGAAACCGCCACAGAAACGAACCTCCAAGCAGCCGCTGAGGTTGGTAGGCAACTAAGACTGCGGGACCTAGGCGGTATCATTGTCATTGACTTTATTGACATGGCTCAGCGCCGAAATCAGCAGAGGGTCGAAAAAGCCTTACGTGATTCCCTCCGTCATGACCGTTCTAGGGTCAAAAGTTCGCGAATCTCTCGAAACGGCCTTTTAGAGGTCACGCGTCAACGTATTCGAACCTCTGTCCAAGCGAGCATGTTTAGACGCTGCTCCTCATGTAACGGAACCGGCTATGTCATTAACCCTGAATCCCACGCCGTGGCCGTGTTAAGGAAGTTGAGTGACCGCGCTGCCCGCGGTGATTTGACCGCCGCTAAGATAACCGTTGGCCCCATAACTGCGGATTATATTAAGAGTAGACGCTGGGCGACGGTCCAAACCATTGAGAGTCGATTTAACCTTCGCGTTGAAATTCAAATTGCCCATAAGATGGCAGCGGGACAAGTTGATTTCAGTTTCCAAACAAACCCAGATGCCACGCCCATCGAATTGCCAGCTCCTAATTTCGGACCCACACCACGGTTCGATACCGGAGATGTAGACGATTATGAAGATGATGACCTCCTCGAAGACGAGGATGAAATGGAAGAAGCACCGTCCTCTACCTCACCGAAAAAACAAAATTATGAATTCGTTGGACAATCCAAAGGTTCCCTGGATGATGACATCAACTTCGATCTGCCGACATATCGGTCTTTCAATCCAGAAAAGCTCGGTTTTTATTTGCCTGGAAAGGAGCCACGAACCAAAGACAACAAAGAGTCAAATGCCACACCCCAGGGTAGAGAAAATCACCGGACCAAACGCGGCAATAACACCGAAGACAACGGTGGACGTTCAGAAAACCGTAACAGGAATCGAAATCGAAATAGAAATCGGCGCCCCAAGGAGGACAATGAACAAATGGCCGCAGCCGCCACCACAGTAACTCCGGAATCAGCGCAGAAACCAGTTGCGGCCAGTGTCGCCCAAACGGCATCCCCCAATACCAGCGACAATCCGACCAATCAGGCCCCGGCTCTCATGCCGCGCGTCAGTTTTTTCGCCTGGCTGAAACGGATTTTGGGTTATCAGCGCTCTTAGCTCATGTGAGTTTTCAACCTCCCACCGCGCACCGTCTCGTTGTTCCACAAACACCCTTCATACTCGCCGTTGCCTGCACTTCCTAGGTGGAGAAGTTGGGCAGCGAGCGGAAACACAGCGAAGGTCTCATCGTACAACATTAAGCGCGTTGAAGAAGCGGAACGGAAATTCAAGGCCCTATCAAAGGTATCTCCACCCTCGCCAAACGAGCATTGCCCTCGACCTAAAATTTAGTGAGATTCATTGACCGCTAGAACATCAGAACCTATTGGCCTTTTTGGCTAGATTCACGGAACTTTAGCCAAATCGGGGTACCACCAAATCCATAGCGCTCACGAAGATTGTTCTCGAGATATCGCTTATATGCCCCCTGGAGTCCTTCCGGCCGCCGACACATGAAAACAAAAGTCGGTGGTGCCACCATGGGTTGTGATACGTAGAGCAATTTGGGACGCTGCCCCTGACTACGGGGTGGCGTCATCGCTGTTACGTCATTGAAAAAACGATTAAGCTCTGATGTACCCACGCGACGATAGCGTTCATTTTGCGTGGTCTGTACCGCCGGTAAAAGTCGATTCATACCTCGCCCGGTCTTGGCGGATATTCGAACCATCGGAGCAAAACGTACAAAGGGAAAGCGGCGAACCAAATTATCCAGGTAATCCTCATCCGCGTTTCCGGAACGTACTAGATCCCACTTATTTACAGCGATGACTACCCCCTTTCCTCTCTTCTGGACCAATCCTAGAATTCTTGCGTCCTGCTCGGTGGGTGCTTCGCTGGAATCCAAAACCACAATCACGACATCACAATCTTCAATGCTGCGCACCGCCGACGAGACAGAAAGTTTCTCGATCCTTCGATGAATCGCGCTTTTCCTTCGAATCCCCGCTGTGTCTACAAGCACAAATTTCTGTCCATCATATTCCAGCTCAACATCAACACTATCCCGCGTGGTACCTGCGATACTCGAGGCTAATACCCGCTCACGTCCCAATAGTTGGTTTACGAGCGTTGACTTACCGGCATTCGGGCGTCCAACCACGGCTACACGAATTTCACTGCCTTCCCACTCCACCCTTGTTCCAAAATCGTCGGTTTCCTCAGTCAAGACAGGTGTCCCTGAGTAAGTTGAGCGGTAATCTTCAACCGATGGAGCCTCCACATTTTCCAAAATCGTATCGATCAGTTCTTCATAACCCAATGCATGCTCTGCGCTTGTTGCAATCGGCTTATCAACCCCCAAGGCATAAAATTCTGCGATCCGGTCTTGGTGCCCAGGCGCATCAATTTTATTGACCACCCAAATGGCTTTTCGACCTGACCTCCGAATTAATGACATAATTTCGTGATCCATAGGCATCACACCGCTTGCCCCATCAAACACAACCACCACCAAATCCGACTCAGCAATGGTCTCTTCGGTCAATTCGTGCACAATCTTACTAAAAGCATCTTCCCCCGGCCCAACGAGACCACCTGTATCGACAACTTCGAGAACCTTGCCATCACATTCAACCCGTTCGATGATCCGATCACGCGTCACGCCCGGTTCGTCAAAAACGAGGGATCGACGCCGCCCAATCAACATATTAAATAGGGTAGATTTCCCAACATTGGGTCGTCCAACCAATGCCACTGAAGGTACACGCATTTTATTGTCCATCCAATTCTTCCCCAATTCGGTATTTTCTCACTGAACGGGCATTTTTGGTCCACGAATCATCCACCACCACTATCATCTGTAAAAAAACTTTACACCCAAGTAATTCCTCAATGCTTTTTCGCGCCTTGGTATTTATCTCTTTGATACGTGCCCCCTGCTTCCCAACCAAGATCCCTTTCTGGGATTCCTTTTCAAGAATAATTCGACCATTTAGTCGACACAAGCCACCACCCTCCCTTCGTTCATCATCAAATGCATCGAGAATTACCGCAGCACTATGGGGAACCTCTTGGTGGGTCTGTAAAAGAACTTGTTCGCGAACAAGTTCTTCACACATAAAACGCTCGGCTTGATCTGTATGTAAGTCTAGAGGAAAAACCGGTGGACTCTTTGGTAGAGCATCTAGCACTACCTCTAAAAGTGAATCCACACCGTCTCCTGTCTTAGCTGAGATAGGCACGATGGCCACAACAGGAAGTTCCTTTGAATAGCGTTCGATCCATGGCAAAACTTCCCTTTTATCATCCATCCGGTCCACTTTATTCAACGCGACAATCAACTTCGCGTTTGCCTCTTCCGCCTTTCCTCTGATTTCCCTTTCGAGTTCGTCAAAAGTTTTTAGCATATTCTTTTTTAGTTCGACCATCAAAACGGTGATATCTGCATCAACTGCACTGGTTCCGGCCACCCTCCGAAGGACCTTCTTCATGGACGACTCTCCCCCACAAAATCCCGGTGTATCAACAACGACTATCTGCGCAGCATCGTGATTGAGGATACCGTGGATACGGTGCCTAGTGGTTTGAGGCTTGGGCGTCACAATCGAAATTTTTTCCCCAATCACCCGATTGAGTAAAGTAGACTTACCTGCATTCGGCTTGCCTAGAAGCGCCACAAAACCACACTTGAAATCTTCTTTTTGGTTATCTGTCATATCTCTTTCAAATTCTCACTTTAAAATATCCAGTATCTTTTCCGCTGCTGCCTGCTGAGACTGAGACTTGCTCCGGCCCAACGCACGCGCCCGGTGTAACTCGCCAACCATCACCACACAAACAAATTCAGGATCATGGGAAAAACCGCGTTGCTCGATAATCTCGTAACGAGGAGGCGCCAATCCAAGCCGATGACACGTCTGCTGTAATGCTGACTTATGGTCTAAATGGTCCGTTAGAGCATTGGCGGCATCTTCAAAGCGTTCTCTGAAAGCACTCTGAACCGCTCCCATGCCACCATCAAGATAGATAGCACCGGCAATCGCTTCCACACAATCGGCCAGGATGGAATTGGGGACCTCACCGGTTTCGGACGCCTGACCTTTTCCAAGTCGTAAATAGTTTCCAATATCAATATCTAACGCCAAGCGACCAAGCGCTTTATTGGAGATAAGCTTCGTACGCTTTTGACTCATTCGACCTTCGGACATTTCAGGAAATAAACGAAGCAATGTTTCTGCTGCCAGTAAATTCAACACAGCATCCCCAAGAAATTCCAGCCGTTCATTGCTCTGGTGCGGAATAACCGGATGTTCGTTTGAATAGGTCGAATGCGTCAAGCTCTCTTCTAGGAAGGCAACAGTCGTAAACTGGTACCCTAGTAAATCTTGAATATCCGTGCACTTTAAAGAGTTACTCATCGTGTTCCCTCAGACCTGCTGATTCACAATCGGAAGCCGATTACTTGCTACTTCGGATACAACTGAGCGTTCATCCCCGCAAATAACACCACCACCAACCACCCTTTCTTCACAATACAAAACTGCAGCCTGCCCTGGCGCCCCTGGCGCCCGCTCTTCCAAAAAGTGCAAGCGCAGTCTCTCGTGAGTCCGCCACTCGAGTCGAACCTCAAAGGGCTTACTGCGATACCGTTGCTGCAATAAAAACACGCAACCTGATTCAGGAATGTCCCCGGCCCACGTTAAACCATCAACATCTACAAATCGCACCGAAAGTTGAGAAGCTGGCCCCACTAAGACATCACCAGTCTGAGCATCAATGGACAGCACATAAAGAGGCTCCGAGGCTGAAAGACCAAGACCACGGCGCTGCCCCAATGTATAGTGATGAATACCTGAATGTTTGCCAAGGACCTCACCGGCGGCATTTACAAAATTCCCCGATAGGCCACCATGCCCCAAGATCTCTTCAACCGTCGCTGCGTAGCCACGGGATCCCACAAAGCAAATCTCTTGGCTCTCATGTTTGTTTGCCACAACGGGCAGACCAAGTCTGCTGGCATGTTCGCGAACTTCATCTTTACACATCGCCCCTACCGGAAATTCGAGACGTGCCAGTTGGTCTTGGGAAAGTCGGTACAAGAAATAAGACTGGTCTTTATTTTGGTCGCTCCCTCGCCTCAAATACCGTCTGCCCTGATCCGTGCTGATTTGAGCATAATGTCCTGTCACCAGAACATCAGCCCCCAACATTTTCGCTCTTTCTAATAGCGGCTTGAACTTCACTTTATCGTTGCATTCAATGCAGGGATTTGGCGTGCGACCCATGAGATAAGCCTCCGCAAAAGGCCGAATCACGGCTTCCGCGAAAACATTTTCGTACGGTAATAGATAGAAGGGCACATCAAGGATATCCGCAACCGTCCGGGCGTCCCGCATGTCGTCGGGTGTACAGCAGGCTCTATTGGCCTTCGGTTCCATCCCATGGGTCTTCATGGCCAAACCGATAACGTCATGCCCTGCTTCTTTCATAAGCCCAGCGGCAACAGAAGAGTCGACGCCTCCGCTCATAGCCACGACCACCCTCATCCCTGACTCCTCACTTGCTCAATGGCCCGTATTAAATGCCGCGCTAAAACCGCTGGAGACAACTGCCTATCACTCGGGTCAAAAGAAAACCTGAGCCTTCCAACATTCGAAAAACAAGCAGCAGTAAAAGCGCTAAGCCAACCAGCCTGACCCTGTAAATGTCCATGACACGCAGAGCCGCCACTGACTGAAACTCCTCGATGATTTAGCGCCCCAATCAAATCCCCCCCTACAGCATTCTCACTCCCCACCAGTGAAGTATTCGGCAAACGTTCAAAACTCTCGCCAATAATCTGAATTCCATCGATCCCTCGAATCTTTTCTTCAAATTGCCCGCGAACATCCGAATAACCCAACTCCATCTCAGTCAAAGCTTCCTTCAACGCATGCGTCATACCAATCACCAAGGGAAGTGCGTGGGTCCCTGGCCGCATCCCATCCTCTTGTGCCCCCCCCCGCCAAATTGGCTCCAACCGGATTCCCTTCGGCACCAAAACCGCTCCAATCCCCCGTGGCCCACCAAACTTATGAGCCGCAATAGACAATGCATCCACACCCAAGTCGGCGAAAGAGACCGGCACCTTGCCCACAGCTTGAACAGCGTCGGTGTGTACTGGCACGCCCAATGGCTGAGCTAACGCCGTTAATTCCTCCACAGGTAACAAGACGCCTGTTTCGTTGTGAGCCATCATCACGCTAATCACCGCGACCTTTTCACTTAGACGCGCAGAGACCCAATCAAAATCCAAGCAATGTCCCAACCCAGTCGGAATAACATGGACTTCAAACCCTTCCTTAGACAAGGATTGCGCACAAGCCATTACCGCCGGGTGCTCAAACGAGGAGACCCAGATCTCAGTGGCTTTCGGATTTCGAAACCGAGACAACCGTGCCAATCCCTTGATTGCCAAATAATCCGATTCCGTTCCGCTAGAGGTCCAAATGACCTCTCCTTTCGGCAAGCCAAGACACTCAAGGATGGTCTCACGAGCCTGGTCTAATAACACTCGAGATTTTCGCCCGCCACGATGAAGACTCATTGGGTTACGTAATTCGAGAACGATATCCTCCATAGTTCCCAATACAGAAGGCCGAATCGGCGCCGTGGCGTTGTAATCCAAATACATGGGGCCCCGTAACCACCAGAGCACACCGATGTCAATCAAAAACTCTTTTAACCTTGGGGAGTTAGAAAAAGAGGTTTTACTTCAGCTCCCTTAGGGTATTCGCCGGTTTTTGGTGTTTTCGGAATCGCCGTGGTAACGCTTTAAACATGAAGCCCTACATGATTCTCTGTTGTCTATTAGGGCCGCTGCTCGTCGGAAATTCCAGTGAAGCCCGTATTCGGACCCCAGGCTCTTCGTCGATGCAAGTCACAACCGGCGGGGCGGGCCATTTTGGCGGTGTCACCACAGGACATTTCACCCTCGGAATCGGAACCGATTATACGCTAGACCCAACCTGGGCAGTCGCTCTCGATTGTGAGGTCTTGCTGGGCGAGTACCGAAATCTAAATTTTCGAGCTTCCACGACCTACCGGTTTACGGGATTAATCTCAGGCTGGAGTCCATTCGCCATAGCCGGATTGGCCACAGGCGGCCGATTCACTGATGACTCGGCCGCCTACCTCGCTGCTGCTCTCGGTGCCGGAATAGAATACTATTTGCACCCAAAATGGCTGATCGGCAGCACGTTCGTCAGCCAAATAGGCACCACCTTATCTGAGGACACGAGCTTTATCAGCACGATTCAAGGTACGCTAACCATGCGGTACCAATTTGATCTTTGGACGAATTAGCTACCGCTACCGCCAGCATTCACACGCTCTCTGAGCTCTTTACCCACTTTAAATACGGGCAGCTTCTTGGCGGGAACATGGATCGGAGCGCCCGTCTTCGGGTTTCGACCATGCCTGGCCTCATATTCTTTACAGGCGAAGCTTCCAAAGCCCCGAATTTCGACTCGATCGCCCTTAACCAACGCATCGGTCATACTGGAAAAAACTACGTTTACCACCGCGTCAATGGTTTTCCGGTCCAGTCCGGATTCCATAGACAAAACTTCAATAAGATCGGACTTGTTCACTTTTCATCACCCTACTTTAGTGTTTTCTAATCCACAGACAACTCCGCCCACACCCACACCGTCTTACGCGGCGCCCCCGACAGGAATCGAACCTGTGCACAGGGATTAGGAATCCCCAGCTCTATCCTACTGAGCTACGGGGGCGCAAGAGCAATCACCTAAAATCACTGCATTTTTCTGTCTATTAAGGCAAAAACCATCCCTTGGTCAACCACTTTAATCCCACTAATATGAAATGAAAGAGTAAACATCGAGAGGCTCCAACACTTTTCGCCCGTCCAAGAAACCCAGTTCAATAACTGCGGCGATTTCATATACCTTGGCTCCAAGCTCGCAAACCATGTCTGCCACAGCCTTCGCGGTACCACCTGTGGCAATCAAATCATCCACAATCACAACTTGGGCGTTGGCATCCAATGAATCACGATGCATTTCAAGGGAATCCTCTCCGTATTCAAGAGCGTAGGAAGCCGAAATCGTGTCTCGAGGCAATTTGCCTGGTTTACGGGCCAGAACAAAGCCTTTGCCTAATTCATACGCCAGCACCGAAGCAAAAAGAAAACCACGGGATTCAACTCCAACAAAGTGCGTTACCGGAGAATCTCGATAACGATCAGCCCAGGTCTTCATCAACAACTGATAGGCGGAAGGCTCCTCTAAAACCGGCGTAATATCCTTAAAGACAATTCCCTTTTTTGGGAAATCAGGAACATCCTTAATCAAACGAATAATGGCTTCCATAACAACTCCTATCCATATGTGCCCTCACACGAGTGGCTACAACATGCGCCCAAATACTTTGAAATTCAAGAGCCCTGAACACGTCCAAGCCGCTGTTCCCTAGATCGCCCCACAAATCGCCCCCAAACTCGATGTAACTCAGGAAATTGCGTCTCCAGCAATTCCTCAAGAGCATAACACGTAGCTTCAAAGGTAGATAGGAGCCCCCTTCCTGGCGACCGTCGCAGCGAATCAGAGGGCAGATAGTCACGACTCAACCTGAGTTTCGGAAGGCCATCAATCCCTGGGATTCGTCGCACCATACTCTTACATTGTCGCCAGCTCCCATCTAGAACAACAAGCGTCTCCGGTCGCTCCAACCGAGACAATTGATGAATCGGCATTGCATGCTCGTCGGGAAAGAGGACCCCAAGACGTCGATCCTGAAGCTCCCCCAGCCAATCCTGCGGCAAGGGCCTTTCTTGACGACCCCACCAGTGAATTTCTGCCCCAGGAACACAGCCCGCAAAAACCCTGGCGGAATTCGATTGCCTTCCCTGTTCGTTCCGATGACAAACAAAAACGACCTGGAGAGGTATCGTAACACTCAGAAGCTCGCGACAAAAACAGAGCCCCATCTTAAAACCACAACGAGAACAGGCCCCCTCGCGGCGCCTAAACCCGAAATCGATCACCATCTCATCTTCTCGCATTGGCTCTCCTAACTACTCCCCTAACAAATGCTGCCAAAACTTGATCCGTCTATCATCTTGCCTTTAACACTGACCCCAATGACCAATCAAAATTACCACGACGAATTCTTCACGATGCTTCAGTCGCTTTCTAACGACAAGCCAAGCATAACAGTTGTAGGAGGCGCCGGAGTTTCAGCAGAAAGTGGGATCCCAACCTTCAGGGGCCCGGAGGGATACTGGACCATCGGTTCCGCAAGCTACTCCCCCATGGAAATGGCAACCCTGGCAAAATTCTCATCAAACCCGCTGGAAGTCTGGTCCTGGTATCTGCACCGCCTCCGGATCTGCGCCGCCGCCCCGATAAATCCAGCGCACAAGTCACTGGCCCGCATGGGGCAAAGGATGGGCGCAAAATACTTCGCTTTGATCTCCCAAAACGTTGACGGTCTCCATATCCGAGCTGGCTCACCTACCACTTCCCTTTATGAGATCCATGGAAATATCGGTTACATGCGAGCCCTGAAGGCCGGACATGATACAAAAGAGCGGACACTTGTCCCCAATATTTTTTACGAGACCTCGATTTCCATTAAAGAGGCTCTTGCGTCAACTATTTTCGCATCCACGGGCACTCCCTCGCATCGGCCCAACGTTTTATGGTTCGACGAATTTTATGACGAAAAAATCTACCGATCTCAATCCGCAGTTAACTTCGCCTCCATGTCCGATTTACTCATCATTGCCGGCACCTCCGGCGCGACGTCACTGCCACAACAGCTATTTCAAATAGCTCAAAGAAATGGGATTCCCATTCTCGAAATCAATCCCTGCCCCAGTCATTTTACGAAAGGATTGCAACGAAACCCGGCAAATAGATACTGGCCCATAGACGCCAGCAGAGCCTTTTCATTTATAGAGGAAATCCTGACACCAAACCGTAAGTAGGTGTGAGACGCAATCGCATCATTTCACGCACACCATCTCGCCACTCATGATGCACCAAACCTGATCCATCAACGCTCCTAGCCTATTCGCACCATGGTAGAGATACGCTGCTCTGGCCGAATTCTCTGCGCCAACCTTCGGTGGGAATCTTTTGCTCGGTTCAAATCTTCCTTGTTCTTCGAGTATTGGCATCGAATAACCTCGACGCCACCATTGACATCAGCCACGTGCCCTAAGAGCCTACTCTGATATTCAAACAGCAACTCTTTTGCATCAAGAGGATCAACACGCATCATCAGCCGCCGAATAGCTTCCGTCCATTCGGCCCTCTTCTGCGAGTATGACTCCCAAGCCTCAAAACCGGCCTCAAAACTCGGTGTAGAACTACAAAGAAGGCCGAGGAATTGCTTAAGTTCGGCTTTAGCCGACATTGACAGCCTGCTCGCCCTTGCGCTCACGAGCTGCGATCTCAATGGCTTCTACCCAGGTAGCACGTAATTTTTCAAGGTGGCCAATGACCTCATCCAAAGGCTCTATATCCATTCTCAGCCCAGCCGTCTGGAGACGGTCGATCATATAGTCATAAAGCCGAGCGAGGTTCTCACAAAGCTCAGGCGCACGAGAATGCTCAAGCGTCGCTGAAAGCTCCGTTAGAATTGCCATCACCCCCCCCAGCTTCTGCCCCTTTGTGGCAGTATCACCGCTATCAATGGCCACTCTAGCTTGTTTGGAAAACTTAATTGCCCCGTCATAGAGTGCAATAAGGATCTCCTCTGGAGTCGACAGCACCACCTTATTCTGCTTGTAACGACCGACATTACTTCTGTACATTTCGAACCCTCCTACTGCCCTGTTGGCATCATCGCAAGTTGCATTAAGTACGCACTTTGCGAATTCAATTCTGACATGGTTGTTTCCATCCGGGTAAATTTTTTCTCTAAACCTTTTTGGTAACTCACCAAGTCCCTTTGCATATCCGCGATGTCATCATCGATCATTCTAGTTTGCTTAGAAATCCCGTCGATTTTCGCCGTCAATAAACCATCGACAATATCTGTATATTTTGAAGCAACATTTTGCATTTGTTCGCAAATAGATTTCACGGTGTAGTCATTTCCACCGGAAGTAAGGGTATGCGAAACAAAAAGCTTCTTAAAATCATCAATATTCGCAGCTACTTTCTCCTTGAAGATCCCCTCATCGATGCTCAAACTGCCAGTTGCAGTCAACTTAATCCCCACGTCACGAAGAACCTTATAAGTACCACTGAAAGTAGCCGTCGTCGGAGACGCCGCAGTATTTTCCCCCTTGAGCCCCGCC
>JAYZAY010000078.1:0-82217 GCA_036339465.1 Myxococcota bacterium | reverse complement strand
CATTTCGAGAATACTTAGCTTTTTGCCGTCTTTCTTGATTGCCATATAGTCAGAAACAGCGGTCAAAAAATCGATTGTCGAATCCTCCATGAGTTGGTGCCCTTGAGCATCGCAATAGGAGGCCAATTCAACTTGGTTTGGTCCGATGAGAGTGAGCCTAAGCGCTTCCAGGATCGTCTGGGCTTGGTCGGCATCTACAACGAGGGATAAGGTTTGTCCTTTGAGTTCTTCTTTGTAGGCAGCTCCGAATACAAATAAAAAATCGTAGAGGAAAAACTCCGGGTTAAATTGGGGGTTTGCTCGAATGAGCATCGTTTGCGGGGCGACGAGAACTTTTGGAAATGGGAGTCGATGCAGGTTACAATAAGATTTGGTCGCCTTGTAGGCGTCGGTGGGCGCTCCGAGCAAAGCCGAACCTTTCTCGGTTACAACGAGAGCCACTCCTGGGTAGTATCGGAAGATCTCGAGCATCAGTAAAGCCGTTCCTTCATAAGCATCGCTTGAAACTGTCTTGGGATCAAGGAAATTAAGATTGTATTCAATTTAAGAGCGGGGTTGCTCCTTATTTTGAAGTGCCCATATACTGCAACAAATGGTTGAAATTTTTATCGTTGGCCAAGAAAGTCGTTTGAGGAAAGAGATTGGGCAAAGTCTAGCGCTATTAGGAATGGAGATAGTTGTTTTTGAAGATGGTACAGAGGCTTACCGGCAAGCAAAAACCTCACCGCCCGATTTGATTTTTCTCTGGGTTGAGTTACCCAAAATGGGTGGTTACGCGATTTGTAATCAGTTTAAGAAGGATAAGGAACGAAAAGGGATACCCCTTGTCTTACTCTCTCAAGAGGTGCCGGAAGAGGAGTTTATAGAACATCGGAGCCACCGAACTCATGCAGATGGGTATCTTAGGGGGCATATTTCGTCCGAGGACTGTGTTGCGCAGGTTCGTAGCTTGTTAACGGAGCTGGATGACTTAATCGCTACAACCGACGATATCACAGTAGATCTGGATTTTGTGGATGAGGAGCCAGGGAACTGGATAACGGATATCGAGGTCGAGGATATTGAGCTTGAAGGTGTGGAGGTTGATATCGATGATGTTCTGGTAGATTCAAGGGCAGATAGTCAAGCAGAAGTGGTTCCAGCGAAGCTCGAATTTGGAATTACAGATGTTGATGCTTCGGCTCCAGAAACTCCAGCGGAATTATTGGGTGATGAAGAACTCCTTGTGTTTGACGTTGAGGAACTGAGAATTGATGATGTTGAGAATTTGGGTGCTTTGGAGCGGGGCATCGATGAAGAAGACGATGTATCATTTGAGGTAGATTCTCCTGATGATGCCACAGAAGAGGTCATTGCATTGGGCGGTAAGCCCGAGTCAAGTTGAGTTACCTTCAGATTCGGAACCAGAGTTGATCCCAGTTCCAGAGGGTTCTGATTTTGATGTGGCGGTCGCAGCGGTGGAGTACTTGGAGGGTGGAGAGCCGGAAGTGGCGGTGGACAAGGCAGTATCTTCAGGCTTACTGGTCTCTTCGGTAGTACCTGTAGATGTGACGCCGGATGTTGTTGAGAAAGAAGGGGGGGCAGGATTCGATGAAAGCCTTGAAAAACGAGAACTGGAGTTTAG
The DNA here is from genome assembly GCA_036339465.1 of Myxococcota bacterium. GTDB lineage: Bacteria > Myxococcota > XYA12-FULL-58-9 > XYA12-FULL-58-9 > JABJBS01 > JAYZAY01. The sequence goes on along the minus strand of JAYZAY010000078.1, from coordinate 80,593 downwards.
TGAGCGTTTGTTGCGAGATAGTTCCAAAGCTCGTGAATTAACTGAATTGAGGAGTAGAGTAGCGAAATTGGAGTTTGAGCTCAAAAAAACAATTGCCTCAGCCAGAGAGAGCACAGGGAGGCCGAGGGACTTGAGCGACATGTAACGGAACTTCAGGGTACGATCGGCGAATTAAATTAGGTATATATATGGATTTACGCTTGGGTATTCGCCTAAATGCCGATATTTTTGCTTTAGAAAGCAAATGTGGTAACTTGATCCTCAACCTTGGTGAGGGTGTTAAAAGCGCTGACCGGCCTGGAAGCGAATTTAGTGGTTAACGGGAGCGTCATAAAAATACAATGCGGTCTCTTGATGCTGCTCTGAATGCTTTGAATGACTCAATGATATCTTCTGATGAATCGAGATCAGTAGATATTTAGGTGTTTTTACTGAAGATGCAGAGAACAATCCCCAGTGGAATAACTTTTTTCAATTGTTGGAAGGTGATTTTTGTGTTATTAGTGACGGGCTTCCGCCAGGTGGGTGAAAGTGGTCTAAGGTAGTCAAGCCTGTAGTATTAAAGCAAGTCGCGAAAGGGTACCAAATGCGAGAATCCTTTAAGGTAGGAGATAAGGCTGTTTATCCTGCACATGGTGTAGGTGAAGTTATGGCCATTGAAAACCGTTCCATTGGAGGAATGGAGCAAACTTTTTATGTCCTAAGAATATTAGAGAATGGCATGAAAATTATGGTTCCTACTAACAATGTACGCCAGGTTGGATTACGTGAGGTTATTAGTAAGAGCAAAGTCGAGAAAGTATTTAAAATACTTAAGTCAAAATCTCTAAGTGTTGAGACGACCACATGGAATCGTAGATATCGAGAATACATGGAGAAAATTAAAACGGGCTCGGTCTTTGAAGTGGCTGAGGTTTTGAGGGATCTCTATCTTCTTAAGGTCGACAAGGATCTGAGTTTTTGCGAGCTTAAGCTGCTCGATACTGCCCGTGGTCTTTTGGTGCGGGAATTGGCGGTGGCGAAAGGTACCGACGAAGAGGATATCGAGCGGGAATTCAAGATTATCTTTGAGCTGGCGTAGTACCCGCCTTTTTGATTACTTTTCATCTAGAGTAATGACTAAATTTATCAAACTACGTTGATTTTCATCCTATGCATGGTTTAGTTGCCTATCTACGGGACGCGTTTATCTTGAAGGGGAATCGTCTTTGTTAATAGGGGCTATTTGTCGTTTAGGTGATAGAATATGGGTTTTGAAGACGAGTTACGTAAATATCATGAGCGTCGTCGGCGCTACTTACGTCATTTGATGACGATGGCCGTCTTTTTCTTGGTTGTGGGGTGGTATCTATGGGGCTTGAAAGATTGGGTCGCTTTTGAATTTTCACAGAAACCCGAATTTATTCCTACAATCAATACGATGGAAGTAGGAGCATCAGTCCTGCCTCACAACGGCTATATACGCGTACGAGGTATCACTGAGCATCGAGGTTTGACCCAGGAATTTATGCGGGGGCTTAGCTTTGAACGTGAAGAGTTTTGGTATTTTCGCTTGGTGGGATCTGGTGGGGTGTTTATTGAGGTTTTAGCCAATGAGGATTCATACGGAATTGCTCAGAGAGTTGAAGTTGAAGGTCGGGTTATCGATCCGACACGCGATTTGCAATATCGCGAGTTGATTCGGACTTACCAAACGAAGTTTGGGGTTGAAGCCTCTCCCGACTTGAGAATTGTCCAAGTGTCGGTGGAGCCCGGGCAGCGCGAGCGTAATTGCTATATTATCTTCGGCTTATTGGCACTGTTACTTTCTATGAATATTTGGACCGCAGCCCGTTTGATTCAGGTACAGCGCCAGCTTTCTGGGCGGTTTGCCCCAATTACGACCTCTTCTTGATCGCAGGCATGAGCGGACAATATTTCATGAAATCAGATCAAGCGTTAATTAAGTTACTTTGGAGTCTCGATGGAGCAGGCTACCCCCAATACAAGAAGCTGAAGGGGACCTACGGATACCCTCATTTTTCGTTAGATGTTGAACATGTTCAGGGTGATCCCTTTGCTGAGCCATCCATAATTCGGGTTGTCTGTGAATCTTCTTATTTGGATTTGCCTGCTTGGGTCTTTTCCACAGTTGACCGCAGGAGGGCTGCGGCCGATTTTTTTGGTCGTGCGTTTGCGTATGAGGCTCGTGGACTAAGTCGAAGTATTGGATCGGGTAAGGGAGGCAAGATTGTTTTTCCTCCTCTATCACAGCATGTATTGTGGAGAAATTTTTGTCATTTGGCGACGGATGGGACTTTTTCGATTCGTTTCCGCCTAGGTTTACCAGCCCGTGGAAGGCGAATTTTGGGTCGGGAGGCGGGACGTCTTTTTGAAGAAACCCTACCTGCCTTGATTGAGGGCACCTTTGCTCCGTCTTCTTATGATGAATCGAAACTCAAAAATCATTGCGATGTTGTGGAAGATAGTGTTGCGCTTCGAACCCAATTAAGTGGACGTGATCTTATTGCGTTTGCTGCCAATGGCTCGCTTTTGCCCCGCCGTTCAGGAATAGATGACCGGCCAATGTCAGAAAAGTTGGCCCGAGCCTTTGTTGCTCCTGATGAGCTTTCCATGAGTTTCACGCTTCCTAATGTGGGGGTTGTCACTGGAATGGGAATTTGTCGAGGGGTCAATTTGATTGTCGGCGGCGGCTATCACGGAAAATCGACTTTGTTACAGGCCATTGAGGTGGGTTGTTATGATTCAATTCCCGGTGACGGTAGAGAATATGTTGTTGCAAGCGAGACCATTACGAAGATTCGAGCCGAAGATGGGCGCTACGTGGAGAACACAGACATCTCTAACTTCATCAATAACCTCCCCGCTAAAGTAGATACATCCCAATTTGATACGGAAAATGCGAGTGGCTCAACCTCGCAAGCAGCCAGCGTTGTTGAGGCCCTGGAAGTTGGTTCAAAAGTACTTGTGTTTGATGAAGATACGTCTGCTACCAATTTTATGATTCGTGACCTTCGCATGCGCTCGCTCATTGCCAAGGCGGATGAACCCATTACACCTCTGATCGACCATGCCCGAAATCTTATTGATGAGCTGGGAGTATCGATTATCGCTGTCATTGGTGGTTGTGGTGACTATCTTGATGTGGCGGATGCGGTTATCGGAATGATGAATTACCTCCCTGTGGATTTATCAGGGCAAACCCAGAGAATTCTAGAAGAATATCCGCGAGATGTTCTCTCAGATCGAGTGACTTGGAAAGTACTGAGGGAGAGAGCGCTAAGTTTCGAGCGGAAGATCGATTTTCGGGACCGGAAAGGGACCAAGATTAGTGTGCAACATCTCTCTACAGCCCGCTTGGGGCGCTCTGATATTGACGTGAGAGCGGTTGAGCAATTGGTTGAACAGGGACAATTGAGGGCAATTTTGTCGGTATTGTGTGAGGTCATTGGTTGTGAAAAGGAGAAGGAAATTCTCTCTGAAGTTTTAATCAATAGAGTGTATGCATATCTAGAACATCAAGTAGGAGATGAGTATCCTTCCCTTTTAACCGGTGACCACTCATCTTTTCGTATTCAAGAATTCTGGAGCGTGGTGAACCGGATTCGCGCTCGATTTGGATAATCTATGTTAGAAACTGAGTTTCTTCGACTTAATTCCCAACAACGTGATGCTGTGATGCATGAGAAAGGGCCGCTTTTGGTCTTAGCTGGTGCGGGAAGCGGAAAGACTAAAGTTATTACGAGTCGAATTGCGCGTTTGGTTACCGATGGCGTGGCTTCTAGTCGGATCGCCGCAGTAACTTTTACCAATAAAGCAGCGGTTGAAATGCGGGAGCGAATTCATGGTGTATTGAGAAGCCAAGCTAAGGGGCTGACGATTTCTACCTTTCACTCACTTGGGCTACTTATCTTAAAGCAAGAGTATAAGGCTGCGAACTTGCGTCGGGGCTTCTGTATATACGATCGAGCTGACCAGGTTAGTTTGGTCCGAGAGCTTATGAGGCGGACCACGGTCTCGGACCGACGGTTGGATGTACAAAAGGTTTTAGAGATTCTTCTCAAAACCAAGAAGAACGGATTGACTGAAGTTCAGATCGATTGGGCAGATGACTACGAGTTCGCAGCCTACGAGCTCTATCCGAAATACCTGGAACAGATGAAAGCGTTCAATGCAGTTGATTTTGACGATCTACTCATTTTGGCTCGAAAGGTTTTAGAGATACCTGAGGTGGCACAAAGATGGATGGAAAAATATGACTATCTATTGGTGGATGAATATCAGGACACCAGTCCGGATCAGATGAAGCTTCTTGAAATCCTTGGAGCTGTGGAACGAAATGTTTGCGTTGTTGGTGACGATGACCAGTCAATTTACAGTTGGCGGGGGGCGGCAGCAGAGAATATCCTACGGTTTGAAAAAAATTTTCCTGGTGCTAAAACCGTTATTCTCGATCAGAATTATCGTTCGACCACGAATATTCTAGAAGCAGCAAATGCGGTCATCAAGAATAACAAAAGTCGCAAATTAAAGCATCTTTGGTCGGACCTGGGAGTTGGTGACCCCGTTGAAGTGGTTACCTGTTTGGATGGGGATGATGAGTCGGAGTTTGTTTCTTCCGAGATTGGAAAGATGGGTTTTCAGGGGGTCTCCTATAATTCGATGGCTATTCTCTATCGAGCCAATACGCAGGCTCGCATTTTTGAAGAGCTTTTGGCTTTGAATAAAATCCCATTTAAGGTTGTTGGGGGACAATCGGTTTATGACAGGAAAGAAATAAAGGATATTTTGGCTTATCTGTCCTTATTGGTTAACCCCAATGATGAAGTTTCGTTGAGAAGGATTGTGAATACCCCTCCGAGAGGTATTGGACCGACAACTGTGGAGAGATTAACGAATTATGCTGAAGCAGTGGGCTGTCCTCTCTATCGTGCCATGGTGTCTTTTAACGAAATCCCAGAACTTAAACCTGCCGCGCGCGCTTCAATTCAACAATTTCTCGATTTCACTTCTCGACACAGTGATTCGTTGAAGAATGCTGAGTTGGTAAACTTACCAGGAGCGATTGATGCCATGTTGAGCGATATTAACTATCGGGAGTTCGTTTATAGTTCGGATGATTCTCCAGGTGTGGCGACTAGGCGGGTCGAGAATCTAAATGCATTTATGAGATCTGTAGAACGCTTTTGTCAAAGTGAAAAAAGCAGTGGCGGGCTCGAAGAATTTGTTAGGCTCTCTCGATTGGTGAAGGAGGAAAAGGACGAACAAAATGAGGAGTCGGTAACTTTAATGACCCTTCATGGTGCAAAGGGGTTGGAATTCGACAATGTTTTTATGGTTGGTGTTGAGGAGGAGCTTCTACCACACAAGAAAACGATTGATGATGCTGGAGGCGATTTGTCTGAAGAGCGACGACTTTGCTATGTGGGAATGACTCGAGCAAGGCGTAAGTTGTGGATGTGTTACACGCAAAATAGGAACGCGAATGGGTCATTGACCCAGCGAAGTCCATCCCGATTCTTAGAGGAATTACCGGAGGGCGACGGGGTTCGGCGGTGGTCGCGTAAGGATGCAACTGATGATGAGAATTCTGAGGCTATGGCGGAGAAGTTTTTTTCTGATATGAAAGCCAAAATTTTTGGAAATGATGACACTGCTCATGCTTAAGAAGGATATTTCGGTTACTGAAAAAGATATTTTGATTCCTGGAGGAACTTTGGCCGGGTTGGAGTTTGGCAAAGGGAATTCGGAAAGGGTCCTAGCCCTTCACGGCTGGCTTGACAATGCTTCTAGCTTCATTCCTATGATGAAGCAGGCCCACGAAAAATTTCATTGGATATCGATTGATTTTCCGGGACATGGTCACTCCTTTCGGCGACCACCCGGTGCATTTTATCATTTTATTGATTGGGTGCCCTTGGTAGAGCAATGCGCTGATGTTTTGGAGTGGGAGTCGTTTCATTTACTGGGGCATTCAATGGGGGCAGGTGTTGCTTCACTGGCGGCTGGAGTTTTGGGTGATCGAATTAAGACGTTAAATCTTATTGAAGGATTGGGGCCCCTAACATCAAAAGCAGAAGAAGCTCCCAATTTGATGGCACGTCATCTGAAAGGATTGAAATCTCTCGAGAAAAATAAGCCCCGGATTTTTTCTGATATCGGTGAAGCAGCTCAAAGACTAAGTGAAGTGTACGTTGGTCTCTCTGCTAAGGAGCTTTTTTCTCTGGCTAAACGGGGATTGAGGCAGGTTGACGGAGGCTGGGCATGGTCGGCGGATCCACGGTTGCGGGTGACATCGCCCTTGAGGTTTACTGAAGAACAGGTTTTGAGTTATTTACGGGCTATTAATATTCCGGTTTCCCTGGTGTTGGGAGACAAGGGTTTGTCTTGGCAGCCTGAGGTATTAAGCCAACGAATGGGTGCTATTAACAATCTCGTGTTAAAAAGATTTTCAGGTGGTCATCATCTTCATATGAACCTAGCGAGAGAAGTTTATGACTTCGTCTGTGAGCATTGTTTAGGCATAGAATCTGTTTAACAAAGGTTTTTCTTAAAAGGACTGTGCTCTGAATATTTTCTCATTTGGTGCTCAATCTCTTGTTTCTCGTATTGAATATATTGCGCAACACCTCGTCTTAATTGTGTGTTTGATATGTAGTGCGAGCTGTAACAGGAGCGGGGAAGGAGGCCGCGTTTGATTTTATGAGTACCTTGAGCCCCTGCTTCAAAATAGGTTATGCCATTTTCGATACACCACTCAATAGGAGAGTAGTAGCAGAGTTCGAAGTGCATTGCATCGAGCTCCAAATAGCTTCCCCAATATCTTCCATAAAGACACTCTTCTGAACGAAAGCACAGGACTCCAGCAACGATCTCTTCTTTTTTGAATGCAAGAAAGCTCACGACGTTGTTTGTTTCTTTTTGTGAGACGGAGAGCCATTCGAAAAATTCTCTGTTTAAATAAGGTGTTGCTCTATGGGCTCTAACGGTCGATAAATAGAAGTCGTACAGCGCATCCCACTCTTTTGGAGTGATTTCTTGTCCCGTTTTGGTAATTATTCTTGTGACCTGAGATTGTGCTTTGTTTCGTTCTCGCTTTATCTGTTTACGGTTGGAAGAACGCAAACTACTCAAGAAAGAGTCAAACGAAGTCCATTCCCTGTTATTCCTCCAATGAAATTGATAACTCAGACGAGTGAGGAATTCGTGTTTTTCCAATAATTGTGTTTCATGCTCAGTTTCAAAGAGAATGTGAGTAGATGATGCCTTTGTTACTGATTGTAATTTCAATAAGCCTTGGATGAGAATCTCTCGCGCATCTTTTGGAGCATGGGCACCCATGAGTATTCGTCGTCCGGTGACAGGGGTAAAGGGGGCTGCTGATACTAATTTGGGGTAATAGCCTATGGTTGCCTGGTGAGCTGCCCTAGCCCAGGCCCAGTCAAATATATATTCACCGTACGAATGTAGTTTTACGTAGCAAGGCATTCCAGCTACGAGAGATCCATCTTGCCAGAGACAAACGTGTTGGGGTAACCAGCCGGATTCTTCGGTTCCTACACAATTTGAGTCTTCTAGCCCTCTCAGAAATGCGTAAGAAATGAATGGATTGTCGCTTTTTGTTAGCAGGTTGTTCCATTGATCTGGGTCGATTTTTTCGAGTGTAGATTCGAAGGTAACTGATAGACCCATCAGTTTGGTTAACCTGAATGGGGCTTGTTAGGGGTGAGATGCTTGTGCCCTTCAGTGTGACCTTCAATGATTTCAATAATGTATTGGAAATCGTTAGGGCTTTTTTCAAAATCTACGTAGCTGGTGTCTAAGACAAGCAAGGGAGATTCATCATAGTGGCGAAAATATCCATTGTATCCTGCCATGAGCTTCTCTAGGTATGCTTTCTTGACGCTTGTTTCGAATTCTCGCCCTCGTTTTTTCATGCGTTGGACAAGTGTTTTGGGATCAGCTTTGAGGTAAATGACGAGGTCTGGCTTTAAGAGCTTTGGGTGTAAAATGTCATATATCTTTTCGTAGAGCCCAATTTCTTCTTCGTTAAGGTTCATGTAAGCGAAAATGCGGTCTTTGGCGAAGAGGTAGTCGCTAACAATGGTGGGCCTGAAAAGTTCTTGTTGTAAGAGTTCTAGTTGCTGTTGGTATCTAGAAATCAAAAAGTAGATTTGTGTTTGAAATGCGGCCCCATGCGGATCTTGGTAAAATTCTCGTAAGAATGGATTTTCATCAAATTCCTCAAGAACCAGCCGTGCTCCATAATGTTCGGAGAGCATTCGCGACAAAGTTGTTTTCCCGACAGCAATTGGCCCATCGACACAGAGATAGCGATGGCGGGATTCAGTTAAAGTATCCATGGGCCTTCCCTTATCTTCGAAAGTACAACTATTGCAACTTCATGGCATTGTAATTCCGCAGCTGGTATCTGAATTGATTGGTTCTGGGAGAGGTCTCTTTTTTGGGGTAAGGCGGGGAGAGAAAGCCATGACGATTTCCCTCCGATTTGCTCAGAATGAGAAGTTGTGTGTTTGAAAAGGGTGAGTTTTACGGGGGGATGTGAAGTTTAGAGTCGCAGACAATACGATCAGGATTGTGTTTCCTGTGCGGGAGAAGGGCTCATGCACCCACCGTTTAAAAATGCGAACTTGGGTACCCATTGGAAGTCGACTCTATTTCGTATTAGTATCTTTGAGTGATTGAAATAATTTCTTTATCAATGTTGCTTGCGCTCCCTCCCCTCATGGATGTTCAGGATATTGAGAAGGGGCAGAAAGGCCATTGCCTGACGGTGTTCGAAGGCGATGTGATCGAACCTTTTGATTTTGTTGTCAAAGGGGTCATGAACAACTATCTCGGCCCGAATCGTCCGCTCACACTTGTGAAGCTTCTAGGGGAAAAACCAGAATTTACAGGGGTTGTCTCCGGTATGAGTGGCAGTCCCTGTTTTATTGGTGAGCGCCTAATTGGGGCTTTAGGCTACGCATTTGCATCGTTTGCCAAAGAGCCAATTGCCGGGATTACTCCTATTTCGGATATGTTAGCGGTATTTGATACGAAATCTCCTCCTGTTCCATGGACCTCTGAAGCACTAAAGCAATCTCGCCACCGTTGGGCCCAATTTGAAGCGCAGGAGTTTCAAGCGCTTAGAGGGGGAGATAGCGATGACTCTATCGGGTTGGTGGCGATCGCCACGCCACTGGCGATGTCTGGAGTTCCTAAGGCGGTCCAGGCACATTTCACACCTTGGTTTAACCATATGGGGTTCGAAGTTGGTGCATCTGCCGGAACACCCAAGGATAAAATGCTCGAAAAGTCGATGGCCCCAGGTGCTCCCGTGACTGCCGTGTTGGTGCGAGGGGATGTTGATATTGGGGCGGTCGGGACAGTGACAACGGTGGATAAAAACAAAATTACGGCTTTTGGCCATCCCTTTATGGGGAAAGGAAATATTGAGATCCCGTTCGCTCATTCGACAATTCTCAATACGATGGTTTCCCAGCGGCGTTCTTTCAAGATGGCTGCCACCGGACGGTCCATTGGGGTTCTGACCCAAGACCGATTGCCTGCAATCGCAGGCGAGCTAGGTAGAGAGGTCTCAATGATTCCTGTAACAGGTACCATTCGTACCCCTCAAGGGATTGATAAGGTGGGATTTGAAGTGGTGCGAGACCCCGCTTTAACGCCACGACTACTCACCATCGCCATATCAAGTGCACTGGGGGGACGGATCGATGCCAGTCAGCGAATGATGATTCGGATGGATGGGGCCATTGAATTGGAAGGGTATGGTGCGATTCCACTAAAGAGAGTTTATGGTGCGGAATTGAATGGGCAATTGCCAATGATTGCAGGTATGGAGTTTGGGAGAATGGCCTCCTTTTTGTGGAACAATCCGGGGGAATGGCCGAAGGGAATGCGGATCACTTTTGATGCAACTTTTGATTATGAACCTATTATTGAAAAGATAACGAAACTAAGTGTTTATCCTCTTCGGCCCCGACCCGGCGAGGTATTGAGGGTTCGTCTTACAATGAAACGTTCTCGCGGAAAGGAATTCACTGAAAGTGTAGAATTCAAAGTCCCAAGTAAATGGGCAGGAAGGAAAATGCTCATTCGGGCCAGTGGTGCAAATGATCTGAACTTCGTTGAATTGATTGGGGCAGCCGGAACATTAGAAACCCTTGGTGCAGCGGTTCCTTGGTTACAAAATTTGAGGGCAGGTGGTTCTGTCTATGTTTTGGTCACTGGTATCCAAGAGGGAGGCTGGATTAACGGACGGCATTATTCAATTCCACCTTCATTTGGTAAGATAATTGAGTCAAAGCTCAATGGGGCTCGAAAGCACTTTCGAGATGAAAAAGTGCAGGTGATTCAGAGACCGGGACTTGTTGTCGATTCACGCTGTGTTGAGGTGAATGTGGCGCCTTATTAGACGAATTCGAATCTAGATGTGTTTTGGCGAGGAGAGTACTTGATGATTGGTAAATGTAGGTGCTCCAATCTTGGGCTGGGGACAGTGTTAACAGTTATGGTGGTTTTTGGGGGGGAGGTCCGAGCGGAGCATACCAGATATTATGACGTAGAAGGTTTTGGCGCCCTTTTGAATGGAAACCCTGAATCGACTGCGATTAGTGAAGAAGGGGCGATAACCCTACCACCCGACATTTCTGTCTTTAATGATAAGATTGGCCATTCAATCATTACCGCCACACCTTATAAAGAAGGTATTTTGGTGGCGACCAGTGAAGATAGTTTTATTCGTTGGCTTCAGCCGAATGGGGAGACAAAGAAAATTGCTCAAATACCGAGTCCCATGATTACGAAACTCTTGGTGATGGGTGAAGATATTTACGCTGCGGGAGGCCCCCCCGCGAAACTCTACAAAGTCAATATGGATGGCAAGATTGAGGTGGTGTTTGAGCCTGAGGCGGATTTTATATGGAGCGTTGCGGCGGCGATAAATGATAAGGATTTGTGGATTGGTACAGGGGCACCCGGTTTACTGTTTCAATTAAATGGTAAGAGAGAAGCTGAATTGGTTTTTGCGCCCGAGCAGGACCATGTGAGAGTGGTTGAGGAGAGCAAGGATTTTGGGGTATTCGTGGGAACATCTGGTTCGGGTGTTCTATACCGACGGGCTCCACAGTCTTCAGCCTTCACCGCTTTGTGCGACACGCGCCATGGGGAGATAACCGACCTGACCGTGGTTGGGAATCGGTTGGTTGTTGCGGCGGTGAGTGGCGCAGATAAATTGCCCCGCTTAGAGGCCAGCGCCGGTGGCAAAGTTGAGGCAAAGGACGGCAAGAGTGAGGTTCGGAGTCAACTGATTAGTGTTTCTATGACGGGAACCACGGAGGTTTTAGCGGGTTCCGATGATGAAGCGGTTTTTGCTGTTGAGTCGTGGAAGGATGGGGCTGTACTTGTGGCCACAGCGGTCGCTAACCACCGGAACCCAAGGGGGCGTTTATACGAAATTTCTGTTGCGGCTCGCTCTGTTAGTTTGGTTTATCAAAGTTCAGCCAAGCGTCTTGTTGGCTTGATGAGTCGGGCTGATGGTTCGCGGGTCATGTTGTCAGCGGGTCCCAGTCGACTCGATGTTTTGGGAAGAGATTATGCTCATGAGGGAGAATATTTATCGAAACCCTTTGATGCAGAGATCAATGCACGTTTTGGCTTATTAAGTCTGTTTGGTCATGTTCCATCTCGGACACGTGCGCAAGTAGCAATACGAACGGGACAAACCGCCTATCCCGACGACTCTTGGTCCGATTGGTCTGGTTATATGAGCTACCCAGGTAGTGCTCCAAAAGGAGATTATACGGGCCGCTTTATGCAGCTAAAAATACGTTTACGCGGTAACGGTGAGGTTGTTCCGACCATTCACCGTTATAGGGCTGCTTATTTACGGGAAAACCTGCCTCCCTTTGTTCGAGAAGTGGTTGCTTTAAGAAAAAATGTAGCCATGCACGCTGTACCGGGTGAACCGGGCAAATCGAAGATGGTTAATCTAAAAGAAAAAATATCCTTGGCAGATCGCTTGGATACGAAGCTTTCTCAGATGACAAAAAAGCCCCGGCGACTTAAGGCAAAGCAGCTTGAAAAGCGAGGTGCCTTAACCGTGCGATGGTCAGCCGAAGATCCAAATGGTGATAAGTTGAGGTATAACTTGTCTGTGAGGTCACGCAATGCAGGTGCTTGGCGGAGCCTTGATGAGGATATGGAGTATCCGTTTTATACCATGGATTCTTCACAATTTGCCGATGGGGTTTACCAGTTTCGAGTGGAAGTAAGTGATGCAGTTTCCAATCCCATGGGCCTGGAGCGTATGGACGTACGTGAAAGTCGGTCCGTTTTGGTTGATAATACACCTCCTTCGTTATCGAAGCCTCGGGTTAAGGTTAGGGGCAGAAGGGCACGGGTCACTTTAGATGCTACCGACAACATAGGTCCTTTTGCAGGCATGGCGTTTTCTGTTAATGGTGCTGGTTTTAGAATGTTAAATCCAAAGGATGGCGTTTTAGACGGTCCTGAGGAGAGTTTTGAACTGAATCTCGGGGAGCTTGAGGTAGGTACCCATGTTTTAAATTTCAAGGCTTCCGATGCAGCAGGAAATCTAGGATACGTTACCACTCGCTTTGAAATTTCTCGTTAATAGCGGTATTCCCCTTTGAGCACCTTGCTCAGTCTTTGCTGGTTACTTTCGAGTGAATAGCTGGATGAGCTAAGCGTCTTGTTTGGGAGGATTGAGGATGCGCTATATCCAATATTTTGCAGTTTGTTTTTGGGGCTTATTACTGGGGTTTGGTTGTGTTACAGGTGGTGCTGATGCTCCCCGGCGCCAAATAAGTGCCACAACGTATTCAAATTACGAGGCGGATGGCAAACCCGAATGGATTCGCCGAGGTAGTGGGGCTATTACTGGGGATACAGACCGTGTTTTTTATGGTGTCGGAATGGCCGGTGGGATTAAGAATCCTGCTCTTTTGAGGACGGCATCTGATAATCGGGCTCGGGCTGAGCTGGCAAAGGTATTCGAGACTTACTCTGCTTCTCTCATGAAGGATTATGCAAATTCAGAGGGTGAGCAATCCATTGAGCAAGCGACCAAAACTTTTTCTGCCCAGAGCTTGAAGGGTGCACAGATTGTTGATCGATACGTTGACGGAGTGGGGACGTTGTACTCTCTTGCTCAAATCGATCTAGCGGCGGTTCGAGATGCTATCTTGGAGGCAGAGCGTTCAGGATTGGTTAAATCCCATCCGGATGATGGTTCTTTGGCGAAGATTTTTGATGAATACGCTAACCCCAAACCACGAAACCCCAAGCTAAGTCCTGTCGTTACCGCTGATGCTAACTCTGATCGGGTTGCGAGTGAATCCAAAAGAGAGAATCGTTCTCGGAAGACGACTCGAGAGAGAAGAGAGCGTCCTGATTGGGTTGATGGTGCTAGCGAGGATTTTCCCGATGAAAGGTTTCTCTGTGGGGTGGGAATAGGCGCTCAGAGAAACTCGGCTGAAAATGCGGCTTATGCGGCCTTAGCCAGGATTTTTCGGGTTGGGGTTGAGTCTACGAGTCAGGATTTTGTGGGTGCTTACAAGACTTCGGGGGCTCCTCCTGTTCAGACCCAAGAGTTAGAAATTCTAACCAAAACAACCACCCAGAAACTTTTCTCAGGGGTTAAAATTCTGGAGGTCTGGCTTTCAAAGGAAAGAGATTCCTATGCTTTGGCTTGTTTAGAGCGGGCCCTAGCAATGCGCGATCTCAACAAACAAATCGATGATTTAGACCAAATGGTGGGGCGCTATCTTGATGAGGCAAAAAATGCAGAAAAAACACTCAAAGTCGAAAAGCTTTCCAAGGCCTTGAATCAACTTCTTTTGAGGGAAGCCCAAAATGCAGAACTTCGAATCGTTAACTCAAGGGGCATAGGTGTAGCTTCACCTTTTAATTATACCGATGTGGTAGCGGCCTTTGAAGCAGCTGTCGAGGGACTTAAGGTGATGGTCTTAGCTGAGGGGCCCCATGCGGAGGAGTTTCGGGGGGAGTTGATGCGTCAACTTCGGATTAAGGGAGTACAAATTTTGGATTCTCTTGGCGAGGGGCCTGATATCGTGATTGCTGCCCGAATCGAAGTTGAGGACGCAGGGCAGGGAAGTGGTAGAGCCAAGAATCTTCATTTCGCGCGGGCCGTCATTAACGTGGAAGTCAAGAATTTGGTGCGCGGTGTGGTGCTTGGTTCTTTTACTGAGACCAGGAAAGATGGAAGTCGAAATTTTCGAGAAGCGGCTCGACTCTCTATTCGTCGTTTGGTTAAAAAAATAAAGGTTCAGGTGAACCCCCAGCTCAACCAGGTTGTTTTAGGGGGCTGAGCAGGGTTTTATTAAACGAGTAGGTCCACGTAGCGCTGGGGCCTTTTGAAACCGTGGTATTCTTGCAAAGCATGTCCAAATCGTATCAACATCGATTCTTGCCATGGTCTTCCCATAAGTTGTAATCCGATTGGTTTTCCCCAGTGGTCATAGCCCACGGGGGCACTTAGGCCGGGGATTCCGGTAAGGTTCGCTAGAAAAGCGTATCGCATGATCCGAGTGAGGACGGTCAGGTCGCTTTCGCCGTGGGGCAGTGCGTCTTCTGGAATGAAGGGGGATGTACATGCTGTGGTTGGTGTGGCGATGACATCCACTTCTAGAAAAATTTGCTCCAGGTTTTGAATGGCTTGTGCTCGGATTTGTTGCGCTTTTAAATAGTCGCTGCTCTGAAATGCGGACGCGAGGCCAAGATTCATCTGAACATCTAAACCGAACTCATGGGCTTGTGAGGGAAAGGCATGTGACATGGATGTCAACATTTCCGATGCGATGGTGACCGCGTGGGCCAGTCGGCTTTCCTCCAGATATTCCACTGTAATTGGCTTCACTGATGCGCCTAAACGAACAAGGTGGTCTACTGCATGTTGGCATGCCTGTACGATTTCGGAATCAGAATGTTCAAACCAGTCGCGGTGGATACCAATAACCGTACCAGATAAGTCTTTACTTTCTCGTCTAGGTAGATCGGGGGCGGGTTGATTTTGAGAATTGGGATCACGGGAGTCTGGGCCTGCGATGGTTTGGTATGAGAGGGCGAGATCTCGGATGGAGTTGGCAATGGGTCCCACGTGTGCGACTGACCAGCATAGAGGTGCGGCTCCCGCTTCACTAATTCGACCAAATGTTGCCTTGAGTCCATAGACACCACAAAAGGATGCGGGGATTCGAATGGAACCGCCTCCATCGGCACCGATAGAAATTGGGCACAGGCCGCTGGCTACGGAGACGGCCGAACCTGAGGATGAGCCTCCCGGATAGCTGCGGAGTTGGTAGGGGTTTTGGGGCATTCCATAGTGAGTATTAAAGCCTGTGACGCCAATACCGATCTCATGCATCACCGCTTTGCCGATCAACAGTGCTCCCGCTTTTCGTAATCGTGCGACCACCGTTGCATCGGTGGTGGGGTAATTGCGTCGATATATCCAGGTGCCCACATTGGTTGCGTATGGTAGCAGGTCCAATTCTTCTTTCACGCTTATTGGAACACCGTCTAGGGGGCTTAGGGGAGTCCCTGCTTGCCATCTTTGGGTAGAACTTTTTGCTTGTTGTAATATATCTTCTTGAGCAAATTGCGAGAGAGCGACGAAGGAGTCTTCTTCGCGTTCCCACTTCTGAATTGTGTTGATGATACGTTCAGCGATTGTTGAGGGTTGAAAAATCCTTTCTTTATAGGCGCGAGTAAAATCCCTTGCCTCCCTAAATTGGAATTCGGATGTTTCTTTTTGAGGGGCTTGGGATTCGGGGCTTGAGTCTGTTTTTGCCTCTTGGCGCTCTATTGGGTGGGGGTGAAGTGGCAGTAGGCGAGGTGTTAGCTTGGAGTGAAACCGTTTGAGTCTACTAAATCCTAGATTATTGAGGAGAATGGGTCCGAGGATCGGGGCAATCAATGGATTTCTGATGGCCTTCGCTGCGAGTTTGAGTTGAAAGCCCGTTAAACGAGGTAGGTTTAGATCATGTAAATCATAGGTCATTGTATAAACCTAGTTTAGGGGCTCTTGGGTCGAAACTCAATGTGTTGATCTTCATTCCTATTGACATCATATAACGTCGCATTATTTTCTCGTTAGGAGTCGTTCGTTGTTCAGAATATTAGCTTTGCTCTTCATTACCGTGCCCTTGTTGGAATTGGCGATTTTGATTCGACTTGGAGAAATGGTCGGTCTCGCTTCGACCATCGGGCTTATTTTTGTTACGGGTGTTTTAGGAGCCGCGCTAGCAAGACACGAAGGAAGCCGCGTTTTTTTGACAGCCGTCAAGCAATTTCAGGGGGGGCAGGTGCCCACGGGTTCAATCATGAATGGACTCGCTATTTTTATGGGGGGCGCTCTTTTACTGACCCCGGGCATCTTAACAGATGTGGTGGGCTTTCTCTTGGTTATACCACCTACTCGAAACGTTATTTCTAGTTGGCTTGGGGCCTATATTGTGGAGAGAATTAAAACCGGTAATGTTGTGGTACAAAGCTATGGAAATAATAACTGGTCTGATCCAAGCGTCCACCGCCAGCAGTCAGCTTCTAGGGTTGTCGACGCGACGCTAGATGAAAGGGACAAAGATCCGACTAATCGGACGGAAGTATAAGATTTACTTTGAGCTTGGCGATGTTGTCTTCGATGCGACTCCTAATATTAGAGTCTAGGTTGGAATCGTCGTTCGTACTCGGCGAGGTGGTCTTTTTCCTCATCTTTTTGAGTTTCTCAAGTCGTCGTTTTTTTGCCCAGACTTCAGATTTCGATTCGGTTTGAAGTGTGTCTTGAATATTGGCGGCGTTGCCGTATTTCGATTTGAGTTGGCGTGATGAAGCTAGGGAAATACCTCGTCTTGAAGTGGCGGCCTGTTTCAAAAATTGTAACTGATCCCCTGCGGAAAGTTGGATAGGCCTGGATTGTATATCTTTTCGAGTAATCTCAATGCTTCCCTCTGACACAGAATAGGAATCCCCTTCAAGTGAGGTTGTTACTTCGAAAGCTGTTCCCCTAATGCCGGCAACAGCGTGTTGTGTGGCGATTTCGAATGATGATTCATTTCCGGTCAATTTCATTGCTTTGGCCCAAATGCTTCCAATGATTAGCTTAAAGCTTTCTCGTCGTTTGCCTGCGATTTTCCCATGCTTGAGCTGTTTGAGTTGAAGTTTGGTATGTGGGGCCATTCGAATGAGTGAGCCGCTGTATAGTCGCAAGGAAGCAGTGGATGCTTTTCCGGTTTCTAGAAATGCATCCTGTGGAATTTTCATGAATCTACTTACTTGGCCTGAATGATTGGCATGACTGATTGTGACATCACCGACTGCGGACAAAAGAGTTGCAGGGTTTCCGAGGGGTATATGGAGGCTTGAGATGGCTACGAATATTACATGGTGTACCATAGCTGGATTCCTGCTTGTATTTGATGCCGCTCATAGTCTCGAGTTTCATGGGCGGAATAATTAATCGTAAATCGATAAGTCAGAAATAGGGTTCCCCAATCTTTCTCCCAATTGAGTCGGTCTTCCAGGCCCCAGAGTGCTTCGTCGAGTTCCACGTCGAAGGTTTTGGCGGAGTATTCAACACGGGTGTGGTTGTTGAGATTGAATGGGAGTTTTGTCTTTAACCCGAGACGTGCACCGAGCTCTTGGTATCCGGAATCGGCGTAACTCAGGACGGTGCTGTCGGCTGATTGGCCGAATGATTGTTTAAAATAGCTTTCTAGGGTGAGGGTGCAGGGCGAGAGCATTTGCTCGTAACCTACGGAAAAATCAAAGAGTGGATCGAGGGGTCTATCAACTGCTTTGCGGAGTGAGGATTGGATTTTCGTGAACAGCTTTGTTTTGGTTTGAACATGATATTCAACGGCTGCTTCCAGCCAGGTGCTGCGTTGATAGTGCTTTGTGAAGTGCTTGGTAAAGAGTTCCTCAAAACCGAAAATGCCAGCGAGTGAGACCGTCCCCAGTGACCATTGCGTTGTTCCGATGAGGCCGAGGGTGTTTGGCATAATTTCTTCAAACACGGAGAAGTTCTGGGCACTGTGTTGAGTGCTTATGTAGCCAAAGAGCGCAGTTGAATCACGAAAGCCTCGAACGGATATCCCTCCGGTGAATTCAAGCGTCATGGGTATCGCTTGGTGAAAACCAAGACTGTTAACGGAGGTTAGAGAGGGGAGTAGCCCATAATTTGAATCGAAGCCTGTGGTGGCGCGGATTGCTGTAAACGGGGTCCAAGTTCGAGGATAGGTTGGGGCCAAGCTATTGGATTCAAGATTTTTTCTTAGGGCAACGAGTTCTGTTAGTTCTGGGTGGCGTTTTTCCAGCTTCCTTTGTTCGCCCATAGCTTCTTCGATTTTATGCTGATGGCCGAGTGTTTTGGTATAGAGGATTCTGCTTTCATCGTCGTAAGGGTCGAATTGAAGTAACGTGGCAAACAATTCTTCCGCACGTTCAAATTTCTGGGCCTGAAAATAGAGGGTCGCCAAAGCGGCGAGGATATCGATATCCTCTGAGTCGGTTTCTAGTGCTTTTTCTAGTGCTTGGATAGCGAGGTGCGGCTGATCGGATGTCAATGCGATTTCTGCTTCCAAGACATACTCGAATTTTGTGGGAGGATTCGCGATGATTCCAAGTATGATGAAGTATGCGAGCATGGTTACAATCTATGAGTTGTGCGGCCCTTTATTGCAAGTGTGGTGATTTTTGTCCTTTCGTGAGCCTATGCCCGAGGTTTTCGTGGAAGGTTACGACGAATTGGAGCTGTAGGCACGGTTTTGGAAGGCGGCCGTGAGGGGGCACAAGGAGTTGTTGATGTTATTTTGGGCTTTGTAGAAGTGCTGAAGACTATGTGTTGCGACTCCGCGTGGTCGCTGCTAACAACGTTTTCATGACAGCGACAAAGAATACGACAAAGAAAAAGTCTAAGGTGGCCCACGATCAGCCTTATCCCCCAGCATTTGTGGATTTTATGCTCCAAGGCTGGAAAAACGAAATGCCAAAAATGCCCAAGAAGATAAGGGGTGCTCAGCATTATGACCTTCGTCGGACGACCTTAGGGAAAGAATTTGAGGGAGAGTATCTTATTGTTCCTACGGGACACGAGAAGGTTCGGGCGAATGACACTCATTTTCGTTTCCGGCCAGGTACCGACTTCTTCTATTTGACGGGTAATGCAGAGGCAGATTGTGTTTTAGTGATGGAGCCAGCGGGAAGGAGGCATAAGCATATCCTTTTTGTTGAACCGAACCCCGGGCGGAGTGAACCGACTTTCTTTACCGATCGCCACAAGGGGGAGTTGTGGGTGGGCCCGCGTTTGGGCATTAAGGAGAGTCTACATCGTTTCCAGGTTGATGCGTGTCGGAATTTAGCGGATCTACCGGAATATCTACGGTCAATTAGACTCGGTAAACATGCGTTCCGATTGGTAGAAGGTGCTTCGTCTCTTGTAGAGGGTGTCTTACCAAAGCAACATAAGAAAAATTTAGAATTGATGAGCGCAATTTCCGAGATGCGCCTGATTAAATCCCGATTTGAAATAGGTTTACTCAAAGACGCTTGTAAAATGACGCGTCGGGGTTTTGATGATGTGGTTCGATGCTTGAAAGATGCTAAAACGGAAAGAGAAGTTGAGGCGGCATTTGTGGCTAGGGCTCGGATCGATGGTAATGATGTTGGATATAATGTCATCGCTGCCGGTGGGGCAAATGCCTGCATATTGCATTGGGGTCGAAATGACAGTTTGTTAAGTCAGAAGGACTTATTGCTTTTGGATGCAGGTATAGAGGGGCAACATCTCTATACCGCCGATGTCACGAGGACTCTTCCGATCAGTGGGAAATATTCCCCAGTTCAAAAAGTCATTTACGACTTAGTGCGCGCTTCGCAGAAAGCAGCCATCGAAGCAGTTAAACCCGGTGCTTCATTCTTGGCTCCGCATTGGGCCGCCATGGCAGTTTTGGCAGAGGGGTTGGAGAAATTGAAGCTACTACCGGGGACGGCTGAAGAAGCCATGCATTCCGAAAATCAATTTTTCAAGCGATTTACTTTGCATGGGGTATCCCACATGTTGGGAATGGATGTGCACGATTGTTCGTGGGCCTCTCCGCAACGTTACCGAAAAGGATTATTGGAGCCGGGTATGGTTCTAACCATTGAACCAGGGCTGTATTTTCAGAAGGATGATTTAACAGTGCCTAGGAAATATCGAGGTATTGGGGTCCGCATTGAAGATGACGTTTTGGTGACAAAAACGGGTTTTGAGGTTTTGACCGACGTGCCTCGTGATTCTGACGAAGTGGAAGCTTGGATGGCTGAACTTTGGGCCGAGTGTTGATTTCGCGTATAATGAGACGAGGTGATTTACCATGCCGATGGCACTGATAACGGGCGCAGGTGTACGTGTCGGTAAGGCTATTGCCGAGGCCTTTGCTCGGGAGAAATATGACCTCGTTCTCCATGTTAATCATTCCTTAGAGAGCGGCCAGTCGGTGGCTGAGTTCTGTCGCAATTGCGGGAGCACCGCATTTTTGGTGGTCGCGGATTTATCCACGGATGTAGGGGTTCGAACACTTGTAACCGAGACAATGAAGGTCTCATCTGAGCTGGATGTTTTGGTAAACAATGCGGGTTTGTATAGGCGAAAGGGTTTTACAGACATTAGTCATACGGATTTGAGGGAAATGTTTCAGGTGAATGTAGAGGCGCCGTTTTTCCTCTGCCAAGGTTTATTGCCCCTTTTGGAAAAATCCCAAGCACCCGTGATTTTGAATATAACAGATGGGGCTTTAGATAATCCGTATGAGAAATATTCCCACTACTTTATGAGTAAAGCTGCCTTGGATATGTTTACGAAATTGATGGCTCTTGAGTTGGCCCCGAAGGTTCGAGTGAATGGAATTGGCCCAGGCACCGTGGCTTTTCCTGAGAATTTTACCCCGCCAGAACAAGAGGCGATTAAACAAACCATACCGTTGAAGCGCACCGGTTGTGTTGAGGATATTGCAAAGTTGGCTCTTTATTTGGTTCGAGAGGGCGATTTTATTCATGGGCAGAGAATTAACGTTGATGGCGGGAGTTCCATTACATGACGCGATCGGCCGACACCATCCATATTCGAGATTTGACTGTGGCGTGTATGGTTGGAATTTACCCTTCCGAGCGAGTTCGTAAACAAAAAGTTGTTTTGAATATTGCTCTTTCAGTAGACATTCGGGAAGCGGCTTTGGGGGGGATAAACTACACAGTTGATTATGCTCGGTTGAGTGGTGAACTTCGTTTTCTTTTGGAGGCATCTCGATTCGATTTATTGGAGGAAGCAGCTGAAGGGATAGCACGTTACGTGTTGGCGCCGCCTACTGCTGATTGTGCACGAGTTCAGGTTCAAGCTGTGTCTTTAGATATTTCAAAACCAGAAGCGTTGGACGGTAGGGCTAAACCGTCGATAGAGATTTACCGAGAAGTGCAAGATTATGAATTTGAGATTGAGGAAGCCATATTTGGGTTTGTCGATGTGATTTTTGAGACAAAGAAAGTGGGGGTTTATCGTTTGAGGGTAGCCCCAGGCGCTGAAATTCCCGTGCACTACCATAAAGAGATGGATGAAGCGGAACTTACTTTAGGGGCGGGGCTTTTGGTGCAAGGTCACCCAGCTCTACCTGGAGAAGGTCGGTTTTGGCCCCGTGGCTTTCCTCATACTTATCAAAATACTTCGACTGAAGAGTGCACCATCCTTTGTGTTGATCGGCCCAAATTTATTCGTAAAGATGAAATTGCGACTGATATTTCCCCGAGAGATTTAGAATTAATCAGAGTTCGGACTTATTACCCCGCGGAGTCATGATATGTCTGTAAACGGAACTCCAACCATTCTTTTAACGGGCGGTACTTCGGGTATCGGGCTGGTTTGTTGTGAGAATTTCTTGTCTGAGGGATGTAGGGTTTTGGTTGTCGGGCGTAAGTTCCATCAATTGAAGGAGCTCGAGTCGAAATATGGGAAAAGGTTAGCGAGCTATCATTGTGACTTGTCTTTATCAGATGAAGTTACGGCGTTATTTCCTCGGTTGCAGGCCGACGGTGAATCGATTGACCACTGGGTTCATGCCGCAGGGATCATTGAGCATGGGGCATGGGATGAGTTTAGGCTTGAGAGCGTTCGTCTGCAATTAGAGGTCGATTTGGTCGCACCGGTATTACTACTTCAGGCAGCACTGGCGTCCATGAATACCCCAGGTTCTGTGGTGCTCTTTTCATCGACTTTGGCGGTACGCGCCATAGAAAGCAGTCCCATCTACAGTATCGCCAAAGCAGGGCTGGAAATGGCGATTCGATCTATTTCATCGTTGGCAGCGGGCAAGGGATTGAGGGTTAACGGTATTCGTTTGGGGCCGGTTGATACTCCGATGCTAAGACGACCCCGAGAAGGGTCTAGTGGTATGACCAATGAGGAGGTTTCTGCTTTAGGTAAGCAAATACCTCTGGGGCGAGTGGGTAGTCCTGAAGACGTATTTCCTTTGGTGAAGTTTCTCTTGGAAAGCGAGTGGGTGACAGGAGCGATCCTTGACCTCGATGGTGGTCAACTTTCTATGCCATTTACTTGAGGAATCGTTTTTTTTATGGCTACCGATTCACCGTAGGACTTTTGGGAGGAATATCTTGGAGAAACGGGCACGTATTACCTTAACCCGCGGTGAATTATTAAGAGAGAGACCATTTACGCTCTCTCTTTCGGCCGGATTTTTTGGATTTTATGCGCACACTGGTTTTCTTTTCGCGCTCGAAGAGCAGGATGTGGTGCCCAGTTCGCTCATTGGTGCCAGCGCAGGCTCTTTGGCGGGCGGACTGTGGGCCAGTGGGATAAGTGCTCACGAAATTGAAGCGGAGTTACGAGGGCTAAGGCGAAGAGATTTTTGGGATTTGGGATTTCCAGTGGGTGGGTTATTAAAGGGAGAACGTTTTGCGCGTTATTTGGATGAGCTACTCGCGCGGCGCAATGTACATTATTTTTATGAATGTGTGATTCCTTTTCATTCGGTTGTTTTTGATTTGGTATCCAGGAAAACGAGACTGATTTCTAAGGGAATTGTTGCGGATGCCATTCGTGCCTCGTGTGCTTTACCGCTCATGTTCCGGCCAGTTCGTATTGGTTGGCGGTTGTATTTAGATGGTGGAATTCGCGACAGGGCAGCAATAACGGGTACTCAAGAGGGTCAGCTAAGGGTTTTGCACTACTTGCCTCAGCAAAGTCCATGGTCGAAGTTTAAATCCAGACAGAGTATGGATCCCACTGATTTGAGAAACAAGAGTGAGATATTGGCTTTGCCAAAACTTCCCAAAGTGGGTCCATTTCATCTGCGGCGAGGTTTGGATGCGCTAGAAAAAGTCCGACGAGTGACAAGGGCTTGGTTGCAAGAGCCTGTTAAAATCAATTCGTATGAATGAAAGTTACATAGAATTCGCCACTGCCTCCAAAAAACGCTAGGATTTACTTATTGTTGGTAAAATGTAACCAGACGGTGGCGTAATGGTTGACGAGCGCGACGACTTTGATGAAGATGATGAGGCAGTAGAGGTTAAAGATGTCCCTTCCTCAAGGGGGGGCGTTAAGCTTGGAGCTGCTTTCGGCCAGTTGTCTGGTTTTTTTAGGGGTATAACCATTGCTGTGTTGTTTTTTGGTGCGATTGGCCTTTTTCTTTGGGGTACTCGCTATGAGTTAGGAGGTAGTCTACGAGAAACCTATAAGATCAATCGTTTAACTGGCGATGTTGCGATTGTTTCTGGGGGAAAGGCACCTTACGGAACTTATGAGTATGCTGTTTATTTTCTACGCCCTGAGCAGATAAAATTCCTCAAGAAGAAAGCAACTCAAGAAAAGCGGGATGTTAATGAAGTTGTCAGGGAGGCGGTTGATTCCTATTTAGAAGAGAGAGGAACACGGTGATTGTCTCCGTGCTCAATACATTTCGTTGTCAGCTACTGTGATTGAACCAGCAACATCGATATCCTCGGATAGTTTTTCCGCTTCTTTATTACTCAAATAGACATTGAAGACGATTTCCAGATCACCTCCGATCTGCTCTAGATTTTCGAGACCAGTAATTGAATCCAGCACTGAGTTATCGCGAATCGTAACGCCTTTTTTAACGTTCGTTAAGTTTTCTAGATTGATATCCTTAAGACTGCTGTTGTCCATGATGGCAACTTCACCCCCTATCTGGCTCAATTGACATAGGCCATCCAGCGTTTTCAACGAGGTATTCGATATATCAAGATCACCACCGACCTCTTTTAAAATAGGAAAGTCGATTGAATTTACTGTCAAACCGCTCACTACCAATTTACCGGTTATTTTCGAAAAGGAGGAGAACATTAATACGTCGGAGTCCGCTGAAATATTTGCATCTCCATTGAAGGTTCCTTGGTCTTTAATCTCGTCATCCAAATTGTTTTCGACAAGGGATTTTCCACCGAGTTTTCCGTCTTTTATTATTCGGTCTACAAATTCTTGAACGGATTTCGTTGATAGGGTTTCGTTGTGGGTGATCTTGATATTTCCTTCTACAACTGTGACGGCATCCAGATTTCGAATATCTTTTAGATATTCATTGTAGGTGATAATGATATCCCCTGTGATCTCTTTAAGCTCTGGTAGTTTCAGTGCTATGAGATCAGTACTTTCAATAACAAGACTTCCATTGATACGGTCGTATGCATAGTAATCAAGGAGCTGGCTCTCTGCTGATATGTGAACGTCGCCATCATATTCCATCATTTTGAGTTCCCTCCCTCAAAAAAGCCGATTGGATGATCAAATTAATTTTAGTGTAGCATGTCTGCGGAGCTGGGATCCATGATTAGTAATGTTGTTATTGTTGCTTAGGGGAATAGCTGGGTTGGGGAATTATGAGACTGAGAAGTCTGTCAAAGCTTCGTCCCCACTGCTGAATTCATTGACATCATGGGCAGAGGATGAACTTTAAGGAATCGGGATTTAGTGAATAGGATCTTTACTAAGGCAGAGGTCGTGCGTCATGCGTTGCTGATTTAGTGCTTTCACGGTTATCAATTAGGGCGCTTATACGGATTGAAGTAGCCTGTTCAGTTGGTAACCCGGTCAACTCAATTGAGGGGGCCGTCACGGTGATGGGAGATTCTCCTTCACCAGCATCCTGCCATGCCATATTAACATAGTAAACCCTGTAGCTGGTTGCTCCTGCGACAGCTGGCCAGCTGATGGTCAATTTTCCGGGTGCGGGCGTTATGGTAATGCCTGATGGTGCTGTTGGGTAGCCGTCTGCTTTTAGGTTTAAAGTGTAGGGAAAGCCCATATTGGGGAATGCGTTTCTGATTTCTAAGTAATAGGTTCCCGCTGGAAGCCGAGTTCTGTTAAGGGGAAGAAATGTGGCGGAGCTAGAGCTACCTACGATTTCTAGAACTGAACCCGAATTATCGAGCAATGTAATGATGGTCCCTCCGGCGGTTCCGGAAGTTGTAACGGCAATGTCTGAATCAATCGCTAGAGTAAACTCCACAAAATCAACATCTGTATCGTTATGAAAGTTTCTTTCCTGTGTATCACCGACATTGATGCTGGAAGCATCGGCTAAAATGTTGTCGGTGGTAGTGGCGTCGAAGCTGTCTGGACCCTCCACCACGGGTACGTGCAGCTGGACGTCTAAGGATAGGTCATAGTTTGCAATGGTTCTTGGGCTTGTGTCGCTGGCATAATCAATCCCCCAGTGATTTACTTGGATGTAGTAAGTTCCGGGATCGAGTTCCACAACGAGCTTGGAGAAGCGGTACCCAAAACCACGGTCGTCATCGCTGTTGTCATCGTTTTTGTACTTTTCTACCAATTCGCCATTTTCCACAACGTAGATGTACATGATGGTGTCACCCTCGACTCCTGTTGTTTCAGCTGTGACGGTTGCAGGAGCAGCTATGGTGAATACCGAAAAGTCCTTGTCATCGTTTTGATGAATAGAGTGCGAATGTGTGTCACCGGTTACGATTGGTGTGGCTGTTTCCCAGGTATTGTTTGGTTCGAAACTATCTTGCTCGATTGGTAGCATCTTGCCGACTTGAGTGGAGTAATAGCTGTAAATATCTCCATCGAATTTTGCTCGGACAGTGAAGTAGTAGGTCTTTCCTCTTTGAAGACCGTTCAGAGTAAGCTCAGCCTCCGTTGTTAAAATAGGACCGGCACCTTGATCGGCGACGAAGTCGGAGCCAACCAGAGGGTAAGGGGCGCCGGAGTCCATTCCGTAATGAAGCTCATATTCTATTGCGTTTTCCACTGGGGTCCAAGAAAGAATCATCACGTCCTCGTTTGCTGTCGCCGTAAGGTCTGTGGGCGCGGCGGGAAGTGGGTCGGTAGCGGTTACACTGAGGGTATAAGCCGGAATTCCGTCACCATAGTACGAGCCCCAGCTGTAGCCGGAGACTTCGACATAATATTTGCCAGGATCCAGATTACGCATTTCGAGTTTTGAAAAGTATCCTTCACCGCCGTCAGCGTCGGTTTCTAGGATTGTGGGGGTTTGGTCATAGAGAGTCAGCTTCGTATCTCCGCCAGCACTACCCACGGTTTCGATGATGACATCCTTAGATTGTATTAACTCAAATGTAACGAAATCCTTGTCGCCATCAGGGAGACTGTGGGTTTGGGGCTCGCCAAGAACGATATCCGTTGCTGCTCGGTGTGTGTCGTCGGGTTCGTATTCGTCATCGGCAATGGGTGTTGTTGCTGGGTTTGCGCTATTATTTCCAGCATCGGGGCACGTTTCGATAATTTCATCGCTGCCGTCATTGCAATTTGGGATACCATCACATTTCCAAGCGACAGGGATACACTGATTTCCACCTGTGCATGAGAACTGATCTGAGTCGCAATTCAGTGACCCACCTATTTCGGAGTCAGGGGTGCTTTCGGCGCACATGTTATCGCAATCACAGTCTGAATCACATTCATCGATCGTTAGGTCACATACGCAAAAAGCTGAAGTGTCGAGAAGGGTAAAACGGGCTTCGATAACAGTTGATGAAGACCAGATAAAGCCATCGGTATGTTTACTTACTTTAAGGAGAGTTAGTTTGTCCTCGTCGTCTTTTTCAATGGCGAAAGCGCGCTTCTGGAGTTCTTCTTCTGAGATGCTGTCAGAAACGACATGGTAACGCAGATGGAAAAGAGCATGTGAGCTAAACTCAGCGTTTTCTAATTCAACCTTGACTTCATAGCTTTTTGAAATGGAGGCACCCGTGAATACTTCATTGGGCTCTACGGAAACAATTGTCACATTTGCGCTAGGCAAATCTTGGGTGGTTGCACGGCTATCGCTGATGTTGTCGCCAGGATCGGTGCTGATTTTGGGAATAATGATACCGGCAGGGATATAGACGGAGAATTCACCTCCATCACTGAAAGACTCGCCACCGGTAGCAGGGATATAGCTGGCTTGATCCTGTTTCGTTTCTATTTCATCGGTATCCTGCGGATTTTTACCGTTTTGCCGGCTGAGGCTCCCTGTACAGGCGGTAGCGGTAAAAGAAAAAATGCAGGCTATTAGAAATGTCTTAGAGAGACTCTTCATGAACATCACCTAAACGCGTTGGTCGTTGAGTATTCCTGGGAAGCTCTCCTCACTGATTATTTGGACCAACCAATGTTTGTCGCTCCCACCCCGGTTGATTGGACGATATACTTATCGGGCCAGGTTCCTGCAACCCATTTTCTGTGATTTGTGGCACAAAACGCACATACCCACGACACCGCTTTATACTGCGAGGGCTAGCTTCTTTAAACTAAATTTAGGTGGGGGCATTCTGTAAATTTAGCCTCTAGGATGGACCAGTCCTGGTCCTTCCGTGGGGCCGGGGTCGAGTGAAGGACCGGTAGAGTCGAAGAAGGTCTTGGCACGCTTTAGGCCCTCTGCTTCGAAAAATTGAATGGTTTCAACTAATTGTTCTCGCATCGCTTTGTTGCTTGCGAGCTGAACACCGAGTTCGAAGGCTTGAAGGATAAACTGATAATACCGACAGTGCGCTTCTAGGGGGCCGAGAAAAGCGAGGATTAATTTCTCGCGGGAGGCCATCGCTCTTCTAAGGCTGTTGTGCAGTAATTCAACTACGAGATTGTCAGCTATTCTGGCGATATGTTGGCCAATTTCTAGGTCTAGGTCTATATATCTTGCGCCGTCGTCAAGGTTTTTTTCCTGTTGTTTAATCAACGATTCAATTGACTTGCGGTCCTCTGGGGAAGCTTTGGTGATGGCCTCGAATAGGGTTGGAATGGCAAGGGTTTGACGCACCCGGACAACTTGGCAAAAGACTTCGAATTGTTCCTCAGCGGGCAATGTGTCGCTGGCGATGAGCCACGAGAAGAGGTCCACACTGGCGCTTTCTCGATAATCTAAGACCGTAATTCCAGAGCCCCGCTTCACTTCGAGGAGTTGTTCCGATTGTAGGGTTGCGATTGCTGAGCGAACGGTTACTCGGGATACACCAAGAACTTCCGCCAATTTACGTTCCGGTAGTAATCTACAACCCACGGGTAATTGGCGACTTAAAATGTCTTTTCGCAGTCGGTTGGCAACTCGATCGGAAGCTCGGGGGCTTTTGCCATTGTTTAAACTGCCGTTGTCTTTTTTGCTCGTAGGGGTCAAATCACTGGTTGTTTGGCTATTAATGGTCATGATCGCTCCTCCGACAATTCGGTATGACTAATTGGGACCGATGTCAAGACCAGTTCAATAAATTGGCCTTAGATATATAAACCAAACTGGCGTCTGGTGGTGATACCCCTTTACAGTGTTTCGAGGAATTCTTCGAGGGTATCATAAATACTTTCGATTTCTTCAATGGAGGTTGAGAGCGGGGGCAAGGTGTAAAATACATTTCCAAGAGGCCTGGCGAGAAAGCCACGTTTGAAAAAATATTCGCGAATTTGTTGACCGATTTGATTGAAGTAGCTGGTGGTTCCGCAATTCAACTCAACAACCCCAATGGAACCCAACCAGCGAGTTTCTTTGACGGTCGAATGCCTGTTGAGAGTGGGAAGCCGATGGGCATAATAATTTTCAATAGTGAGACTCTGGGCTAAAGTTTCGGGCTCAGAGAAAATGTCTAAGCTTGCAACCGCCGCAGCACACGCAATGGGATTTGCCGTGAAGGAATGCCCATGTAGGAATGCCTTTTCGATGGATTCGTCTAGGAATGCTTCATATATGTCTGAAGTCGTTAAAGTAGCGGCTAAAGGAAGTACTCCCCCGGTTAACCCTTTGGCAATACACATAATATCGGGTGTGATTTCGGCGTGTTCCATGGCGAATAGTTTTCCGGTTCTACCAAAGCCGGTCATGACTTCATCTGCAATCAGTAGGACATTGAACTGGTCGCAGATGTGCCGAAGCTCCCCTAAGAAAGCGCTGGAATAAATTTTCATTCCTCCCGCACCTTGCACCATCGGTTCTATGATGATTCCCGCATAGTGTTGATTTTTTTCGGTTAGTAATTCTCTTAGTTGTGAAATAATCGTTTCGAAATTTTCTTGTTTCCATTTGGGTAGAGGCAGTCTTTCGATTGGGATAAGCAACGACTGAAAGGTGACTCCAAATTCTTTTGGATCACCGGCGGACATCGCCCCTATGGTATCTCCGTGATACGCACCATCGAAGGCGATAAATTTTTTCTTGGCAGGTAGCCCCTTATTGCGCCAGTATTGATAGGCCATTTTTAGTGCTACTTCTACTGCGGTTGACCCATTGTCGGAAAAGAAAGTTCTTTCTATTCCAGGTGGACTGACTTGTTGTAAGCGTTTTGCGACCTCAACTGCTTTAGGATGAGTGCAGCCTGCGAAGAGGACATGGTCTAGAGTCGCAGCTTGGTCGGCGATGGCTTGAACGATCTTTGGGTTTCCATGTCCGTGGATATTCGTCCACCAGCTGGAAATGCAGTCTAATATTTGGTGGCCATCTTCAGTTTGTAGGTAACTGCCGTTCGCTCTCACCACAGGGATTGGAATTGGAGCTTGATGTTGCTGGGTGAAGGGATGCCATGTGAATTTTCGGTCCTCTAGTTGGAGTGAGCTTGGTGTCATTGGGGTATCATTTCCGCGAGTTTTGAAGCTTGTAGGTTTTTGGCAAATGAGAGTATCTCTTTTTGGTTGACGTGAGTGACTTGTGGGATTTCTGCAAGAATGGGTACTGTGGAGTGTTCAGCCAGTGCACTGAGCATGGATGGGTCGGGAGGGCCAATCGTGATGATTCCCAAGGTGGGAATGCTTCGCTTTTCGAGATAAAACAAACTGAGAAGTGTGTGATTAATGGTTCCTAATCCTGTTGAACTCACCAAAACCACGGGAAGTTTAAGTCGAGCCATGAGGTCGACCATTAGTTCTTTTTCGTTTAGTGGGACCAATAAGCCGCCGGCACCTTCTATGATGTAAAACGAGTCCTTGGGGAGTGATGTTTGTGCGTTAAGAACATTTTCTATGGATATATCAGTGCCTTCTTGTCTCGCTGCATAGTGAGGTGAGGCAGGCTCTTTTAGCCGATAAGTGTTTGGGATGCACCGGCTGGGATCAAGGGCAGTCATGGTTCTAATAAAGTCTAAGTCGTCATCGTCGGGCCATCCTGTTTGGATTGGCTTCCAGTAGGATGAATTGGGGCTGAATGCCTGAACTATTGAGGCGCTGATGACAGTTTTGCCAATACTTGTATCGGTTCCTGTGATGAAGACTCCCCTCATTGTGGTTCTCCCAAGAAATTGTGAATGAGACGACTCAATTTTTCAATCTGGCTTTTGGTGTGGGTGGCCTTAACGGTCAATCTTAAACGAGAAGTCATGTTAGCAACGGTGGGTGGGCGAACTGCTTTGACTGCCAATTGGGCATTCTGGAGGTATTCTGCGAGTTTTAAGGATTTATCCGCTTCACCGACGACCAACGGAAGTATCTGGGTGGGGGTTTGTTGTGGTAACCACGTATTAATGCGGGAGGAGAGATCCTTAATATTTGCCTTGAGTTGAGTTCTGAGTTCGGTTTTTTCTTTGACGATTTGGGTGGCCTCTAAGAGGCCAGCGGTAACTGGTACGGGCGTGGCGGTTGAGTAGATAAAACTTCGACAGTGGTTAACCAAATGTTGTTTGAGGGTCTTGTTACATGCAAGCCAGGCTCCTGATACGCCAAGGGCTTTACCACCAGTGTGCATAGAGCATAAAACTTTTTCTTGTAGGCCGAGTTCTTCGATGCGGCCGCTACCGTTAGGCCCATATATGCCAGTGGCATGCGCCTCGTCTATGATTACCATGGCGTTGTGATGGGTTGCTATATCACAGAGTGTTTCGAGGTCTGTGAGGTCTCCGTCCATGGAAAAGAGTGACTCTGTGACGATGAATTTGGTATCGAAGTTGGCGTGGCTTTCTAATAGCATTTCTAGATGACTAAAATCATGATGGTTGAATATACAGCGTTTTGCTTTTGTCAGTCGTAAACCGTCTATCAGGCTTGCATGATTTAATTCGTCGGAGAAAACAACAGCGTTGTCTGGAATAATTGCGGCAAGAATGCCGGTGTTGAGAGCAAATCCCGATGAGAAAAGAAGTGAATCTTGTCGTTCGCAAAAACAGGCAAGGTGGTGTTCTGTTTTTGCGTGAAGTTCGTGGTGTCCATTCAGAAGGCGAGATGCTCCCGCTCCCAGCCCGTGCGATTGAATATGTGAAATAATTTTGGTCGCTAGCTCGGTGGATTGGCTAAGACCTAGATAATCGTTGGACGCGAAGTCAATGCCGGGAGAAGAGACGAGCTCTCGAAAGAGGAGGTCTTCTCGGCGTTTTTCAAGCGCTGTGTGTAGTTTTTGAAGGTACTGTTTCTGTGTTAACGACATTGCTTGATATTCCCAAGGCGGAAAAGAGTTCCGTATCCGAGTCTTCGGGGTTGTTGGGCGTCGTAAGAAGTTGCTCACCAAAGAAAATGGAATTTGCTCCGGCGAGGAAGCACAATGTTTGTGCTTCTCGGGTGAGTGATTTTCGACCCGCAGAGAGACGAACTCGGGCCTTGGGACACAGAATCCGCGCGGTGGCTATAGTACGGACCAGTTCTAAGGGATCGACAGGCTCCCTGTTTTCCAGCGGTGTACCCTGAACCGGGACCAGTAGGTTTACTGGAAGCGAATCAGGATGTGGTTTCAGGGTTGCCAGAGTGTGTAACATTCCATACCGGTCTTCTACTTTTTCTCCTAAGCCGATGATTCCGCCCGTACACATTCCCAAGCCGGCATCTCTAACATGTTTCAGTGTTTGAAGACGCTGGTCGAAAGTTCGTGTGGTGATGACTGATGGGTAATATTCCCGTGAGGTGTCGATATTGTGATTGTAGGTCGTTAAGCCGACATTTTTTAGCCGTTTTGCTTGACCTGCGGTTAGCATTCCCAAGGTGACACATGATTCAAGGCCTTCATTATTTACGGCTTGGATCATCTCGAGAACACGGTCAAAGGCAGTGCCATCCTTTGCTTGGCGCCATGCCGCTCCCATGCACAATCTTGTGGCTCCGGCTTTCTTGGCTTTTTTTGCGGTTTCTCTGACGGTTTCAACGCTCATAAGCTTTGAGCGTTTTAGGGCTGCGTCGTGATGCGCACTTTGTGAGCAGTAGCCACAATCTTCTGGGCAGCCACCAGTTTTAATTGAAAGAAGGGTGCACTTTTGAATGTCTAACGCCTTGTGGTAGCGTCTCTGGAGATCGGACGCGCGATGCACCAGTTCCATTAACGGCAACTGATAGATCTCCTCGACTTCCTTGAGGCTCCAGTCATGTTTAATATCGTTTGTTCCCATTTTCCAAAGTCTCCCGTGTTGTTTCGGGTGACTGGCGCTTACACCATTAGTGTTCGTAGGTGCAATAGCTTGGGAGGTTCGAAATGCTTCTTGGTAGGGGCTTTGGAAGGCAAATGCGTGGTGCCGGAGCCATAGTGCAGCCATTTCTTTTGCTTTGGGTGGGAGTGTGGGGGCCTTGTGATGATTACATTTGACGACGAAGTGACCATCCTCATTAAGCTTTGTGGTAAATTTGGGGTGGCACCCAACTCAATGAAGTGGGATCCGGGCCACCAAGTATCCGTACGACCACCCCATGGTGGAGGCATGGGAAATTTTGTTTCGGGTGTTTTGTAAGAGAGTAGACCGACCCTTGTGTCTGTTTTCTATGTTCTTTCGTCTTGGGCGCAGGCGCTGAGTCTTGGGTCTTGGGGGCCTTCTAGCCGAACCACTTCAACACCGTGAGTCATTAGATAGTCACAACCATTTTCTCCGGCATAACCACCTTCTACGACCAGTACTCTGCTAATTCCCGCATGATGAATCAATTTCGAGCAGAGGGTGCAGGGTTCTCCGGTAACGATCAGCCACGCGTTACGTGTAGACACTCCATTGGCGGCGGCATTACAAATTACATTCATTTCCGCATGGTGGCAGCCAATTTCCATTCGAGTCCCGGATTGAACATTCATGGATTCCCTCAAACAAATCTCACCACCGCAAAGTTTTCCGCCGCCACGGGGGCCGCCGTTGTATCCGTCCATAAGCACAACATTGCGGTCCGGCTCCAATAGGAGCGCCCCAAAGGTGCGTCGTGGGCAGTTTGAGGCTTTGGCGAGCGCGAGACATTGTTCAATTCGAATTTGTATGTGCTTTTCTTTCACAGGCGCATAAGGCTTGTATTTGTTGTGTCTTGTCAAGGGGCTTGAGAAATGGGATGCCTCTTCTTTGAAAAGGAAGTGAGATTACCGGATGAGCTGGACCTTTGTTTTAATGTTGGCGATGGGTGCAGAAACCTTCGATTTAGAACTTGACGACGAAGAACTGTTATTTCTAGCACAAATAAATGCCTATCGTGAGGCTGCGGGTGCACCTTGTCTTAAGCCATCTCACACTCTGAGTGCTGCTGCTCACTATATGAGTGAGGCGATGGGGAAGGAAGGCTTTTTTTGTCATCAAGAGCCTCCTTGTGATGGCGCTGGCGAAAATTGTGTGGGGCGTGACCCTTTTGACCGGATCGATTCATTTGGCCATAGGAAATGGACAGTTGCGGCCGAGAATATAGCGGGAGGAAACAAGGGCGCAAAAGAAACTTTTCGGCAGTGGCAAACGAGTTTGGGTCACAACGAGAATATGCTCGACCCTGAATATACGGCTATCGGGATTGCTCGTGTATTCGTTTCTGGGTCAGAGTTCGGGTGGTATTGGACCAACACGTTTTCAGACTGGGTTGACTCTGATTGGAGTTGTGAAGGAACGGGTACCGGCTTTCGTGAGCTTATGAACATCGGAGTGGCCTCTGTGGAAAATGCGCCGTCTCAAAATACGCCGTCTCAAAATGCGCCGTCTCAAAATGACGGGGGAGGATGTGCGTCGTCACCTTGGCCTCTCCTCCTTTTCTTGTTGGTAAGACGTCGCTTGGTCTCTGTTTAAACCCATTAAGTATGGTCTTGGTGCTTTTAGAGCAAACGCCATAATTGTGAGAGTCAGGGTTTCGGCACGACCTTGTTGGTAGCTTGGGGCTCCCCGGGTTATCTGGGCGCTCTTATATCTTATGGGGGAGATGGAGATTGGTTTGACGGGGGGGGCAGATTGTTCAAGGCGGTGAGCATGGTGTGGAAGCACGGTATTTGGGTGGCCTACTGAATTTCTGTTTTTCTCGAATTTGGTGAGAGTCGGTCGGTTTTGTTTGGGCCAAGGGGGCGTTTTATTGACTTATGAATTTTCTTTTTCAGTTATTCTAGTCGCTTAGGTTATTGTAACGGTTGCCCGCAAATAGTACCAGAGCACCCTACCAATCGGTAGACGGATTGGTAGTTTCATGGTAGTTCGCGCGGGATGTCTGAACTAGATCTCCAACCTGAGATTGCCATGCGGGAGCAGTTATTAAAGGCTGCGACTCGTTTATTTGCTGAGCGTGGCTATGGGGGTACTTCACTACAGCGGATAGCGGATGCCGTGGGAATACGTAAGGCGTCTCTCCTATATCATTTCCCATCCAAAGTAGCCCTCTATGATGCTGTTTTGAGCGAATTGCTAAGCCGGTGGAACGAGAGTTTGCCAAAGCTTCTCTTGGCTGCCCAAACAAGCCGGGATAGGTTTGAATGGGTTATTCACGCAGGAATGGATTTTTTTAGGGAAGATCGGAACCGAGCTCGACTATTGGTCAGGGACATGTTGGACCGTCCAGAGCATATGCGAAAGCTCATTTTGACCCACACTCAGGAATGGGTCAAAATAATTTGTGACGTGCTTCGGCAAGGACAGGAGAATGGGCGTGTACGTCCAGACCTAGATCCAGAGGCATATATTGTTAATGTCGTTCATCTTTTATGTGGATTTGCAGCTGCGGATACCACCGCTTTTTTACTGGAACCCTCTGGTGAAACGGAAAACCCAGTTAAGTTCGAAAGAATGTCCAATGAGTTTATGCGCATGGCACGTACCGCGTTGTTTCTGCCTCGGGTTGAAACTCCTTTAGCATTCGGTGAGACGAACGAAACCTAAGTGAGGAATGTTATGGCTAATTTTTATGATGATAATGAAGATCTTAAGTTCTATATCGAGAAATACGTTGATTGGGAATCACTGGTCAGTTTAGTTGAGAATAATTTTAAATTACCAGATGGTTTCTCAAATACGGATGAGGCGACGGATTTTTATCGTGATTTCTTTTCCATGTTGGGAAATTTTGTGGCCGATGAAATCGCTCCAAAAATTCCGATTATCGAGAAAAATTACCTGAAGCTCGTGGACGGAGAGGTTGTTGAGGCACCCGAACTGACAAAGATTTTTGAACAAATGCACGAAATGGGGCTCCATGGTTTGTGTCTGCCTCGTGAGTTTGGGGGCATGAATGCGCCATTGCTCTGTTATATGTTGGGTGCGGAACTAATCGCTAGGGCGGACGTTTCCATTATGACGCACCATAGTTTTCACGGAGGGATGTCTCTGGCTATGTTGCTTTTCTCGGCGATGGAGGGAAGTACCGAAATAGATCATGAGACTCAAACGATGGTTCGTTGTCGGTTCCAAAAAGAGATCGAAGATATGGTCACCAATGGGACATGGGGGGCGATGGATATAACTGAACCCAATGCGGGAAGTGACATGGGGGCTCTTCGTTCCAAAGGAGAGCAAGACGAAGAAGGTAATTGGTTTGTTACTGGAGAAAAATCATTTATTTCCTCCGGGCATGGCAAGTATCATTTTGTGATTGCTCGTACAGAGCCCGAGCCCGAAGAGGTGTCTGACCCGATGGCGGGGCTCGGTGGACTTTCGTTCTTTTTGGTGCCCACCTATGAGGATACTCCCGAGGGTAGAGTTCGATATGCTAAGGTAGATCGTCTCGAGGAGAAACTGGGGCACAAGAACTCCGCGACTTGTGCGATGGTTTTCGACCGTTCACCCGCTCATTTGATAGGTAATCGAGGAGATGGTTTTCGATACATGCTCGCGCTCATGAATAATGCGCGTGTCGCAGTTGGTTTTGAGAGCATTGGTTTGGCAGAGGCCGCTTATCGGATGGCCAAATCCTACGCAGAGGGCCGACATTCTATGGGCAAGCCCATAGAAAAACATGAAATGATTGCCGACTATCTTCGAGATATGAAGACAGAGGTACAAGTTCTTCGCGCTTTGGGTGTTGAAGCGGCATTTCAGAGTGAGATGGCTCAGCGTTCGGAGATTAATCTTAAAATAGGAATAGCTGAGGACGATATCGAACGTGAGAAGCTCAAGCGTCTAAATCGTCGGCATCTTCGGAAGGCGCGTAGACTAACGCCATTACTCAAATACCGGGGGGCAGAAAAAGCGGTTGAATTGTCTCGTATGGCGATGCAGATTCATGGAGGGGTTGGTTACACCACAGAATTTGGAGCTGAAAAGCTTCTTCGTGATTCCTTGGTGCTTCCTATTTATGAGGGAACAAGCCAAATTCAGGCACTCATGGCGACAAAAGATACGTTATTGGGAGACCTAAAACGACCGCGAGTGCTGGTTCAGAAGATTGCTCAAGTTCGGTGGCGTTCAGTTTCAGCAAGAGATTCTCTGGAGCGGAAAGTAAATAAATTATTGTCATGTGCGCTTGGGGCCGAACAAACTATTTTATCTCGGGTGTTTGGGGATAAACTAAAGACACTCTCAGACCATAAATTACGTGAGTGGCCGGAGCATATACTAAAGAATTGGGATCCGAAAAGAGATTTCTCTTTTGCTATGCTTCATGCTGAGCGTTTTACTCAGCTTCTCTCCGATGCGGCAGTTGCCGAATTACTTTGGGAGCAAGCTCAGCGGTTTCCCGAGCGGAGGGAGCTCTTAGCGCGATTCTTAGAGAAGGGTATCCCCAGGGCTGAATATCTGCAAAATATGATTGCGACCACAGGCGAGGAGATTTTGGAAGAACTCCATGGGCTAGAAGAGGGTAGAGATGACCGTCTATTTTCTAAGGTTGGCTGAGCCGATTTAGGCGTTTACTGTGTTTTCGGAATATGTATTGGCTGTTTTGAACATTGGGTGTCTTTTGAGCCGTCTTGCCAACTCAATGGCTGTTGTTTGAGCGATCTCGATTCGAATGGGTAAAGTCCTTTAGGCCCCTATGAAGACATAGGCAGGATCTGGGTGAAGCAGGGCACCGGTACAAATTCAAATTTATCAACGCCCAAACTTGCCCCGAGGCTAAGGGGTTGTAGAAGAGTGAGGGTATCGAATGTTGAGTCTACCAAGATGAGGGTATTTTTCGCTTGTGCGTAAATGGTCGAAAGATCTGCCAACCTTAGAGTAGGATTGGTCGGTGTGTCCTCGATAAGAAGGCCGGTCTTATGAACAATGACACGACGCACTTCATGGTTTTTTACCGAGGTGACCTCAAAGTCTAAAAGCCCGCTACTTCGGAGCTGGGCGGTCGTGAGTTTCTGGTAGGGGACAATCCCGTCTCTGAGCTTCATAGAGCTATGCATCCACGCGGTACGCTTCATCTTCTACTATTTTCTGATACCGACTTAAAACATAACCAGCCTCGGTGGGATATTTCTCGGTAAGATCATTGAAACCAGTAGCCCATCTTGGGTGTCCCAAATGTGGGAAGACTTTGTCTACGCTTTTTCTCGTCGAAAGATACGCGCCCAAGTTCATGTTGTGGTCATGATTTAGGTCGCGTTGCTTGGCGAAAACAAGCCTTGTGCGTCGGCTGGATGTATTCTCGGATTGGATTGAATGCCACAGGGTGCGCCTGGACTTGGGCCTAGGCCTGGGATTGTGACGAGAGTCATGGGAAAGCCTCCTTAAAAATATGTCAAGGAGGGAGAATGCTTGTCGGCTCCACCACCAAGATGAGCTCAATTGGTGGAAAACCTACACTTAGGAAGGTGGTCGGTTCGCCTATAGGTGGGTCTCAGGGCAATGGGTATGGTTGTTGGTTTGGCGAAATTCCAAAGTAGGGTGGTGATGACTGCCAGTCTTGAGGTTAAAGTCACCGCGGCCTCTGATCCTTGGAGTGCGGCATCGCTCGCTCGAATCGGGCCACGTTTTTATTGGCTCGTGGGGGATAGGCATGAATGTTCAGGATGTTTTTTCATCCAAGCTTCCTTTTCTTCTGATTTGATAACGCTCATTTTTTTTCTTTTTTAAACCTTGGTGGTATTTGGATTGTTGATTCAATGTTCGCAAAACCTCCGAAATTCAGCGATTGTGTATTTGCATGTGTCGGTAGTGTCTTGTGTTATATTTGGATCATATAGGGCCGTTTGGGAGAAATATTTCCCCTAGAGAATCCAAAAATTATTGAAGGTTTCCTGGTGGGATTGGACTATAACTCAGGGAACCGTTAGGCTTATACCAAATGGAAGCTGGGGGTCTTACCTGACCTTTAGCTTACTTCGTTTTGGGGGGAGAATGTCTGAAAACGATTCTCTAACTGTGGTTCTTGTTGATGATAGTCCGTCGGTGGTGGCGCATTTTCGGGGACTGGTGGATTGCATTGATGGGGTGGAAATGCTGGGTACGGCGACGGACGGTGTGGAGGCGGTTGTCTTGTTGAAATCTCTTCAGCCAGATTTAGTTGTGATGGATATTGTGATGCCGAGAATGGATGGCCTGACAGCTCTCCGAGCACTTAGAGCAGAACATCCGAGGTTGCGAGTAGCGATGCTATCATCTTTGGCGGGATCTAGATCGAGAGCGGAACAAGCTTTTAAGTTGGGGGCAGTTCAAGTTTTAACGAAACCTTTCGACGAATCAAAGTTACGTGCTCTCTTTTCATCAGAGAAAGCGCACAAGACATCGGCGGGTTAGGCGGGTGATACAATGGGGGTGAAGTTTTTTGGCCAGTTCTTGATTGCGCACAACCATGTATTAGCTGATGATTTACGCAAAGCGCTCCAGATGATGGAAGAACGGAAGAAATCGTTTTGTGCTCTTGGGATTGAGGCGGGACACCTTTCGCTCGAACAAGGTGAGCGCCTGGTCGAACTTGAGAAAACTTGCATCCTAACTGCGAGTCAGATTGCCATCGATGAAGGAATGCTGCCTGTTGAGGTTGTTGAGGATTTAGTGGAGGAAGAGAGGAAAAGCCGGATTAAGATCGGAGAGGCTCTTATCGAGATAGGCGCGTTGAAGGATGAGAATCATCTTGCCTCTCTTTTAGAAAGTTTCCACGTTGAGCAGGCAGAGTATGACTTTGCGGACTTAAACTTGCCAGGGGGGTTGGCAGGACACATCCTGGCAGAATACGTTGCCGATTTTGTTCCAAAACTGGCTGAGAAGGTTTCTAGCATTAAATTGAAGATTGATTATCAGGAGCCTGTAGAGGCTGCTTCCTATGAGGTTGTAGCTTCATTGGTCGTTTATGGGGAAAGCGCTCTGAGGGTACATTTGAGCTCAGACCGTATTTTTGCGCGTGATTTATTTTATGGCCTTACAGCCTGTCTTCAAGAGGCAGATCTCGAAGCTTTACAGGCCGCTTTAGCTGAATTTCTGAACATCGTTCTTGGCAATGCGATCGCTGCTCTGGAGCGACACGATATCACAGCTGAGTTAGATACACCCGTACTTGGTATATCGGAGTACGGTAAGGAGATGACTTATTTTTCTTTAGCTTCTACCAATGGTAAGGCCACCTTGGGTTTAGAACCGCTTTAAAGCTCAGCTGAATCAGAGCGAGCCAATAAATTTTTCAATAGCCCAATATTTTGTTCTTCTCCAAAAACAGAAAAGGTTTCGATTCTAGCGTTATGAGAGCGAGGGTGCAGGATTGTGTGGCATGGATGTTGAACAATGAGTCTACTGACAATGGCTTTTGGGGAGATGACTTGTTTCAGTGCTTCGGAGATTCGTGACCCGACTTCCTCTTGAAGCGACAGCCGCTGGCTGGCCCAATCAACGATATTGGAAATGTGACCAAAACCAACGATATGGTCTTTTGGGAGGTAAGCGATATCAGCGAAGCCACTTCCTATGGTAAGGTGATGCGGGCAAACCATATAGAGCCCGAGTTTCCTTACGAGGATGGGGTCTTGGGTATTCGTGGGGATAGGCGGAACTTGGAGGTCCTCAATGGAGCTGTTTTCATGGGCCAGAAGATGCTTAATCCAAAGATTGGCTACTCTAGCGGGAGTGGTTTGCAGGTCTTTTCTAGGAGAGGGATCGATTGCTTCTAGGAATGTTGAAATTGCGGCTTCAACCTCCTTCTCCCTCTTTGTTTCACTGACCATAAATTTGCTTTATGCGCTTTCAGGTTGATGTGCAAGCCACAGGTAGGGCTTGGACCTTTCAAGGAAAAAAAACGCCAGAACGTTCTGAGCTTGCTTAATGGGGGGTACAACTAGTAAGGCAAAATGCATGTCACGAGATATTTTGGTAGAGAATAGCCCAGTCATCGAATCGTTGGAGCAATTGATTCAATACTTTATGGATGGGGCCAAGCCTCGTGGCGAATGGTTGGTTGGAACGGAGACTGAAAGATTTCTCTTTGATGCGAGAACTGGTAGGCCCCTTGACTATTCAAATGGTATTTGCCCTATTTTTGAAGGGTTGATTCGTGATGGATGGACGATTGAAGGTGATCCCAATTTTCCCATGGCTTTGAGTCGAGCAAGAGCTTCTATTTCTTTGGAGCCAGGCGGCCAACTTGAGTTGGCGGGTGCTCCGTTTAAGACCGTTCATGAAACTGATATCGAAGCGCGTGAGTTTGCTCTTCAGTTGAACGCGATTATGGCTCGATCAGAAGCGAGAGTTTCTACTTTGGCTTGTCGACCCGTTTTCGGAGTGGATGCAGCCGAATGGATCCCCCGAGAACGTTATCGGCGGATGCGTCGTTATCTCGAATCTCATGGCTCTTTTGGACATCACATGATGGTCCTTACCACCACGGTTCAATGCAATTTCGATTATGCTAGTGAATCCGATATGGTTAATAAGATGCGTGTTGCGTCGTTGGTCTCCCCTTTTGCTGCTGCTTTGTGTGCGAATTCGCCTTGGACTGATGGGCGCTGGTCTGGCTGGCGAAGTTTTCGAAACGCGATTTGGTTTGATGTGGACAATGAGCGATGTGGGATTTTACGGCAAGCTCTGGACGGTGACTTTTCATTTGGGAACTATCTGGATTGGGTACTAGATGTCCCGATGTTTTTCGTCTTTCGTGGCGGAGAGTTTATCGACAGTCATGGGAAAACTTTTCGTATGTTTTTGGAGGATGGGATTTCAGGGTTGAAGCCCACCATCGCTGATTTTGAGACCCACCTTTCAACCCTTTTTCCGGAGGTTCGTCTCAAGAAATTCATTGAAGTTCGAAGTTGTGATAGTGGTCCAATTTGGATGTCATCTGCAGTAGCGGCGTTTTGGAAAGGGCTTCTCTATTCAGATAAATCGATCGAAGGTGTGGATGGATTGTTGAGTGAGCTAAGCTATGATGATTTGCGGCTGGCAATGAGATTGGCGGCTCAAGACGGAATTGAAGGCTATAGCTCGGGTTGGTCTATCAAGGAGATACTTTGGGAGTTATTAAGCCTATCTCGACAAGCTTTGGTCGAGTTTGGTTGTTGTGATTCAGATGGTCTGGATGAAAGTCGATATTTGGAGCCATTTGAGGGATTATTGAAAAGCGGTGGAAGGGGCTTATCCCAGCAGGCATTAGATGTTTTTGGAGAAGGTCCTTTCAAGGATGAGCTGATTCCAAAGCTCTTAAATTATTACAGTCTAGGCAATGATTTAAGATAATCTAGCCGTTCAATTTTGGTTTTGGTCTTAAGCACACAATCCAAGGAATCATCAACAACACCAACCACAGAGAAAGTGGAATCTGATGACACGAGCTTTTACTGACGCTGTCATGAGTGCTGTTGAATTTTATCGCTGTATTGGGCGGCTCTTTATTAAGGGCAAATTTCAATGGTGGGGATTGGTTGCCTGTTGCATCGACTGCGGCAAATTCTACGTTTATGAAATCGGTATCTACGGAGTCTAGCTCAAATTTATCGGGGGTCGG
This sequence comes from Myxococcota bacterium, assembly GCA_036339465.1. Taxonomy (GTDB): domain Bacteria; phylum Myxococcota; class XYA12-FULL-58-9; order XYA12-FULL-58-9; family JABJBS01; genus JAYZAY01. The sequence goes on along the minus strand of JAYZAY010000078.1, from coordinate 38,034 downwards.
GCTCCATGGTGTCTGGGTTCCCGCGGAATCCACAAATCGTTTTACAAAATAAACGGAGTTTGGCTGGATGTCGTCAGTTCCTGCGAATTGAACGGTGCTCCCCTTTATGGTGTGTGTTAGCGTCGGTGGAAAGGGGTCAATACGTACGGGAATATTTGTACGCCAGGCCTCATGACCACGGTCATTTATTCGCGCAATTTCTACGAGGTGGTCTCCAGGAACTCTTAAGAAGGGATGTTGAACGGTCAGGGTGGCATCGTCTATTCTTAATTGACTGCGCCATGCGCCTCCGTCAACTCGATATTGGTAGATCCCATCCTCAATCGGTACTTCCAGCCTACCGGTTGTGCGACGATGGAGCGCCCCATTTTTCGCTTTGAAAGAAATTTTTTCGTACATGGATTCCATATTGGCGGTTGTGGTGACTCTATTGGTCGCGGAGCCAGCAGGTGCTTGATAGCAGATAACGTGGTTTGGATCATTTGTATCTACGTTGGAGCACAGTGTTACATAAATGGACAGAAAGGCGTGTTGAAAGTTCGCTACATCTCTTCTGATGTCTGCGATTTTAAGTGTGAGAGCATCGGAACCGAGGGCTGAGCTAATAGCATCAGAAAAGTCGAGATCGAAATTTAGACTGTCTTTGAGGGCCACGGTGATGGCCAAATCGACGAGGGTTTCAAAGAACTGCGTAAGATCTGCTGCTTGGGCGATTTCATTATAAACTTGGTGAGTATTGGAAATCGTAATTTTTGGGACTTGTCGCAACTGAAGAACTCCTCCGTTGCTTGTGTCTCTAACGGCTGTAAAGGGGATTCTAATATCAGCATAGAGACTGGCGATCCGCGTCTGTGCATCGCCTAGAAGGGCCGAAATATTTATTTGAAGGTCGTCGAGTAGGAGCTCGAGTAGCGCATCATCGACAACGCCTGCGAGATAGTCGCTCATACCCTCTTCTGTGACAGTGCTTGGGGGGGGCGATGACTTTTCCCGAGCCCAAGCTAAAGATGGGTGGTTTTGTGGCAAAGAGCCCCAGGTGGATGGGAGCATTTTCATTGGGGGATCCGGCCGGAGCAATGTCTTGTAGGCCAGGTTCTAGAGCGGTTAAGAATTTTAGGTCCAGGAGGATCCCACTCATGTCATGAATATCTTGGGACCCCAATCCCACACAGAAGACACCAGAATGATACAGGGCGGTACCCATTTGAGTGAGCATTGCTTCAGATACCGTAAATGCCATGTGGTAGGGTTCAAAGGTTGTGTTCCCTTCTTGGTCTGAGGGAACCTCTAGAAAGCCACCAAACTCAGGAAGTATTGAACTCAAGGATTCTGCACCGGTTTGGGGATTTTCGATTGCGCAGGCAGCTCGGCTTTGAGCGCTAATACCCGCAGAGAGGGTTGCATGCAGTCCAGTTCCCGGTGCATTTTCTTCTCCTTGGACTCTCAAGTTGTCGTTGTGGATCTTAAATTGCACATTGAGGGGCTTCGCATCGCTCAATAGGGGACTCAAAGCTGCGGGATCGAGCACGGTTTCTATACCCAGTTTAAGACCTTCGAAGCCTTCCGCTAGACTGGTTTGCAGTTGCGTAGCAAGACCTTGAGCCAATTGATTGAGTACAGGTTGAATTTGACTGGTGAGCGCAGGGAGAACCGTGGCCAGTAAATTACCGACCTCACAAAGCTCAGTGCAAATATTTTCTGTGCCTACGGCCGTGGGGCATAACGTATCCTGACACTCTGGTTTTACACCGCTGGCAACGCAGGGTTTGACTTGCATGTTGATCGAGTTTGTTTGGTCGTCTTCTGTAATGGTCACTTCTGAGACCGAGATGCTGGGTTCTAGTTTGCCTTCCGCATTCACCTTAAAGCCCATGGTGAAATCGATTTTAGGAATGGTTAATGCGGGTAAGTCGAGAGGGGAGGTGAGCCAGCAGGAAGCGGATAACGAGTTTAAGAGGGCGGCAATAGGATCAGAATCGTCAATTTCGTCAGAGCTTTCAAGGGCTAGGACGAGGTCTGCCTCCATTTCTAGATTGCTAATTGTGACATGTAATCCGCTGCCTGCGTTGGTGGTGTCTGAGTTACCACTTTCACTCACCCATTCCAGTTCGAAAGATTCTTCAAGTTTCGCCATGGGCATATAGAGTATGGATATGCGGGTGCGCTTTTGTTCCGGACAATTGTCATATGTTTTTTGTTCTTCTCCAGTGTCTTCAATGCATCCGTCGCGGAACTTAAGGGGAAATTCGCTACTATCACCAACACCTGTGGATACCGTTAGCTTATTGATATCCAAAACAGCGATATCTTCAGTGGCTTTTTGCCCGAAAGGACACTCGGGGGCACTGCTCTCAATCAGACATTCTCCTTGTTTGACCACGGTCAAATATTGACTGAGAAGACTCACTAGATTTTTTCGGAAGAAGTCGAGTGAATGCTGAGTTATTCTCGCCGCAGCAGCTTCGTCGATTGAGCTTGCTTCTTGGGGGTAAGGAACATTAGGTAAAGCCGCACAATCTGCGCAACCTCCATTCGTACCAGCGGAACAGGCGAGTGAGAAGAGTAGGGAGAAAGATAGAAATCGGACACGCATATTTTGGAGTATAGAACGTTCAAACGACATTCGCATACGGAAAAAATCTGGCATGATTTTATTTTGTTCGCTATTGCAGGGATAATAGTTACGAACCTTGAGAAATGGACTGAGTCTTGGAAGAAAATCGAGATGATTTTTTATACATAAGGACTGCCCGAGAGTTGGCGTCCTGGGTTAAATTTACTCGCAATTACAGATGGATAGCGGTAGACACTGAGAGTGACTCTTACCACCGTTATCAAGAAAAAGTTTGCTTGATTCAAATGACTGTGGGGGGGCGGGATGCGATCATTGATCCCCTTTCGCTTGATACATTGGATCCACTTCGAGATCTATTTGAGGATCCAACCCGCATCAAAATCTTTCACGATGCAGGCTACGACCTTTTGTGTATGAAAAGGGACTATGGTTTCGATATTCAGGGAATTTTTGATACCATGCTTGCTTGTCGATTTCTTGGTTATCGGAAGTTTGGCTTAGGGGCTATCCTAGAAGAAAATTATGAGTTTCAGACCGATAAGACACTGCAGCGTTCTGACTGGTCGCGGCGGCCCTTGACCGATGCCCAATTGTATTATGCTCGGCACGATACTCATTTCCTTCCCGATTTGGCCCATCGGTTGGAAGAAAGCTTGCGCGAAATGGGGCGACTGGAATGGGCTTTAGAGGATTTCGATCGAATCGCGAATCATGTGGATACTTTATTAGAGCGACCCACTGCTCATACTCAAGACGGTTTTTGGCGAATTAAGGGTGCGAAGAAGTTGAATCCCCAAGAGCTTGGCTATTTGCAAGCCCTCTTCTTGCTGCGGGATCGGATTGCAGAAAAGCTGGACCGCCCCGCATTTAAGGTTTTTAGTAATCAGCTCTTGATGGATTTGGTGAAAACGCCTCCGATGGATATGAATAGTTTTTCTCCGAGACCCGGTTTGAAACAACTGGGTGTTCAGCGCTACGGGACGAGAATTGTCCGAGCAATTCGAAATGCGAAGCCAATCTATGAGTCGGCGCCAAAAAATATGGGTCGACGGCGAAGCGGTCGATTTATGGATCCGCAGCCCCGGCAGGTCTATGAAAATTTACGGGCGGTTCGTCGAAAGGTTGCGGAAGCAATTGGTGTCGATCCGGAAGTGATTGCCGGGAATGCTTGTTTAGAAGACCTCGCGAGGGATCCACCCACCAGCGTGGGTAGCGTGGCGGAGCATCCTGGAATTAAAGGGTGGCGGGCCGCTATTCTTAGCGAAAAATTCTTTCGTGCCGTTCAGTGATTGGGGTGTTGGTTCCACCATTATGTCAATGGCCTCTTAACCACAGTTCGATGTGATCGACGAGCCATTCAGGGACGTCCATTGGAAGATCGTGCCCGGCTGTGTCGTGGAGCACTAACTGTGTATCGTATCTTTGGGCCAATTCCCAGGAGCAGGATACATCCACCATACGGTCTGCCATTGAACCAACCACCAGAGTTTGTGGATGAATTTTTTCGGGGGGATTGTAGTTCATAGCTGCGACTATTTGGCGAAAGTTGTTGACTGGAGAGTTTGGAGCTTCGCTTGAGTATTGGGTCCATTGCTCATAGAGTTCAGGGTTTCTTTGGGGGCCATGGTTGCTGTTGATTCCTAGAATGCACGCTTCTTTGCTCCGTGGCGATTTTGTGATGGCTACCTCGATAATATTTTTCCAGACCCCGGGTTTGAGCCGTTTGGGCAACTTCCAAAGACTTCGACCTGCACTGGTGTTGAGTAGAACGAGCTTCTGGAAATCGTATGGGTGGCTACCACACCATTCCATGGCCACCATACCGCCGAGGGAGAGACTTAGTAGGTTCCAGGCGCCTTCATGTTGCGTTTGAAGATGCCGCCAACGATTTCTAAGGTCATTTTTTGTTTCACTGATGGTAAGGGGAGCACTTCGATGCCTTTCGGTCCCCATTCCAGGTAAATCCAGCATAAATACCTTTGCACCATTAATACGTTCGCTAAAGATTTCTCCGAATTGGCCCCAATGTCTCTTGTCCCGGGCCAGCCCTCGTAAAAAGAGCCAGTTAGAATGGTGGGTCATGGGCGATTCCTCAATGAAAAGGCTTTTTGGGATTTTCCACGTCTTGAATTTCCCCGGTGGTCGTTTAGAGAGGGGCTTGTGTTTTGGTACGCCTGATGGACTGTTGATAATAACGACTTTACACTCAAGAGTCGAGCCGTGAAGAGTTGGAAGTAAAGAATTGAACCGGTTTTCAGGAGTGATAATTTGGCGTCCGAGTTGTCAATGAAGTGGCGGCTGATAATGAGTTCCCAATAAACCCCGCAGGTGATCGATGGCTTCAGTGATACCACTTAACGTAAATTCATACATGGGAAAAACATCATGAATGATTCCAATACTTGTTGTGCCTCCCCAAAATTTCTTGGGCTCGGGGTTTAACCATACCGAATTTGGTACTCGCTGACGAAGGCGTCTTAGCCATTGAATACCCGGGGTCGCATTTTGATGACCGTAGTAAATTGCCCCGCCTTGGTGGCTGAGTTCATAGGGGCTCATACTAGCATCACCAACAAAAATCAGCGTCCAGGTATTGTCGATTTCTTTGAGTAGGTCTTCTGTGAAAATGCCCTTATGGGCGTGGATATCTGTATAGAGATGTTCGTAGACGCAGTTGTGAAACATGAAAGCTTTAAATGCTTTAAAGTGGCTTGCGGCGTGGGCTGCGCTAAAAAGTCGTTCAGAAAGCTCCGCAAACGGATCCATGGAACCACCTACATCCATGAGAAGGAGTAATTTGGTGCGGTTGTGTCGGGGAGGAGAAAATACAAGATCGATCTCTCCTGCCTCTCTGGCAGTTTTGTCGATGCTTGCGGGGAGATCAAGTTCCAAGTGTTGTTCGTCTTTGGCCAATTTACGGAGTCGTCTGAGGGCGACTCCTATGTCACGGGTATCGAGGATGCGGTCAGTTCGCAGGTTCTGAAATTTTCTGTCTTCGGCAACTTGAATCGCGGTGCGTCCTCCCCCCGGTCCGCCGACTCGAACACCTGATGGGTGGTGCCCCCCATGCCCAAAAGGGGAAGTACCGCCCGTTCCAACCCAGCGGTTTCCACCGTCATGTCTTTCGTTTTGTTCGCGCATCCGTTCCTCGAATTGCTTGCGAAGTTCATCTAGATCAAGGCTCTTAAGCTTTGCTAGGTCTTCTTCGCTGAGTTCACGTGGCAGCACTGGGTTGGAAAGCCAGTTTAGGAGATCATCGTCAATATCAAAATGGGTTTCGATGCCTTTAAAATGATACGCGAAGGCTCGGTCGTATAAGTCGAATTCGCTTTCGCGCTTTACCACAAGGTTTCGCGCGAGGTGGTAGAATGAGGTGAGATCTGCTCGAGCAAACCCGAGAGAGAGAGCTTCGATTAAGGTAAGCCATTCTTTCATGCTAACCTTTAACCCCACTGCTCGGAGGTCTAGGAGAAAATCTAGAAACATCGATTTACCATGCGTAGCGTTTGCGAGGTTGTGGATTTTCCCAGGCATCGATGTCGGTTTCTCGCTTTAAGAGAACGCCTAAGAAGGGAAGTTTTTCTTGAAGTTTGTCAGCGGCTATGCCCGCCCTACGGAGGGCGGCAATCCAGTCCACCAATTCACTCGTGGAAGGGTGTTTTCGGATTTGTTTTTGTTCTCGAATCCAGTAAAATTTTGCAAGACATTCTTGAAGTAAGCTTTCTTCGACGTCAGGTTGGTGAACTCTAACAATATTGGTCATAAGTTCTTTACCGGGAAATGAGATGTAATGAAAAACGCAACGTCTCAGGAAAGCGTCGGGCAATTCTTTTTCGTTATTGGAGGTTATGATTACAATGGGTCGGTAAATGGCTTTGATGTGGTCGCCGGTTTCGTTGACCATAAAACTCATTCGGTCAATTTCATGGAGTAGATCATTTGGAAACTCCATATCGGCTTTGTCGATTTCATCGATCAGAAGAACGACCCGCCGGTCTTTTTGGAAGCTTTGCCCCAGAGGGCCATAATTGATATATTGTCTGATATCGCTCACGTCCCCTTCCCCGAACCGCGAGTCGTTCAAGCGCTGAACGGTGTCGTAGACATAAAGGCCATCCTGGGCCTTGGTCGTCGATTTGACGTTCCACGTTAGAATTTCCGTGTCCAATGCTTCTGCAACTGCTTCAGCTAGAAGAGTCTTACCTGTTCCAGGTTCGCCTTTAATCAAAAGAGGTTTTTCCAGGCCTATGGCGACATTGACGGCATCCCGGAGTTCCGCGGATGTTAAATAACTCTTGGTTCCATTAAATTCGGTAATACCCATCTTCAAACTCCTATGACCTTGGTTTAAGGCCTGGAAATCCGGTTGTCTAGAGGGCAATAGGAGTTGAGTGAGCGCTTTTGTCTGTTTTTGGGAGATTTATTGGGTGGGCTTTGTGTTTTTGGCATTTATCCACTTAAGTTTAACGAGCCAAGCTTCATGCAATGCCCTGGGGTGAAAGCCTTGTTGAGATGGACTGTTTGCGTCGGTTATGCGGTCGTCATCGAAAATAATGATGAGCTCATTTTGAGAAGTCGTGGTCAGGCCTTCCGCTTTATTGGCGAGGCGGAGAATTTTTCCGTTGGGGCCATTGACTGGTGTTGGCGGCAGACCCTTTTCAAGGGCGTCCATGGGTAGAGTCCATATAAATGCACCTCGGTCTTCTGCTCTGTCACCTAATTCGAAACTTGTCAGCATGAGAAGTTGGTCATCGATAGGGTCGTATTCTATACTGGAAAGGCCGACGGGTTTGATCGGAGCATCCAGATTTACGTTGTAGAGTAATCGCATGGAATCTCCGAGGGAGAGAACGCCGTTGTCTGTGATGGAATAGGTTGTTTCAACCATGGCGACTACAAAGTCTGGATTTTTATAGGATTCGCCGATTTCCCTGATTCCAAAGATGATTCGATTCCCTGGAATTGCGGCCAGACCTTCAACCTTAAAAAAAGCGGGAAGCTTGTTATTATGGATGGAGCGTAGGGTCTCTTGTATCTTGGTGCGAAGGGAAAGGGAGCTTTTTATGTCTTTGCGTGTTGTTTCCGCGAGGATTCTAACTGAGCTTTCTTTATTTGGATCCCAGTAGAGACAGGTATTGTAGGGGTCGTATTTTGGATCTGATTCTTGGTATCTCGTGAATCCAGTACAGGCGACGACCAAACCGGTATTTGGGAGCATGGTTAGACTCTCAAATTTTTTGGACCTCAAAATCGAGGGGTTATTTAGGTCCTGTTTCTGTCCTCCATTGATTTTGAATAGAGGGCTTATTTGGGCGGTGGGGTCGGTTTTGTCCGTCGCTATGATGAGGTGATGATGGCTAGCGAGGATGGCCGAAGGTTCGCAGGTTAACCCTGTCTCTTTTTGATATGATTCTGAAAAGCATGAAACTTTTTGGTAGCTGACAATACTCACCGAATTGGCCTGCTGAGTTTTCTGGATCGTGGTCTTTCTTGGAGGGTGAGTCTTACAGCTTAGGATGCCATGGGCGAGAGTTGCCAATAAAATGAGTTGTCGCGTTTGTTTGTGCATAAAATCATCCAAAGAAGAATGAACGGATCCGGTTGAGTAGGTCATTGGTCACCGAAGAGTCTGAATGACCGTCAACGTTTTGGTGGTTGGCATTTTTTTCTGCTTGAGCCAGGTCCACTCGGCGCTTAGCCACGGTTAGGGCAATGGCTTCGGCGAGTTCGGGTCTGGAGCCTAATATCTTTTTGAGTCCCCCATGTGATATTTCATACACAACCGAGGAGGTGATGCACTGAACAGTTGCACTTCGGGGTTCTCCCGTGAGTAAAGACATTTCACCAAAGTACTGACCGGGGCCCAATTTCCCGACACGGGTAGTGTGGTATCCATCACCTTCGCCTACAGCTCGATAAACAGACAGGAGCCCTTCCACAAGAAGGTACATGGAGTCCCCTTGCTCTCCTTCGTTCACGATGACCGAACCTTTGTCGAGGTCGTGCCTTTTCATGTTTTGGCTGAGGGTAGCGAGTTCGTCTTCGGTGAGGTGCTTTGCCAAGTCGACACGTCTAAGGAGCTGAATTCGGTCAATTTCAATGTCGAGTTGTCGATTGGGCATGTTGGCGATGAAAACATCTTGTTTATGGTAGGCCAGTGTGACTCCAGCTTGGTGGAGGTGGTTCAAGATACTGCTGCATACCGCATGACGTCCTTTACTGGGACTGAATTGTTTTGGATTTAGCCAGTAGCGAACGTAATATTCAACCCCGCGTGAGGTAATTTGGTTGACTCTGGCTTTTGGGGCGGGTTCTTTGAGAATACCGTCACACGCCAGTACACCTGCATTCAATATTCGGAGGGCCCGCTCCGATGAGACGGAGAAATCGATGCAGAAGAGGAGTTCAAAGCGACTGTTGAGTTGAGGGCGAGATAGATTGGTGACCACGATTTGGTTGATAAGATGATTCGGTACCATGTGCATGACATTGTCTTTGGTTAGTATTTTTGTGGAGCGCCAATTCACTTCTTCCACACACCCAATCATGAGATCGATACCGCGAACATGGACTTGGATCCAGTCACCGATAATATAGGGACGGTCTATGTTGATGGCGATTCCTGAAAAAACGTCGGAGATCATGCTTTGGAGAGCGAGGCCAACCACTAAACCGACGACTCCCGAGGTCGCCCAGAGGCCAGTAACGGGAAGCTCAAAGACGCCTCCCACGATTCCTGTAATCGCGAGGAGGAAAACGATTGCGGCCAGCACGTCTTTGAGAAGTCGGGGAACTTTGCCGCCGAGTGAGGGGGCAACGAGCATCTCCCAAAAGAATACATCCAAAAGTCGAATGACCAGCCAAGCGATACTGAGCCAGGCGAGCGTAGCGAATGAGTATCGGATGATTTGAATGGTTTGGGTAATGACCTCCGTTCCTACTTCCGTGAGGATTGAGTCCCAATAAAGAGTTGGGGTCAAAAACACAGCCAAAACAATCAATGGCCAAAGTAGTCGCCGCCATTTTGGCGTATTTGGGGAGGCTTTCACCATATTATTACTTTAAACTCACTTATTTTAAGAGTGAATCACAGGTAGTTGCCTAATTGCAATTAGCTAGAATCAACCTGTCATGGGCATTCAATAGCGCTGTGGTGATGGATGGTGCTTTTGTCGATCCCAAGAAGCCGTTGGTATTTGCAATTTCGGGGATTGGCCGTAGGGGCAAGAGAGGTCTTGTGGGATCCTGCCGACCATTTCCCTGTATGTGAAACCGGGGGCGGTCGGATTGACTCGGATACCTTTTGGCCGGGTTCTTTGGTCGGGGTTTTGGTGAGTGAGCATACCCACCTTATCGCAGCCTCATTTGTTCGGCCCACATTAGCTCAGCGAGCAACCACCTATGTTGCGTTTGGGATGCCCCAGAGTTTTTTGGGTACCATGATCTTTGTGGCGCCCTGAGGCATTTGAAATGCCGCGGTGAGATTGACTTCGATGATTTGGTCCCACATTTCTCCGCTTTGTTTGCAGAACAAACGGTCTCAAGTAATTCAGGTATTGTTTGTCTGGATATTCAATCTTTTGTCCTTGATTTCACAGGAAGCATCAGCGCGTTGAACCTTTGTTGATTCGTCCCGGTAGACATTCTGCGGAGGTTTTAGAGGATTGTAAACTCTTGTTTGGAGGAGAGTAGAAGCGATTTCTTTTATTTTGTTTGAATCTGAACAAGGGCGGCATGGAGCGGGAGGCTATCGGTCGTTTCGTTTTCGTAGCGATAGTGAATGGGGAGTATGATCCGCACTTTTTCTCTAGCCGAACCAAATTGCCATCCTTTGAGGCGTCGGCGTGTGCATTTATAGAGCAGTCTCATATCCTTTGATTTACTGCGTAAATGTATGGCTTGAACGGTTCCATCGGGATTGATGGTGAATTTTGCCATGATTTTTCTTTCGATTTTGTCTTTCACTTTTTCATGCTTTCGAATCACAAAGCATGAAGAGAGGCCTGTTTTGAATTGTTGAACTGTCATTTTAACTTGGTTTTTGGTGCGCGGTAACTTGGCTATTGGGCGTTTCCACGGCGAGGGTTCAGTCACTGTTTTCTGAGTAGCGGCTGCGCTTATTTCGGGCAATCCATCGACATTGAAAGTCAGTTCAGGTCGAAAATTGGTTTGGGTTGGATTTTCCGGGGCGCTCTCTGCAGTGGTTGAGAACAAGAGAGTTCCAAGAATAATTCCAAATGTGGCTGGTTTGGGTCTGACCATGGTTGCGCTCTACTCAAGGGTTGGGTTTCCTAAATCCATGCACATAGTGTACCAAATGTACCTACATGTAGCCCACAGGGTTTATCCTTACGAGAGTGTGTGTTTGAAAGGAAAATCATGTAATTTTCGGTCTTTTTTCCAAATGGTGGCGGAAGAAGGATAAAAAATGGAGGCCATAGAAAAGATAATGGCTGACTCGACGTGTTATCTCATGACCGGGGGGGTATGTTTCGTCGGTGAATTTTTCCGTTTTTTTTTGGGGGGGCTTAGGTTTCGCTTGATAGGGTTGGTCGCTGGTTTTCACTGGTAGGAAAAGAAATGCTTTATTTGAGCGTCAGACGCTTTTCCCGGTGCAAACGAGCTCACCAGGAGGGGCATATATGGGGACCTTACCCGATGTGCTTGTGCTCTCCTGTGGCGAAACAAAGATAATTTCCCGGGTCATTATCATGGCTGCGTGTTCTATTTCGACTCTTGAGCTTTCCTTGCTTAGAGGCCCATTCCCAACAAGCTGAGTGGTCATTCATTTTGAGCCGAGTTACTTGGATATGCAAAGTGAGACCATTTCTGATCCGCGGTCTGTTGTGCCGATTTTTTGTGGGTTATTGTGAAGGAAAGTCAGAAAAACCCAGGGGTCTCTTAGGGGATGTTTGAGATGTTTGACCTCCACGGGGGAAATCCATATTTCCTGATTTATCGTTAAGGTGGTTCATGGAAAATCAGGACAGTGTCAATGCGTTCCTTTCCTTCTTCGTTGGTTCAATCATGCTGGCCATGGGTTTGGGGTTAACAAAAACCGATTTTAAACGGCTCTATGAAAAACCAAAGGCGGCTGGAATTGGTTTGGGATGTCAGTTGGTGGGTTTGCCACTATTAGGATTCTTGACAGCGCTTATTTTTCAATTGGAGCCATATGCAGCGGTGGGATTGATTCTAGTGACTGCTTGCCCCGGTGGAGCTCATTCCAACCTTTACACAAGTCTAGCTAGAGGTGATACGGCCTTATCGGTGGCTTTGACTGCAACAAGTGGGATCGTGACCTTTCTTTCGATTCCATGGTGGCTGTTTTTGGCTATGGTTGTATTTGTCGGTGGAGAGCAAGGGGTTCATGGGCTACCCGTTCGCGCTTTGCTCAAGGATATTGTGATTCTCATGGGCTTACCGATTGCGATTGGAATGGTCTTGAGGGCCTATCTATCCAAGATTGCGCATTTCTTGGAAAAGGTCGTGAAGACTGTGGCTGTGGTGATGCTCTTGATGATTGTCGTGGGGGCGGTGGTCAAGGATTCATCGACGGTCATAAGTATGGTATCTCTCGTGGGCTTGCCTGTTATCTTCTTAAATCTTTCCGCTATTGCTTTGGGTTTCGGTTTGGCTCGTTTCGTTCAATTGCCGCATACGCAGGTTGCGACCATTGCTTTGGAAGTAGGGATTCAAAACTGCACATTGGCGGTTGGGCTGGCGATGAAATTTCTCGGAGCTGATTATATTGTGGTGCCTGTGGTTTATAGCCTTGTTGTCTATTTTACAGGGGCATTGTTGGTTGCTTATGGACGCCGGGGAGCTTCACAGTCGGTGTTGGTTTAGGCTAAGAAAAATGGTCGGAGAAGTTATGCGAAGGGTGAAGGATTTATTTTTTTGGGGGCTAGAATCAACGATAACAACGGTGAGCATGGTGGCATCAAACTCACTTGGGCCTCTCATAAGAATGGTGAGACGCAATTTGCAACCACTTCGTTGAGATCTGGTATTCATCCCATGATTTTATTGGCTCTTTCCGATGGTTATGAAGCTTAATGAGGTCCATTTTTTTGCGGAGTTTGCGGGTATCGATGGTTGCTTCTTAGGACCGGCTTTTACACCAAATACCACCGCTTTGATAATCTCGAAGTGGGTGAAAGTTGTCAGTTCAACTAGATTATTCCGGCGACCGATTCTCTTGAGGTATTTACCTATGTACGTTCAAGTACGTCCTCTGTGTTTTTAGGAGGCATTGGGTGCTAAATGATTTGCTCAGTGATTCTCAAGCCGATAGTCATGACTCGTGTCTGCCTTCTCTTATTCACACGCAGCGGTTCAAACCGAGGAAGATAAAGGCTCTCTGACGATGCCTTTACTGGGCAAGGCTCTTGAACGATTTGGCTATGATGACTTCCGTTCCGAGCAGCGAGAAGCATTCGAAGCGCTGGTGGAAAGTCGAAAATTACTCTTTGTTGCCCCTACTGGCTCGGGAAAGAGTCTCGTTTACCAGCTCCCGGCATCGGAGCTCGAAGGAATGACGATTATTGTTTCGCCTTTGATTGCTCTAATGCATGATCAAGTTGAATCCTTAAAGTCTCTGGGAGTTGAGGCCACGTATTTGGCCTCTAGTTTATCTGAAATTGAATATAATTACCGGAAAGCAAAGATCGAGGCGGGTTCTTACCGTCTTGTTTATGTTGCGCCAGAACGACTAACGAAGAGGAGTTTTCGGGCGTGGTTACGGGGGCAGCAGGTATCGATGATTGCCATTGATGAGGCACATTGTATCAGTCAGTGGGGGCATGATTTTCGCCCAGAGTATCTACGATTGGCTGAGGTTATTGAGGAGTTGAACCCTCACTATATCCTTGCTTGCACCGCAACGGCGACCGCGCAGGTTCGAAAGGATATTGTTGGGCGTCTCGGGCTTTCTGCGGATACACCATTGGTGATTCGAGGATTTTCTCGACCGAATTTAGGAATTAATATCTACGAAGAGAAAAACTCAAAAGAACAACGTCGCCTTGTGCGTTTGCTTTTAAAGCGTATTGAGAAGCGCCCCGGTGTTATGAGTGGAGCATCTATCCTTTATGTGCGCACCCGTAAGGGCTGTGAGGATTGGATTGATTGCCTCAGGGAAGAGGGAATTCAAGCGCATGCCTACCATGCAGGACTTTCTCCATCCGCGCGTGAGGAGCTATCGCAGAACTTCAGAAAAGGAAGTACTTCGGTGGTTGTAGCGACGTCGGCTTTTGGGATGGGGATTGATCGCCCGGATGTCAGACTGGTTGTTCATATTGGGCCACCTCCATCATTGGAGGCGTATTACCAAGAGATAGGTAGGGCTGGGCGTGATGGTAAGCCGGCTCAAGCGGCCATGTTTGTGACGACCGCTGACATGAGTCGACAAAGTATGCGAATCGAGCGGGAGTGCATAGAACAGGGCATAAGCCGAAACCACCACCGACAAAAATGGGGACAGTTTTTAGAGCTTTTCAGGTGGCTGGACCAATCTGGTTGTCGTCATGAAGGACTCCTCTCTTATTTTGATGATGAGGGGAAGAAATCAGAGGGTTGTGGTCGATGTGACCGGTGCGAAGGGCTAAATCACCCTCTGTGTGTATCTGAGGGTGAACTTAGAATTCGGGTACAAAAGGCATTAAGTGCAGTGGCGAGAATTCACGGGTATTTTGGTTTAGGTGTCGCTAAAGATCTGTTGAATGGAAAAGCAACGGTTCGAATTCGCAGTGCTGGTTTGGAGAATACCTCGACGTTTGGGTGTCTCGCAGATCACTCTGAGCGATGGATTCGTGGCCTCTTAAGGAGATGTATTGCGCGAGGTTGGATTTCTTTCCATGGCCATGAGAAACCATTGGTGGCTCTTAGTTCTGAAGGTATCGAGGTCATGAAAGGCGCTGTACCATCGGATTTTTTGCTCCCGCCGGGAAAATAGCGTTCTAGATACTGAATAAATTAAGGGTTATTGGTTTTGAGCTAGACAGGTTGTGAGGGGATCGGATAGTGGGCCCCTTTTGCGCTATTGATTAGGAGTTATGATATGGACCAACCGATTATGGTTTTGGCACTGTATAAATTTGTGTCGCTCGATAATTTTGAGATGTTACGTGAACCCCTACTAGATTGTATGATGAACAATGGTGTTAAGGGCACGCTTCTCCTGGCATCAGAAGGAATGAATGGGACGGTAGCGGGGACCCGGGAAGGCATCGCCAGCCTCATGGATTTTCTCGGCAGTGATCCACGTCTGACTGATATTGTTACCAAGGAATCATTTTGTGATGAGCTTCCGTTTTATCGTACGAAAGTTAAGTTGAAAAAAGAGATTGTGACAATGGGCGTGGAAAGTATCAATCCCAAGCGTGTTGTTGGAACCTATGTTAAACCAGAGGATTGGAATCAATTGATTTTGGACCCAGAAGTGGTTTTGGTTGATACCCGTAATGATTATGAGGTGGCTATTGGTACCTTTAAAGGCGCTAAGAATCCCAAGACCGTGAGCTTTCGTGATTTTCCTGACTATGTGCAAAGAGAACTGGATCCTAAGAAACATAAGAAAGTAGCCATGTTTTGTACTGGGGGGATTCGGTGTGAAAAATCGACTTCGTATTTGAAGCAAGAAGGCTTTGAGGAAGTCTATCATCTCGAAGGCGGTATTCTCAAATATCTTGAGCAAGTGTCAAAAGAAGACAGCTTGTGGGAAGGTGAGTGTTTTGTTTTCGATAATCGAGTGGCGGTAGATCATGATTTGCATATTGGCTCCTATGACCAATGCCATGCTTGTAGGCACCCTGTTTCTCATGATGACATGACATCGGAAGCATATCAGCCGGGAGTAAGTTGTCCTTACTGTATCGATACGCTCTCCAATGATACGCGAGCACGGGCAGCCGAAAGGCAGAAACAAATGGTATTGGCTAGGGAGCGAGGTATCCATCATATCGGTGATTTGGCAATGCAGAGAGCGGAAGGTGCTCCTACGGACGCGTCAAGCAGCGAATTAACTTTTGATGTTGAGGCTACCGGATAATCCGTTTTCCTGGGCCCTCAACTAGAAACCTCCGAATTCAAATCCGGGTGCCACTGAGTATCCTATGAAGGCAAAATCTACGGGCACTGAAAATACTGCCGCGAACCAATCTCCCACTGGAATCATGCACATCGGTGTTTTGCTGTTACCGGTCTGATTCCTAATCTATGAGCCCCGGTGGTCTCCCACCGGAGTTAGGCGCGAAATAGAGCACAAATAATGCCATTTTTGTGCAGTGCGCTCTGCTCATTCTTTATTGTTTTCTTAGGGGATTTCGATAGCATGATGCCGAGAATAAGTGGACGTTATTTTGCAAATACCATTTGAAAATGATTCGAGCTATCGAAAGTGCATATGATTATGCTACCGAAAAACAGATCACGGTCTGGGCTGTTATTCGAGAATCACCGGAGTATTTTAAAGTGCCTAAGCATCTTTGGTGTATTTTGACCGATGGGCTTATTGAGAAGTTGTTGATTAGGGGAATATTCGATTTTGAGAGTAACCAAACGATGGTTTAATTCACCTTTGGTGTGGTGTGGAAAGCGATTACTTCTACTTCCAGGCTTTCAGGTATGAACCTTTTTGTGGCATCATTGACTCAACAAAACGCCAGTGTCAGGCATTTCCAGACCAGATAGATGGGTTTTCCCCGACGCCGCAAAGAGTGCACAAATCAAAAGTTGCTTTCTTAGAGCTTAGAGTTACTATGATTTTGAGCTATTGTATGTTGGACTTGGGTGGCGATTGTCTTTACCGAGAAAACTGTTGAATTGGCTTCGTTGTTTGAATGGCATTTGCACTGAGCACGTCATCTTGTTGAAGATGAGAGTCCATGGAGGATACTTTGAACCCAGAAGAGAGAAATAGATGGCGTCAGCGTTTGGATAAAGTGCAGCGAGATTATCTTTGTGCCAAGCAGCGTTGTGATGTAGAAACGAGTGTTGATAATTTGCGTGAGTTACGTCGGACTGAGAATGAGCTTGACCGATTGCAGTCGATTTTTAATTCTGGAAGGGTTGAATTAGCCAGTTAGTCAGCGAGTTCTATTTGTAGTCACTGCAGTATATTGGATATTCGACTGCTTCTGTGGGAAACCAGTTTTCCGAGTCAAGTTTTTCTCTATTGACCGATTTGTTTATAATGACCGATGCTGTCGGGTCGGTTTCCTGATATTTTCTTCGCACCGAGATGCTTTCAATAAAAAGCTCCTTATGGGATCGCCAACAAGCTTTAGGTGTCGCGTCATAAAGAAGATTTTGGTGAATGGATAGGGCGGCGGCGTTGCTCATTAATCCGGAGATTAAAGTATCTACGGGAATATTCTCATCGGAGAATATCTGTTCCTGTAGAATACGGATTTGTAGATAATCTACTTTGTCGTTTACCGGTCCAGTAATCTCTAGAACTTCCCCTTTCGGTGTGGCTGCGATTTCTCGCGTGTGAATTTGTATGTCTACGTTAAGCGTTTTGTTAGCAATGATTAATTGGGCGACCACGTCTTGTCGCAATAGAGGAAAACTAGCAAAGTAACCATTGACTTGTCCTGGGATGAGAGAAGGGATGAAATGATTCATGCCAACCACAAGCATCGATTGATTGTCGAGTTGGGTGAGTGTTACCACATTGTCTTCTGCAAGCTTAAGCAAAGGTTGGTTTTGGGTTGGGGGTAATGTGACTTCTGAAGAGAATGAGCGGGATAATTCGAACTTTAGGCTGAACTGACCAAATCTTTGACTAAGTCTGCGCATGTCTTCAATCCCGATATCCTGCTTTCCTAACTCCCCTTCAAGTATGTAAATCAATGTTTCGGCTTGAGCGATGTCGTGCTGAAGAATGATGAGGTGTTGAATCGAGGTGGTGACGGAGTCGATGACGGTTGAATTGTTGCCAATGAGGTAAGATCCGGGTTGGCCGATGTCATGGGGGAGCCCACAGGAAGCCAGAAAGTAGATACAAGCGGGCAACACGAGGTTTTTCATTAGAATCCTCCCCCCAAGATGAGGTAGACACTTAAGTCTCTACGACCATTCGATCCGAGACAGTCCGGATTTGCATCAACATCGTCGGTTGGGCATTCGGTGAATGGGAGAAGTCTGTATGTGAGTCGGATGGTGGAACCTAGATTCCGTGCGGCTTCTTGCCAAAAGTGGCCTATTCTAATGTCGAAACCAATGTCACCGAGGAGGTGTTGGCCATTACGCGCGGGATCGATGAAAGGGATCTGACGAGAACCGTCATTGTTGTAGCCCCAGATATTGCCCCAGGAGGTAAAAAACTGCCCATAGATATCTTCTATAAAAAATGGCCCCAGCTCTAAACTCAGTTTGCGCAAGATGGGAAATCGATATGATAGTGCGAGGTTCATAAGAGTATGTCCCGTGAGACTGTAGAAATTATAGCCCACAAAGCCTACGGAGGTGGTAAACTCAGCTAAACTCAGAGAGTAAAGCCTTCCTCCTCCGATGAATGGGAGAAATCTGATGGGTTCGCTAATATAGCCGAGATTTAAATCTATCTGTAGTGTGTGGTCGAAGAAGCCTTTGAGCAGTTTGGGGAGTGCGTAATATTCAGTGTAGGTGAGTTTCGTTTGGCCAAAGGCGAGGTTTCCGGCTCGAATAGTGGGGTCAAAATCCAAAAGTTTGGGATGGCTGTATTCTTGGGCATAGGCAAGCTCTAAAGTAAATTTTCGGTAGCCCCTTCTATTGATGGTGCGGGGACTGTAGTCTGGGTTATTTTTATTGATGCCGACGTATGAGAGCATGAGCTCCAGGCTGTCTCGACCGTAGCGGGGGCTTTTCCACGTAAATCTGTCTTCTTCGCTGCCGTATCTCACACCGATGTCACGGAGAGTCGAAAGATTCAAACCGATGGTATAGAATAAATTAAGTGGTAGATGGGCAGATGCTCTTAGGAATAACCACTGGTAGTTGGTGACTGTCTCAAATGTATATGCATCTGATTGGGAAATATAAATACCTGGAATGTCGTAGAGTCCCCCAGAAAAGATGAGGGAGGTTGGCAGTATGCGGTTGGCATAGGTCAAATTCAGACGATTCCGGTCACCGGTGAATGCCCGTAGTGAGAACTGATGTAGTTTGAGCTGATCCTCTATATAAAGTTCGACTCCGGCTAGGGCTCTGAATTGTGTTTCTCGGGTTCGACTTGTATCAAATTCCAAAGAGAGGATGGGGTAAAAATTTGGTGAGACATAATTTTTGCTGTTCCATAGACTGTATTCTACAATTTTAGATTGACTAATTTTGATGGGCGTTTGTTTCTTTGTTTTATGGGGATCGCTGGATTGGGTTGTTTTTGGATTATGGACGACTTCGCGATAGAGCCATTTCTCCTTATGTAGGAAATGGATTTGATATCCGGTGCTGTAGAGTCGGGCGAAGATAATTCCTTGGGGGGTCAAAATAACATCGTGGTGGCCGGTGACTGCTTGGGTTAGTTGGAGTGTCTTGTTGTCACTGTGACGGGTCCAGTAGATATTCATGGTGCCATCGCGATCAGAAGCGTAGATGACGCCATCTGGAACTGGTTGAGGGTAAAGCTCGAAGTGATTTTCTGAGGCAACCGTTACCGTCGTTTGAGTTGGTATATCATAATAATAGAGGTCATGGTCATTGTGGGTGAGTCTTGAAAAATAAATACGGTCACAGTCGGGGCTGTATCTCGGATTTCTAACTTCATCCAATGGTCGGGCTTCCAAGGGAAACTTGATGTTCTCTTTTTGGGCCTTCGGATTGGTTTTTCCAAAGTTGGAAATGGGAATAAGGGCGAGTTTCAAACTTCCGTCGCCGTCATTATATACCGCAGTGAGTTCAGGCCTAGAGGGGCATGAGTCTAGTTGAGAAAGCCCTGATTCGTGAATCAATTCAACTTCATTTCCTTCATTGGTTCGCCAGATCAAATCGGCGCTTTCGAATTCAGGATGGTCGAAGGATGGAATGATCGATGCTGAATCGGATTTGTCGCGAAGGAGAAAAAAACCATGGTCTCCATTGAGGGCAAAACTAGAAGCGGAAGCGATGACTTGTGATTCTTCTAAATGGGGAGATGGAGACATTCCGAGCTTTGTTTTATGAATCATTCCAAAATGATAGACGTAGATGGCGTCACCGATGGACCGCACTGGCATGGCTCGGTAGGATTTGGACTGAAACTCTTTTTCGGTGGGTGTGAGGGTTTTGTAGGGAGTAAGGGAGGGGTCTAAAGTGAGGGGTAGGCCGTCGAATTGACCATGAGAAATGTTTTGCAGGTGTTCATTGAAGCTTGCTTGGACATGTAGCTTAAATTCATCTTCGAGGTCATGAAGGGGAATGCCTAGGGAATCTTTAAATAGATTCTCAAAATGAAAAAAATACGTTTCTCCTGCACGTTTGAAAAGTTGGTGGACGGTTCCTTTACCGTATTTTCTTTCGATGAAAAGAAGAAAGGAAAGTCCTGTGTTGTACCATTTTTCCCCTCCGAAAAAACTCAGTTTTTGAAGAGAATAAAACAGGTTGTCCTCGGTCATTGCTCGCTGGTACGCCTGTCGGTTTTCGTCAAAACCATCCCGGTTGAGGAGATAGCTGTCGAATTGAGCGACGCCTTCGCGAAACCAGCGAGACTGATTTGCTGGAAAAAAAGGTATATTTAAAAGGCCTTGGAATTGGTTTCCGGAGCGGACGATCCCCGTATTCAAAAAGAGCGGGACCCGAGTGTTTAAAGGAGTGCCCGTATTGATTGACAGTATATGGCTTAATTCGTGGGTAAAGACATTTGCGAGCCATGGAACCCGGCTGCGTTTATAAAAATTGGGGGGAGTTGCAAAAATGGTGATTCGGTCGCGGGTATATTCGGCAAAGCCATTGCTAAAACTGGTGTAGCCAATGACGGTTACCTTTAGCTTTTCTCTTGGGTTGTATTGATAGAATTTATTCAGAGACTCAAAGGTTTCATCGGCAATGGACATAAGAAAACGAAGGGTTTCCTTGGTCTCGTCGGTGGAAAAAAATCGAAAGTGTTGGGTTTCGTGGATATTCCATTGCTCCTGGCTCCTGTTGTAAGGCCCGTAAGGCGTGGCGTAGGACCCGCTTGATACCAGCAAGAATAACACGACTAAGATAAGCCGGAGCCATAAATGGCGGTGGGTTAGTAACTTGTCCAGCACCATGCAATACCTATGCTTCTTGTGGGTAGGGTGATTGGGAAGAAGGGATCGCGATCCCAATTGGAGATGATGGGTTCTGTTAACGTTATGCTCAGAGACTGTTTTGAGTCGATTCTATATTGAATTGCTGCGCCCATAAGAATTTCATGAACCATCTTGTATCTGACGTAACTCGTGATGCCGTTGTAGTCTTTAAGATCAGGTGGGAAGATTAATTGCCAACTGGGAGTTAGGGCCAGGGTAAAGTCGCGGCTGATTTGGTAGTTTAATCTGGATTTTACTTGGTGTGTGTAGTGGAATACGAAAGATCCGTTTGTGAAGAAATTGGAATGAAATCTTCTTAATAAATACGATGCACTGTTTCCCGGATAGATATGGAACAAGTAGTTTGCTGCGATTGAAAAGTTTTCGATATGGATTAAGGACGAGCCACCAAGGGAATACCGCACCCGCTCATGGCTTGTGGGTATCGATTTAGGAAAACCAGAGGAGATTCCAGGGTTTCCCACCGGGAAGGATACGCCGGTTTCTAAAGCAAAATATCCCCAGTCATACCTAGCGAACTGGTAGGCCATATTGAGAGAGGGCTGCTGGGCGCCGACATCGAGATACTGATGGCTTTTTGGTGGTAGGGTTTGGTCCGAGCTGACTTGGAGTCCGCTCTGCGTGGCCCATACCTCGCGGGCGATAAGTGGGAAGTTAAACTGGATCTTGGTGCGTTCTGTTAGGGATAGGATTAAGTCGAGGTTGAAGCGGATAGCTCGGGACTGAATATGTTCCATTAAATAGGGGAAGAGGTAGGGGGGGGCATTGAAGTTTGTTCGATCGCCCATGGCGAAACCCAGTGCCAATTCGAGGGAATAGTCCCAGCTGTCGTGAGCTTCTGTTTGGCTATAGTTGAGAGAAAGAGGCCGTTGTCCATGGCTTGGAGCTGCATAAAGTATGGCTAGAAGGAAAGCGAATAAATATTTGGTAGATTGGCGGTTCATATTTCCAAGTTTTTCTATTCTCTTGGTTCTATACCAGGGATGAGAAGTCAGAACCAAGAATAAGCCGTGATTAAAGGAATGGGGCCACTCCAGTTCGAACCCACGGAACTTAACTATTGGCTTGTGCGAAGCTTTTTGAGTTAAAGATGATTGTAAGAAACAATCTTTTAATGAAGCGATTGTCTCATGTCTATTCAATCTTTAAGTCGTCGAGAATTTTGAGAGGTTTGGTCACTTCTTCACGAATGTTGTTGTAGAAAGTTTTGCGGAGGCAGATCGCGTCTTTAGCAACGATGATGTTGACTAACACCGGGGTATCGTAGTGGAGGAAACGTGGATGCATATTGAAACTTCTCACAGACGCAAACGAATCATCGACCACCCTGATTTTTTTTGTGCAAGGTATCTCCTTTCTCGATGAATATCTCAGTATCGGATTCATCCAGGAAGGGTTTTGATTTCATTATGGATTCTCTAATGAGTGGCCCATCTAGACTAAGACTTGAGTTTGTAAATCTTCAAATTTTTACATCTCCCATGAGCGCGGCTTGGAGGAGTTGCTCCATACTTAGTAGGGCCAGAAAAGACGCGTTTTCTCTTTCGATGGTTTTGGTGGCCTTTTCTACTACTTTCACCATTGAATTAAAAATGTAGTGCTCCTCGCCGCGGGCAACGTGACTTACGATGGAGGTTTTATTTTTTCTTGGGGGTCATACTTGACGAGGGTGCCGTATGGTTTCCCGAGAGAGACGGTAAGTTGTAATTGTAAGCGTAATTTGGCTATTCCTGTCGTCGGCAAAGAAAGGGAAGGAGTCCAGCGACCAATGCCCTTGGGCAAGGATGTCAGTATCCCGCCAACTTGGGTCTCTCGTAATCATTGACTATGTTGTAGGCGCGGCTGTTGATGTCTTACGGATTCATGCCCCGGCTATGGCTGCTTTATTATCGGCAATCATCAGTTTCGCATTGGTTACCGATGACTCGGTATTGGTTCCTTAGAACGTGATTGCTTTCACGTGCCCTTGACAAGCCAATGGAGCTAAGAACGATTGGATTGGATCAAGGTCACGTGAAAGCAATCATCTTCGACTTCGAAACCCACAGAACACTCTACGTGACTGCCTGGGAAGCTAACGCGATAGTCGACGCCGCAGGTAATGACGGGCAACCCGAGGTGGCAAGTTCCTACGAGACTTGATTTAAAGCTGCCAGATATAATGTTTGAGATTTCCCCCATGGCGTCTTCAAGATTCTCGGTGTCCGAGATATCAATCTCTTCTTCAAACATGATTGAGGCAATGTTTGCTCCGAGTTCCAGCGGGGCACTTAGGGACACGACTCCTTGCCATGCACCTGTAATTTGGATTGTTGAGCAGATGTACGGTTGCCCTCTGGCGACGACCATGGCGGCAGGGTTTAGATGGACGTCCATTTCCAACACTGTTGTGAAGGCATCGCGAACGGTTTGTATTATATTTTCTTCTAGGTTTTGACTCATGACTGCCTAAACTCTAGCATCAATCCGGAGATTGATTGAAGAGCTTGGAGAAAAAAGACTTCGAAAATCGCAGCTGAGGCGGCGTTGTGGCCCGCAACTGGATTTCTCTTTCGGTCTAGATTTGTGAGGAAAAGGGCGGACGGGTGAAAAACTGGGATAATTGTCGGATTTTTGTGTGTATTTTTGAGTCTCCCAGGCTTTGGGATTCTTTTTCAGCAGGTCGCGCGAAATCCTAGGCGGCTCATGGGGGGCAACGTTTCTAATGGGCAGTTCTGGGTTCAACGCTCTGGCACTGGTGGGAACGCCCGTGCCTTTTCTTGGCAAGTCTTTCAATGGGATTCAGATTGTCCGTCGTTTTCTCGCGGCCTACGAGTGCACGGCCTTGGTCGTTTCTGCCTTGGTGTTCTGTCGGAGTGCCTTGATGACCAATTGCAGGAAATCGGTTTCGGTAATCATGCCCACTAGATTTTCATTGTCGACCACGGGCAGGCAGCCCACTTTATGCGCTTTGAGGCGTTCGGCCGCTTCAAGGGCGGGTTCATCAGGACCGATGGTCATGACATCTGTACTCATGGCTGCCCCTACAGGAATGGTTTGGTTGATTTCCTTGGATTCATCCTCTTCAAGGTCGGCGATGGAGCTAACTTGGGCTCTCATTAAGTCCTTTTGGGTTAGGAGGCCCACCAGTTGCTGGTCTTCAATGACTGGCAATTGTCGAACGCGGGCCAGCTTCATCATTTCGTCGGCCAGATTGAGGGATTCATGTTCGCCGATGGTTACCAATTCAACTGTCATTAAGTCTCGAACTTGCATTTTGATACCTACCTCCCACCATTCCGCAATATTCCTGGTTCGTATTGCTGCGGAACGTCAAAGTTGCAATCCCCAACATACGGGATTTCTTTCAATTGTGGGGTTATTTTTTATCTCTTTTACAAAAGCCGATCATAGCATTCGTATCTAGCCGAGGACAGAAATAAGAAAATATAATTAATACAGATGCTTAAATGGTTCGGTCTCATATCCGTCACGGTGACTTTGGTAATAAGGAGCCTTGGGGCTTGGGCGTATAGAATGGGTCATGGGTATGAAAAAGGAGGAGCCAGAGTATGGGGAAAAGTTCCTTTGTCTCTGGTTGGTGGTAATAAAAGACCGGATGACACTGGTCTATTGATAGGCGTGTTTGCCGTATTGCTCGACGGTTTCTAAGCCTCCGACTTGAGCTCGTCTTTGAACCTTTCCGGAAACCTCCCGGAAATTCACGGAAAGGCCATGGCGACCTGGGGGGGGATGCTTTTTTGGGGCATCAATTTTTTTTGGCGATTGAGTTGCTCGACTAGAGCAAAAACATTTTCAGGCGTTGACGGGGCAAGAACAGAAAAAAACGTGATTCCGCCTGCGGTCAAAATGATCAAGGGTGATATCTTCGGGTTTTCTGCCCCTTTAGCGATGGAGCGCAATCCTAACTTCCTAGGTCGACCTACTGCGATGGTCCCTAATGCCTCAGTCTCTTTGGGATATTTGTGTCTCTTTGAGATAAATGGCCCGTCAATCTAGAGGCCTAGATGGGAATTGGGGCCAAACAATTAAAAAAGGAAGAGTAAGGGCTCAACTGAGCATCTAGGGTTTTCTTGAGGGTTACCGTAAGAGTGCTAGCCATGTTTAAGAAAAGTGTGGGACGAATAAAGCCCGGGATTGCGGATGCGAATAAGAGTTTGACCCAAGAGAACCCTAGAATTCGATATCCCACAAGCCAAAACCCTTCATGGGGAGATGGAGCGCAACTTGTATGCCAGGCTCCGATGACGTGGTGCATACCTGTCTACTTCGCTCTTAAGTCGTGGACGAAATCGTTACGAAAGTCCTTGGATTTGCGGCCATCTCGAATTAGCGTTAGAAGCGGCCATACTATCTTGCCAATGGATGCGAATAGGGCAAAAGCATGAACTCCATCTTAATCACCGGAAGCGCCACAGGTATTGGGCGAGTTTTGGTGGATGAATTTCTCGCGAAAGGGTGGTTGGTTTATGCCACCATGAGGCGTCTAGAGGAGAGGAAAAACCTCTTCGAGGATGCGGCAAAATTGTATCCAACCCAATTGAAACTTTTGGAATTGGATGTTTGTGAACCGGCTGCACAGGATAGAGTTGCTCAGATATTCGCGGCCGGATCCCTCGACATTTTGATCAATAATGCGGGGTATGCACTTTTTGGCCCCTTAGAAACTTTGAGTGACGAACAAGTAAATAAGCAGATCTTAACGAATATTACCGCACCCATGATGTTAACTCGCCGGCTTTTGCCTGCCCTTCGCAGGGGCAAGGGAGCTGTTATTAACATTTCATCGGTGATGTCATTTGTGGGTTTTCCTCTGTCGTCGGCTTATTGTGCAAGTAAGGCAGCGCTAACGTCGTTTTCCGAGGCACTTTACCACGAGCTTAGTCCCCACGGAGTTAAAGTTTATGCTGTAGAACCAGGTGGTTATCGAACGGACTTTGGTAACAATATTCAATGGGGTGCTCGTCAAGCGCCCGAGTATCTAACACAGCTCAGTGGCTATCAGGCACTCCGCAATAGATTGAGTGCGGGCAAGGGGCGACCGCCGCAGGAAGTGACCAATTTAGTACTGAAATTGGCAGAAGACCGACCTTTTGCCATTAGACATAGAGTTGGTGCGGATTCGGTGGTTTCGGGATGGCTGATTAAATGGGTTCCTGAAAATCCGAGAATGTGGATCCTCGGTAAATTCTTTAGGAAAATCATTGGGGGTCAGACATCATGAAGACTCTAAAGATTGACCCAAACTTACCGATGGCTAGGTTCGAAAAAAGACCACCGATCGAATGTGATTCTAAGGTGGCCCTAAAGAAATGCGTGGCTGATGCGGACCCGCGGTTTGGAACCTGAAGACCTCCGATTATTTTGATTTGAAGCGGCAAGGCGTTTTTAACGAGCCCTCGGAGGAATACCAAACTGCGATAGTCTCAAGTTGTGGCGGGTCTTAAATCGAAGAAGCCCTTTTCATCGAACAATGTGGCATGGCGTTCGCTGCAAAAATGAGTGTTTTGTCGAACTCGAAAAATGGACTCCAATAGCCGCAAATATAGGACTGACCCCATGAAAAATTTCTCGATATCGAACCGACTTGTCCCCAAGGTAAGTCGAAATGAGATCAACAGGAGGGATTGACCGCAATCAAAAGATCAAAACTTACCATGATCTCAATGGGCATGATGAGCCACCCAATAAACTAAACATCCTCAAAGACCTGATGGGACTGGCTGGATAAAAATATATTCTGAGTGACTTGGAGGAGAAGGTCTACAGGTGTCTCTATGGGCCGGACAATCTTTTATAACTTACTCTCTTTCTCTTCCTCGGACCCACTTGTGAGAGGTTATCAAGATATCCAAGAAGATGGCGAGCGGTCATCGACGAAAAATATAATAGCACCACACCTCATTGCTCGATGATGCAGCGAAGAGCTTCTCCGCTTTCGAAGGCTTTTTCTATATTTTCTATATGCTCGTTCTCGAGTATATTTTACAGTGCGGGGCCTGCGAATCCCGAATGGGAGAATGGTTCAGAGAATGGTTCAGCAACAATTGAACCATTTTTATCACAAAAGTGAAGTCTAATATTCATTGCCTGTTCTTTCTCTAATAAGCTACGGTCACTTTATGGAACAATTATATTACTTCAATAGCTCATATGTTTCGGGTCACTATTTGATTCATTGTTTGCCTGAATCCACAGTGATTAACAAAATGGTAGGCAATTTGGGAAACGATGCCTGCCAAAAAGAACAGTGCAATTTCTTCGGTGCCGTGAATGGCGTATTTTGGTATGAGCCCGCAACATTTAAGGCGGTGTACAAGGTAATTCGCAGCAAACTCTTCAATATGGAGCATGATGAAGCCTCACAAATGATGAACAAGTATTTTCCTGAAGAAAATGCAGCCAATCGAAGTACCTTTGATACCTTAACCGTTGCGGCAGATTCTAACGAGAAATCCCTGGAACCGCTTAGCCGCGTTTTATCGAAGGATAAGACCCTTCACATGATGCCCGAGACGACTTTTGAGGGCAATTTGAAGCAGAATCGGGGCACATTACGTCGTTTTTCTGGAGTGTAATTGATGGGTAAAAGATATAAAGTTTCCTTTCCAGACTCAGGGTATGATTCTTTTTACGCCAGTGAGGGACAGTCCCTTTCGGAAGAATTAACGGAGTTCAATTCACCGGTTCTGTTTGGTTGTCGTTCCGGGATTTGTGGAACCTGTATTTGTGAGGTGGTAGGAGGGCTGGCCCCGCCCGATGAAGATGAGCAGGAAACCCTAGAGGCCCATGCACCGGGAAATCCTAAGGCGAGATTGGCTTGTCAGATTTTTTTGAGCAATGATATTTCATTGAAACCCATAGAGTGAGTGATGGATGTCAAAGATTTTTGGGCTGTGGTTGCCGAAAGTAGAGAGTTAAAGTCTAAAAATTGATGCTGAAATCGAGAGGGGAAATGGTTTATTTAAAACGCGCTACAAAAACGAAGATACAAATATCGGATTTATCAGTGATTTTCTGAATCCCTCCGGGCACGAGATTCTACTTCCATAGCTTATTGGTCTGATTTTTTCATCGGTATTGGATTTGTGGAGGCATTCGGGTTTAGAAGCCGATGGCTGAAGAAAGTGTTGGGATACTTTCTGATACTTCCCAATGGCCATTGCAGGCATCATTCGCAGGATGTTTACGACGTGAGTTTTGGTGCAAATTCTAATCTATGGGATAAGAGTCATGGTACGTGGTATGATAAAGACCAGGCTTCTCAGGAGCTCGGGGTTTAAACCGAACTAAGTTTAGTTCATGAATTGGTGTGGCCATTAGAATGACGATAGCAGGCAAATTAATTACATTTTTTCCGTTGTTACATTTTCTTTTGGTGTTTGATTCGGCGCTGACGTTGTGTCGTTTGCCCGGGCTTGGTTCACTCTTGTGGCTTCTCTTTTGGATCTACGCGTTTCCGGTTATTGCGTACAAAATTCACAATAGATTTTTCCCCATAGAAGAGGGAACCAGCAGTATCATTGGTGAGTATTCTCCCTGGTATGGGGGGCATATGATTCAAAGCCTCTTTGTCTATTTTCCCGCGTTAGAAAGGGTCATACGTTTGGTTCCAGGCTTGTTTAGTGTGTGGCTTCGTCTCTGGGGAAGCTCCATTGGCCGAGACGTTTCTTGGACACCACATTTTGAATTGGAAGACCGTGCTTTTATGGACGTTGGCAACAATGCGGTTTTTGAACATGGCGTTAAAGCATCCTGTCACCTTATTTCCCCCAGCAGAGAAGATATTCTCAAACTGGTAATTAAAAAAATAAAGATTGGTGAAGGTGCGTTTGTCGGGGGCGCAACGGTGATGGCGCCTGGGGTGGAAATTGAGCCAGGTGCGTTCGTGGAGGAGGGAACGTATCTCTGCCCAGATGACTTGGTGACAAAATGAGAGCCTTGCTGGTTTGGGTGTTGTGTCTTGGGCTTTGGCTTTGGCCATTCACCTGAACTTTTAGAAGAGAATTAAATCAGTCCGAACTGCTGTAATGTAAGGTTTTAGTAGGTGCGAGGATTAAGGCGCTATTGGTGAGTCTTCTGACGGGCAACGACATTATGTTGCTTCGGATTTGTCCGTTGCATAATGAATCATTCGTAAGGACATTGCTTCTTCAATTTGATTAAATCGATACAGCGTTCAAGAATGTGAACGAGTTTCCAGTAATCCATGTTTCAAACAAATGAACGACCATGGGTTTACCCTTCGGGCTCAAATTGCTACGAGCCATATCCCAGACCATCTCTCCACTGTTGTCGCTCAATACTTCGAAAAGATGGGCGCAGGCAGGGCCTCATGCTGAGGGGCTAAGTGTTGATCAAGGAGGCATATCGACATGACTGAGTCCGCAATGATACTTTTGGCCCATGGAAGTAGAGACGAACATTGGCGTCGACCATTTGATGCCTTAATGGAGCGACTCGGCGCTTTGAATTCCGAAATGTGCTGTCGCCTGGCATATCTTGAACATTGCGAACCTGACTTGTCTTCTGTGGTTGCGGGATTGTACCAAGAAGGGGTGCGCTCCATCTCAATCTTGCCCCTTTTCTTCTCAGCGGGAAGGCACCTTCGAGATGATGTGCCAAGAATTGTTCGCCATTTTTTGGACCAGTTCCCGCAGCTCTCTGTTTCTCTTTTAGAGCCCATTGGCGGACACAGCAGTTTTCAGGCGCTGATGGTCGAACACATCTTATCGTTGATGGTTGATGATTAGAGTGGAGGGCAGGGGCAAGGGGATATCCGTGGAGAGTTTGGGAGTGGTGCTTGCGGCCTGTTGTGATATGAATCCTATTTTTGAGTTTGAAGGAAATCCACAGGCCAACAACGGCCGGGGGATGCTTCTAGACGTTGAGAAAGAAGAGGTTGTTTGGTGTACCGACCGAGTTTTTTTCGGTTGGTCAGGTTATAACCCTAGGTATGCTGATTCGAGAGAAGTTCCCGAACCAGCAAATGGAGTAAACCGTGTATTCCCTAGAGGATTTGAGAAACATCGTGGTGAAATTCAGAAATGAACGTAATTGGGAGCAATTTCATACGCCAAGGAATTTGGCGACTGCCCTCAATATTGAGGCCAGTGAGCTCCAAGAGCTGTTTTTGTGGTTGGGGGATGATGAGATTCAGCATCAACTTGAAAAATCCGAATATCGGGAGGCAGTCAAAGATGAGATGGCCGATGTTTTTGCCTTTTTGTTGCACTTGGCCGATGTGTTGAAGGTGGATCTGGGGGAAGCTCTCGAGAAGAAGATGGAAAAAAATGGACAGAAATATCCAGTTGGGAAGAGTTATGGTTCAGCAAAAAAATACAACCGACTTGAATCATAAGCTCCGTTGTGACTCGTTAATCGTCATGTTCATGGGCA
This sequence comes from Myxococcota bacterium, assembly GCA_036339465.1. Classification (GTDB taxonomy): domain Bacteria; phylum Myxococcota; class XYA12-FULL-58-9; order XYA12-FULL-58-9; family JABJBS01; genus JAYZAY01. Next base: position 7,803 of record JAYZAY010000078.1, on the reverse strand, counting down.
TTCAATAGAAAATCTTTGAGGGTATTGTAATATTCGTTTAGTCCTAGGGAATGATGGGTTAAATTCAGTGTGTCCTTAAGCGTGCCATCGATTTCAATTTGAAGTCTTTCCCCGTTTTTTCCCACGATGACGACATCCCGAAATGTGGTGTTCCAAACACCCCCCAAATGAATTTCAGGTGTATCTTGTAGTGCAGGCAGGCTTCCCTTTTGATGGATTGTCTGCATTCCAGAGCTGATATCCATATTGGGTAAGTCCACCGCGAGAATCCGAATATCCAATCCTTCATTGTTGAATTCATCTTGCATTTTATTCAAGTAACCAAACTGGCTACGGCAGTAACTTCAGCCGGCGTTAAAGAAGTACCAAGCACTGATTTTGGAACGGAAATCGGTGGCTTGCACATCTTGCTCGTAGGTATCTGAACTGGTGTTTCGGTCGATTAAGGCTAAGCTCACAAGTGGGGTGGGGGTTGGGTCACTTTCGGATTCCACCGCTTCTTCGTCTTCAGGGGAGGTGGCTTGTTGGGTGGGTTGCTCGCTACCATCTTCTGGATGATGGGTGTCCACGGGTTCTTCTTCTTCTTCTTCTTCTGGGGAATCGGTGGGAGGGGGGGATTGTTCGGCTGAAGTGTCGCTGCTCTTGGGTTCTGTTGGTTGTTCGTTCTCACTCTCTGCTGGGTCATCTTCTGTGGGATCCGGCGTTGTGGTCTCGCTATTTGTTTCTGAAGTTGCAGCCTCGGTTTCTGTGATGTCGGTATTTGTGTCTGTGGTTTCTGTGGCGTGGGTGTTTGCCTCTGTTTCCTCGGTGCTTGGAAAATGGGTTGCTAGATTGTCACTCGCTTCTTCCGAGTTTGTGGGCAGATCAACGTTGCCAGACGATTCGGTCGTCTGGGACTGGGGGGGCAAAGGTGGGGCGTTGATGCATCCAGAAACAAAGGTTACGAGAACGAAAGCAAAGAGGGTGTGGTGTAATAAACGAAACATCTTTTCCCACAGGATGATGTTAAAAGCTCCATGGATCAAGTGGATATTGGGCTTTATGAACAATTTTTTGAGGAGATGGGCATTGCACACTCGCAGGCGCCTTTTAAGACCGATTCTAGAGGGATTTGAGGATCGGTTGAATAACCTAACCCACAAAGGCGTATTTCGGGCGACTCTCATCTACGGCGCTTCTCTAGGGCCTTAAAGGGAGTATCGGAGGTTGAGGACCGGAGCTTCATTAAGAGACCAAAGAGTCGTTTTTTTGCGTGGTGTGCTCTATGTTACTGAAATAACGGTGTAAATGTCTTCAATGAATAGGGCAAATGAATCCTGTTTTTGAAGCAACATGGAGGCCCTAGGGACGATATTCTAAGTAGATGGTGAAGCCATCTGATTTGACATTGAAAGGAGGACCGTTATTAGATTTCCAGTTACTTTAAGGGCTCTTATTCCTAAATTAAATCAGCAGCCCACGCAAAATCAGCTCAATAATCAGGCAGCTACCGGCGGTGGATCGACCACAGCCAGGGACGTAATCTCAAAACGAAAAAGTCGTGAGAAGTCACTGAAGATGACAGGGAAGAGATTGGCCTCCAAACGTGTCCATGCCCTTTCAGGGGTCCAGAAACCTTCCACAGCCAAGAAGGTTTAGGGGCAAATCCTTCGTTGGTCCTGACTGAAAATTTCGTTTTACTTGGTTATTGGCGTCTCTTCTTTTTTTACCCATTTTTTGAGATGATCTTAGGGGCTAAGCCTCTCTAAAAACTGATTCCAGTGGTCGCTCTAAATAAAATTTCACGATACCCCCCTTGAGAATGAATAGATTGTTATTCGGACCTCATTTTTTTATTGCTGTTTTTGTGTGTGAGATCACCCCACACGTTGCATTTCGGATGCACAAAACTTCGTTGAATCTCCCCCCCCTGATAGGCTACTCTATGTTGTAATTAAATCCGGTTTTTAATGCCGGATTTTCAGATGTTGCTCACTTGTTTTTCAAAAGGATGCCTTTTTGATGAACTGGGTACTTAAGAAGTGGCGTGGACTCTGATGTTTTTTATTTTGGGATATCCAAAATGGCAGATGGACGAAAAAGTCCGCGCCTTTTTCGTAGGGGAATCAGTATCATGAACAGTCTTGTCTTAAGAATTTGTCCTCGTTTTGTTTTTTCCTCGCTTCTTTCTCTCTTTCTTGTTCTTTCGGGATGTGGGGGAGCGGATACCGGAGGGGGCACCAATACGGATACTGGAGGCGAGGTTGTTGGGAGTGATACGAGCACGTCCACAGGCGGTACGACGAGCACCGCTACGACCACAGCCTCAGAGACGGTGACGGAGGTAGATACGGGTACTTCTACAGACACCAACACTTCTACGGATGTTGGAACTTCGACTGATAGCGATACCTCCACCGACACCTCCACCGACACCTCCACCGACACCTCCACCGACACCTCCACCGACACCTCCACCGATACGGAGGCGGGCTCCGATTCAAGTTTACCTGTAGAGACTCTAACGTTTGAGTCTGTGGCGAATCTCGCTGTAGCGGTTGATGAACCCTGGATCTATCGTCCTATTGTGAATATTCCAGGCAACCCAGAGATCAAGCTCACAGAGAACGATTCTGGGCAAGAGTGGGGCGCTGATTGCGTGACCAATGATGGGTGTGTGAATGAGAATGGGGTGATTAGCTGGACTCCAAAGGCAGAAGATGCGGGACAAGAACATCAGTTTGCGGTGACGGCTATTTTGGGTGGTCAAGAAGTTGTGCAGTCGTTTTCGGTTTTGGTGACGCAAGTGGAAAAAGCCGTGGAACAAGCGGTTGAAATCAGCGCCGAGATTTCGGCTGCGGTAACCGTTGATTCGCCCCTATCGAGTATTAACGGAGCGGGGGTTGTGATTCCCGGAGGGGCTTTACAGATCGATATTCACGGTATCGATATCCATGGGAGTGATACCGACGACGAAGCCATTGATATCCACGGGAGTGACACCGACGACGAAGCCATTGATATTCATGGGGCAGATGCAGGGGGCAGTATTGCCATTTCAATTGGCGAAGTCCAAACAGCGCCGTCTCTACCTGCTGCTGGTGATGAGACTCCCATTGTGGTGGATTTTGGTCCCAGTGGTACGGTTTTTTCTGAGCCCGTGGAGGTCCAAATTCCCGTGGATTCCTCCGCCCAAGGAGCTGTTTTGGCAGGAGGAAGTTTAAGTGCTTGGACCATGGGTCAAAATGGGGCATGGGAGGAATTGGAGCTGACTGGCTTTGATTCGAAAACCGGTTTGGCTTCGGTAGAGACCAGTCACTTTTCATTGATAACGGTGACACAAGATGAAGATTTCTTTGATCTCGAAGTGAGAAAAGGTGGCGCGAAGTGTAATGGTGGTGTGGTTCTCGATGTTCGGGCTAAAAACAGTTTGCTTTCTCTCCCCTTGAATCGAGTGGTGGGTAAAAGCGGAAACCAAACAGTGTTTAGCGCCATTAAAGACGGGACCAAATTCAAACTCGTCGTTCAAGCGGGCTTTGGAGATTCGAGAGACTATGGTGTTGTTCTCAGTGTCAAGAAGGTCAATGATAAATACGACGCAGTTATCGCGACCCTAGAGGGCCAGCCCATTTACAAAAACGAAGGGTTAACCGCAGATAGTTCAGATTTAGCCAGCATATCGGTGCTGGAACCGGTTCGGGGGATTTTCGGAGATGCGATGAGTTCGCAATCTTGCCTTGATACGACTGGAGGAACTTCAAAAACGTGTGAGATTGGTTTAAAGGCCACAGCTTATTTGGTGTCAGACCAAACCGATGACGCAGCTCCTAAGGGAGGGGATGCTTTCGATAGTGGCAAGGTTCAGTTTGTTGCTGCCGACCTAGAGACGGATGCATCGGATAAAGATTGTGACAATGTGGCCAATGATTTTGATGGCACGCCCGAGGGTGATCCTCCGCCTGTGATTGAGCGGGTTGGTAATATGACCAGGCGAATGCTCAAGGGAGGAAGTGCCCAGCAATTTATTGTTAAAGCCAAAGATAGTACCGGAGATCTCCAATCAGTAACCTGGACTGCGAACGATTCGTCGGTGACCCTTGAAGCCAATGGGGTGTTGGCTATGGTAAGTGGAGGCTCTTCGGGGCAATTTAAGGTCGAAGCCAAGGTGAGTAATGCCAGTGGTGAGGCGGTGACGTCTTTTGACCTTGTGGTAGATGAGCCCGTGGCGAACAATGCAAAACCGACTTGTCGCATCAGTGTGGAGCAGTCAGAAGTTTACTTGGGTGATGACTTGGGTATTAAGGCGAGTATTGCTGACGAAGATAACAGTGATGACGAGGTCAAGCACTACTGGCAGGTGCCTTATGGCGCTGTCTTTGATGACTCTGATGCTATTTCGACCCGCGTTAAGTTTGAGGAGGCCGGCGATTATGTCATTGGTTGCTATGCCGATGATGGAGCCGACCTTGGGGACATCAACCAAATGGTTATTTCGGTGATTGAGCCCCCCGTAAATACTCCCCCTAGCCTAAAGGTAACGCCGCTAACGAAAACCATTATCAATGAACTATCCGGTACCGCAGTGAATCTACAAATGACGGCCTATGTGGACGACTATGATGATGATGCGGTCTCGGTGTTCTGGGAAATTATCAGTTCTTATTCCTTGGGGACCGGTAGCGACGATAGCTTTAAGGCGATTCTTAATGATCCTACTCTATCAGATGCTTCAGGTGATGATACGAAAATCTACAAGATGCTCAGGGTTTTTGGGCAGGGGCGAATTGCCATCAAGGTGGTGGCTCAAGACGAGAATGGAGAAGAGTCGGAGCCGGCGTATATCAATGTTCAAATTATTGAGGTGGTGAGTACCAAAGATGAGGACGGTGACGGATATGCAGATGATATTGACTGTGATGATTCCGATAAAGGGATTTATCCAGGAGCCAAAGAAGTGTGTGGTGACGGCATTGACCAGGACTGCTCCGGGGCCGATGTCACGACCTGCGACACGGACAGGGACGGCTATTTTGACCCCGTAGACCCTGACAATGTCCAAGAGGGAGAGGACTGTGACCCCACCAACCCATTGGTGTATCCAGGTGCTTTAGAGCGTTGCAACGATAGGGATGATAACTGCAATGGGGTGGTGGACGAAGATTACACCTTTCAGGGCGATGCACTAGCCGCAGATTGTTATGCCGGGGTGGGTGCCTGTGAGAGCGTGGGTAAGGTGGAGTGTAACCGGAGTGGCTCGAAGGCGATTTGTACGGCTCAGCCTGGAGAGAAGTCGGCGGAAATCTGTGATGACGTGGATAACGACTGTAATGGAATCGTGGATGATGCCTCTGGTGGAGGAACCCAAGATGTCAACAATTGTGGAGGTTGTGGTGTCAAATGTGAGGCAGGTTTGGGGCAGGTTGCCAGTTGTCGCTTGATGAGTAATGGGATTGGTTGTGCCTATGATTGTGCTCTTGGGTTTCTCGATTTGAATAATCGAGCGGAGGATGGTTGTGAATATCAATGCACCAAAACCAACGCTTCGGTGGAGGTTTGTGATGGTGTCGACAACGATTGTGATGGTGAAGTGGACGAGGATATCCAGAAGTTCTTCTATACCGGCGATGCTTCTACTTTGGGTAAAGGAGAATGTCGTAAGGGGGTGATGGTTTGCAAAGAGGGGCAAATGCAGGTGCTGGAGGGTGAAGATGAGATCCTTGCCGAGACTGAAGTTTGCGACGGTGCGGATAACGATTGTGATGGTTGGGTGGATGAGGTGGATGCCACCAATTGTGTCAATTATTATCCCGACAACGACGGGGACGGCTATGGGGACTCTTCGGCAACAAGCACGACAAAGTGTTTATGCCAAGGCAATCGCAGCTGGGCAGACAACCAGGATGATTGCGATGACTCAGATCGGACGGCCTTCAAGTTTTGGGATCTCTACCCCGACGTGGACATGGACGGGAAAGGAGCAGGGACTCCGGTTCAAGTGTGTACCCTAAAAAATATTCCGCCAAACTACGCCCTAGAAGCGGGCGACCAATGTCCCAATGAGGGATCTCTATTTGAACCGGAAGAGACAACGGAGACATCCTTTGATTGTCGAGACAATGATTGTGATGGCCAGGTGGACGAGGGCCTGACAGCTCCCACGGTGGCGGGGCTTGATGGGGTGTGTGAAAATGCGGCACAGATTTGTTCCTCTGATGGCGAATTGATTTTTGATAAGGCCAATATTGAATTGTATGAAAAGCAAGAGCGTAGCTGCGATGGTCTAGACAATGATTGTAATGGGCTGAAAGATGACATTGTGGGTGAGGGACCATCGGCCAGTCTTCGAGAAGGGGTTTGTCGTGGCCAGTATCGCATTTGTTCTGGCGGGGCTTGGGTCGATCCGGATTTTTCGGGGATCCAGGGTTATGAAGTTGATGAAACCTCTTGCGATGAACTCGACAATGATTGTGATGGCAAAGTGGACGAGGGATGCGAAGATCCCACCACCGAGCCCGAAGACGGACCTTTGTCGAGTGAAGCAGGAACATGTGAATGTGACGCTGATATCTGCACCCAGGACGAGGATGGCCGGTATTGCGGTTGTGATGATGATTGTGCCCAAATCTGCAAGAGCACCTGTGAGAGCTCGTGGCTCTCTTATAAAGAGAAGCTCAAGGAATATCTTGGACAGGATGTAGATGATACGACCATCATGGGCTTTGAAGATTTCCAGAAGGTGGTGGGTAAGTTCTGTGAAGACGAGGACCCTATTATTCCCGCGGAAATGTGTGAAGATGATGCCAACCTTCGGGATTTTTATGCAGCACAGGATATGTGCGTCGTCGATGGGAAATTCAGCGCTTACGAATTTAAATTGAGCGTCGTGAATCAATTCGGACGAGTGTCCGGTTGCCCATGTTGGGAGGATTTGCTACCGCAATGGGAGGTAGAGGACCGTTGTTCTGATTTTGATAGTTCGACCGATTTTGGGGATGAGGATGGTTTTCACGTAGGAGTCACGGATTGTACCTACGACGAGTTTGCCTGTGGTGAATTTGAGAATTGCGTACCGGAGCCCCACTTTTGTGTGAGGACCTGCTATTCCGATAATGATTGTGGAAGTGATTCTGAAACGCCACATTGTGATCGCCCCAACCCTGTGGAGTTTGGTGTGTGTGTGGCTGAACCGGATCCGGAAAACCCACCGCAAGTAAAATTCACGCCATGTGGTGGACCTGAGGATTCATTCAGCTGCGGTGCGGGTGAAATATGTCTCGGGCGGAGTGTTTGTCGTGAGGAATGCTATTTTGGGGCAGGGAATATTTCCCAATGTGGGCCTAACGAAAGATGCGAGCCAGGATATGACGGGGGCGGGGATTATTGTTTTCCGGCTCCCGGGGAAAATACCGATGCAGCTTGCCCGGTGGGAGAGAGGCCCTGCGGGGAGGAATGTGTGCCATTTGACAAGCCTTGCCCTTGTGATTGTGATCTCAACTTGGACAAGTGTGATGTGAATGATGATGGTGGAAACTGCCATTGCGATTGGGATTGTTGGGGTGGCTCCCACGGTGATGGCTCCATGGATTGCACAGAGAATGCCAGTGTTTGTGATGACAACGAGTCTTGTATTGAAGAACCTTCCCACTGTTTGAAACCCTGTAGCAGTGATGATGTTTGTGGTGCGGGATTTAAGTGTGATTTCCATGATGAGACATCAGGTTATTGCATTCCCGATGGCGAAAGTTATTACGAGATGAAACCCTGCGGTACTTCGAATAGCTGCGAAACCGGTTATGAATGTGTGAATGGTCCGAAGTTTTGTCG
>JAYZAY010000077.1:0-25404 GCA_036339465.1 Myxococcota bacterium | reverse complement strand
AATCGGCCATGATAACTTCTTACACTCCCATCACACATTATGAAAATTTACATAGACAGGAGCAAGTCATCCGTTCTCAGGTAACTTGTAGTCACTCAAGAAGGTAAGGTATCGTTTTTGCGCTAGCGATACCGAATCAGTTAAACCACGGAATGCCCATGACCGGCCAGTCGACAATTCCCTCCTTTCCCGCCGGCATCACCCAACGCATGCTCAAATTGCCATCGGGGCTCAATATGGAGGTATTTGAGGGGGGAAAGGGAGCCCCAATACTATTCGTGCACGGATTTCCAGATTTGGCTTGGACCTGGCGCTATCAACTCGAAAACCTATTGCCTGACTACCACGTCATTGCGCCCAACATGCGAGGCTATGGCCAAACCGATGCTCCCTCCGATTGGCGAAAATACTCAATCCAGGGCCATCTCGTGGAAGACATTCGCGAGCTATTAGACACCCTCGATATCTCTAAAGCCCATCTGGTGGGTCATGACCTGGGAGGCAACGTGGTTTGGCATTTTGCTCAATGCCACCCTACCCGACTCAAAAGCCTCACCACCATCAATTGCCCCCATCCCAAGGTATTTTCCAAAGCCCTTCGCACCTGGAAACAATTGAAGAAATCATGGTACATGTTCTTCTTTCAGATCCCGAATTATCCCGAAGATTGGGTTCGAAAAGACCCGGCTGATTTTGTGCATCGGATCTACCGAAAACGGGCCATCAATAAAAAACCATTTACCGATGAGAATCTACTGCCCTATATCGATCAAGTTGCCACACGAGGACTCCAAGGGGGCATCAACTACTACCGTGCCAAATTACGGATCCGTAACAAAGTCTCATCGATGATCGAGGTTCCCACCAAATTGATCTGGGCTCTAGACGATCCCTTCCTGGAGCCCGAACTTGCGGATCCATCGAGCTACAAAAAATATGTGCGCAATTTCGAAGTCGATTATCTAGACAACGCCGGTCACTGGGCACACCAAGAACAATCCGATGACACAAATCAGAAAATAAGAAGCCATTTGGCAACCGTGGACCCAAAAGGAAGTTAGCCCGTGAACTCCGATATCAACACACCTTCAAAGAAAGCGCCCACGATCCCCGGCTTGCCGATCCTTGGACACTGGCCAGCCATTCAGATCTGGCCCATACCCATGATGATGAAGGGTGCCGCCCTGGGACCCGTATCCACCATGAAAGCCTTCGGCTACAATATGTATTTGGTTAATGACCCAGAGGGAGTCAAACATGTACTCGTGAAGAATGCCGCTAACTACTCCCGTAAAACTCGAACTTTTGCCCGGCTCAGTCAGGTTTTGGGAAATGGCATCTTGATCTCAGAGGGAGAATACTGGCGTAAGAACCGGCGGATTGTCCAACCGGCATTCCATAAAAAGCATATGCTCCGAGTCGCAGAAATTACGGAATCCGTAACCAGGGCTCGATTTTCAACATGGACCGAAGCCACCAAAACGGGGAGCCCCGTTGACTATTTCAAAGAAATGACGCGCATTACCATGTCGGTTATCAGTCAAACCATGTTTGGCACCTCGGTTGAAGGCGAGGCCGATAAGGTCACCCAATCCATCGACAAAATCATGCATCTATTGGACGCAGGACGAGGCCCCTTGGGAAAGGTACTCAACCGAATGAAACCCCAATCAGAGCAATTTGACACGCTCTTAAGTAAACTCGATACGGTGGTCATGGGAATGATTGCCCAGCGACGAAAAGAAGAAAAACCGAGAAACGACCTTTTAGACGAATTGATTCGTACCCAAGATGAAGAAGAAGGTTATTGCATGAATGACCAACAAATACGTGACGAAGTCATGACCGTATTCCTCGCCGGCCACGATACCACCGCGGCCCTCTTAACCTGGACACTCCTCCTCCTCGCCAAAAACCCAAAATGCAAAGAAAAACTCCGACGAGAAATCGAAGAAGTATGCATAGACAGACCACCCAATTTGGAAAACCTTTCCCTACTCCCCTATCTCAATCTCGTACTTCAAGAGAGCCTTCGCCTCTATCCCCCCATATGGCTCATGGGTCGAAAAGCCACTGAAGATGACGTCGTTTGCGGTGTGAAAATTCCCAAAGGCGCAAGCGTCAGCATTAGCCCCTACGCGCTTCACCGAAACCCAGATCTCTACACAGACCCCGAAAAGTTCTGGCCGGAAAGATTTGAGCAGAATGAACCTCGAGGGGAAAAACGTTACGCATTTATCCCCTTTGGAGCGGGGCAACGACTCTGCATCGGAAGAGAGTTTGCGTTCTTAGAAGCCAGTATTGTTCTTGCTCTGATTCTCAAAAACTATGACTTCAGATTGGCCGATGACTTCCAACTGAAGCTACATCCCTCCATTACCCTACGCCCCAAAAACTCCGTTGGCATGCGCCTCACAAAACACAGTAAGAAAGAGAATAAACCAACGTGATTTCGGCCACTTAAAGAGTAAGCCACCACTTCTCCGCCAAATACACACAATTCCTTACTAAGATCCTTGGTTGAAACTCCATTTCTTGAAAAACTTACTAAGAAATATCGTTTCAACCTGAAAACGCCTTATAAGCGGTTAAATTCACCTCGACTTCATGACGATAACAAAAGTGTCGTTAGAAGGAGCAAAGCATGTCTGTCATTGACAACCGCACGCACCACCGAATCACCATGGATGAAACAGACGATACCTACGGAGGTATGCGAAGTGCTTATGTGGTGCTTACTCTAGGCAATGAGCGGGTACTTGGAAAAGTTCTCGATATCTCAACCGGCGGCGTCGGCATTAGAGTTGCGGTCTCGGTTTCAAAAGACATATCGAATATCCCCTCTGCGGGAACGCTTTTAAAGAACATCGTGGTAGGAACAGCCACACTGAATCGGACGCTTCGCCTCATGGTCATTCGCCACATTAAAGACGCTGACGCTGACTCATGGGTCCTGGGGCTCGAAGCATCCGATGCCGACAGTCGCTCCTGCTTATGGCAGATTTTTCGCGAATTGAAAAACGTGAAATCGGCCGAAGAATATGACACCGGAGAAATCCCCGACTCGATTCAAAAAATCCCAGCCAGAGGCCATTATACCGAAGAGGCACGTCAAGAGCGGCTCACCTTCATTCGGGAATTCACGGGACAGAAATTAGATAAGATAACAAACACGAGTCTTCCAGTGGAAAAGTTAACAGGAAACATCGAAAACCTCGTGGGTAGCGTTGAAATCCCGGTTGGTTTGGCTGGCCCACTTTTCTTCCGAGGCCAAAATGTTCGGGGTATCATCTATGCGCCCATGGGAACTTCGGAAGGTGCCCTGGTGGCTTCGGCCACACGCGGCGCCACCGCCATCACCGAAGGGGGAGGTGTTCAAACCAAGGTCCTAAGACAAAGGATGATTCGGGTGCCCTACTTTAGATTGGGCAACACCGAACAAGCCAGTAAACTAAGAGACTGGATGACCGATCATATCGATGAAATCCGAGCTCAAACCCGGTTGGTCTCTAATTACGCCAACCTCAAAGAAGTTTATCCCAATCAAGTAGGCTCTGACATCAATGCCCATTTCATCTACGAAACAGGAGACGCGGCCGGTCAAAACATGACCACCACCTGCACCTGGAAGGCATGCAATTGGATTCTTGAACAAATGACCCACTTCCCAGACATTCAGATTCAAAACTTCGTCATCGATGCCAATATGAGTGGCGATAAGAAAGCCAATTTTCAATCTTACCTACTGGGTCGAGGAACCCGAGTCACTGCGGAATGTTTCATACCCGGACCGATTCTCAGGAAAATCTTGAAAGTAGACCCAGATCAACTGGAAGATATGTACAAACGTAGCCTTCGTGGAAGCGTGGCCATCGGAACGCTGGGTTACAACATCAACATTGCCAACGTTATCGGGGCTATGTTTACAGCCACAGGACAAGACATCGCCTCTGTTCATGAATCTTCCATCGGGCAATTGGTCATCGAATCAATCGACGACGGGCTCTACGCCTCAATGGACCTACCCGCGCTCATTGTGGGAAGTGTGGGAGGCGGAACCAATCTGCCCCACCAACAAAACTATCTAGAAATACTCGATTGCGCAGGCGTCCGAAAATCGGGACGGTTGGCTGAAATTATCGCGGGATTCTGTTTGGCCCTAGACCTCTCGACGCTCTCGGCCGTAGCAAGCGGCCAATTCGCGTCGGCCCACGAGCGACTGGGACGCAACCGACCTGTCGATTGGTTTACCGCCAAAGACCTCACCCCCGCTTTCTTCACCCCCGGCGTACAAAAGCTCCTGCAAGATACCGGCATTCAAGTCCATAAGGTAGAGCCCATCGAAATGAAGATGGGAAGTAGTATTATCACTGAACTGACAGCTCGCCGAGTAAAGAAATTGGTAGGACTCTTTCCTTTCAAGCTAAGCCTCAGTCACGCAAAAAGCGGTCAGACAGAACAAGAAGTCTTGATCAAAATTAAACCCAATGATCAGGAAGTGATTGTGATGGTGAATGCCATGGCCCGGATGTGCGACGCCAAACTCGCATCTGCTCACGACAAGAATAAACACCGCCTTGGCTTCCAGAAATGCCATATTCGGGAACTGGCAATTTATGAACAATCGGATCCACGCTTCCTCCGATACACACCGGAAATTTACCGCACTTTTCGAGACGACACCCGAGAAGCCTACGCTGTGGTTATGGAAAAACTCGACAATATGGAACTCATCAATACCGCCGATGATACCACTAACTGGACAGACAAACATATCAATGCAGCCATCGATGGCCTAGCTGAGCTCCAATCCATCTGGTGGAGGCGAGAAGAAGAGTTACAACAACAAGAGTGGCTGGGAACCGTCATGACCGCCAACGACATGCAAGAAATGCACAGCCTGTGGGAAACCCTCGCGTATCACGCCTACCAAGAGTTTCCAGATTGGTTCAGCCATGGCGATCTCTCCGTTCACCAGAAGATAGTTTCCAACATCGGAGAGTGGTGGTCCGAAATCGAGAAAATGCCAAGAACCCTAATCCATAACGACTTTAACCCCAGAAATATGTGCTTTCGAAAAGACGCCAATGACAACCTAAGATTGTGTGCATACGACTGGGAACTCGCCACGCTCCACATCCCTCAAAGAGATTTGGTAGAGTTTCTATGTTTCACCCTGCCGCGGAACTACGACTACGAACTCATCGTAAAATATTCCGAACGCCATCGCCGCAAACTTGAGAGCGCCACCGGTGACAAGATTGACCAAGACACTTGGAAGAGAGGATTTTCACTCGCCGTCCGGGATTTCGGAATCAATCGCTTGGCCATGTATCTCATGGCACACACCTTCAGAAATTATGGTTTCATCGAACACGTCTACATGAATTTACGAAGAATGATTAAACTCGATCCACATGCAACGGAATATTTGGAAGATTAGTCTCTTGCTCTTTCTGTGAGAGCATGATGAACAACTCAAGCGCCATCCACGCTTTCTTTTTTGCCTTCGTCTTTATCCATCTCGGCATGGTTTAATCTCTTCGCAGATGTAGCCTTAGACCCTATCGGCATTTTGATTATTTCGTGGCAGTAATTGCACACGAGTATCGCGGTGCAAAAGTTGCACCCAAAGCCGATTTACGAAAAGATTCGGTGAATATCACAATCAAACGTCACGAACGCATTGAGCAAAACAGGAACATTGAAACATGTCGAATCAGCCCCTCAGCAAAAACAGCCCCTTTCCAAGCCGATTTCTCGGTTGGATGAATGAACGGTTCCCACCGGCAACCGCCATCGCTTTCTTGCTCGTCTTTCTCTTGCCCCACCTTTACGCCCAACATTTGATTGGCAAGGAATCGTTGGAAATTGGAATTCCTCAAATTTTGGGATACCTGGCGTGCTGGTTTTTTTATTTGATGCTTCGCGTATTCGATGAACATAAAGACTATGAACTGGATTGCCAAAATCACCCCAATCGAGTGCTTCAAAGCGGTATCATCACCTTGAGCGATCTGAAAAAGGTCGGAGCCCTCGGGATCTGCATTCAACTTTCGGTCTCCCTCTACCTAGACGGAGGAATGGGCCCGATCACCCAAATCTGGTTCATCACCATTGGCTGGAGCCTATTGATGGCAAAGGAATTCTTTCTCGGCGCGTGGCTCGAAAAACGGCTGTTCCTCTATGCCATTTCCCATATGCTCGTCGTTCCCATCGCGTTCGTATGGTATATGACCATGGCCGCACATGATGCCCCACTTCCCATAGAACCAACCCTTTGGATAGTAACACTGGGTTTCTTCACCTCTTTTGCCGGGGAAGTAAGCCGCAAAATCAAAGCTCCACAAGACGAACGCGACACCATCGATTCATACACCAAGGTGCTAGGTCTAAAGGGTGCTCCTATGACCCTCTGTATTTTCGTCGTGCTCAATGCATTCTTGGCTTTCAACATTCTCGAGCTGATATTACCAACCGCGCCAACCTGGGGTTGGTGGATCCCATTGAGCTTAGCCATTCTCTTAGGTTTTGGAACATTCATTAAGTTTATTTCAAACCCAACCCCCAAATTGGCCACTCTCTGTGAAGCTTCATCGGGCGGCGCAACAGTTATTTTTGTCATCACACTTCTCACCGCACTTTTCCATACGCATCCTGTTGTTTGGTTTGGTTAATTTCCAAATCAAAACCACCTCTCCCCATCCAAAAATCGGCCCATCCATGGGACAGGCTAGTTGGCTGCAATTGTGCCATTTCCAATGCCCATTCAGACAGGTCTATACTCATGACTTTACTTGTATTTATCTTGAACAACACCAATAGAAGCAGGTGTAAGCGTACTTTTGAAAAGCTACACCCGATTAAATAGTGATTAAAATTTCATCAAAGCGTGCTCCCTCTTTTCGAATTCGAAAAAATTATCATTGGGAGAGGTAGGGCACCGATGCCTGCGGGATCCAATAAACAAATACCGTGCTCTCAATGTGGCATAAAGAATCCGAAAGACACAAAACTCTGTCCTAATTGTGGACATAAAACCCAATCGGTCACTCCCGGCGATACTCTCGAATCAAGAGCAAAATAAAAGTTTCGATTTGGTTCACAGGAAATCAAGACCGCCTTCAAAAGCACAGACAAAGCGGGGCAGACAGCTAACCCACTCAAGGCATTTATTATCGATAATGACCTTAACATATTACGACTTCAATCTTTAGCATTAAAGGACGCCGGTCACACCGTAGAGTTTACAGCCAAAAGAACCAAAGCATTGGGGGAAATCATCCAGTTCGAGCCTGACTGCGTCGTGGCAGATCCCGTGATGCCTAGAATTGTTGGTTTCGACATCGTTACTTCCATTCAAAAAAAAACCAAGCTCAACAAATTAAAAACATCGGTTTTTTTGGGAGGTCTACGCCGCCGATAAAACCGACCATTCTCCTTGGGTGCAAATCGCTACATCAATAAGCTGACCCAAGCGATGAACCTTGCTGAATAATTCGAAAACATTTTCGTCGCAAAAGAAGCATTTACTTCATAAGAAGTGCATAATCCAATGCCAATACCGAAACCTAAAACAGGACCTCTATACAAAACATGATTAGCGATCAGATGAATGGCGTGAATTTCCTGGTACGAATCTGAGAGTTCTCCGCTCAGGTTGATTCTCGAGATATCCGAGAAGAGACCTTCTCTCCAGGAAAAGAAAAATTGAAACCATATTCTCCAACCACCCCTAGACCTTCATCGCAATCAATAAACTCCGAAAGGTCGCCCAAACCTTAGGCTGCTTCCAGCACAGAATTATTCTCAACCCCCAACGGAAGCTAAACCAAATTCGAGTATCCTAAACTCCAGATCATCCCCCCAAAACATCGTGTTGGATTCGGAGATTTCGCGTCATCGGTCCTATCCAATGCAAACCCCTAACAAATGAGGGCATCAAAGCGGTTGGGGCTCGCCCAGGAGACAACAATCGAGACAATTTAAGCAACCGAAAGGTGTCTCAAGCTACCAAAATCTGACACCCCGCCAACAAATCTTGCAGCCTTTGTGCCAACGGGATAAAGGCATCTGCAAATAAGGAGCGTGTTCGCCATGAAAATCTATACCAAAATCCTCATCGGGATGGCCGTCGGTGCAATCATCGGTCTCACCGTAGGGCCCAAATCCGCAATGATGGACCATGACCTTTTTAAACTGTCCGACGCATCGAAGTTTGAAATTCTCCTCGACCGAAAAAATCCAGACAGCCGCCTCAAGCTCCCCGCCGTGCCACTCTCTTTTGAGCGAGACAAACTTGAAAATGGCACCATCCACGACAAGGCCGGACGCCCCCACGAAGTCGCTATTTGGGCACAAGGAACATTCGAACTCACCGATAAACTTCTGCTTAAATACCTTGGGGACAAATTAACCCACCGTAAACCGGGGCAACAAGTAAAAGCATGGCTAAAACTCAAACACACCGCCACCGAGAACAGCGTTCATATCTCACCAAGCCCCGTAAGCGGTCTCGGCAACACCATCATCGCCGTTCTCAAACCCGTCGGTAGTCTATTCCTTCGCTTAATCAAAATGGTCATCGTACCCCTGGTCTTTGCATCCCTCCTGGTGGGCGTGGCAAGCCTTGGAGATATCCGTAAATTGGGTCGACTCGGCGGGAAAACATTGGGACTCTACCTAACCACCACAGCCCTCGCCGTAACCATTGGCCTCGTCTGTGCCCATGTCATCAATCCCGGCAGCTTTGTGAGCACCGCAGACAAAGCCCAATTGGTCGCGCAATTTTCCGGGGCGGCAGGTTCAAAAGCGCACTCCGCGGCCCAAGCTCCGTCCACCATCGACAACATTCTCAATATCATTCCCAGCAATCCACTGGGGGCCCTCTCCAGCGGCAACATGCTACAAATCATCTTTTTCGCCCTCATCTTTGGGGTGGCACTCACGATGATGGGCACGGCCAAGGCACAACCCGTGATCACTTTCTTCGATCGTGTTCAAGAAGCGATGGTTGTCATTATCCATATGGTGATGGAAGTCGCTCCCTATGGCGTGGCTGCGCTCATTGCCGATGTCGTCGGTAATAGTGGGGCCAGCGTTTTGGGCGCCCTCTTAATCTACGGACTCGCCGTTGTGGTGGGCCTCCTCATTCACGCCGGTGGTGTCTACGGCACCATCGTAAGGTCTGTGGCCAAACTCAAGCTCGGCGACTTCCTTCGAGCGATCCGGCCCGCACAGCTCATCGCCTTTTCCACCTCCTCTTCATCAGCAACCCTCCCTGTCTCCTTAGAGTGCTCTGAAGAAAACCTCGGAGTCAGTAACAGCGTATCCAGTTTCGTCTTACCCTTGGGCTCCACGGTAAACATGGACGGAACCGCACTCTATCAGGGCGTGGCCGCGGTATTTATCGCGCAGGTCTTCAGCATCGACCTCACAATCGGCGATCAGCTCACCATTGTTCTCACCGCAACCATGGCTTCCATTGGTGCAGCCGGGGTTCCGGGAGCGGGGATGGTAACCCTGGCCATGGTTTTGACCACCGTCGGGATCCCCCAAGTCGGCATCGCCCTCATTCTGGGAATGGACCGAATCTTAGACATGTTTCGAACCTCGGTAAACGTGACCGGCGACTTGGCCGTGACTGCAGCCATAGCCGTAAGCGAAGGCGAAACCCTCACTCCCCTAACCCCCGAAGCCGACATGAAGGATCCGAGCCGAGGATTTGAAGGGCGCCTCGAAAGCAAAGTCTAAAATCCCTGAGCCTAAAATCCCTGAGCCTAAAATCCCTGCAGAACACCAAACTTTCTCTTCAGAGAGCGTATGCCTATCTTTCGCCAATTACCCATGGTCAGCGGGCCTAAACACATCACCTTATCCCCTTCGGAAAACCCCGGGTTAATCTTCAAAAAATATTCGATATCCAAATCTCCGTTGAGGCTATCTGGTACCCCCCCTGCATATTCCTTAAATGAACGGCCACCCGAAGTTTCGTAAACAAACGTTTCCGGATTGATTTTGGCCCCGTAAAAAGCCTCCGCGAGATATTGAATATAAGCAGTCTCCCACTTTGGGGCTTGGGTTTCTCTTTGGGGATAACAGAGCGCAAAATTCCGGGTCATGGTGAGATAACTGCGATAGCTATTACTCCCAAAAAACCAATAATGATGGTGAAACGGCCAACGAAGCAAAGCCTCTACATAACAACGAAGCGCCAATTTAGGCACGAGATTCATTCCGCGGCATTTGTCGTGAAGCCAGGTATTACCGGTATAAATCGAGACAACCTTGCGACCATTGAAGGTTTCTTCGCGTAAATCGATAGCAATAAGGCCCACAATGGTGTCGTCCTCGTCCCAATAGAGAGCCACCCTCTCGCGCTCCTTGATACTCGCTTCTAAACCCTCAACACGACCTAGGACATCCTTGGCCATCATCAAAATATAATCCCATTGAGCTGAGGTCATCTCGACCACGGGAAAAAACTCCCGCCGAGGGGACTTAAGTTTCACCATAGAGAAATATCCCGTCCAACTTAACAAGCATCTTCGGGGTCAGGTGCAGCTGCTGATGGAGATTCAGATTCGGTTTCGGCGTCTAATCTTATTGCCGTCCCCTTACCGCCGTCCATCCGGACATTTTCACCATCCTGAACAATTTCCGTAAGCCCCGCAATACCCACCACCGCAGGAATACCAAGCTCTCGCGCCACCACCGCCGAATGCGAGAGGGTACTTCCCCTTTCCACCAAGATACCACTGGTGGTAGGAAAGAGTGGCGCCCACCCAGGATCGGTTCTCATCGTCACCAAGATTTTTCCGTTCACACTGAGTTCATCTTTGGGCGAAGAAATAACCCGAACATCAGATTCCACTATACCGGGATAACAACCAATCCCCACCAAAGTGGTCGCATCGGGATCAACCTCAACATTGCCATCGTAAACATAGTTATTCCCCTGATAAACCGGCCCTATGGTTGTAAAGTGGTGGGGCAAATCTTGGTCTTCGAAGGAATCAAATTCCGCCTTCCTTGCCGCAACCACACCCTTAAAGTCCGTCGTGATCGCTCGGCCTTCATGGTATTGCTCGATTTCCTCTACGGTGAGATAAAAGACATCCCGCTGGTGAAGCAATTTCTCACCCGCCACGAGGTGTCGTCCTATATTGCGATAAATATCCCGATAGAGACCAAACGCCCGCGTCCGCGTCAGGCGCATGTTTTCGCGGTTTTTTACCGCCGCCCGCGCCTGGTCTAAGGTTTTCATAAAACGACCCACCTTAAGGGGATTCAACTTTGAACGCATCAATGCTTCCGCATCAAATCGCATCTTCTTCTCGTTTTCCACCAGAGCGTCGGGGTCCAAATCGGGTCGGTCCATATAGTTTCGAATAACCTCCACCACAAAACTTGGGTCTTCCCGTAATGAAATAGTCTCAAGCTTCAATTCGCCGATGGTTCGGTCACCATAGCGCTCAATATAATCATCAATTTTCGCGAAATACGCAGGGAATTTTTCCTTGAGTTCCGCCAAAACCTCCAAAGGCCCTCCCCTCTTAATCACATCGCCTAGGGCTGAATTAGCGCCTGCTTCCTTGGCCAACCGCATCAGAAACCGCGTCGGCTCAGTGGACTCAATCCCTTCTTCCCCCGCAATGAGATTATTCTGAACCAAGTTTGGATCATCCACTCCCGAACCCTCAACCGCCCGAGCCAAACGTCCATTGGTCATCATCACATAGAAATCGTTAACAATCGGAGTGTCCCATTTATCAATGATATCTTTTTGAAGCATATTCACATGCCCCATGAGCTCTGAAAACGAGGCTGTCGCCAATGAATCTCTATCGATTTTTTTGTAGGCGCGGTCGAAACGGTCGAGAAAACCCTGAACTGATACCTTGAGTCGCCGAAATGCCCCCATGAGATTCCAAACCACCTTCAACATCAAAGGAAGCAACTTGAGTTTCTCCATAAGCCCCATCTCCCGGTCGTCCACAAAGTCCACGGGATCTTGAAGCCCCATCATCCGTTCCATATCGGATTTGTTGGTTCCAAATGATGGCAAAAGGAGCAACCCCTTATACCAATTGTTGATATTGTAATAAACGCGCCCTCTAATGAGTCCCAGTAAGTTGCGAAGAACCAAATCGTTGTTGTCTAGCAATTGCGTCGGAACACTCATCGCCAAGGCGGTTTGGCGGTAGACGGTATAATAGGAGCGAGATGCAAAAGAAAAAGTCAGTGGCGTAGTCACACCACAATAACTTTCCTGGATATTGCTGTTGTCCCAAACCACGACAGGACCATCTTTATTCAATGGCAAAGGCAGCGAAGTAATGGGACGAGCTTGGACAATATACACCTGGTTGTTTTCGATGGTCCATTCAATATCTTGGGGCAAACCAAATTTTTCAGCAATACGAACCCCTTCCCCACAAATATGAGCGACCTGTGATTCATCCAAACATCGTCGCTTGCGGTCAGCGGCATCAACTTCCATTTCCACCGTGCCTGCTTCACCGTTGGGCTTCGCCGCAACCTTAATGTCTTTATCCACAAGTGTCGCAAAAAGCTCTTGTCCGCCGTGTTGCCACACGAATTCGTCGGTGTTGCAAAGCCCCGAAACGATTCCTTCACCTTGGCCCCATGCTGCGGTAAGTAAACATTCTTCCCGTTCACCATTCACGGGATTTGCCGTAAACAAGACCCCCGAAACCTGGCCATCAATCATCCTCTGGACCACCACCCCCACACGGATACCAGTCAGCGGCAAATCTGCCCGCATGTGATAAGCCAAGCAACGGTCACCAAAGGCCGAAGCCCAGCAATCTCGAATTGAGTCAACAACCTCCCCATTGCTTTTTTGAAACAAGAAACTGTCGAGCTGTCCGGCAAAGGAGTGAGAAGCACTGTCCTCACCCACCATGGAACTCCTCACCGCAAATGGACCAGGCCCGATACCTCCAAGTTGGCTCACCACATCTGCTTCTAGTTGACCGGGAATTGGAGCCCTGCAAATTGCCGCCTGAATTGTTTCGGAGGCTTTTTGAACCGCCTTCAACGAAAGTGGATCGTTCATATCGAGGTGATGGAGTGGGGCCAAAGATGAATCAATGGCAGCCGCCACTTCCACCTGAGTAACATGGGCAGTGAAATATTCCGTGGGAACGACAAACCACGGTGGTACAGGTGCTCCAGCTCCCACCAACTTGGCCAAACCCATGGCCTTACCACCAATTCGACCCTCCCCGGCCTCCAGAGCCACATCTGCAATCACGACCCCGGGTAACTTCGAATTATCCGGGGAAGAAACGACTTCCGACACTTCGGCACGCTGTGTCACCATACCCTCCCCTCAGAAATGAAATTTTTAGGGCCAAAATTCAGGTTCTGCATCCCTGATGCTCTAAGCTTAACCTCCCAGGGCAGGGCTTCGCAACCGCGCAAACCACTCAACCGATTCTACCCGCAAACCGAAATCTTCGCGATATCGACAACCCTAATATTAGAAACCCACGCTGATGATGATGCCCCGTTGGAATTCGTATTCTACTTCACCAGAAACCACCCCTTATTTCAGGGAAGTTGTCGGAAAATTAGGCACAACTCAGGGGGCCAAAGAGGCAAAAGCTTGGACGAAAACATCGCTTCTACCTATACCCGGCCTGCAAACAGATATGAATTCGATGGGTGAATATTCTTAGGACAGAAGTAACGTAGGCAATGAAATCAAAGAGCTTACTTTTCCTCTGCCCTCTTCTGTTTTTTCCTCTGCCTTCTTCTGTTCTAACTGTGACTCATCATCGTTGCCAAACTCTTTGCATGAGACATCTTCATAGGTATCAAAATCTTCGCCTTTAACCCCATCCATACCATCATGCATGGCTTTGAGTCGCGCATACTCTCGGGCACCAAAGGGGTGGAGGATTTCCATTTTTAGGCCAGCCGCAACAATCTTCTTACCTTCTTCAATGAGTTTCATGTTTTCACTCACAGCACCGTAGCAGATCGCGGCACGGGCTTTGACATTGGCGAGGGCAATATTTTTGACCTCAAGCCCCTTGCCATATTTCCATGATTTTTCCTTATCTCCCCGGATCCCTGCAAACATGCCAAAGATCCATGAATCGGGTACCAATCGGTAAAACTCCGTGAGTGCCCCGCGAGAAAAATCCTTGGTGCTGACATCGTTGGGGGCCAAGGGGAAGCTCTTCTTTTGGGAGAGCTCAAAAGCTTTGTGGAGTGACTCATTGACCTCTTTCATTTTGGATAAAGTAGAAAAAATACCTTCAACCAAAGCCAGGGTTCCTAAGCTTGCGGAGTAGGAAATCCAGCAACCACCATGGTCTGACTGTTTCTTGAGACAACCTTTGGAAGCATTAAGCGCCTCACGCAGATAATACGCTTGCCTGTCTTCATCCTCCTTAATCGAGGGATGTATTCCCAAAACGAAAAAACTAGACGCTAAGTGAGAGAGAATAACGGGTTGTTCGGGGTGCTTCTTGTTGAGCCCCACCAAGACCTTATTGCCTTTGAAATTTTCCGATGAAAATCCATAATTCACAGATTCAATAAGTCCGTCCGTAATTTCTTGACGGCTCGTTTCGGGTTGTTTCGCCATAAAGGTAAACAATCGTGTTTTGTATCTTTCCATAAAGCGATCAATCTTGGATTTTCCCGATAGGGTGATTTCTTCAAAAATGAAGACCTGTTTCGGCGCTTTGGCCGCTTCTACTTTCACATAAAATCCGAGACCCATAAAAATAGCCGCGATGAGGATTGGAATATGAAGCAATCTAAGTTTATTCATCGCTATTGACTCTCTTGTGCCGACAAATTGGGAGTAGGATTGGGGCCGAAGTTATCTCCAAAACTGACTTGGCCACTTTCTATTCGCACCATAGGTGCTGGGTCCACGCGCTCCTTAAAGGGGGCGTAGCGTTCGCGAGCTTCTTGGCAAGTTCGGTCTTGCCCCAACATCCAACGCAGTCCCACCAGAGATGCTCCCAAAGGAACCATGGCCATCTGCTCTCTAATGGAGGGCATGGGTGGATGGATGTTGAAAAAGTGGCGCATGGCGTATGTCTCTAGCAACTGAACGTATCCATCTGTCAAGAAACTTCGATGACAAAGTTCCATGGCACCGGGGAAGATTCTAGGGCAGGCTTGCCATAAAATAGCCTAGGAAACGAAAAAATGGAGCCGGTTCTATCCCGTGGTTGGGAAATCGACTGATTTTGTTCGGTTTTTAAGGATGCTCTTGTTCATCTTCAACTTTGCCATCCACCAGGCGAATCAAGCGCTTGGCGCTTTCCATCACCCGGGGGTCGTGGGTGGAGAAAACAAAGGTGGTGCCATGTTCTTCGTTGAGTTTTTTCATGAGGTCGAGCAATCGGCTTGCGGTTTCGGAATCCACGTTGGCGGTGGGTTCATCGGCGAGGATCACAGCAGGACGCGAGGCCATGGCTCGGGCGATAGCCACCCGTTGCTGCTGGCCACCAGACAATTGGTTGGGGCGCCGATCTGCCATGCCTTCTAGTCCAACGTCTTCAAGGAGCTTCATAACGATTTCTTTTCGTTTCTGAGCAGCGACCCCCTGAAGCGCGAGAACCGTTTCCGCGTTTTCGTAGGCCGTTAAAATGGGCATGAGATTGTAGGCCTGAAAGACAAAGCCGATGCGATCACGTCGGAGGTGACTGAGGGCGCGTTGTCCCATGGCCTTTAAATCATTCCCCTCCAGGTGGATATCGCCACTGGTAGGTTTGTCCAGAGCCCCAATGAGGTTTAGGGCCGTGGTCTTTCCTGAACCCGAGGGCCCCGAAATGGCGGTGAACTCACCGGTCTTGATTGTCAAATCGAGACCCCGAAGCGCATGCACATCCA
Organism: Myxococcota bacterium; assembly: GCA_036339465.1. Taxonomy (GTDB): domain Bacteria; phylum Myxococcota; class XYA12-FULL-58-9; order XYA12-FULL-58-9; family JABJBS01; genus JAYZAY01. The sequence goes on along the minus strand of JAYZAY010000077.1, from coordinate 9,519 downwards.
GTTCTCCCTGGCGGTAGACCTTGGTGATATTTTTGAGTTCAATAATCGTCGTATTTTGATTCATTTTTGGCCTCAGTCCAATCTGATCGTTTCCACAGGGACGACGCGACCCGCGCGCCAAGCAGGATAGATGCCGGCCATCAGGGTGGCCACCACCACGGCAATGGAAATCATCACTGCATGTTCGGGAAAGATACCCACCTGGATGATGGGGGAAAAACCAATGCCCGCTATGTCCACCGCTTTTTCACCTATTTGGGCGGATACGTCGATACCGTGCTCGACCAAATAGCCGTAGGGCCAAGCGGTAAGCGCAAATCCCCCCACCAAGCCCACCAAGCCCAGCCACAGGCTTTCCCACATGACCATGGAAAAGAGTTGTCGGGGTTCAAAGCCGATGGCCAAGAGGATCCCAAATTCGCGCATGCGTTCCATAACGCTTACAAAGAGCGTGTTGAAAATGCCAGCGCAGACGAGTAAGGCAATGATGATTTGAATCACCAGGCTACTGCCCATTTTCATGGCAATGAAGCTTTTCAGATCCGGGGTAATCTCTGCCCAAGTATAGGATTTTTGTTGGGGGCCAAGGAGCGGGCCCATCTTTTTGCTTACTTTTTGACTGCGACGTGAATCATTGATGTAGACCGCCAATTGAGTCATCTCATTGGGAGCGTATCCCAAAAGCGGACGCAGAGCGTCGATGGGAAGAAGCACGATACTAGAATCAATTCCTTGGGCCCCAGTCCCAATGACCCCTCTGACTCTCCCCAAACCCGTCACAATCTCCCCATTCTTATCCATGAGGGTATAAACCACTTTGCCGCCCATTTTAACCCCAAGGTTTTGGGCCAGTTTCTTACCCAAAATAATACCCAACTCGTCGGCGAATTTGAACAACGCTCCTTCTTTGATGCCCTCTAGAAACGAAAGTGACTCGGGGTCTTCCTTGGCGGGATCGTAGGCGATGAAGAAGCCGCCGATGCTTTGGCGCGCGGTAGCGACCATGAGTTGTCCGGTGATACGGTGGGTCACCTTATGGACCGATTCCTGAGCTTCAATCTTTTCACTGAGCCCTTGGTCCATCACCGTATATTTGAGGGATGGAGCATCCATATATTTTGGATGTTGCACAGCGACATGGCCTCCTCCCATTTTGGCGGCCAAATCAATCATGCTAGCGTAGCTGCGATCCTGGGTAGCGTAGGTGAGAATGGCAATGAAAAAGCCAAAGACAATGGAGAAGAGGGTGAGCAAGGTGCGCCGTTTCTGGCGCCAAAGATTTCGCCATGCGAGCTTTGCTAAATTCTGTCCTTTCATTGAATATTCCTCATTGATAGCGCATGGATTCGATAGGTTTGATCCACGCAGCCTTGAGTGCAGGGTAAAGGACGGAAAGGAGCACAATGATGGTCAGGGCCGTATAGGCGGGTACCACTGTTTCCACCGAATAGATTGAGTATAAGACCGAACCCACAGACATACCCATCATGGACATACCACCCAAATTTCCCAGATTGATACCCACTTCGCTCAAGTACCACATAGGTGGGAGTGCCAAAATAGTTCCGAGAGCGGTGGATAGGGCCATTTGAATAATCGCCTCGGAAAAGATGAGGGAGAATACCTTCGCAGGCCCAGCCCCAATGGCTTTCAGAACACCGAATTCTCGAATGCGCTCAAAAACGGCCATGAGCATGGCATTGAGCAGAAGAATGCCCACCGCCAAATAAATAACCAGATAGAGGATAAAGATGCTCGCCCTCGCCCCATCGAGCATGGTGGCGATGGTGGGCAGGATTTGTCGCCAACTTTGCACATCCATATCGGGAGCCAATTTCCTCACCGCAGCCGTGGCCGCCGTGAGCTCGATATCGTCAGGCCGTCGGACGACGATTTGGTGGACGCCCTCTGGGAAAACCATCAATTCCCGAAAGCTAGAAGCGAGCATAATCACCCCTCTTCGGTCGGTGGCATCGGAGATGGTTTCCAAAATGCCGCGGATATCGAAGAGTTCGTTGGCCATGGAACCATCTGCGGCTTGGGTGAGCACCACGAGTTCAGACCCCACCCTTGCATTCAGGGTTCGAGCCAGTTTCTTGCCAATCACCACGCCTAGGGGAAATTTCTGATTCAACCACTGCCCCTCTCCGACCATTTTGGGAAGGAGCGACACTTTCCGGTCTCGCTCAAGTTCAATACCACGCAAGGCAACACCCGCACTAAATTTTCCAGATGCGCCAAGCCCACCTCCAAGTAGGCGAGGGCTCGCCGGATAGTTTGAATTTTCGATGGCCTCGGTGACTTCCTCTGAGTTAGGAATGGTTGTAAAGAGAGACGGATTATCTTGGTAGGTGGGCGCAAAGATTTGGATATCGCCCAGCTCCAAATCCACAACACCTCTTTCCAGCCGGTCGTAGTATCCCTTAACGAGACCGGAATGGAGGAGCATCACCCAAAGAGCGAGGGTCATGGCGCCTATGGTGGCGATGGAGCGGCGGGTATTGCGCCACACATTTCTCCAGGCCATCGTAAAGGTATTCAAGCCTCTCCCCTTCCCTACTCTTTATCCTTATCCGCCAATCCCTGACCTAAGATCAACTGATTTGGTGGGTTTTACTAGGATCGTTGCTCGAAACAACGTGTCACCGTTAAAACAGTTCGGCAAGACAGGAAACCAAAGCACCCTAATTTAGACACGGGCAAACCAAAAGACGCTCGGGGCCAAAATGGAGAGCCTCAGCTCATAGTGCTCGGCAATCCAGCCCATGGTCTGTGTGTGGTAAAAGGCCACGTGACTCTCTTCTCGAATATAGCCCCACTTTTGGAATTTTTCAGGCGTCTCATAATCATCAAAACATTGGGTCATGATCACCAACTGCCCCTTTTCGGCCAATAAGCCGCGCATATGGCTCCATGAAGCACCGGGTTGGTGAAAATGTTCCACCACTTCGGTGGCGGTGATTAGGTCGTATTGATGTTGGAGAGCAGCCTGATCTGGGCAAAAGAATGGGTCATAATTGGTCATCGACCAGCCCGCTTCGCCTAAAATAACCGAAATCGTAGGCCCAGGCCCAGCGCCAAAATCCAGAAGCTTGGTTTCGTTTACCTCGCGCCCATTCAGCCAGTGAAGCACGGGCGTGGTGACTTTATTCAAAAACTTTCGATAGCCCAGATCCCCGGGATGGTTGGTGTGAAGTTCGTATTCTGCTTTCTCAGCGAGAGCATCGGGACATTCATCTTGGTTGAGTTGTATCAAGTTGCAAATTTCACAGCGCTGGTAGTGCCGCGCTCCATAATCCGCGAAGGATTGGGCCCAGTTCCCGCATAGGCGGCATGGATTTAAAGACATAACCAGCGCCCCTAAGAACCAAAGGATGTGGGCTGCAATTTGCTCTCTTGCCCCTCAAACTCGGAATCGGGCTCGGAATCGGGCTCGGAATCGGACTTGGGCTCGGGCACCGCGGCGGTGAGAAGAGCCGGTAAGAAGGTGAAATCGGTAAAAAGGGCCACGGTGAGGATGATGGCGCACATTACCCCGAAATAGAGATTGGGAATAAAGGTGGCCAGCGCAAAAGTCCCGAAACCTGCCACGAGAATTAAAGTTGTCAGCACCAAAGCCGGGCCCGTATGGTTGAAAACCTCAGTCATCGCTTGCTGAGGGGCCATTCCTGTCTGCCTAAGTCGATTGTAATTAGAAAGGATGTGAATGGTATCATCCACCGCGATACCCAGGCAGACACTGCTTACCAGCACGGTGCCAACGTCCAATGAATGTCCCAAAAAATAGAGCACGGCACCACCCATGATCAGTGGAATGCAATTGGAGGCCAAGGCAATGAGTCCGAGTTTGAGAGACCGAAAAACCACCGCGAGAAGCAAGCTAATGAGCAACAGTGCAATGGAGATTGACTTTATAAATAATTCCACCACATAGCCGTTCATGGCTTGATAGAGTTTACCCTTGCCGGTGGTGGTAATATCGAGACCCAGCTCAATGGCTTTGGCTTCAATACGTGCAATCTCCGCCATGATGCGCGCGGAATTGGAGAGCGTCCACAAGACGCTTAAGCGCATCGCATCATTCTTCACGGTGATGCGGTCGTTGATGTCCATGCCCTGGGGTAGGCTCATGGTGTAGAGAAAGAGCTCCTGAGCAATGGCTTCGGGACTATCGGCAAGTTTGTAAAAGGCCTCGTCGTCTCCATGAAGGGAGCGATGGGTGGATTTGAGAATATCCACAATGGAGATGGTGCGTGTGACTTCGGGAATGCTAGCCTCGATCCATTTTTGAAAGTCTTCGACCACGGCCAGGAAGTCGGGATATTTGACACCTTCTTCTTCACCGCTTCGGATCACGATTTCCAATTGACGCACACCTCCCACGTTCTCGTCGATGAAATCACTGGCCACCCGAAGGGGAAAGCCTTCGCGAAAATAGAGGAATGGATCAGACGAAATCTCATTCTTGCTCGCAACCAAGCCCGCCGCTCCGGTTAAAAGGATGAAAACGGCGATGATGGGTGAACGATGGCGATGAAGCACATCCACAATTCGACCGTGACTTTCATAACGCGACTTTTGTTTGTCTCTTGGAACCACCGCCGCTTTGACAGGAATTAAGAGCATCAGGGGACCCAAAATGAAATAGGTAAAGAACCAAGCGAGTAAAACCCCAAAACCTGCGGTCGTTCCAAGACCCACCAAGCTTTTGATATCCGCACTCGCCAAACTGAAAAAACCAATGGAGGTTGAAATACTGGTAAGTAAGGTGGGCACGAAATTTTTATTGAGGCTATAACGCACGGCATCTTTTCGTTTTAGACCATCGGCATAGGCACGATAATAGGTCACCAGAATATGAACGGCATCCGCGATGCCAATGGCCAACAAGATCTGTGGCAAAATGGCGGTGCCGTTGGTCATTTCAAAACCCAACCAGCCCATCAGCGACAATGCAGCGACCGTGGAAAAAATCACCACGGTAAAGGAAAGCAGGATCCCAGAGACTCTCCTCAAGGTGGCGGCTAGGAAAAAGACAATCATAAATACAACCAAGGGCACGATGGTTTCCAAATCACCAACGGCCGCTTCTTGGAATCCGTAGGTAATGGCTGGCCCACCTGTCACATAGAGTTTGTGGTCTCCGATCTGATATTTTTTGGCGATGGCACGAACAGATTCCACAATAGCTTCGGCATCCGGAGCGACCTCGAATCCCGGTTTAATCCGAGCGAAGGCCATGGCCGTTTTCGCATCTCGACTGATGAGGTAGTCGGGTAAAACTTCGTGATTCAGCGCTATATTCTTGCGCTCTTCCAGAAATGCCTCGGTGGGCTCTTCGTCGTCGGGTAGGAAGGGGTCCACCATAATGTCGTCCTCTTCGGCATGAACCCAATTGTAGTTCGATAGGGAATCCACGCGTATGACTTCTGGCACCTTCCACAGTTCGACGGTCACGTCATGGATGAGGTTCACGGAATCCTGGTCAAAGATGCCCGAGGGACTATGAATCGCAACGATCATGGCATCATCATTCCCAAATTGGCGCTCAAATTTTTCGAATTCTAACAACATGGGATCATCATCGTAGAAAAATCCCGTGTGCGTGAAGTCGGGTTTGAGGAACTCACGCCCCGGCAATAGGCAAAGAAAAAATAGAATGGCAAAAATCATGGCCCGGATCGGATGGTCGCAAAGATAGTTGATAACGACGCGGCCCACCAAGGGTGGTTGAACAGAATCTGCAGTATACATAATATTCGTTCCTAGTCCTTAAAAGTATCTGGTCATGGCCACCTGAATATAATCGCTATCCCGTAGACCACTGAGACTCCTCTTGAAATCAGGCTCATTGTGCTCAGGTGACTTCTCCGCGTAAAAGAGTTGAAGATCCACGCTGATAACGAAATCATCCCAAAGGCGTTCCTGGTAGTGGGCACCGAGAATAAGGCCATTGAAATATTCCACATCTCCCAACATACTTAAGCGGATTTCGCGGCTCGAAGCATCGTTGAACGCGTGTCTGTAGGCCAGCAGGACGTCTCCCTGGAAAATTTCCAACTCGCGAGCTTGGGATCGGGAGATACCCACGACACTTTGCCCTTCCATAAGCAGGGTGCTTTCACTGCCATTGCCATGACTCAAACTGTATTCGAAACCGAGGGCCAGGAGGCCATAGGCCTTAGCCGGGTGCCCAAATGGCAGATAATATTTCTTATCCTCACTTAACCAAGTTCTCTTTGCGGCCCACTCTACTTTGGTGAGAAGTCCCTCAAAGGCCCATTGCAAGGTGCCACCAATTTGGGTTTGGGGATGAAAGAGTAAATGCGGATCCCGAGTATTTGCGTGGAGGGCCGGCCACCCTAGGGATCGGTCTAGATGATGGACAACATGGAAACTGAGATCGAGGTCTTCAAATGCGTGGTTCCAGCGAATCGCACCTTGGGGTATCCATGGGTAAGCATCGTCATCGGAATGGATGGTTCCCTTCTCATGGACCCTTGCGATTTGGTAGGTCGCCCCACCAATCTGACTGAAGAAGTTCAGCCGGGAGCTTGGTGACGGAAAATTCGGTTTGATAAACGTAGGCATGAAATACCCAACCCATGCGCCTTCACCGTAACGCCACCTCAATCGAATGGAAGGTTCCCCCAATTTTTCGTGGTTTTGAAGGTCACTGTCGAGATTACGACTGTTGACAATATCGGCTGGATGAAACGCTTCTGTGACCGTCCAATTAACCATGTCGAACCCAGCGCGAAGGGTCATGGTGCGATTCCCAATTTGGAACCAGGCTTCTTCTAAGGTGAGAAAACTGCGTTCGCTGTCTTGAGAATCCACCCTGCCAAAAATCCGAACTCTGGCCCGACATGGCTTGTATTTGAGGTCTGCTCGGAGTCGGCTGTTGACAGTAAGGCCCCAGTCCTCGGAGTCATCGTTATGGTCGGGTAAAAAGGCTCGTCCGGAGACGCCTAACTCCCCCTGACTTGTCACCCCCGTAAGCGCCGTAGATGGGGCCAAAAAGAGAGTGAAGAGCAGAGATAAAACAAAGCACGCACGCATCGGTGGGCTATTCCTCGTCTTCTAGGCTAGAGCTCTCAAACATTTCCACTTCGAGGGCTTTTCCCAAAACCCGATCTTTCCAAACCAGGACCGATTGCTTCCGCGTCTGGTGATTTCGCATGTGTATTTTGTTGGGGCGCCAGTATTTCCCGTATTGTTTGTAGGCGTCGAAGGAAGCGGTTTTGAGGAGGTCTCCTTTTTGGTCGTAATAATCGACGCGAATCGCACCTCGATAGGCTTTATCGATCCAGATTTCTTGTTTGCTATAGCCCGATTTCTTGTCCACGGGGATCCGTTGGAGTTTCCAAAGCGCCCTCCCCTCTGCGATTTCGTCGGCCAGCCATTGATAATGATATTTTTCGAGTTCCTGGCTCCCCAAGTCCTCGTACGCAAATTCGCTTCCCATAAAGGATCCCGACCTATTTCTAGAACTGATGCGTTTAACCCGTTTAATCGCGGGCAAGTAGAGCCACTGTTGGTCACTGCCCACCTTTTTTGAATGGGTCAGCATACGCGTGCCTTTCACATCTGCGGGCGCTACAAATTGGACAAGCGATCGATCCCCTTGCGCCGCCCCCTCAAGAACCCAGCTTTTCATTTTACGAAAAACCACGTCACCATGGGCATTCACGAGGGTCATTTCCATGGTGGATTGGTCGGTGGTAAAACCGGTATTGGCGATATCATTTTCTTGGGCAATTTTCAGACCCTTGGCAACAGGATCCACATTGGCGGCCAGACTGGTCTGGGAAAAAGCGAGGCCAATCAATAAGGCCCCGATCCCACAGGCAAGTCGATGGTAGGAGATGGCTAAAAGCATTCGCACAGGCGACCTCAATATGGCAACAGGTTTGGTGGGGTCTCGTCGCCCCAGAGTCAATCAACTTTGTAGAGAGGCCTGTTTCGTGGTTCAGGCCAGTGGAGAGCGAAAACCGGAGGACTTATTGGCCCTTAATCATTTGCTTGACGACCGCTTGCCAATGCTTGTCATTTTCCATGACATAATTAAGGGCAGCGTCGGCAATTTGTCGTCGCATGATCTTGACGCGCTTCATTTTTAACTCAAATTCTCGTCGGGTTAATAAATCGTGAGTGCCTGTCCTTAGGGCTGTGGTCCATGGCTCCCAGCGATCCTCCTCCTTTCCTAAACCGAGTTGGTCCATATCGATGTCCATGGATTCGACGTTCTTCACAGGAGGTGGTTCTGGCATCGAATCAATTGAGCCTTTGGCCACGCCGGGCTTGACTTCGACAGGAACAACCCGAGATGTTTCGTCGGTTTGTGCGAAGCTTTCAACCGCTTTAAGAGCTTCGGGGTTTCGCATAAGTTCAGCGGCCCTACCACGGGGCACTCTTAGGGTTGTTTTCGGTGAAGTTGCCATTACGCTGCCCTCCTTCCTTCTTTAATGTGGAGCGTATCCAGAATCTCGTCGGTGAGTTTGATCAGTTCTTTAGCCGCTTTGTGACTTTTACCGGTAAAGGCGACGAGTCCTTTGCCAGTGGCGGGAAATTCTTGGAAAGCCGTTAAATAGCTCAATCGGCTTTCCATCAAAGCCACGTCGAGATTCGAGAAAATGTCTCCCGCAGTTTTGCCCAGATTGGTACGGCCATCGGCCTTGGAGATCAGAATCCGTGCGATTAAATTCGGGTTAATTAAGCGACCTTTATTGAGCTCAGCCAAGGTATCGGCAAGGGCCCAAGCATCAGCACTGGTAGGACCACATGGTAAAAGGACGAGGTCTGAAAGGCCCATGGCGAGTCGCTGGATGTCTCCGGAACGGCCCGGCGTATCCAAGATGATGAAATCATAAATTTGCGCTTGGGTGGGAATTTGATCTGGGTGATGGAATCCCTGGCCAAAATGTATGACCGCGGGCCCATCCACTTGGCTTTCATCGCCCACCTCTCTCCAAGTGAGGGCGGTACATTGCCAATCGCAATCCGCGAGTAAAACCTTAAAGCCACGGTCGTAGAGTTCTGCGGTGAGGGCCATGGCCACCGTACTTTTCCCGACGCCGCCCTTCTGTGATGCTAACGTGATAATCATGGTGCTCGTCCTTGGTTTTGGGCTTGGCAACTTGCCATGCGCGCTCCCACTTAGTCATGGAAAATACAGGGTCTTTGTGGATTGGCAAATTTTTGGCAGCGTAAAAATGTGAATGCGTAAAAATATAGACATTTAAAAAGGTGGGCGTCTGGGTTGGGAGGTTGGTAGACGGATGAATGTTTAGCTTTTTGCACGGCTATGCATCCCCATTGCCACGTGTTCACACAGCGATAAAGGCTCGCGGGTAACCGCCTAGGCAGCCAGCCGCCCACCCGTCTGCCCGCTCACCCATGCGCACGGCAGCAAATACGGCAGTAAATACGGCAGTAAATACGGCAGTAAATACGGCAGTAAATACGGCAGTAAATACGGCAGTAAATACGGCAGTAAATACGGCAGTAAATACGGCA
>JAYZAY010000076.1:0-14556 GCA_036339465.1 Myxococcota bacterium | reverse complement strand
GCCTCTGCACTTTGGGGTAATTTAGCAAAACTTGAGTCTAATTTCTGGCGCTCAGCCCGTAGCTCCTTGAGTTTATCAAGGGTTTCTTTCTTAACAAATGGCTCCAAGGCCGAAAATTCTAGGTCATTGATTTCATTAAGGATAGCCACCAATTTATTTTGTAGATCCTGGGTCGCTGCCAAGGGTCGTTTAAGGGTGGGTAAAAAATCCCCCTGCTCCCGTTCCCCCAAAAGTTCATTTAACTGCTCTACCTGGGCGCTGGTGTCATCCACGAGCTTCACCGTGAGTTCCATCAGAGAACTTACCCGTCGGGTTTCCTTAAGCAAGCTATTTTGATTGAGCCAAAGACGAATATCTTCGGATAGCATTCCATGACTGGTGGGTTCCTCCACCACGATGGCATCGTACAATTTCTTGACGGCGTCGGAATGACCGACGTTTTTAATGGCCTCCTTTCGCAGCGGGATATAGCGATTTTTCAGAGAATTAAATACCGCCGCCGCTTGCTCTTCCAAACCCAAATCCGAATAGATAAGGCCCTTGATGAAGATGGAATTTGCGGCGAGATTTTCGTCGATGGCCGACAAAGCCAAAGTGTCCAGAACATCAATGGCGTTTTGCATCGCCAAGGTTCTTTCATCCAAATTCTGAATATCAGCGGAAAGAGCAACAAAAGTATAGGCAAGCTCAAACAACGCCCGCTCAAAAAGAGGACTGGTTTCACGCACCTGAGCGTAGAATAAACGGGCTTTGGTATGGTCGCCAAATTCAGTGGCAATCCGGGCAGCATTCATCGCGGAATGTTCGCTCAATAATGTTAACGATGGGTTGTTGCCTTCCATTTGAGCCAGTTTTTCGAAAATGGCATAGGCATCCTTAAGCTTTTGCTGTTGAACCAGATAGACGGCCTTTAAATAGAACACCTTAGGGTTCTGAAAACTGTCCTCCATGAGCTCGGCTAAAATGCGCTGGGTAAAAGATTCCAGCTTCGCCTGTTCTGCTCCTGTAGGAGCCCCTAGGAGATAGACAACTGTTTTCGCGACTTCGTACTTGTCTTCCCTGTCCAATGCCCTCGCATCATCGGCCAGCTTGTACCACCGAATTAATTTTGAGGGGTCCTCAAAGTGAGTCTGGATCAAAACAATGCGTCGCAGGCACCTCTTGACAAATCGGTGGCGGCCCGAACTTAAGCGTTCATACACCTTCAAAGCCGAAGAGAAATTGCCACAAAGCAACATCGCTTCGCCATACAGAAATTGAGCCTCCGTATAACCACGCTCCCCCTGATATTCCGGGAGGGTCAGGACGCCTGATAAGAGCATCAGCCCTTCGCAATCCTTCCCTTGGTAGAGCTTTCTGGCCTCTGCGAGCTCAATCTCAAAACTTCGTCCTTCGAGATTCGCATTGGCGGCCGCGTTCGCCTCAAGTGTGCGAAGGCGCAGTTCCACCGCACCCAATTCGCCGTCCAGCTTAATGATTCGGTCCTTGTAGTTTGTCTTCAAAGCCGTTGAAGAATCACCCCCGTCCCCACCATTTGCAACACTAGGGCTCGCCAACAAAATGGCCATGATCGCCAGTAAACGTCGCACCCTACTCCCCCAATCAGTTTTGCACCCAAAAAGCCTAGGTCTTCACATCCCAATCCTAAACCGGATACCAACGCCCCTTAAAATTCCTAATCGTCGTCTTTTGCTTCATCTACTCGCTTGCCTTCAAGTAATTCGACCTCGTATCGAACCGAAGGGCGTTCACTCATATCCCGTAAAAGCCCACCCAGCTGGAACCCAATCACACGCACCAAAGTACCCTTCCCTTCCTCAGCGACAAAAGTGTGGCTGGATCGCAATTTAAAAGCGTAATCGTCCATATAATTAAAGAGGCCAAAACCATCCCCGCCGTATTCTAAATAAACCGAAACCTGGTGATTGCCAGGCGGCACCGGATCATCGAAAACCAAAAACTCATCGCCTTGATCCAACTCCTCTTTCGTGCAGCAGATCCGAACCCCATCTAGCGCATAACTGGCTTTCACTAATTTAAAGCCAAAACCCATATCATTGATGTGAAAGATCTTCGCCCTCGCCCCGGTGATGGCGCCATTCATGATGATCTCTTCCAATTGAGTAAGTCCGACCTTACTTCGAAAGATCTTCTGCTTGAGTTCATTCACTTGACTTTCAATTTCTCGAAGCTTGAACCGAAAATCAGTTCCCGAAGCTTGATCCGTAGTCTCTGAAAAACCCGGCGACGGAAATACCAAAACCAGAAATGCGAGCATCAAACCGAATATTTTTCTCATCGTGCCACTCCTCTTAGATTCAATACCAATCTAAGCTTCACAAAATGCAGACACAACCCCAACCCCCATGCCACGGCTGAAGCCACAAGGGATGTTAGCCCTGCCTGGATCTCAGGTCAACATTCAAGATGGATCAACAGGTAGTCAAACATAAGAATGTGCTCACGTATGGAAGCTTGAGTACATTAAGCTTCGGCATGACCTTTTCGAAGCCCATAGAGAACCTGTTTCGCCACTGACTTGAACGTATCGAAAACCCCATCACCTTCGGTGGCGCAGGCACTGAAATCAGGAGCTTGACGGGTATTAAATAAAGACTTGAGTTCCTGCACTGCCACCAAATTATTCAAGTCCCTCTTATTATACTGAACCACCAGAGGAAGCTCATCTAAGCGATAACCATGTTCTTCAAGATTCTCGATCAAGTTGTCGAATGATTCGAGGTTGGCCTCTAACCGAGGCAACTGACTATCCACGACAAAGACGACTCCATCCACGCCTTTAAGAATAAGCTTTCGACTGGCATCATAAAAAACCTGTCCCGGTGTGGTATAAAGATGAAATCGCGTTTTCAATCCACGAATTTCCCCAAGGGCGAGGGGTAGAAAATCAAAAAAGAGGGTCCGTTCCGTTTCCGTGGCCAAGCTAATCATCTTTCCGCGCGCACCCGGATTGGTGCGGTGGTATATGTACTGTAAATTTGTCGTTTTGCCGCAAAGCCCTGGTCCGTAGTAGACAATCTTGCAGTTTATTTCCCTAGAACTATAATTAATAAACGACATGGCCCGAGCACCCCTAATCAAATATTTGATCTATTTCAGAGTCCGACACATTCGAAAGGGGGGAAGCGATGTTGGCTCGCTTACAACTTTCAAGAAATATCTGCTTCAATAACTTGATTGCACCCCGTACCCTCAACCGCACCAAGCCCAAACTGGTTTGCTTACTAAAAACAACGATAAGAATCGCATTCTCGGCAATCCTAGTGACCTGTAAGTTTGAACTCACTCCTTCATAGAACATGCTTGGAAACTCAGCTTCGCCCAGTAAATGTGCCAAGGATGAAGCAGCAGCCACACTTGCCGCCGTCAATGAAGCAATGGACGTCGTATCCAACTCAGAAGTCTCACCCGCCCCCGAAATATATTGTCCGTTGCCCTCAACCAAAAGAACCGCATTGGCCTGGGACGCGGTTCGCAATCGTCCACACACGCCCCTACACTTTTGAACGTCCTCATCATGAATAAATGTTGAGCGCGCTCGCATTCGCCACCCCAACGATCATCAGAATACAGATTTCGACTTCTCAGGAAATGCGCGCGTTTCTTATGTAGAGCGCGCCGTCACCACTGGATGTGCCTCTCCCCCAAAAAAAGCCCTGACAATAATTAACAGAGTCGCTGGACTCTCGCAAATAAGTGAGCCACAACCGCCTATATTCAGGACTCGAAGTCACGGCGTTCAGCCACAGCTCGATGTAATGTTGCCGAATCCAAATACTCCAGCTCTCCCCCCATGGGCACCCCAGAGGCAAGGCGGGTAATCTTCACCTCCACACCGCGCAAGAGGCGAGCGATGTAGAGCGCTGTGGTATCCCCCTCAACATCTGCTCCCGTCGCAACCAAGACCTCTTGGAAATCACCGTGTCCTACTCGACCCACGAGACGATCAAGTCCCAATTGCTCGGGGCCTATCCCATCCAGAGGAGCCAACGCCCCGTGTAAAACATGATAAAGCCCCCGGAAACCGCCACATCCTTCCAAAGCCCTTAAATCCGAAACATGCTCCACAACGCAAAGAAGCGTTCGATTCCGTCTCTGATCCCGACAAATACGGCAGACAGACCCCATTGATATATTCCCACAATCCGCGCACAACTGAGCGCCCTCAACGACTTCTTGAAGTACACGAGCCAAATCCATCGCCAAGGGTACCATCGAGCGAATTTTGGCGCCTTGGGCCTCCTTAAGCAGATAGACCGCTAGCCGCGCAGCACTGCGCTCGCCAACTCCAGGCAAGCGACTCAGTTCAAGGATAAGTCTTTCTACCGGATCGTGCTCGTTCATTCCCTATTGACCAAATTGAGACAAATCCACACCAAATTGAGAGGCAACTTCACCAGCCTGGGCCTTAAGCGTCACCCCCACTTTTTCAGCAGCCTGATTGACCGCCGCCGCCACGAGATCCTCTAAAAACTGACAATCGCCTTGGGCCAGTAAGGAAGGCTCAATTTCGAGCTTCGTGATCCGATAAATCCCATTCATGCGAACTTTAACCATCGCCCCGCCCGCCTCACCCTCGACTTCCACTTTTTCCGCATTGGTTTGAGCGTCTTCCAACCGCTTGCGGACTTCCTGAGCCATTCCCATTAATTTATTCAAATCCATTTTACCCTTCTCCTTTTCCAAGATCTCACAAAGGCCTTAGTTTGGCTGTTCGTCAAAAACAACCACCTCTTTGATCTCTCCGCCAAAAAGAGACAGGGCCTCCTGGACCGCCGGGTGAGCTATTGACTCTTCTTCGATTTTTTCTGACCGCGCGTGTTCTGCAGATGCACGAGCTTCCGCCAAAGAAACTGACCCCTCTGCCCCAAATTTCTCGGCCGGTATAAGACTGAATTCTAAAGACACCCGGTGGCCAAAATGCGCTTCTAAAATCCCATCGACCAAACAGCGCGCCTCTGGCTTCTTAACCGAATCCATGAAAAAGGAATCCTGTTCCGAATACGCAAGTTTGATCCCCTCTCCAGACAATGCCAAAAGTCGAGCATGCTCAAGTAATGAACCGGTCATGGGACTTTGTTTTTGAACATGCTTAATAATGTTCCCCCAAGTCTCAAGATCCACAACCGCCTCGGGTGCCGATTCGAGGGAGGCCTCCTGAGAAAATTCTTTAGAAATACATTCGACAGATGATGCCTGAGCAGATGGACTCGAAATAGCTTCAATCGGTTTTTTCAGGAATGGCACCATAGGCGGCGCTACAGAAGCCTCCTGTGGGGGCGGCTGGATAGTTTCTTTCTCATTTGGGGATATGGTACCGGCCGACGGATGAACCACATCCCCCTCAACCTTTCCCCCCTCACTCCGCTCCATACCAGCGCTGTCTTTAAGATATTTCTCCAAAGTGTTGATCAAGGTCTGAACCGATTTAGCACCCTCAAATTCGAGTAACTTGAGTAGCGCCATCTCAAATTGAACGCGACCTAAATCCCCATGGGTTATCATAGAGTATGAGCGCGAAAGAGAATCAAAAAATCGGTGTAGAATCGCCGCGTCTACGTCCCGAAGAAGCTCTTTCATATCCGCCAATTCAGAAGGAGAACGCTCTTTTACGACCTCTTGTGGGTGCTCACATTTCAAAACAATCAATAGATCTCGAAAGTACGCCAATAAAAGTTCCGTCACGTGAGTAAAATCGTAACCACGCTCATCGATATCTGCACAAGAAGCCAAGAGCGCATCGGCATCCTTTTTGAGTATTGAGCGAATCAGGCAGAGAATGGTCTCCTGCTGGACCACACCCATGCTACGAAAAATCTCATCGTGGGAAGCTCCGTCGGAGACCAAGTTTAGGACCTGATCGAGAATTGAAAGGGAATCACGTACGGAACCTTGTGCTTCTCGAGCCACCACCCTGATAACATCTTCCTCAACCGTTAGGTCCTCTTTTTCTAGAACATAGCGCAGATGCCCCAGGAGTTTTGGCGCTGATACCTTCCGAAAATCAAAGCGCTGGCATCTCGAAAGTATGGTAATGGGGATCTTTTCCGGTTCCGTCGTCGCAAATATAAACTTAACGTGAGGAGGGGGCTCTTCTAGGGTTTTTAGAAGCGCGTTAAAAGCTGCAGTAGACAGCATGTGCACTTCGTCGATGATGTAAATCTTAAACCGAGCTTGACTGGGCAAATAGCGTACATTCTCTCTCAGCTCTCGAATATTATCGACCCCCGTATTCGAAGCTCCATCAATTTCAAGAACGTCCGGACAATGGCCACCCGCCACAGCCTGAGTAATGGAATCATCCACATCGATTTCAGATTTCGGCCCCTCACTTTGATTCAGCGCTGCCGCCAGAAGACGAGCCGTGGTTGTTTTCCCAACCCCTCTAGCCCCCGTAAAGAGATAGGCATGGTGTACTCGATCAAATTTAATCGCATTTTCGATGGTTTGGACGATAGATTCCTGCCCCACAACCGATGCGAATGTCGCCGGCCTATACTTTCTCGCTAACGCCACATATGCCATAGGATCCCCGATTGAAATTTAAAGTACGAGGTGGCGGAGCGAGAGGGATTCGAACCCTCGGTACCTCTCGATACACACGATTTCCAATCGTGCACCTTCAGCCACTCGGTCACCGCTCCAGGTGACAGCTCAGCGTACCAGCACCCCAACGAATACGTTACCGTTGCTTCCTTCCGGACCTGGCGGGTTTCACGCAACGCGGTCACTGGGGCCGAGCTGTCATAGTCTCGTGCTCATATTTCATCGTCTTTAGCTCTTTGCAAGCCGAACACGATTCTGGCGTAGCAGAGGCGACTCGAATCTAGCTATCCTTTTGTGCGGATAGGCCTGAATTCTCGACCACCACGCCAGCCGGCCAGCTCTTTACTGCAGGAATCATGGAATTACAAGTCGAAGCCTGGCTTGAACGGCTCGCAATTCCTTAAAAAACGACTGCAGTAATGCCCGACTTTCTTCCTCTCGAATCCCTTCAACCACTTGGGGACTATGATTTAACCGAGAATCGTCGAGTAAATTATAGATCGAGCCCCCCGCCCCCGTTCTCTCATCGCGGGCCGCAAAGACCACCGTATCTAGGCGAGCCGCAATAATTCCACCCGCACACATACAGCATGGCTCCAAAGAAACAATTAAAGAACAACCACTTAGGCGCCAACGCCCCAGTTTACGAGCAGCCTCCCGAAGCACCAAAAGCTCTGCATGAGCCAGGGGATCTCTCAAGCTTTCCCGTCGATTCCCAGCTCTGGCCACACACTCCCCATCCAATATCACAGCCGCGCCGACCGGCACCTCACCCAAGCGATAAGCTTGCTGGGCCTCATCCAGGGCGATACCCATCCAGTGCATCCAATCCTGCCGGTCTTTCATCACAACGCCCTTTATGACTCCAGCCTACATGGAATCAATGAAGCGCTCCCCCCCAATCACGCATAATCGGCTCAAATCGGCGTATCACTCAATTTGATTCGATCTTCAGGACAAACCAAGTTAACTTAGAAATACGATGAGTGCCCTTCAAAAGACCTTAAGTGTTCGTCTCGCGCTACGGATAAGTTTACTGGTTATGGGCGCATGTACTCACACCCCAGATAAGATGGCCTGGACCTATCCGCCCCTCCCCATGGGCGGCGTGATCAAGCAAAATGCCTACGAATCAACTTTCACTGCAAAAGAGTTGTTCAAGCTTCAGGCGCCACGGAAACCCGCTGGTGAAAAACAGGATTCGAACACGTGGAAAAAAATGGTTCCCCGTGATTCTCCAACAAACCATCTCCCCAAAAGGGTTTTGGAATTCCAATGGCCCGCCGAAGCAACCGGCTTGACCGGTCTATTTGGAATGCGACGCGACCCCATCAATGGAAAGCGGCATTTTCACTATGGCATTGATTTACCCATCTCCTATGGGGCCCCTATCTTCGCAGCGGAAAGCGGGCGGGTGGTATGGGCTCGGTGGTCGGGGGGGCACGGTTATAGGGTCATTATCCAACATAGCGCCGGTTATAAAACGAGCTATTCACATCTATCCACCATCGACACCCAACATGACCATTGGATAGAGCAAGGAAAAATACTGGGCAGGGCAGGAACTAGCGGTAGAACCACCGGACCTCATTTACATTTTGAACTATCGAAATACGGTCAACATTTAGACCCACTTGAATTCCTAGGAACAGAAATAGTCCTAAACTAGGACACACGCCCCTAACCCAATCACTCCGAAGAGAGAATGCCGCCGCCCTGTTAACGCTTATCCTTCTTTTTAGCCACAAGGCGACGTGCTTGAGCCGACACCGGATCTGGCACACCCCTCGAAGTGGAAATTTTCCGAATATCCGCCTCCCTTAAAAGGCCAATAAACTTCATCGCTGTTTGGGTGGGTGTTTTCGGATTATAAACCAACGCCAATTTAACCTGGTATGAACGCGTAAGCTCCTTATTCATGGCGATCAATCGAATGATTTCGCCGCTTAGAGAGTGATTTTTCACGACACTCACGACTTCGGGTTCTGTAATCCTGGGATTCTTGATCACCGCCACCGAAATGACGCGATTGCTGTCTCGGATAAGAATCGTTCGAGCTTCCCGGTTCCCCCGTACGGCCAAGGCAATCTTTTTCGCAACACTTAGCATGGCAATTCGCTTCATCATCGGAATCCGAAGACTGTCCTTTTCTGCATCTTCGCCAATTGCCACCGAAGGCGTATCACCATCCCCTTGCTCCAAGCAGTCGAAACAATCCTCAGAAATAGGGATGGTCTCTATCGCTGCATCCAGCTCGGTGGCAGACAACTTTCCCAAAACACTGGCGCACTCAGAAAGCTCTTCGTAAATAATGCCACTGCGAACAAGCGTCTCAACCATCCGGTCAAAGCTCGCTTTTCTTAATTCAGAAGCCGCCCTGAGCCCTAAAACCAAATCCTTAGAATTTAAACATCGCTGCAGATCATTACAGACAACATCGAGAATATCCCCGCTAAAAGCATCGAGATATTTAAGGAGAACGTCGTTGGGCATGTCTCGGTTGGCCACCAATACAACCAGGGTCTCGTCTTTGCCTTTGAAAATATTCAATAACGTATCAAAGACAGGGAGCGATAAAGACTGCTCAGCCAAGGAATTGACAAGGCCGGAGGGCATCTTCAGCAAGCTTGTCTTAGCTGCGACCGCCACAGCTTCCTCAACATCGTATGAAAGCGCGCAAAATATCGTCAATTGCTCTTTCGGGGGCACGGGAACGAGCCCCTGAGCAACCATCAACCGCCCTTCGGGCTGGCCTGTGGTTGCAATATATTTGTGATACTCGGCCGCTAGATGGGGTTTAAAATCATCTGGAGTCATTTAATTCTCATCGCTGATTGCGTTGGTGAATCAATAGAAGTCCCTTCAATGTTAAGAGCTCATCCACCGACTCAATGGTTTCCGTATAAGGACATAGTACTTTTGCCATGCCCCCAGTAGCCAGAACTTTCGTCTTGAACTTCAATTCACTTTGCATACGCCTTACCATTCCATCAACCAGCGCCACATAGCCATAGAGAATTCCGGCCTGCATGCTCGTAACGGTTGTCTTTCCAATACAACTCGATGGAACCTGAAGTTCTACCTTCGGAAGCTTTGAAGCGCGCAGAAAGAGAGCATCGGTGGATATGTTGACGCCCGGAGAAATCGCTCCGCCCAAATATTCTCCCTGAGGTGAAACCACATCAAAAGTGATGGCGGTTCCAAAATCGGCTATGACCAATCCCCATGGTCCCCCTGGGGTATCTTCAATGGATTGAAAAGCCGCTACGGCATTTACAATTCGGTCGGCCCCAACCTCCCTGGGATTGTCGTAGAGGATGGGCATACCCGTTTTCACCCCCGGCCCAACCAAAATGGGTTCTTGCCCGAGCTTATCTTTGATCATCGTATGGAAAACTTCGGTGAGTGGTGGAACCACACTCGAAATAATACCACAGGAAAGTTGCTCTATCTCCAATCCACAGTCTTGCAGAACCTCTCGAACCAAGACCCCATACTCATAACTGGTCCGATTCGGCGAACTGGATAACCGAAAATGTGTCTTTAGAATTTCTCCATCAAAAACACCGATCACCGTTTGGGTATTTCCAATATCTACTGCCAATAGCATCATTTTAATCCGTGCAATTTAAGTCTTTTGCCTAGGGCAAAAGCTCTGAAATTATCATCATTGTCAATGGCTGCTTACTGAACAAAGCTCAACTGAGCAACCAACGACATGCCCATACCGCGCCCAAAGCACCCGCAACATCGGCAGCTAAGCATGCCGGCAATGCATGACGCCCGTTACGGACTTGGGCCACACCGAAATAGAGCGCCAGGACATAAAATGTTGTTTCCGTGCTCCCTTGCATGGTTGAAACGATCTGACCAATCATTGAATCCGAGCCATGGGTCTGCATGATTTCGGCACTGACCCCGTAGGCCCCAGAACCCGACAGAGTTCGCAGAAGCGCCATAGGAAGCACCTCTGCCGGCATCCCTACCAGTGCTGTGATCGGTTCAAGGGCCACCACAATCAGGTCGATCGCTCCGGAAGCACGCAGCATCCCCACAGCAACCAAAATTGCCACCAGAAATGGAATAATACGGATTGCCACTTGGAAGCCTTCTTTACCGCCTTCGACAACCGCATCATAGACCTTAACCCCCCTTAGAAAGCCATAAAGCACCATGCCCACCAACAGAAGAAGCAACAACCATTGTTTGACAACAGTCTGGAAAGCCCCCGGCCAGCCCACTACCGCACCATCCACCACAGTGGACGCCTCGATATGCAAGGCATATGCGAGAGCCCCCGACACAGAAACGATGAGCCCCCAAGCAGCCCATTGCTGCCATCCCTCTACCAAACCCGCCTGAACCGTAAGGGAAGCCTCAGCATCTTGGGTATCCAGAGCACCGATATCCCTTTCAGCTTCACTGGTATCCACGCCCGACAAACCCTCACCAGGCATCGCAAAACGCGGCAATCGTTCCATGAGCTTAGCCACCACAATCGCCACCGTCGTGGACAGGGCAGTCGCCATGATCGTCGTCATGACAATCGAGCCAGGCTCGAGCGAACCAAGTTTGGCCCGCATGGCAATCATGCCTGTGGGCAACATGGACAACCCCGATGTGTTGATAGCCAAAAAGAGACACATTGAATTCGTAGCAACCCCTTTCGTTTCGTTGAGCTTGTTGAGCTCCATCATCGCCTTAAGCCCAAAGGGAGTCGCTGCATTTCCCAGCCCTAGAAGATTACAGGTAATATTCATAATCATCATACTCATAGCTGGATGTTCGGGGGGGATATCAGGGAAAAGTCTCGTCATGATCGGGCGGAGCGCCCGCGCGATTGCTCTGAGAAGTCCTGCCTGTTGCAGAATATTCATCATACCAATCCAAAACGCCATAACCCCAACCAAACCAATCGCCAGTTCCACGGCGCTATTGGCCGAGTCGGTGGAGGCTTTAACAACCAAATCGAGTTTACCTGTGAGGGCACCGCAAACAACCGCACCGACTATCATTAGCACCCAAATAAAATTAAGCATGTGATATTTTTCCTACAAAAAGAGTCTGCCTTACTAAAATGGGAATTACCTTCCTAGCACCAAGGCTGGTGGCACGGTTGGACCGGGTAACTCAACCGCGACCTGGTTTTCAATGGCAAGCCTGGCAATAGCCACCCCCGTCAGAGAAATAACCCCCCTACCCCTACATACCTGGGCTCGCCGATAGAAAGACCATTCATGGGCACAAATATCTCGAAGCCCCAATCGGAGGAGCGCACCATTTTTTTGGACCAATCCGTGAAAAGTCCGTGCATACGCCTCTCGAATACCTTCGGAAAATTGTTCACTGGCCAACATAGATTGTAGGGCGTCTGCACTTCCTTCAAGATAGTGCCCCAGCAACCATGTTCGGTACACATTGAAGATCTCAAAAAACGGCAAATTGGGCGCAACAATTTCCCTAAACAATTGAATCGCTTTCTTCTTCTCTCCTAAACATAAACAAGCAAAAATCGCATCCGAAGAGATGGCGACTCGTCCCCCAATAACCTGACTGTTCGCCTCTAAATCGTATCGACCACTTCGAAGATCTTGATGAAACCTGAGGACCCCATCAATCACCTCCTCCAAACTTCGCCGCCAAGCCATCACATCTTTATCCACATAGAAATCGCAATGTGCTTTTCCCATGGCAAGCTCGGCCTGCCTCAGTCGCTTCAGTGCCGATGGATAGGACCGATGTAAAACCCCCACTTGGGCTCGAAAATCTTCCTCTTGAATCTGAAGTACCTTTCGCATCTCAACCAGGGACTCTCTTTGATTCCGCAGATCATCCGACTCTCGATGCAACGTCTCAATACGCTCATTCAGGTCGGTCATTCGGTTCCTGATTTTCGCCCTCTGACGGCGGAGTAGCTTATAGTCCTGCCTTGCTGATTTCGCTCTTTGAAATTCGGCAGAAACAAAATCTAATTTTTTTTGAAGTACGTCCCGGTCCCGAACGGTGCTCCCCACCTGCTGGGTTTTTCCTGCCAAGTTCAGCTCAAAATCTCGAATCATGCCACCAGCCTGGGCAATTTTGTCACCCAACATCCGTAAAGTCGCCCCAATTTCCTGAAATTGATTGTCGGTTGACCTAGCTTGGGCCCAACCCGCTTCGAGCTCCTGCTCTATCTGAGGCAGCTCTCTATCAACCTCGGCGAGGAGGTTTAAAACATAGCCAGTACAGAGCTCATGCATGCTATTTGCCTTCTCTTCTCTTCCACTTCACTTGCGCTATATCGCGTAATATTGCTACACGCTAATCGTACATGATTAATACACGAGAAATAAAACGAGTCCTATGGCTCTGCGCCCTTACAGCTCTCGGCTCGACGGCCTGCAGTGAGCCTTGCTACGAACTATCTAAACGGGTGTGTCTCTGTGAAAAAACAGAGTACGAGCAGAGGATATGTGTTCAAGGCTTAAGCCTGGCCGCGCCGGATCAACCGGTGACAGAGGTTCAATCTAATTATTGTCAAACCCTTCTGGATACGGAATGCACAGCTCGGCTAGCTTGTGAGAAAATCGCATTGGGTGATTTCGCTGCGTGCGGGCTCTCCGAGGCCGTTGTAAAATAGACACCATGAGCCCCAACCCAGAAACACCAGCTCAAGAACAAGAAAAACCGCGACGATTTCGCAGACGCTCCCGAAGACGGCGATTTAGATTCAAGTTCGACCTGCACCGGGCCATGTTTGTTCTCCCAAACCTCTTCACCTTGTCCAGTGTACTTTGCGGACTCTACGCTATCTTGACCTGCCTTCATTCCACCTATGATACCGATCTTTCCAAGGCATGTTTGGCCATCTTCTTCGGCGCTTTTTTTGACATGGCCGATGGCCGTGTAGCGCGACTCACCAAAACCCAGAGCGAATTCGGGGTGCAACTAGACTCACTGGCCGATGCCGTCACCTTTGGCGTCGCTCCGGCCGTTCTCGCTTATTCGTGGGGACTTAGGGATTTAGGCCTGCCAGGAGGCCTCTTTTGTTTCGCCTTTCTCGCCTGCGGCCTCATTCGGCTGGCTCGCTTTAATGTATTGGCTGCCAACTCCACTGAGCAAGATCCCTATTTTT
This sequence comes from Myxococcota bacterium, assembly GCA_036339465.1. Taxonomy (GTDB): domain Bacteria; phylum Myxococcota; class XYA12-FULL-58-9; order XYA12-FULL-58-9; family JABJBS01; genus JAYZAY01. Next base: position 875 of record JAYZAY010000076.1, on the reverse strand, counting down.
TAGGGGTCCCTATTCCTTTGGCCGCAGGAACCATCATCTCCCTCATATGGACCTTCATCCAATTCGATTTTCTCAGGGAAAAAACCCATACCGTCGTGTCGGCCTTTATGTTGTTTCTAGCAGTGCTCATGGTTTCAAATGTGCGTTATCGAAATTTCAAAAAGCTCAAGGCCAACGGGCAAACCATCGGTATTATCATCGCAAGTTTGGCGGCGTTCCTGCTGATCGCCATTTGCATCCAAGCCTCCGTGGCCATCTTCGTTTCCTTCTCTGCTTACCTAATATTGGGCCTGATCGAAAATGCGATCAGAAAAAACAAAGATCTTCGAAGCCAACGCCAAGAGTTGGAGACAGACGAGCCCTAGACCCTCACTTCTCCACTGAACTGAGTTGGTTCGGGGTTGATTAATCAATTCGCATCTCGGCTTCCTGTTCTGAGTTTTGAGGCTTCGGCTGCAAACCTACATAAACCGTGACATGACAAAAGACCGCCCAGGAACGACAAACACTTCACGGAGAACTCTAACCCGAATTAGGCTCTAAACCGATACTCATGAAGAAACAGACTTAATTGTTCAACCAAGTCTGCTGGCTGAGAAGAATCGCTACTAATCGGTAAATCGAAATTAAAGACCGGACAGAAGAAGAAAATAGAAAGCACCAAAGACAATGGCTAGAAGGTAAAGACTTGAGAAGGGAGTTAACCGAGTCTGTGAAAGCTGAATAGCAAGTATGTACGTGTGATCGACCTAGGGTTCATGAGAGGCTATTGCCTCTGAACTCCTTAGAAAGGAGGTGATCCATCCGCACCTTCCGGTACGGATACCTTGTTACGACTTCACCCCAGTCACTAACCACTCCTTGGGCGGCTGCCT
>JAYZAY010000075.1:0-31159 GCA_036339465.1 Myxococcota bacterium | reverse complement strand
TAGAGTGACTTTAAAATTAGAAAGTTGGGTTGAAATGACAGTAATAGCTGCAGCTACAGTTGGGGCTTATGTTTATACAAGTTTAGGTTCAAGCGAGTCAGATTTAGACGATGCCTCTTCTTCGAGTGGGGATGACAAAGACACGTTGAGTCGAGATAGTTTTGAACCAGCGCCAGTGCGCTCAAAAGGGGTCCGCTTTGGCAGCCAGTCCGAAGTTGTTGAGTTTACCGAGCATTGTTTAAGGTCTCCTAAACCACAAAAAACCAAGGATTTCGATGGTCCGGCCCGGTGGGAGGTACTTTTCAAACAGATTTTGAATCAATCTTCTAAGACCCGCAGTGCCTATGTCCGTAAATTACTTGCCGTGGAAGAGCGCGAGGTGCTTGAGCAAGTTTACGGGCGGCTAAGGGTTTCAGAAAAATCGTTGAATGAACGAGGCACCGGTTCTATAGGTGCAGGCCGGTTTAATCGGAGGGCTTTAGGAGCCGTTGATGAAGCTCGGGCGCTTTTCGCCAAAGCTCTACGGTAGACGCACCACGTCGATACGCACCACTTCCGACAATAGCAAAGCCCAGAATTGAGTGTGGGTTTCGTTCCAATACTTGGGCATGGTGGAATCAGTGCGTTCATTGGTGATAGTAGCCACAACATACCGCACCTCCAAAAACCAAAAAATAGTTAGAATCACGGGCCTACAAACGCTGAGACCCATTTTGTGAAATATTCAACCGCTTTGAACTACAAAATTGCGTATTGCCCCACAATTACCGTAGAGAGCTTTGATATGCTTTGTATGACGTCCAAAGGGTCGGTGGTCCGCTTCCATCGCACTTGATGTGGCATATTCCATCGCTCATCCAAACAACCCAATTTCAGGTTGAGTTAGATTGTATTGGGTGCCCTCATTCAGGTTTTTGGAGTTTTAGAGCATGAAGGTCCAATTTTTTCTCAGCGCCAAAACGGCTTCAGATGCTTTAGAGATTCGCGGCAAAGTTGAACACAATGCCAGTAAATCCGAGGTTCGCGCCACCTTAGCCAAACAAAACCCAAGCCTCCCATCTGCAGCCCTCGATCAGTTTTCAAAACACCTGCACGATGGCCTTCAAGGCCTCCCTCCAGATACCCACGCGCTGGTGGTGAATGTTTCAGCCACCAGTGCGGCGCAAGGCATTGCCCCACAAAGCTCGAGGTCAGCCACCGATTCGCGAGAGGTATCCCAACCATACCACCCGCCTAAACCATCACCGGCCGATCTTGGCGACACTTCAGAATTCCTAGTGTACGCCCCGTCCCTTTCTACGACCAGCCCCCTTCCTGTCTTATCTATGGAACTGGAATCACATATCAAAGACGGAAGAGAGGTTATCGAGCTTAAATTATCTAGAAACCCGCCAGAGGCCGATTTCCCAGAAGGCTACAAGTGCGAACTCACTCTCGACCCCCCAGATGCGGGACAATTGTCAATTCGGGACGATGCGTTTTTTTCGATTCCCAATCACCGGGACGAACATGGAACCAATATTCTCGATATTGGACAGCAGAAGCTTGTCACCAGCGAAGCAAGGGTTCGAATGTTTGGAGCCCCCGAGCGGCGACCTGAAACCTGGTCCCATGAACTTGAAGGGATTCCCCATCCCACCAAAGATTTTTCTGGGGTCACGGTAAGAATGCGCATTTTGGACTCCATCGGAAATGTAGTGAGTGAAGAAGCGCGATTTATTCGAGCACCATCTTGGGTGATGTCGCATCACCTCATGCCCATGCGTGAGGCCTTCGCCATCCAGAAAACCAGTCTCATGAGCGCTCCCCCCATTCGGGGTCGACGACCGGATCCACCTCGCGTCGTGAATGACCGCCGCTGTGAGCAGTATTTGCAAGACCTCAGTGCGGCGATTCCGGGTAAGCTGCGAGTCATTCGAGCAGAGGGAGATGTCAAAGATTCCTGGGTGAGAGACATGGCGTTTTCGGGTCGTTCCCTAGCCACTCGGGGCGACGTTCTTGAGCCATCGGAGCTGCTGCGAAATCCGGTTGAACGAGAGACCCAAGGCATCGACCAAGTGCTTGCATTTATGGATTCTCACTGTGCAAAACGCGGACAGCGCTTAACATCCATTGGGCACGCACCCATGAAGTCAGACCTAGAGTCTGGTGGCAATTTTTTATGCACGCCACCTATGGGCGATGGTTTTCCATTTGGAGCAATCATTGTTGGCCACGATCCAGCACGAAAAATCGGAGATGCCACCCTAGACTTCTTAATCGCCCAAGAGAAGCAACCCATTGTCCGAATCGATACTTCATGGCTCCAAACCGGGCACACCGACGAAGTGCTCACCTTTGTGCCTTGGCCAGGCTCAAAGCACGGTTTTAAGGCCCTAGTGGCCAATCACGATCTGGCGATGAAGCTCATGCATGCCCATAGAGACAAGCCCATGTGCGTCGGAGTCGAAGACGGCTTTAGGGAAAAATATCAGCGAATGGGCGATTCCTTAACACGGGCGAGTGCTTCGGGCGTTCCAAGTGGACCCATCTTAGACACCGAGATGGGCGGTATCAGCCAAGCAGCTGACGAGGTTCGTTCCAAGCTTGATTCTGTCAAAACCATGTTGCGGGACCAATTGGGACTAAGGGCCGAGGATATCATTGATATTCCGGTGCTCTACCGCCGTCGTACTGCCAAAGATAGCGTCTCCATAGGAGGCTTGTTTGGGGGGCAAAAAGAGCGAATGGCCTATGAACCCTTTACTCCGAATAGTGTGAATATGCTGGTGGCGAGTGATAGCCCAGACCATGCAACCTTGGTGATTCCAAAACCCTTCGGTCCCAGTGAAGGCGGAGGCTCGTGTGTTTTTGAGAAACATATTCGGCATACTCTCGCCGCTTCAGGAAACACCCTACATTTCATCAATGACTATCAAACCAATCACGTCAACGGTGGAAACATCCACTGCTCCACAACCGAGATGAGATAGAGTGTAGATCAATCGGGAACACACTCGAGTACTTTGAGTCTCTATTTTCACAAGGAAAGAGGTAATCGGGAGGTCACTGAGGCGCAACCCTGGTGGCATAGTGGCACATCATGGGGCTGAGAGGAGAACCCCTTATAAAAGCCATCAGATATGGGAGGATGGATGGAATCTGGCTTGATGGTAATGGCCATGTTCCCCATAAGTCCCGAAGAGGGGTAGGGCCTACGGGGTGTCTCGTATCCCGGTTAGAGCGGCATAGGATTTCTCAGTGCTCTCATTGAGGCACAAACAACATGCCCCCGAAGGCCGGATTTCCCGGGGTATTAAAAACCATGGTTTGGCTACCCACACAAATCTCGAAGGTCGCGCCCTCCGTAGAGCCAGTGTCTTGCAATGCGAGACTGGTTCCTGTGACGCTGTAGCTACCCGCAGTATCTACAGAGTCCATCACAGCACCTTCACAAACACATTCCGTGGCTGTCTGGGTACACTGAATTTCCGGCCAATTTTTATCGTAGCCATCCGCCAAGGATTGACAACTTTTTCCACACGAGAGAGGGAAATTGATTTTTAGAGTCGTTCCGAAGGTTAGATTTCGCGTATAGGTTTTGTCTTTCTTCAAAACCAAAGTCCCCGAGGCGACCCCCTTCTCCTCAAATTGAGAACCGGAGCAGGAAGGATCTGGGTACACATCAGAGTAAACACTACACAAACTTTCGAGATTCCATGTTCCCGCCGGATCACCTCCGCAGGCCGAAGCCCCACAGACTAAGGTTTCCGAACTACCGCCAGAGGTGACCGCATCATTATCTTCAGCGGCACTCACGCTGGTATCGGTATTTGGGCCTTCACTCGTCGACTCATTCCCACCACAGGCAGCACACATGGCTAAAGCCAACATGCCCACAAACCAAAATTCTTTCATTCTGTGCTCCTAATTAAAAAATATGGGTAGGGAGGGACCTACAACAAATGAAGACCAATTACCAAAGTATAATTGTGAACAACCCCCAAAGCCAAAACCATTTGTTTGGCGGGAGGCGATAAATGGCATACCGCTTGTGTCGGTCTCGAATTGATAAAGTCTGAAGGAGGATTGGTTCATCGTGGCTCAATTTGGATGGTCATTGGCAAACATTTGGCAGATTTAGTTTTGGCTGCTTATCTTCACGAGTGTCTCGTTCAGGATAGCGATAATGTTCATCCTGAAGAAGCTCTCTCCTCGATTTTGAGTGTCATTTCTGGCAATCTATTGCGGGGGGTTCGGGAAGGTGATGGCCGAGGTCGCATGACGCCCCCCAAGAGCAGTTGATCATCCAAAGGAATAACAAATGGCTCGTGACTTGTGGGTATTGATTTAGGAAATCCTGTGGAGATTCCATAATTTACGAGGGGGAATGCGAACCCTGATTCTCGGGCAAAGTAGCCTCAATCAATTTTGGCGAATGGGTAGGCAAGATTGAAGGATGGTTCTTGGGCGCGGGTATCGATGTATGGGTGAATTTTTTGGGTAGGATTTGTTCCGAATTGATTTGTGGCTCACTTTGAGTGGCCCAAACGTCACGGATGACCAAGGGCAGGTTCAGCTAAATCTTAAAGTGTTCGGTCAGGGATAGTATGAGGTCTAGGTTGAGGGTTACGGTTCGTGATTGGATGTGGTCCATTGGATAGGCAAAGATGTAAGAGGCAGCGGCAAAATTTCACGGTCACCCATGGCGAAACCAAGCCCCAGTTATTGGGAATCGTTCCATCTTTTATGTCCCCCGATTTTTTTCGTCGTCGAGGGTGAGAGCGCGGTGGCTATGGCGCGGAATTGGGTAGAGTGCTGCCAGTAGGAAAATGCATAGATATTTGAAAGATTGTGGTTCATGATTCTACGTTTCCCTGATGTTTTGTGTATATCTCAGGGATGAGAAGTGACAACCAAGTCTAAGATTTGAATAAAGGGATTAACCACAGAAATTGATAAAGTCTTGGCTTAGGGAATATTTTTCGGGTCTCAGCACTCTAATGGTGATCGTATTTAGGGGATGATTAGAGGTGGTCGTAGAAGAACCTTTCGATGAAACGATTGAACCATGTGGACTCTATTTTCATGTCATCCATGGTTTTGATGGGTTTGGCAACCTCTTTGCGTATGTCATTGTCAAAGGTTTGGCGTAGGCAGGTTGCGGCTTCGGGATCGATTACGTTGACAGCCATTTCCATGTCATAATGGAGGGATCTTGGGTGCAAGTTGAAACTGCCAACGGAAGCGAAGGAGTCATCGACGACCATAAATTTACTGTGTAGGGTATCGCCTTTTTTGATAAATATTTCGGCTCCGACTTCAGCTAAAGCAGGCAATGAATTCATAATAGGTTCCGCCGCAAGTGGCTCGTCAACAGTAAGGTTTGAGTTTGTGAAGATGCGTACTTTCACGCCCCGCATGAGGGCGGCTTCTAGGAGTTGCTCCATGCCGGGTAATGTTAGGAAATAGGCGTTTTCAATTTCGATGGATTTGGTGGCACCTTCGACCGCTTTCATCAGTGAGTTATAGACGTAGTGCTGCCCGCCTTTGGGCACATGGCTTACAATGGAGGTTTTGCTCTTGCCTGGAGTTCCTACTTTGGCAAGTAATTCGTTACGATTTCCTGAGACAGGTGGTAAGTCGTAATTGTGAGCAAATACTTGACCGTTCCAATAATCGGCGAAGAGGGCTAAGGAATCGACCACCGCAGGGCCTTCCACAAGGATGTCTGTATCGCGCCATTTTTCCCCTTTGTAATTGCTATCAACTTTATGGGCGTGGCTATAGAAGTTTCCCGTATTCATGCCTCCGGCCACGGCAGCCTTGTTATCGACAATCAGGAGTTTCGCGTGGTTGCCAATGGACTCGTCTTCAGGGTCTGTCAATCGAATGATTTTCGCGCCAGCTTCTTCCATGACCTTCAGGGTTTCTTTTCCGCTAGATCTCATGGCGATTTTGCCATCGACGATGATTTTTACGTCCACGCCTTCTGAAGCTTTAGCTGCGATTCGACGACTTATTTCTTTTCCTGTGGCGTCGGGGTAAATGTACCAGACAAGGAGATAGATGGACTCTTTGGCTTGATCGATGAGTTCAAACCTCTTTTCGAAAGCTTGGGGGCCATCGATGAGGAAGCTCACTTTGTTGCCGTCAGAGAATTTTGCATGACTGATATTTTCAAGTTCGGAAACGAAAGAAGCGTCATGAAAAGCATCGTTTGCCTTGAGTTCTTTTCCCATTTCGGATCCGGTTCTCATATTGAAAATGTGTTTGGCAGAGAGGTCTTCGAACGACGGTCGATTGGGGCGCCGCCTATATTCGGCTTCGAATAACTTGCTGGCACTATTGGCGATGGAATCATACCATTCGGGCGCATGACCGCTGGCGAACCCTGCTTTTTGCAGTAGTTTTACCCCATTGTGAATGGTGGGGGCAGCGAAACCGCTTCGTGCTAAGGCTCCGAGGGCTGAATCTAGCCCATAAAAAGCAGCGTTTTCGAATTTATCTCCTAAGGTTGCCTGGGGCTCTGGACGTATCCTACATGGGGCGCTGGTTGGCGTGGTGATCGTCGGATTAGGTGTTTGACTTAGGCTGCTTGGAATTTTTGTCATGGTTTAACCTCGATAAAGAAAGATTTGCGCTTGCAAGATTTATCGGCAGCGCCCACGATTGAGTTGCGAAGAGTCGTGTTTTTTGGATGTTCTTAATTGAAATACAGGGCAGGTGTGGAGGCTAACCCTATGGCAATAAGGGAGCATCGGTGCATGCCTTACCTCGCCTTGAGTAAATCGAATATCCTTAAGCAAGGTGAGACTTCCCGTTGCATACATTCCAAACACACTCACACCAAGATCTGTTGAAGTCGGTTTTAGCGAGCCAAGAGCGGCATAAGCCGTGCGCCCAGGTCCATCTGTAACTTGATGCTTTTCAAAGCGCCCGTTTCGTTTATTGCGAAAAAAATAGACTCCGTCCCGACGACTATCAAGTGTTTGCACCCGAACTAACTCAGTGACAAAAGGTTCATTAAGGCCATCTCCACTAAGGCCTAGCATCTTAACATGCCCAATTCTGAGATTGCCTATGGAGAGAGTTACAGCTGAACGGCAAGGTCACATGAACGACCTTCCCGTTCAATAAATGGGTCGCTAGATTCCTTGGCCGGTTTCTCCGTGGGGGAAGAGTTTCGTTGTCGATTAACTTCAAATCAGAGATCCCAGGGAGTTTCTCAGAGCGATGCATCCACGTTTTTGAGGTAGAAAATCGAGCATTACTTAACGCGTGCTTATCCTTTGGGAGCTTTTTCGAGAAGTCTTCCAAGGACAATGCATTGTCGCTATAACAGACAATGGTCTTACTTAGGATGAACTGTTTATGGACGATTTTGTGTGTGCATAATACGACTTGGTGCGCGTAAGTCTAAAGTGAAATGCATTTATTGGGCAGTGGGAATGGATATGTGTCGTTAAGGTTTAAATTGAGATAATAATAAAAGGTGGTTGGGAACGGCTAGCAGCACCCGGTGGGCTGCGCGGTGCTGTCGGTGAGGTCCATTTCGCTTCAGCTTCTTCAGCTTTTTCAGCCTCTTGAGGTTGCTACGGTTGAGCAGTAAAAAGTGATCGCTTTCGGAGAGGTGGGTGGTGAGAATCTGCCGCCCCAGCATCCCGAGGGTGTCCTCGCCATTGGAGAAGAGACCCTGACCAAATTGCGACTTGTTGCGAACTTACCAATGGAGAGGGGCGCCCGCATAGTCCACCTGTGCTTGTCTATTTCCATCCTAAAAGCGTTGTTTTTCTTGCTTTGACCTCAGCCCTACTGTGTGGTCAATGTTAGCCTGGAATAATTATGGGGCGTTCCCTGTTTTTATCCAATGGACGGTTTTCGGTGTGCATAACGGGCCTTTGTTTTTTTGTTTTGAAGATGAGCGGCATCGCTCCCTAGAATCAGCTCCCGAGCATTTTATCCTACTTATGAGAACCAATAAGCAACCTTTGCGAAATTCCACCGAAACTACCTTCGTCCACCAAGCACCCCAGGAAAAGAAAGATGAAATTTGCCAGCAGCAACACCTACACCGTTCCAAACTCCACCGACCCCATCAAAACCTACGAAGACCATTGCCTTCGGCAGCCCAAATGGAACGAGCAACTCTACAATAAGCTGGGGAGCAACTCCAAAGTCCTCAAAGAAGAGGTCTTCGAAGACCGCCTCCACCTCGAGATCCTCGTGCAACCCCGAAGCGAAGCCGTCCCAGTCATTCTCAAGACGGTGTTAGGCGCCGACGCCATGGATTTCGTGGAGACCACCGATTACAACTTTCGAACCCACCAGGGGACCATGAGCACGAAGCTGCAAAACTCAGGCCTGATCGGCAGCTCCACTCGGGGCGCGTTCTCCCTGCGCAGCGAGAGCCAAGGCACTGTCACCTGGTGCACCGAGGGTGAAGTGAACTGCAACCTGTGGCTGGTGGGTGCTCAAGTGGAGCGTGCCGTGGTGAATGCCGTGCGACAGCAAAACGCCCAAATTCGAAGCTATATTCAGGAGCACCTCAACGAGACCTCCGAGAAGTAAACATCCCCCTCCGAAAAGGCGGGGTCCCTCTCCGCCGGTATCATCTCCCAGTAACAAAGTGAATCGTGGGTGCATTTAAGTGTTTTACGATCCAGTTTGCGGCCGATTTTATGTATCCATGTGGTGGCGGCGGGTACGTCCGTCTTGGTCTTGAAACGAACACGCCGCTAGGCGGGCTCGGATTCTAGACCAACTAGGTAAGTGGAACCCGCCTAGCGGGTTTAATTCCCGCGAGTAAGATTGGCAGAAAGTGGTGGAGGCGGCGGGAATTGAACCCGCGTCCGAGAACCGTTAACGTGTGGTACTACGTGCGTAGTCGATGATTTATCTTACCTTCAAAGACGCCCATCGACAGGCTGCTCAGATGGCTAGCCTCAGATTTTCTCGAAGTTAAGCGCTGAGACGCCCCCTAACTTCCAGCCAGCTGTTTTGGCGCCGGTGACCCCCAACCACTGGCAGAGTCGGGGACCGACGCGCCCAGCAGGTTTTTAAGCTGCTAGAGCGAGCTCAACATCAGAGTTGGCATTTAAAGTTTGTCACACGGTATTTACGTGGTCACATGACATCCACGGCACGCACCGAGCACATCTCAGTATCCCCGTCGAAACCTGTCGCCCCCATTTTCATGGAGCCCGAGGGAACCAAAATTAACCTAATGCACTTGTAGTGTACCATCTTTATTAGAAGCACGGCCGTCTGTCACGCAAAAACCTGTGTCTATTTTTCAAAACACTCAAAGAACAATCATCCCGGGAAAGATCTGGATGTTTTCTAGAATTTCGTTACAATTAAAGAGAAGCGGTTATCTCCCAAACACAACGAAAGATGCCGTTGTGACTGGGTATCCCAAACCTGGGCAGTGATGATTTTTGATTTTGAGCCACATTTACTTGCAGCGATTGGCGTGTCGCTGGTGGACGTCATGGTGGTGGCTTGGCTGCTCTATCGCGTCCTTCTCCTCATCCGCGGAACCCGCGCCCAACAGGTTTTGGTGGGTTTGGGCCTTATCGTCGCCCTTTTTATCGCCGCCAGACTCATCAACCTCCGGACAGTGTCTTGGCTCTTAGAAAACTTCCTGGGCTCCTTTCTGCTGATTCTCATTATACTTTTTCAAAACGACATCCGACGAGGACTTTCCCGCGTGGGCCAACGGTCCATCTTTGAATTCAACCGAGACCGTACCGAAGAGGATTGGGTCGACCAAATCGTTCGCGCCGCCGATGCCATGGCCAAAGACCGAATCGGCGCCCTCATTCTTATCGAGCGAGGCGCAGACCTCACCGCCCTGGCAGAAAAAGGGTTTGCCATCGACGCCAATCTCTCGGCTCCGCTGCTGATTCAGCTCTTTACACCCCCGGGCCCGACCCATGACGGCGCGGCCATCATTCAACATGGGCGTCTGAGCGCCGCCGCTGTCTTTCTCCAACTCACCCACAACCCCAGAATCGATAACACCATCGGCACCCGACACCGTGCGGCCATGGGGGCCACCGAAGAATACGACGCGGTGGGAATCGTCGTTTCTGAGGAACGTGGGCAAATTAGCTTTGTGGAAAGTGGCAGTCTCACCCGCAATCTCGATGGGGCCATGTTAAAGAAAGTACTGCGAAAACATCTGGACCTCATCGAAAAACCCAAGCTAAATGAGACGACTGGCCGAAGCGATGCCTGTCAAACATCAAAAAATCCAACCGCAGCCTTCATGAACAGGAAGGGATAGGGAAGGGATGGCCTTGGGCGAAATCACACATAATTGGTTCCTAAAACTTCTGTCTTTTGGTATCGCCGTGTCCCTCTTTATCGTGCTCAATGTAGAGAGTGCCACACCCATCGAAATCAGTTTTCCCATTGAGTATCGCACCGCAAACGGCCTCATGCTCACCGGTGATTTCCCGACTCAACTGGAAGTGACGCTTCGGGGGCCCTGGGTAAAATTCCGTGATTTCAGTAAGATCGACCCAATCGTGGTGGACCTCAAAGATTATAAGGAGCCCTCCACCATACAGTACGCCTTGAAAACCTCAGACATCGGGGCCCCCTTTGGCATGAAGGCCATGCGCTTTCGGCCATCCACCTGGGATATCACCGTGGACCAGAAAGTCGAACGCCTCGTAAGGGTCGAGGCATTACTTCCCAATCGCCCCGCCTATGGCTACGCCATCGCGGATGTCATCATCGAACCCCCCGATATTCGGGTATCAGGTCCATTGGGATCAGTTTCAGATCTCGACTACCTACAAACCACGGCCCTAGATCTCGCCGGTCGCACAGACAATCTCGACACCGAAATTGATCTTCGCGCCCCAGCCTTTCCACTGCGATTAACCCAAAAACGCGTTCGTGTGGTGGTGAAGGTGGAAGAAGAGGTGATTCAACGGGTTTTCGCATCGGTCGAAATTAATCACAAAATCGACCATGAAATGCCGGTGCGCTTGGACCCGCCTGCTGTTGCCGTGGTCATTCGCGGCCCCCGGTTGAGCCTAGACAAACTCACCGCTGAAAAGCTGAATGCGTGGGTGTCAGTGGAACCAGAACTCTTGAAAGAGAGCCTGGGTTATGAGAAGTCAATAGAGCTCAAGGAAGGACTGCCTCCTGGTACCACCATGGTTGGCCCCATCCCCACGGTAATGATATCGAAAAAGGTCGATTAAGCTTCAATCTAGCTTGGCGGCCGCTAAGTTAGGATGAATCTAATGACCAGACAGCTATTCGGCACCGATGGCATTCGCGGCGTAGCCAATCAGTTTCCAATGACCAGTGAAGTGGCCCTTAAACTAGGAAGGGCCCTAGGACACCACTGCCGAGATGGCGACCATCGGCACCGAATTGTGGTGGGCAAGGATACCCGACTCTCGGGCTATATGCTGGAAATGGCCTTCGCCAGTGGCGCATGCTCCATGGGCGTCGATATCCTCTTTGTAGGCCCTCTCCCAACGCCGGCCGTGGCGTTCCTCACCCAAAATATGCGTGCCGATGCGGGGGTCATGATCAGCGCCAGCCATAATCAGTATGCCGACAATGGCATCAAGATTTTTGCCCGTGACGGCTTTAAACTACCAGACAGTATCGAATTGGAATTGGAACACTTAATGGAAGACGAATCCGTCCACCAGATACGCCCTACCCAAGAACTCGTCGGAAAAGCCTATCGAATCGACGACGCCCTCGGACGCTACGTGGTCAAACTCAAAAGTTCTATCTCAACCGAGATGGATTTTGAAGGCATTAAGGTGGTAGTCGATTGCGCCAACGGGGCCGCCTACAAAGTAGCACCCATCGTTTTACAAGAATTGGGCGCAGAAGTTATCGCCATTGGAACCACCCCCAATGGCCGAAATATCAACGCCAATTGCGGCGCGCTCCACACTGAGAATCTTCGCGCCGCTGTTAAGGAACATAGTGCCGACGTGGGGATCGCCCTCGATGGTGATGCCGACCGTTTGGTCGTGGTCGACGAAAAAGGGGAAGACGTGGATGGCGATTGCCTTCTTGCTTTGGCAGCTCAAGACCTCAATGAAGCAAACCTACTGGCAAACAAGACGGTGGTAACCACAGTCATGTCCAATCTTGGACTCGAACGCGCCGTGGCAAACTTTGGAGGCAAGGTTATACGAACCCAGGTGGGGGACCGCTACGTGGTGGAAAAAATGCGTCAATCGGGACACTCCTTTGGGGGCGAGCAGTCTGGGCATTTGGTCTTTTTAGATTGGGCCACCACAGGCGACGGCATGGTTGGCGCCCTCCGGGTACTTTCAATTCTACGACGTTGCGGTCAACCCCTCAGCGAAATCAAAGGCGTTTTTGTCCCTTATCCGCAAGCATTGGTCAACTTACCGGTGAAAACCAAACCACCCCTCGAAGAACTCTCACAGGTTCAGGCAGCGATTCAGCAGGCAGAAACCACCCTGGGTACCGACGGGAGGGTCATGGTGCGGTATTCTGGCACAGAGTCAAAAGCTAGGGTATTGGTAGAAGGACCCGAAAAAGAAGTGGTGGACGACCTCGCGCACAAAGTGAGCCGAGCCCTTACTTCAGCCATTGGATAGAGAGATGATGCCATGCAAAAACGACGTCTTGTGATCGACTTAAGTCCTATTGTGCGATTTCGCGCAACCAGTGAAATCAAAAGACCCGATCCCGCACTGATTGCTGGCTTAGCAACGTTGCGTCATATCAAGGGGATTCAATTCGAAATCTTCCAGGAAACACTACTGGACCATGAACGAGACGTGGGCATCACCCAAGAAATAACCGATGCCAAACTGCAGCTTATCATCGCTCCGGAACCCGAACTCATAAAATTCGCCATGAATATGAAACCAGAAATGGTCTATTTCGGGAAACGTCGCCCAGAGGGTCAGAAACATGCCACCCTCGATGTTTTTTCCAATATCGAACACCTGAAGACGCTTTCTGCACCCCTACGGGAAAATGGTATCGGGGTGGGCGCATTTACATCTCCAGATATCGATGTCATTCGTCAGATACACCGGCTAGAATTTCAAAATGTCCTATTCTCTGCTCTCGGTCTTATTCAAGCCCCCAGTCGAGGCACACGACATGAGGAACTCCAGCGCATCATGGACGCCGCCAGACTGGCCCGGAAGTTTGGTTTAAACGTCGGCTGCGCAAAAGGGCTCACCTATGCCAATGCGGCCGACCTAAGCGCCATCGAAGACGTGCTCGATATTGTTGCAGGCGAGGCGCTCTTTGCAAGGGCGCTCTTTACTGGTTTAGAGAGCGCAGTGGATGAGTTCGCCGCTCTCAGTATCTAAACGATTCCCAAGGCATTGCTGGTATGACCTACGTTTTAACTTCCGAGCAAATGAGGGAACTGGACCGCACCACCATTGTCGATTATGGTATCACGGGTTTCTCCTTGATGCGGCGAGCAGGTAAAGGTGCTGCTCAAATCATTCAAAACCGTTATCCTGCCCATAAACACATCTTAATCCTGTGCGGAAAAGGCAACAATGGTGGAGACGGATATGTTGTAGGCCACGACCTTCACCTCGGAGGGCGCAACCTCACGTTGGTGAGCCTTTGTCCTCTTGAAGCCCTGACCGGTGATGTAAAGCGGGCTTACGAACAATGGCGCAGCCTCGGCCTGCAAACCAACGTGCTCGGCGCCCAGGATGTCGCAGACCTGATTCAACGCTTACCTGCCAATACCATCATCATCGATGCCATGCTCGGTACAGGCCTTCAAGCAAGCCCCCGGTCTCCCTATAAAGAAGTGATTTTGGCCACCAATGCATCCCCTTGCCAAACCATCGCACTCGACATCCCTTCGGGGGTTTGTGGCACTTCGGGCAATGTATTTGACAATATTGCGATTCGGGCCAATGGAACCATTACATTCGCCTATCCCAAAAGAGGAAATCTCCTTTTTCCTGGAGCTGAGCTATCCGGCGAGATCGATGTCATCGACATAGGGATCCCTGACGAATTGCCCCAGAAACACAAGGTTCAGTTGCGTCAGATAGGCGCCCCTGAAGGACCGATCGGACTACCCGCCAGGCCACGGAACTGTCATAAGGGACATTTCGGGCATGTGGGTGTGTGGGCCGGTTCCCAATCGAGCCCAGGCGCTGCTATCTTGGCTGTGGAAGGGGCTCTACGTGCCGGTGCTGGTTTGGTCAGTTGGGCCGCCACTGAGGCGCTTTTTGCCAGTGGCCCCTCATGGCCAAAAGAAGCCATGCTTCGTTGGCTAGATAAGTCCAAAAATGATGAAGAATGGCAGGATATTTTGGTTCGAGACACCACGACTTTGGTGGTGGGCCCGGGGCTTCAATTTTCGGATCGGTCAAGACGGCGGTTCAAAACGCTCTTAACCGAATATGATGGAACCATGGTGCTAGACGCCGAAGCACTCAATATCATTGCTTCCGACAATTTAGAAATGGGCAGCGCACGGGGGCACCGCATCATCACGCCTCACCCCAAGGAGATGAGCCGTTTGCTCGGCGCAACCACCTCTGAGGTCCTTGGCGCACCGGTAGAAGCAGCTGAAAAAATCGCGCGAGACCACAAAATCTACGTCGTGCTTAAAGGGGCCCACACCATTGTGGCCCAGCCCCAGGGAGATACCTTCATCGCCACGGTTGGAAATCCGGGCCTTGCCAAAGCGGGAAGTGGCGACGTGTTGACGGGGATGATTGCCGCCCTGATTGGCCAATGCCCGCAAACCATGGATGGGATCCTATCCGGCATTCTTTTACATGGTGAAGCTGCTCAAAGAGCTAGCCAGACCCATGGATTTGCTGGCATGCGGGCCCGCGATGTGCTTGAAGCTGCCGGTGACGTTTTCTTGGAGTGGCAACGATGACAACAGAGAATCCAGAGGTATGGGTCGAAAGGGTGGAGAGCCTTGAAGACACACTCCACTTTGGTAAAAGGCTTGGACAAATAATGAAGCCAGGCGATGTCATTGCGCTCGTCGGCGACCTTGGAGCCGGAAAGACGCAATTGGTTCATGGGATTGCGGCTGGGCTCCGAATTCTCCCAACCGAACAGGTCACGAGTCCTACCTATGCTTATGTCAATGAATACCGCTGTGAGGAAAACCTGCTCCTCCATTACGACCTTTACCGCCTCACGGACGCAGAGTCGGCCTACGGGCTTGGTTTGGCCGACCATCCAAGCGCCGAACATGCGATAAACGTCTTTGAATGGGCCGACCGAGTACCGGAAATCATCTCCGATGAAGCCATCTGGATCTATATTAAAATCCAAGATGAAGGCCGCGATTTCGAAATACATGGACTTCATCGTTCGAAGCTCTAATCAAAGCTGTTATCAGAGCTGCAGGGCGATTCGTAAAGTTTGACGCACTGCCTATCGACTCTCTCTTCCGATTGCGTTAATCGAATCTTCAACCAGGAGGTCGTGTAATATGATTAGTGCAAATCGAACTGTTCCCGCCCCAAGAAACGAGCCCGTATGGTCCTATGCCCCGGAAACCTCCGAGCGGCAAACCCTCAAGGCTGCAGTCGCCTCGCTACGACAAGAGAGCCTAGAACTGAAAAGCGTGGTGGACGGAAAACATCTGTCCTCCTCTGAGACCGTCGGCTATTCGGCTCCCCATAATCACAAGCAGAATTTAGCGACCCTCCACCGGGCAAATGAGGACCAAATTCAAGGGGCCATCGAATCGGCACTCAGAGCAAAAAAACATTGGGCAAATATTCCCTATGAAGAGAGAGCCGTCGTCTTTCTTAAGGCCGCCGATCTACTAACAGGTCGCTTTAGGGACCGAGCAAATGCGGCGACGATGCTGGGACAAAGCAAAACCGCGCACCAATCCGAGATCGATACAATTTGCGAACTTGCAGATTTTTGGCGGTTCAATGTGCAATTTGGCCAAGAACTATTGGCCAATCAGCCCTATTCTTCTCCCGGCGTATGGAATCAGCTCGATTACCGTCCCCTCGATGGCTTCATTTTGGCTGTGAGCCCATTTAATTTCTCTGCAATCGCAGGTAACCTTGCATCAACTCCAGCTCTTTTGGGCAATACCGTCGTCTGGAAACCTGCAGAGTCCCAGGCTTTGTCGGCTCAAATTATTATGGACATTCTAATCGAAGCCGGATTACCTCCTGGGGTTATTAATATGGTACATGGACCAGGAAGGGTGGTCGGAGATCTGGTGGTGAATGACCCGCGACTCGGGGGAGTTCACTTTACTGGTTCCACACCCACCTTTCAAAACATGTGGAATACCGTGGGACAAAACATCAGTAAGTATCACTGCTATCCTCGCTTGGTTGGCGAAACCGGAGGGAAAGACTTCATCGTCGCCCATCCATCGGCTGATTTGCGGTCGTTGACGGTGGCGGCAATACGAGGCGCCTTTGAATACCAAGGACAGAAATGCTCAG
Source organism: Myxococcota bacterium (assembly GCA_036339465.1). Taxonomy (GTDB): domain Bacteria; phylum Myxococcota; class XYA12-FULL-58-9; order XYA12-FULL-58-9; family JABJBS01; genus JAYZAY01. The sequence goes on along the minus strand of JAYZAY010000075.1, from coordinate 14,729 downwards.
CCGCTTCTCGGCTCTATGTGCCTGAATCCATGTGGCCGGCGCTTCGTGACGAAATGGCCAAAGAAATTGCTGCACTTAAAGTTGGAGATGTCGAAGACTTCACCAATTTTATGGGCGCAGTTATCAGCCGGAAGTCCTTTGACAAGATTAAGTCCTACATCGACTACGCCAAAGAAAGCAGCGATGCTGAGATTATTATCGGCGGAGAATGTGACGATTCCGTGGGCTACTTCATACAGCCAACGGTGGTTTTAACCACCAATCCCAAATTTAAGCTTTTGCAAGAAGAAATCTTTGGTCCTGTTCTCACGGTTTATCAATATCCCGACAACAAATTCAGCGAGGTCCTGACCATTTGTGATGAAGGTAGCCCCTACGCGCTGACTGGAGCAATCTTTGCTCAAGACAAGCACGCCGTCTTAGAAGCGACCAGCAGCCTCCGCTATGCAGCCGGCAACTTCTGCATCAACGACAAACCCACCGCAGCAGTAGTCGGACAACAACCCTTCGGAGGTGGTCGCGCATCGGGCACCAACGATAAGGCCGGAAGTATCTGGAACCTTATCCGTTGGGTCAGCCCCAGAACCATCAAGGAAACCTTCGACGCTCCGCGCGTCGTAGACTACCCATTCATGGGTGCCAAATAGGGAAGCAGCAAACCCTATGGCAGGGATCTGCTTCAGCACCTTTGATGCTTTTCGATTATACTCATTTCCCTTCTCATTTATGATGCGGTCGGTGGGCTTCTGGCCCACATTACCGCCTCGTGTTTTCTGATGAGATCGTCGGCGGGCTTTCGTGTTAGGTTGGGCTGCCACTTTGAGAATCGCCCCCCTTCAATAACCACTTCAGTAACTTCCTAAGCAAGAAGCACAAAATGCTTACCGCACAGTCGAGTCTATCAAAAATATCCCAAACCAGCGTACCCCAGAAATAGGATGTACCGTTTGAATGAACGCAAAAGACACTTTTTGACCGATAATCCAAGGAACAGAGAGCAAAAGTACCTTTCATTTCGTGAAAACCTACTTTTTTTCGAGACAAAAAACGTTCGATTATGAAAACCTGATCAATATCAGGCACTTATCTTCCTGCCTTCCAGTATTCATAACCCGCACGTTTTTTTATTAGAGGAACAATTATTCCTATAAAGATACCATGCAAACCGCTCGAAAATTAACTCTCAGAAGTGAAACAAGATTCCAAAGCGCGAAACCATTCTTAAAATGGGCTGGTGGAAAAACGCAGATTTTGAATGAAATCTTTGCTCGCTTTCCAGAACAATTTAATCGCTACCATGAGCCATTTGTCGGTGGTGGTGCGGCGTTCTTTCGCCTTGCTCCAAAGCGTGCAACAATCTCTGATGTTAACAGCGATTTAATTGGGACCTATACCTCAATTCGCGACAATGTTGATGCTGTGATTCAGGCGCTCAAAGCACACAGATCCGAAGAGGAATACTATTACCAAGTAAGACAGCTTAATGTCGCAAATTTATCTTCGGTTGAAGCAGCTGCTCGGATTATTTTTCTCAATAGGACATGCTTTAATGGCCTCTATCGTGTCAACCGAAGCGGTAGGTTCAATGTCCCATTTGGGAAATACGCCAATCCTACTATTTGTAATGAAGCGAATCTTCGGGCTGTTTCCAGTGCCTTGCAAAAAGTTCAACTTAAAAACGAGTCCGTTTTTGAGATTGGAAAACGTGTAAAACAGGGTGACCTTGTCTATTTTGACCCTCCATATCAACCGGTAAGTAAGACCGCATCCTTTACGAATTATACCCAGTTCGGATTTGGAGAAGAGCATCAAGCACGCCTAGCGAAACTATTTGGTCGGTTGGCCAATAGGGGAGTTCATGTCGTGCTCTCAAATTCCGACACACCACTCATTCGGGAACTTTATAAGGATTTTAAGATCGATAAAATATACGCGCGACGGGCCATTAACAGCCGCGCAGACCGACGTGGGCCTATCGGTGAAGTTCTGGTCTCGGCTTCCTAGGGGTCGTTTTAAGGCTTGCACTTTCGCATTCGCCCTGCTTTATCATTTTCGTCGAACCAATAACGAGGTTAATTCATGATATTGCCTAAGTTTTATCGGCAAGGCGCTGGGCTTTTTTTATTGGTGATGGGCACAGCTGTGGGCTGTGGTGATGGAAATATCTACAGCGGCCCAATTAATATAAAAAGCGACCGCGACGTCGCGTTTTATGGCCGCTATAACCAGGTCGACGGTAATCTAACCATTGCCAATACCGGCATCCACCAGGCTTCTTGGCCCAATCTCACCAAAGTGACGGGACTTCTTTTTGTGGAAAATAACCGGATGCTCACAAGCCTTGACCTGCCCAACCTAGAAGAAGTGGGCATGTCGTTACAAATAAAGAACAACGACAATCTGACGGAACTGAATTTAAATAGCCTCGACACGGTGGGAACAACCGTGGGTATATCCTACAACGACCGGCTGGCGTGCGCCTCTGCCCAAGACGCTATCAGCAACTTGGACCTCCCCAGTGATTCCATTAGCATCACTGGCAATCTCGATTGCCCCTGAACATTCTAGTGATTTAATGCCAATTCGCAGGCGTACTTAACTTTCTCAAAAAGTCTGGCCACCCTAGGGTGCTTGGTGGATTTTCGCAGCTGCGACAATACAGTTTTTCGCAAGACATAACTATTTACTAGGGGAGCCCGGGCGGGTTTGGCTTGGGAAGAACTGATTTCACCAAACAGACTATCGTGCGTATAACCCCACTCAGCCAAATCCTCAGGCGCAACTGCTGCTAGGAGTGCTCTGAGGTCGTCTAATAGTTTCGTATCGCCCTTGAGGGCGGGGGCAAAGCGCACGACTGAATCCGTTTTGGGTTCCCGATGTTTGTGGACCGTCATGGGATCACCAAAGCTCTTTTTAAGGTGCTTTTGATTTCCGTAAGTTACCATATCCGGTTCAAAGTCGAGTCCGATGAACGATGCGATGGCCCGCATGGTTTCCTCCGGGCGCTGAACAAGCCGCTCGTAGGTGATGTGACGACAATTCTTGGGGGGCTCCCTCAAAAACGTTGCAATAGCGCCAATATAGCCTTGCTGAATGGGGTTTTTTACCAGAGCGGCCTCGTAATCACCCCCAAAAAAGGAGCGGGCAACCGAGTGAAAAATAGCCAAGGGATGCCGTGTAAGTACGAGATAGTGTGCATCGGGATAAAGCTTTTTAAGGAAGGGTAACACCAAAGCATATGCGGGCGTCTTGTCGACAAAATAAGTCGCGCCACCCTTGGCGAGCAGGCAACCATAAAGATGATTCGTATAGGCCCTCAAGGCCTCTAAATAGTCGGCTTCCTTGCGCGGAAGTTCTTCCACCAATTCGCGAATTGCTTGTCCTGAATTCACCTGATCGTAGGGAGCACGTTCAACCCCTTTGAAATATCCCAGATATTGGAGAGGGGTAATGAGATGGGGCTCGGGATGGGTACAAACCTTAGAATGGGAGGCCAACATTTGTTGAATCATAGTGGAACCCGAACGGGGCGGGCAGATAACGAAGACGAGTCTTTCTTGCATACGCACTTCTGACCCAGCCACAGTCTTTGGTCAAGAAAAGAACGGGGTTATCTGGTTTCCTCTTGCAATTATTAAATGAACCCTTTATCAATCTCGCGTCTGCGCTCGTAGCTCAGCTGGATAGAGCACCGGGCTTCGAACCCGGGTGTCGGAGGTTCGAATCCTTCCGGGCGCGCCACAGACGCATCGAGATTCATCCCCACAACGATTCCAAAAAGCCTTAATTTGATTTAGGAAATTAAAAAACGCATACTCCTGCTTATGTTTGAATTCGCTTTTCTTGGAATGTTGCTCTGCCTAGGCAGCGCCGATCAGATCTCTCTAGCGGATGATGCCCTAGACCTCGGTTACGTCCAGACCGCCATTAAGGAACTCGAAGAGCTATATCAAAACGATCCAAGCGACCCCGATCTCAATTATCACTTGGCACTGCTCTACCTCGAGGAGTTTCGATATGCTGAGGCAATTGTCTTACTAAACGACCTTTTGAACCTCGACCCCTTTGACGACGTAGCTCGACTGGATTTAGCAACTGCGCTTTGGAGCAAAGGGTTAATCTTTGAAGCAAAAAAACAGTTGGCCATTCTCCTAGACCGCCATCCCAACGATGAGTTGGCCATAGCTCTAGAAACGAAATTAGAACAACATCAAAACGGAGCACCCTGGAACCACAATTGGCAGGTTAGAACTGCTCTCGAAATAGGAACAGGTTATGACAATGATTTATCGCTCCAGCTCTCAGGAGATACCAATAGTGACCCAGTCGAAGCATTGTTCTCTCAATTGGCGCTCAATCTGTCGTTCCAGCATAGGGCTCGCTCTATGCCAATCTATTTTGAGCTAGAAATCGAAAACCAAAGGGCCTTAACCAGTGTGTCCCCCGATGCGGATTCCTATCTCCCTTCATCAATAGGGGGATTTCTGATGACCCAACATGAAACACCTTGGCTTAAATTTTCCGGCCACGCTGGAATCTATGAAAGCTTCACAGATTCCTTCAGCAGCCGAAGCAATGTTAGTGCCAATTTGGGATGCGATCTCACTTGGCTTTTTAAGATCCCACATGAATTGTTTATGGGCCTCGCGACAACGGTCATCAGTCCCCATTATGACACCAGCAATGGTAATGCGCACACAGTTTTACTGAACCTCGGCTACCGTAGGTTGGGCGACCAAATCGACATCCAGACAGAGCTCTCCAATGAACTGGCATTTGGCAATTACGAACTTCTATCCTTCACCGAAGAAGGTAGGGGAGAATTTTTTAATTCCAGCCTCGTTACCTCGATCAACCATTACCCCCTCAACACTCTACGGTTAACGGCAAGCATGCGTTTCGGTATCAGAGTGTATGAATATAGTTTGACCCCGCTCTTAGAAACCTTCTTTTTCGGAGGAGGCGGTTTTTCATGGTATGCCCTACCGTGGCTCAGTGTTGACGCAAACTTTTCTTGGAGTCGCCTAACCAACCACAACAACTCCGAGGAAATCAATCGCATCCTGGCCCTATTGGGGCTAACCGTAGGTTGGGAGCTTCTCAAATAATCTGCGATTCAATAAAAAAAACGGTTCTTGAGCGGCCCCTTCCAAAAAAAAGCCAAAACCCGTGGATGCATTCCCATTGAAAACGGTTAACTCTGGAGCGCAGTTTAAGAAAGCCATTTCGAACCCACCATCAACGAAAAAGGACGCAAAATGCGATATACTGAAGACACAAAAGAACATACGTCTTGCCGATGGAGAAAAAAGCACGAACGTCTTTGTTTAAAAGAGAAAAGTCGTGCCAAAGTAGAAACTCGGTGCGCCCAATTCCTTTTCGAAAAAACCTAAAACATGGATTCCAAACGAGGTGTCAAGCCACTCGGAGTCCGGCTCAAAAACAAGTTTAATTGCCTACCATGGTTGAGAGAAAAGAGATAAACCAGGTGCGCTCACTGGCGCCAGCGAGGAACGAAAGCTTAACCCGCCCCAACGAAACACCCCCGTAATTCCCCCCCCCTTCTAAAGGTTGATACTCAATACTGATTTGCTGGTTGCTCTCCTGACGTTCGGTTGCTAGCTTGTATCCATGCGATCCGATACCCCAAGCGATCCCAGCATCGAGTATCTCGAAACCACTCGAGGCCCCGTTGCTTTTTCCGTCGAGGGTAGGGGACCGTTCGTCTTGGCCTTACACGGTTGTCCCGGCTCCATGCGTGACTTTCGGTGGCTTGCTCCAGTGCTAAGCAAGGCATTCACCGTCATGCGACTCGACTTGCCTGGTTTTGGTCAAACCCCGCTCAGAGTAGATCCGAGTGCGAAGCTCAGTAAAAGGGCGCTCTTTGTGGCGTCGATAGCCGAGCAATTCGGGCTCAAAAACGCTGGTATTATAGGACATTCTGCAGGTGGAGTGTTGGCCATGGAGGTCGCAGCCCGTTTCCCTGGGAGGTTTAGCCATCTTGGACTGATCGCATCGCCGGGTCTGAGGCCCCACGCATCCATTCGGCGACATCCCATTTCACGACATTTTATCCCCACACTTCTCAACGTTAAACCATTCCGCTACGCCTTGGGGCCATGGCTCAAAAAAGGATTTATTAAGGCGGGTTTCCCTGAAGACCTATCCGTAGAGAGCCTCCACCAGGCCATGCAGATTGTTCAGGAAATATCATTTCGCGAAATAAGACAATGCATTCCAATGTTACGCCAGCCCACCTTTGTGGCTTGGGCTGAGGACGATGCTTTTGTGGAGGGAGAAATCAGTCGTGAGTTGGCCCGCACATGCCCCGCTGGACCCCGTTTATGCTTCCATCATGGCGGTCATCATATCCAAAAGCATATGTCGGTGGAGATAGGGGAGGCTTTAATAGAATGGATGCGCGGTTATCGCGGTAAGCAAGTGGTCTGAGCAAATTCTCCAATTTTATCGAGAAAAGCTTGGGGCTGTTCGTAATGAACCCAATGACCCGCATCGGCAATATCTGCAAATTCCGCTTGTCCGAAAACACTTCGAATTAAACCAAAATCCGCATCTAACACATAATTAGAATTCCCACCTCGAACAAAGAGAGCAGGGACATCAGAAGTTGTTTTTGGCGCATGAAAATCAATCATTTCAGGATAAGCATCAGCAATGTGCGCTAAGCCGAGTTTCCATTGAAAAGTTCCATCATCGGCCCGAGTAATATTCTTTAGTAGAAATTGGCGAAGGCTCGGTTCCTTGATCGCATGTGCAAGCTGAGAATCCAAATCTCCTCGACTTGTGGCACCCACCAAATTCAGCCCTTGCAATGCATCCAGGATCCCAAGATGACCAGGTGGGTAACTGCGAGGAGCAATATCTACCACGACCAATCCACCTAAGCTTTGGGGTGATTGAAAGGCAATCTGCATCGCTACCTTGCCCCCAAGAGAATGCCCCAGGAGTAAGAATTGCTTGTCTTCCAGTTCTTCGAGGGTGTCCAGTACATCGGTGGCCATTTCGCTTAGTGAACCAACAGCAGCATGGGGAGACGAACCGTGGTTTCTTAAATCCAATGTATAGACGGTGAAATCTTTCAGGGGCTCACTCTTAGCCACCCGTCGCCAGTTCTGCCCGGAGCCAAAAAGACCGTGTAAAATAACCAATGGATAGCCAGAACCAAATTTTTCAAAATGTAACTTCACTGCCAACCCCATTAATCAGTGTATTTGACAACCTTGAGCTCACCTGGGACAAGGGCCGCCTGCTCCTAGCATATCCCATAGGAAGTAAAAATGAAATTTCTGCATACCATGATTCGCGTTTACGACCTCCATAGGGCCTTAGACTTCTTTATCCAAAAACTCGGACTCATAGAGACACGGCGGCACAACGTCGAGGCAGGCCGATTTACCTTGGTCTTTTTAGCCACGGCCCACGGTGAACCTGAAATAGAGTTGACTCATAATTGGGATGAAACCGCCCCCTATAGCGCCGGACGTAATTTTGGTCATTTGGCCTTTGCCGTGGATAATATTTACCAGCTGTGTGAAAAGCTTCAGGAAACGGGCATCACTATTTTGCGGCCACCTCGCGATGGCCGAATGGCGTTTGTTCGTTCGCCCGATCAGATTTCCATCGAGCTGCTGCAGAAAGGTGAACCTCTATCAATTCAAGAACCATGGGCATCGATGAAAAACCAAGGAGAGTGGTAACCTGCCAGCCCCTAGAAAAGCCGCAGCCCCTAAAAGACCTTGTTCCACGGTTGCTCGACGATCCACTTCTCAAAAAAGCATGGCCAAACTGCTGGCGCAATTTTCACACGATAAAACGACATAAAACGCCTAGGCAACAAGACTAAACCAGAACTCTCAACGGTCTAAGAAATGCACAAAAGGGCGATTAAATTGTGGACTCTTGAGACCTCTTGTTCTTGGATAAACCCACCTCAAGCGTTCTTTTATCGACAGACCCCAGAAAAGACGGTTGTCTTTACCTACTTCGCCGAGCATCCTTACTTCAGCCATAGCTCAAGAGAAAGATTCGAGGCCCCTCCCTCAAGTGCAACAAGGGTCAAACCTACAGACTCATTTCCGGTCGCCCTTTCGAATTGACGCAGTCAATCCTCGAAGCCCGCGCGTCAGCTTCATCCCCCCCCCGTGCTCTGATTTGGGTATCACCGGCATTCCCATCGCAAAGAACGCCATCACGAGGAGGGTCATGACGATGGTGAATGGGGCGTTCCAACACTTCATCACGGCCCCCTGAGCACACCGTCGGCACGTGCTTTCCTATGGTTGCAGGTTTTGTTGGTTGCATTTCTAAGACGTGCGCGGATGCAGATGTGGCAATGGATAAACGTAGAAAAGGGCAGGGGCCAAAAAATTGTATGAAGTCCCAAAACAGACAACGCTCAACCCGTATAGGAAAACAAGGCAAGCCGCTTTAAAGATGAGGAAACGGATACCGAGCAAACAAGGAACGAATTAGTTCACCGAGCGAGTCCGCGAGAAGAGACTGGCGTCACGAATTTGAACTTCGAGAATAGCCGCGTTCAATTTTTTAGTCACCGAAGCGTTGCTACCAATTCTACTTTGGGCAAGTAAACGTGCTTCGGTTAATTTAGCGACTGCTTCGGCGTGCTTTTTTCTGAGGTTGCTGAGCTTTTTCATGGTCATGTCTCTCCTGAGTGATTGTTAGCGTATGTAGGTTATCGGCCTACCCCGCAGGTCGTGACGCCTTTTAGAACCATAAAGTCGACGAAGCGATCATTGGGGTGCGAGAGAAAGCGCAAAAGTGCGGGCTTACCCCAGAGAAGCAAGTAGAGAGAAAAAACACAATCAACCCATAAGTAACTGGATTAATTACATTTTAAAAAAGGAGAGTGCCTTAATCAATGGAATGTTTCTTTGAGGAAGTCATGGACTCTGCCCATTCAACCCACGTACCCCCACCCAGACTTCTTTTTAAGTCGTGGGTGAGTTGATTGTCGTTCTGAGCGGCTCTCAGCGAAGGAATACAAAATGCTCCCAAATTCGATGCCGCACTTATACGCATGATTTCTTTTAGTTTCTTAGATGACATTTACCATACCCCCCGGTACGTTCTTTATTACTGCCTTGTGAGATAGCAACCGAGTAACTCCCGGGCAACCAAAAATGGTCACACCGGACAAAACTTTATTCATGGTTACCCTAAAAAATACTTGCAAGCTTAAAAATGATTGTGTACTACCCCCTCACCAACCGCGTCCCGTTCGTCTAGTTGGCCTAGGACACTGGCCTTTCACGCCGGCGACAGGGGTTCAAATCCCCTACGGGACGCCACTTTTCCCTCTCATAATACCCCCCAACTTGTTTTTATCTGAATCATTCCTTCTCTGAGACCTAGACGAGCAGTTCTCGCCCGATCCAACCGAATGTTCACGCACCCTTGTAGTTTCGTCAAATTAGCGGCTAATTAAGTCGCGGTAGGAGAGACAAAAGACAAGCACTCCGCCTTCTGGAGAAAAAATGCCCTACGCCCAAAGACAAGACCACCAACTCTTTTATGAAGACCATGGAAGAGGTGAGCCTATCTTCTTTTTACCGTCTTTCTGCACTTCCACCCAGTTGTGGCGCGCACAAATCGTCCGATTTTCAACCTCTTATCGCGTGATTGCCATGGATCCCAGAGGCCATGGTCAATCCAGCCCCTCCCAACCCCACGATCTCTACGACCTCGTCGACGATGCCCTAGCCGTCCTCGACCATGCAAAGATCCACCAAGCGATTTGGGTCGGGCTTTCCATTGGCGGTATGATTTCCATACGAGCCACCCTCACACACCCAAAGCGCGTTAGGGCGCTCGCTCTCTTCAACACAGATGGAGGTGCAGAAACCTTTATCACAAAAACAGAACATCGGCTCTTGGCAATTTTGGTGGATAAAATAGGGATTGCCGCCATGACCACCCCCATGCAGCGAAAATTTTTTGGTCAAACAAGTCTGCGGCATTGCCCGCAACTGATCGCGGAATGGACAGAGCAGCTACACGGAGTCCATGTACCCTCCATGCTCAAAACCCTCGATGCCCTCTGCAACCGAAACAACATCTTGCAAGAGCTTGGGAAGATCACAGTACCAACCTTGATTGTCCACGGACAGGAGGATAGGGCATTGCCACTGGATAGAGCCCTAAAACTAAAAAAAGCCATACCACATGCAATCTTTCGCGTTCTGAAACAAGCTGGCCACTTGAGTTGCGTCGAAGTCCCAGAGGAGGTCAACAAAACCCTCATCGACTTCTTAACAAATATGGCGTGCGCCCCCATCAACTGAATCAATCAACCGCCAGGCCGGCATCCCCTAGAGCCAGTTTCAATAAACAAAAGCAAAAGCCCTCCCTTTGCCACTGATAACGCTGCTAACACAATCGCCGACAACAATACTGCCGCAACACAATATCACAAATCAAAGGTTTCCGAAGGTGGGGAGAAAAAAAACGCGTCGTCCTATTTTAGGTCTATTCGGTCATCGTGAAAGCGAGTAAACCGACATTGGTGGAAATAAGATTATTCCATTTATTGTCATATTTTATATTGCCAAATCAGACCTATCCCCCTTCTTTTTACAGAATAAGGACCAATAAATAATTAGCTTTCATAGCTATTGATTCGAGTTCCTCGATTGCAATACCCTGTTGCGGGGAAGGGTCATTGACGAGAATGACTCCTCTTAAAAAAGGGGGGTGTATTTTATGTTTATTGGACGAAATCATTTTGCTTTCTCTGTTTGTTTTGGAGCTTCACTCTTGACGGCAAGCGCTTTTGCGCAAGGGCAAGCAAGCGATCTCAACCTTGTAGATCTCTTGGACCTTGAGAACGTTGTAACCTCAGCCAGTAAAATAACACAGACAGTGGCTGAAGCACCTTCGATTATTTCCGTTCTAGGTCGCAGAGAAATTGATTCCAAAAATTACCGTTCCATCGCAGAGGCCCTCAGCTCTATTCCAGGACTCTTTCTTAACTACGATTATGCGTTCTACGACGTGGGGGTCCGAGGGGTCACCGGAGACATGCGAGGAGCCAGCAGACTCATTAAAGTCATGATTAATGGACAACCCGTTTCATTTCGAAATGAAACAGTCAATCTATTGGGGCCAGAGTGTATCCCCATGGGCGCTGTGGAACGTATCGAAGTGATCCGTGGCCCTGGCTCGGCGCTCTATGGCGCGAATGCCTTCCTAGGGGTTGTCAACGTTATTACCCGAAAAGGTGCCCAAATCAACGGCGTATCGGGTAAAATTGCCGGCACTTCATTCAACAATAACGGCGGTTATGATTTGGGCCTCACCGCAGGCGCAGAATTCTTTGATGGGCTGGATGTTCTACTCTCGGTTCAAAAAAATCGAACCAGTCGAAGTGGCTTGCAACTACCAATCACAACGGACCCCGAGGGTGAAGACCCCCGCGATGCCCAAATCAATGGCAACTCTTACCGCCAGGACCCGACCAAGCCACTTTTCGAACTTGAAAGCCAAGGTGATATCACCAACCCCCTTTCAATCTTTGCATCCGCCCAATGGAACATCGCCGACTCATTGAATCTGGACGGAGACTTTGGCGTGTTATCCAGTATGTTTTCCTGGCAAAACCTCCTAACAGGTGCGCAATATTCCGATTGGGGCCTGCTTCAATACGACGCCGAGGGCAACGGCAATTTGATCGGATTGAGCAACCAAACCATCCAAGTCAAATACCGCCTGATGCTCTTGGGTGATCTCCTAAACCTAACCCTTTCAGCGGCAAAATCCGACGGGGGAACCACTGCCAAGGATAGAATTTTTGACCGTGACCTGAGCCCCCTTGACCGATCCCCTTATGGTTTCAGTGGGCTAGACATCGCCGGCGACATGCGCGTGGCGCTCCTTAAGGACCAATTGAGTGTGGAGTCTGGCTTACTTAAGGGTTACACCATCATCAATAACCTAACCCTCATGGCCGGTGCCGATTACACCGCCGACGACATCACCTTTAGCGATGATGTGAAAACATCGGCTCACTGGAAGACCAGGCAGCTGGTGAATATTGGGACCTACGGACAGCTAACAGGGAGCTTCCTAAACAATCGGCTGGGATTGATCGCGGGAGCTCGATACGACAAACACAACGGCGCCAAACTCACAGAAAACCACCTCGCACAACTCAATGACCCAAATAACGTCACCTGCCAAGACGAAGGTCAACGGCGGGTTTGCTACGATAGTTTTAACTACCGAGGTGGATTCACGGTGTCCCTCGTCCGAGATGGCTGGTCACTGGGCCAAGAGGGTGGGGGCTTTATGGTGGAGAATATTTTCGCCAAAGCTCTTTATGGCACCGCCTTCAAAGCCCCCGCTCCCAGTTTGCTCTATCAAAGCGACCGGGTGGGAGACCAAGTGCCTCTCTTTAATTGGACCCTCCTGCCACAAGAGGTATCCTCACTGGAGTTCCTGCTTGGGTTTGAGTTGTGGGAAAAGCATGTCACGGGGTCAGTGGTTTATTTCATCAATAAGCTCAAAGAAAAAGTGGCTTACAATGTCTCACAGTTGGGGGTGCGGGCTCAAAACGCAGATACCCTCGACAGCAGTGGTATCGAAGCCAACCTCCGGCTGAAACTCAACCCCATGGATCTTAAATTGGCAATATCCCAGCAAACAAGTAAATATCGAGATCGCGTCGACGACTTCACCGGAGAGCCCAATGCCATTAACCAAGGCTTAAATTATCCTGAATTGGCAGCCCATGCCTCCCTTACTGTAGATTTGGCGACACTGTCGAGCTATGTCACCGCAGACTTTCACTTTATTGGTCCCAGAGTAGGACACTACTACAACAAAGCCAATGGCACAAACAAGCCCGACAACCGTTACGAGCTGCCATCCTACCACACCCTAGACCTCAACTATTCGACCCACGACTTCGAGTTATTCGACCAAATCACCACGCGACTCTTCGTTTCAGTACGCAATGTTTTAAATCAGACATATGCATATGCTGGGGTTCAACCATATTTTCAGACTGATACTCCTGGTAAACGTAGGATGTTTATTCTAGGAATAGAGCAAACCTTATAATTTGCGGTGTGACACAAAATGCAAAGACAAATGAAACAATGGCCTAAATACTTTACCTGCGGCCTGGCCGTAGCCTTTGGCTTCAGCGCCTGTGGCGGTGATGAGACTGTAACACAAAGCGGCACCACAGCAGCAACCGGTGGAGAGACCGTCATCGGTGTTCTCTACAACGACATTGGGACAGAACAAGCACCACTGCTGGGCCTACGAATGGCAGCAGACGACTTGAACGCAACGGGGCTCTATACCCAGAAGTTTCGGATCGTAAACTTGGATTTTACTTCGGGGGCCAATGACAACCGAATCGAACTCGCTGAGAAGCTGATTAAAGAATACAAGGCAGTGGGTATCATCAGCGAGTGGTCGTCCACCGCCAAAAAGGTATTAAACCTCACCAATAAAACCTACCAAGACGTTATTCAATGCAGTGGTTCTTCTACCAACACTAAAATTAATGACCCCAATAATAACGCGGAAGATGCCGATGGGGTTATGGGTGCTGATGCAAACGATACCCTGTATCGAGCCGTCTCAAATGATAAAAAGCAAGCCCTGCTGGCCTGGGGACTTGTTCCTACTGCAGACCAAGAAAAGCTTGCAGTCGTCTATGGCGATGACGGCTACGGTGCTTCTTTCGTTGATGAAATCAAAAAGCACGCGGCTGCAGCCGGCATAACCAGCGTGCAGTACCTTCCCGTTAACCCCGGTGACGATATGAAGGCCACCGAGGACCTCTCCAAGACGGCTATCAGCACCATCGTTAAGGGTAGTAATGATGGAAGTATCACCAACGTTTTCGCCATTGGGCTGCCTCACCACGGGGCCGTTCTGATGAAGCAGCTTTCAAAATGTGAAGTTGACGTTTGCGGCGATGATGCGGGTAAGAGTTTCAAAGGCAACCTTATCGTTCCCGATGGCATGATTGGTGAGGGCTTCTTCGCAAACCTGGGTGACGATTTTGCGACATGGATTGATACCCCCGGTAATTCCATCAAGGGCACAAACCCAGACAACTACTCGGGAGCAAATTCGGCAGCATGGTTTGCGCGCCTCACAACGAAGCATCCCAATGTGGATGTTCAAGATGCCTTCACGCCGTCTCACGCCGACTGCCTCTATTCATTCGGTCTAGCCATGCTTCACGAGCCAGAGGCGACTCGTTACACTGGGGCTGCGCTCAAAAAGCACATGGCCAACCAAAAAGAGGGGGCTCTTGGCAGTAGTTATGAGAAAGTGGCACCAACCACAGACTCTTTTAAGGACCTGCCTGCCAAAATTACCGCGGGCACCAAATTGGCGCTCGATGGTGCCAGTGGCTTGATGGTCTACGACAAGAACGGGGACCGTCGTGACCAGCCATATTCAACCAAGAAAGTGGTGAAGATGGGTTCTTCTTACGAATGGAAATGCGACAAGGTTTACCAACCAAACCTTGAAACATCTTCGGCAGATGAATTGGGCCCCTGTACATACTAAAAAAGAAAAAAAAATTAAGCAGGCTAGTTAGAGAAAGATAAGAAAGATTAAGCAGGCTAGTTAGGAGAAAGATTAAGCAGGCTAGTTAGAAAAAGATTAAGCAGGCTAGTTAGTGGATTGAGGTCCATAAAGCCTTTGCGGGTAAGCGCAATCTT
>JAYZAY010000074.1:0-36804 GCA_036339465.1 Myxococcota bacterium | reverse complement strand
GGTGCTTCCACTCCCACTAATACCTATTCAATGATGTCAGTAACAACACCAGCACCAATGGTACGGCCACCTTCCCTAATCGCGAATCGGACTTCTCGTTCCATTGCGATTGGGCAGATGAGTTCAACTTCCATTGAAACGTTATCACCAGGCATCACCATTTCAGTACCTTCGGGTAACTTAATGGAGCCGGTTACGTCCGTGGTTCGAAAGTAGAACTGTGGTCGATAGTTACTGAAAAACGGGGTGTGTCGCCCGCCTTCGTCCTTGTTAAGAACATAAACCTCACAATTAAACTTTTGGTGAGGAGTGATCGTTCCAGGTGCAGCAAGAACCTGCCCGCGCTCAACATCTTCACGCTTGGTTCCACGTAAAAGCGCGCCGATGTTGTCTCCGGCTCGACCTTCGTCAAGTAATTTTCGGAACATTTCGACGCCAGTACAGGTGCTTTTTTGCGTTTCCCGAATACCAACGATTTCGATTTCATCGCCAGTTCTTAGGATTCCACGCTCCACTCGACCGGTGACAACTGTTCCACGACCGGAGATCGAGAAAACGTCCTCGATTGGCATCAAAAAGGGCTTATCCGTGATTCGAACAGGCTCAGGGATGAAATTATCAAGTGCTTCGAATAGCTCCTTTATCGAGTTAACACCTGCTTCCTTGCCTTCAATCGCTCCAAGGGCAGACCCCCTAATGACTGGGGCATCATCACCAGGAAACTTATACTCGTTGAGAAGCTCGCGAACTTCCAATTCAACAAGATCGAGAAGTTCCTCATCATCAACAACATCCACCTTATTCATAAATACCACTAGGTGGGGAACGTTAACCTGTCGCGCCAAAAGGACATGCTCTCGGGTCTGAGGCATTGGGCCATCCGCGGCTGAAACAACCAGGATCGCACCGTCCATCTGAGCCGCACCGGTGATCATGTTCTTCACGTAGTCTGCGTGCCCCGGACAGTCGACATGTGCATAATGACGATTGGCTGTTTCATATTCGACATGTGAAGTGGCAATCGTCATGATTTTACTTGCATCACGGCGCCCCTGTGACTCGGACGCTTTCGCTACTTCATCGTAGTTAATCGCCTTCACTCCCTCGTTTTCCCCAGCGGATACTTTTGTCAAAGCAGCGGTTAGCGTTGTTTTACCGTGGTCGACGTGACCAATAGTGCCAACATTCACGTGAGGCTTTGATCGATCAAATTTCTCTTTGGCCATCTTTCTATCTCCCGCGCCTCGTAGTGCGCTAGTTGTTTGCTACGAATCCTGGCATTTGCCTAGTGACTCGATCCGTGGAGCCCATGACCGGACTCGAACCGGAGACCTCTCCCTTACCAAGGGAGTGCTCTACCAACTGAGCTACATGGGCATCCAGTGTCTTAACTCAATCCTTGTTGTTCGTGGAAGCCAACGGCTGGAGGCTTGGAGCGGGAAACGAGGTTCGAACTCGCGACCCTTAGCTTGGAAGGCTAATGCTCTACCAACTGAGCTATTCCCGCATCCACTGGTGGAGGGAGATGGATTTGAACCATCGTAGGCTATGCCAACGGATTTACAGTCCGCCCCCTTTAACCACTCGGGCACCCCTCCAGCCATTGTATCTACTTATTACTATGTTTAATCACAGTGTATTTTCGTTTTTTACACCAACTACTTTCCAACTCAGAACCCGGCTTTCCGAGTTATCAGACAGAGATTAGCCGGTTTCGGTTCCCTTGGAGCTGAGTTACCGTCACCATGTGGCTGTCCGGTTATCTTCGCCCCGCGAGACCGGCGGGTTATAAGGAGGGCAATATCCCAAGTCAAGGAAAAAACTTGGTGCTGCTCTTTTGTGTTGGGCTGATATCGTGGTTTTGTAGATTCTCGATCGTACTTGGGGCATTAACTCTGTTTCCGCAGTTCATAACAGAGAATCGCTGCGGCAACGGAAGCATTGAGAGACTCGACGGATTGGGCCATTGGAATGCGGACAAGAAAGTCACAACGTTCCTTTAGCTTTTGCCGAATTCCTTCGCCCTCCGAGCCAATGATCAGTGCCATCGGGCTAGGAAACTGCTCTTGTCGATCTAGATTGACGCCGTTCCCATCCGCGCCAACAAACCAAAAACCAGCGGCTTTGGCGAGGTCCATGGCGCGCCCAAGATTTGTAACCCGACAAATTGGAATCATGGAAGCAGTACCGGCTGCGGTTTTGAGCGTGACTCCAGTAACTTCGGTTGCTCTATCCTTCTGAATGACGACCGCTGCGAAGTCGAAAGCACAGGCGCTCCTGATAATTGCACCTAAGTTACGAGGATCCTGGACACGATCCAAAAAGAGAATGGGTCGGAGGTTTGTGTCGGTCATTTTTCCTAAAACGTCATCAAAATCGGAATAGCTAAAACCCTCACGAAGCTTTAATACGATTCCTTGATGATTATCGTGACCGAGATATTCGGTTAATTCTCTTCTCCCCATCTTCGCTAAGCTGAACTTGCCCTCGGCCAATAAAGCTCTTAGGGTATCTCCAAAAGGTGAACCGACGGTCTCGGGAGTAACGATAACCTCCGAAACAGAAGCCCTGGAGTGTCTAAGGTGACTGATACAGGCATGTCTGCCGTATACATGCGTGTTTAGATTTTCGTGTTTTTGGGGTTTCTTTGACATAATGTTCCTATATCGCGAGTTTTCATTTAACAATCCAGAAGTTAGGGTACCCATAGGGTGGCAAGATAGGGTTAGAAAAGAAAAGCAGAAACAGAGATACATTGGCTTAAGGTTAGCCAGGAGGAACTAGTATCCCCCACCCACGAGCCTACTCGATTTCTTGGCTTTATTGGTACCAGCTCCGGTAGTAACAATTTGCACCGAGGCACTTGCCCCGATTCTGGTAGCACCAGCCTCAATCATTTTTTTTGCGTCTTCCGTAGTTCTCACGCCGCCGCTGGCTTTGACCCCCATGTGCTTACCGACTATTTCGCGCATTAAACCAACGTCCTCAGTTGTTGCCCCCCCTACACCAAATCCGGTGGAAGTCTTGACAAATGCGGCCCCACCAATCTTAGAAAGTACACAACCAATGACCTTCTCATCTCGAGTAAGAGACGCATTCTCCAAGATAACCTTAACCGGCATAGCCTGGGCCGCGCCCACAACGGAAGCAATATCTTCCAGAACCAGTGAGTAATCCTTAGATTTAAGTCCGCCGATATTAATCACCATATCGATTTCCTTGGCACCATTGCGTACTGCTTCCCTTGCCTCAAACCCCTTCGCCGAAGGAGTCATCGCCCCTAGTGGAAAGCCCACCACAGCGATTGGCAAAACATTAGAACCTTGCAGAAGACTCGCACAATATTTAATATTCGAGGCATTCACACAAACCGATGCAAATCCGAATTTCAGCGCTTCTTCACAAAATAGCCGCAATTCCTCTCTACTGGCTTCCGGCTTGAGAAGAGTGTGATCGATATAGCCCGCTAAATCCGAATCCGGACGAACATTGCCTGGGCCTGCTCCAATTCTTGAAGCACCAATTTGAATGATATCTCGGACATCATCGGCTCGTTGAACATGGCACCCCTGACAACTCTCGCACTCCGGACCTGGTTGCCCTGCAACACATGGAGCGTCACTGGGTTTTTCTCCGTTAAGCCGCTGTTTAACTCTGGCCGTTATTTCGTTTACCAAACCATCGATGTAGATATCTTGCATCACTCACCTATCCCGCTCGACTCAGCCCTAAAGAACCACTCGGGTGCAGCCCAGAAGCTCTATGGGACTCCAATAAAATTTGCACATCTTCTTCCGGAATCAAACGCACACCTCCGAGCTGATGAGCGACCACTTGAATCTTGGCGAGGTGCTCCACCAGTTCCATTCGAAGGTAGGCAGTCTCTAGATCCGGGCCCACGCTCATGACACCATGATTTTCAAGAAGCAACGCATTTGCGACACTTAAAGCACCTTCTAATACTAATGACGACTCCGGAGTTTTCGGGCTAGTGTAGGGAACCATGGGTATCTCTGCACCGAGAGAGACCACGGGTTCCGCCATCATTCTCGTATGGATTTGGTGTCCCGCTACTGCGAACCCCGTAGCAGAAGGCGGATGCGCATGCATCACAACTCGGATATCTGGCCTCACGGTATACGCGTACAAATGAAGATTCAATTCACTGAAAGAGCGCGCCTTACCCCCGATTCTCTTGCCCGCCTTATCCACAATCAGAAGATTGCCTCGTTCCACGTCGCTTTTCGAAGTGCCCGTAGGCGTTATCAAAAACCTATTTGAGTCCAATTTAATCGAAATATTCCCATCATGGTTAGCAACCCAACCACGGGAATGTAAAAGTCCCGAATATCGAACAATATCAACTTCCCACTGGCGCCTAGGCACAGGCATAGAATCCTCTCTCCTGCTTACTCAACATTAACGCTTAAGCGTATGACTTATCTCATCGACAATTCCCACAATAACCGACCGAATGGGCAACTTATCACTCCCCAAAATCTGCCGAACTCCATTACCCTCGCGCATCACCAATACGCGTTCACCCGGACCTGCACCGATTTCATCAATGGCTATGATCGCTGGACCCGCCCTCGCAGTATCCGGAGATTCAGGACGAACGAGCATCAGTTTCCGGGCATCGAAAGCTGAATGCTGAGCAGCCGCCACAACATTACCAATGACTCTTGCGATCATCATGATGTCACCACGCGATTTAGGTCATCGACAATTCCCACGATAGCCGCATCAACCGGTACAAATGTCGGCTCAAGCGCCAAAGCAGCTTCTCGCGATCCCACTAAATAAACAAGATCACCAGGTCCAGCTTGAACGGTATCTACCGCCACTTCAGAATACCCTAGACCTTCGCCATCTTCATCGAGTGGTTCTACGAGCATAAACTTAGCCGCCTCCAAACCCGAGATCCGTTGGGTAGCAACAACCGTTCCTGTTACTCTTCCGAGATACATGGCGCGCACCTAGCACTAACCTGCGCCGGTTACAACCGGACAAACCTCCAATGGCTAGGCTGTCGAATTCCAACGAGTTCCATAGGTCGGGTGCTCAGAGGAACACGTTGGTCGAGACTCCAGCCAGCTATTTTTCGAGTGTTTTTCACCCCGACCTCGTCTCCCCGGTGATTTTTGAGCTGATTGCGTGTCTTCTAAGGTACTGAATTTCTCGGGAGAAAAACTCACGCGCAATTTCCTGGTTCTCAGCTTCAATGTCTTGTACTTGAATCTCTTCTGCTTCGCTCTTTTTTTCTTCTCATTCCCCGCTTCGAGCAAAACTCCCAAACCAAGTCAACATCCAGAACTCGATCGCCCTGCCAGGAAGAGATTGAGGGACTGCACTCAATTACGACCTGAGCTCATCGCAATGACTAGCATTCAAACCCATTCCGAGATAAACGCCTGTTTATTAGACGAAATCTCAACATGTGAGGTCGGGTAAATGGCAACAAAACAAGCCTTAATCCTTGTACTAGAAGGCCCCAACCACGGGGATAAAATGAGCATCGAGCAGGGTTCATGCCGACTCGTAGGAAGACACCTCTCAGAATCCGAGACTGCTCTCATCGATCGAGACGGTAACCGGGTGTTAGATGGACAAGCAAACACCATCGTTCAGGATCTTCTCCAGGAGAAGGCCCCAACGACCAGTCCTTCGACGCCCCCAAGCCCCGCGTCTTTTGAGAGAGCTCCGGACATGATTTTTTCTGATAACTCCATATCCAGAGCCCACGCTATGGTATTTTTTGACAACTCGGGAATTGGAATTATTGATCTCGCGAGCACCAATGGAACCCAAATTAATGGGCAAAACGTCAATTCACGACAGCTCCAAAGTGGAGACTCAATTCTGATCGGAAAAACAAAACTACAGGTCCTGCTGCTGGATTAAGGTAATCACTTAGCCTCAACCTCACCTTCTCTGACAAGGGTTGCTGTTTGCTTCAAGCATTCCTCGATAATTTCTTGTTCCAATAGATTTTCATCTAACTGAATAACCCGAAAGGGAGTGATTTGGTGAATATCGATTGGCCAGCCCAAGGTCTCCGGGCTCTGGTCTTCTCCCTGTTTAGGCGCCAAAAGTAGAGCTCCTATAGCGCCTTCCAAAATAAACCGTAGAGCCCCTTCTAACTCCGACTTCCAAACCATCCCGATCCATTCCAGTTGCAATTGTGAATCAAGAACCAGCGTAGACGAAAAGAAATCGGAATTCAGAGAAACCGGGGATTCATGTGAAGTCGAAAAAGACGAATGTTCTAAATAGCAAAAGAGCCTTTGCAGACTTGTCGAGGTTGCCGCAACAACTGCCACTCTCGGAAACTGCTTAGAAGCTTCAGAGAGAGGTAATACCTGTAATCGTTCCTTGAAATTTTCGATAACTCCAGCCTTAAGCACCCATTCGGTCTCGATATTCCCTTTCTCAAACTGAATAAAACCTTTGGCCAACATCGCACGAATCGCAGAGATCACTTGTAAATCAGAGTAAATAGACCTGTCTAACAGCGTTCCGAGAGGCATCGGCAAAACCAACATTTCCCAAATATCATTGCCAATCACCTCATGAGGGTCGGGCTTCAATTCGCATCGCACTAAAACGTTTGAATTCAAATCCCATTCCGATGCCAGGTGGGCCAATTCATCCTCCGCTTGCATAGCCATCATAACCAACTGGGGAATCGCGGGAGCATCACAAAGAGCTCCATTAGCACGTCCCGGATTCATCGTGACTTGCACAACTTCATTTGAAACAATCAAACGCATGGCTGCCTTCAAGCCTGTCGCGCCCCTCAAACAAGCTCCTTTGAACTCACCATCCGCAAGAGACAGACTACCCAAAAGACCTGAATCACCAAAACACTCTAAATCGACGCTCTGTCTCGAATTGTACAACAATTGCAAAATATCAACGACGCTCACTCCCTTGATAGCCCCCCTCACACCAAGACCAGAAGACTGTTTTCCACGGGCAGTCATATCTGAATGTAGGGTTAGAATTTTGCTCGCGAGCTTATGGCAATCGGGTTCAACCGGAACAACCCGAAGAAAATGACTCTCCCTATCAAGCACCTCCTCATCGGTATTCATAAGCATCAAACCCATTTGACGAATCTGAGGTAAATGCCCTGCCAACTCAAGAAAGGCACCGACATCTTCTAAAACACTTCCATCCAAAATACCGATCACCGGTGCTTGAGAAATGCAGGCACTCAAAAAAGAAGATGGCTCTGAGAAACTATAGACCTGATAGGCATCCCCTAGAATCTCACCCAACTTTTGAGGAAGAGATTCACGGGCCACGTCGACAACAATGCATATAGCATCAGTCCTCATACACCCATCCACACGGCAAAAACCAATCTAAACAGGAATACATCCTCACCCAAAGTCTGCACCTTTCGACCCACCACCGTATTGCTTACAGGCTCCTCGTCCGTAAGTGAGGTATAGTCAATCGCGAACTCCAAACTTGTTTCTAGCCATTTCGTTAAGCTCAGCCTCCCTCCCACCCGAAAAGTTGCTCGCCAACCAAGAGTTAAGCCATCTTGTCCGCCTTCCAAAAACTGAGTGGCGGTGTCGTTGGCGGGCAATGTAGAGAGTTCCGATGGCAACTCATAATAATAGCCATGGAAACTTAGGCCAAAATCAAATCCAAAAAATGGAATCCATGGCCAATCCAAGTCTCGATGTAAATAAGCGACGCCGCCCATGACGACTATATCAATCCATTCCGAATCAACGCGAGAAAACCGCTCCGTATTCCCATCCGCATAGTGAATGGTGGCTCGTCCCCCGTAGGTCCCTGTCTGGTGAACTCCCAAGCGTAATTCGAAACGGGGAATCACTTCTAGCGACAAAACACCACCTAAGTGATAACCCGCCCCGGGACGACTGTCTGAGCCAAGCCCAGCAACAGGCCCCGAAATAGGAAAACTTAGACCCAACCCCCAACCATAGGCTCCCGGTACAGAGAGTTCTTTTGCACCCACCCCATCCTGTGTCACTGCCTTCTCATAAGGCCCATCCTTTTCAGACACTTTAGCCGACTTAGCCGACTCCTGCGATTGAAGTTCCGAAGCTGCGCCTTGGGCTCCTCCAATATTTTGAGGAGCAGCACCAACCGCATTTCCTGCTGAGTCTTTTACGGTTGGGTTCGTATTTTCACTTTCCCTTTTTATGGGACCAAGTGGCTCCCCTAAAGCGGGGGCTCCCTTCACATCAGAAACATTCGAACCTTTTGAAACCGCTGGTTCTTCCTCCTCCCAAGCGGCATCAACTTCTCCAGAGTGCGTCTCTTCTTCCCTTTCTGACTCCTCCTTCGAATCACCTTCTTGCTCAGGAACCTCACTTGCAGCAACACCGCTCTTCTCCGAAGTAGAGGAAGACTCTTGCTCTTTCGTTTCAGCCGCCTTCGATTCGGCCGCACCATTGTCATCGGCCCTTTCTGACTGCCATAGTTCCTCCGCAGCCTCCCCATTTTCTTGGGATTCAGACTCCGGCTCCCTCCCCATGGAAGCCCTTTCCCCATTCTCTGCTGATTCCAATAAAAGAGAGTCTTCTGCTCCATACCCAACGGTACTCAAAGCCAAAAGAAGTACCATCTGTGACATTATCATCCTTACTCCTCTTCGCCCCTTAGCTGCCCAAGAAATTCTTCAATACAATTTCGGGCTCTCATTGATGCCGTAGACAGGAAAACCTCATAACCTTCAGAAACGCTTCTGGTTTTAAGCAAAATCGACCGGTGGGGTGTCAAACAAGCCAAATAGTCTTCCCCCCCTTCAATACCAGTTTGACTCAAATGAACAATATAACCAGACTGTTGAAGTCTCCCAAGAAATGTCTCTGCCGCTGTACATGCCTCTGCCCATCGACCCGTGGCAACAAGACATCCCGCACCCTCGCTACAAGCAGCTAAATCGCGAAATAGAATAGGCTCAAATGCCAAAAGAGAATCCCTAGACCAAAATTCAAAATTCAATTCCGAGGGTGGCGCCCCTTGAGGCCCCTGAGTAAATTCAATCCTGGCCCCGGCTTCAACTTGCCCTCGAGTCTCGCGGTCTAGGGTAAACCTCAAGCCGTGCAAATTCGATGCAGAATAAGGATAAGTAGCTACCGAATAGACAAACCCAAAACGAACCTTCCCATGATAGCTCGATTGAGTAACAACCTTTTGAAGACGCTTGGAAATTCTCATGGCAATTAGATTCGCCAACCAAAAAGTCGTATCCGTAAGAAGAACCTCGACTCCATCTAGACCTGATTCACCAACATCATCATAACTTCGAACCCGCGTTCGGATTTCACGGGCAACAATGATTTGTAGCCGGCGACACCATTCTCCATGATCAAGAGAGGTATCCGAATCCACACGTTCCAACTGAATACGTAACAGCGAGAAAGGGCGTTTTGTTCTTTTGGCACTCTCGAATTGACGTTTCAATTCCCACGTAAAATCTCCTTGAGAGCGCAAGAAATGAGACTCGGTAAGTCTCTCAAAACACCGAGCCCCAGCCCGTAGAAATAGAGTCGCCATCCAGAGGGACAATTCTAAATTGATGCTTCCCTCGTGTTGACACTCAAAAAGCCACGTCCCATTGATCCCACTCGTGAAGAGAAAAATACACCGCGGGTTATCCGGAGATTCAAGCGGATGAAATCCTCGGGCTGAATCAACAAAGCCATACTTTAAAAGTCTTTTCCCTTCATTGGTTTCAGTCAAAATCGTGGCCGGAAATTCACGTTTTCCTCGGTTCTTACCCCCACCCTTTAATCGAAAATTCCCATCGTCCATTAACCGCCAAGAAAGGTACTCTTTTCCATCCAACAATGAAGAAAGTTGAGAAGTAAGTATCGAGAAGTTGCGCACTCCGGTCTCTGCTCCCCTCAAGAGCGAAAGTCCATGGATCAGCCAGAGTCGCATTTCGGTCAAACGGTCCACACCTTCATCACGAGATAAGAGGTCTATAAAGTGGGCCATCCATTCCGGAGGGCTATGATTCAACTCCCAAAAAAGAACACCCTTCTCGGCCCATCTTTCCCAATGCTTCACCTCGAAACGATTGGAGCAAACAACCAAGATATTCCAACTGTGGGTCCAAAATAATACTTTCGAAACTGTAGAGTTAAATCTAGCCCCCGAGGTAATCAGTAAATGTGGCACTGTGGATGAAAAAGAAATTTCATTTTGAACATCTTCGACCACCCGTAGCTGTGCAACCTCCTGGAGACGTTCCAAAAACTCGGCGTACTTTGTCTCGCCTGCGGTACTCAATGCAAATAATTCAGTACGACTCACAAATCCTCCACCGTACCCATAAAAACTCGCTGAGCTTCCCCCCTCATAAAAACCCGCAACGAACTATCGACCCGAATCATCAATCGCCCGCCAGGTAATTGGATCTGGTAGAGCTTTTCCTGAACTCTCAACCCTTGCTTCAAAGCCGATACCCCCATAGCACATGCACCGCTTCCGCAAGCCTGGGTAATTCCAACCCCACGTTCATAAACAACCATCTCCAAAACACCATCCCCCAAATATCGGGCAAAACCAATATTCGCTCGATTCGGAAATGTCTCATGTCGCTCTAGCACCCCCCCATAAGTTTGCGCCAATACCATGGGGTCGTCGGAGGTGAGTACCGAGAAATGAGGATTGCCAAAATGATGCAACCATCCTTTGAACACCTTATCGTCTAAATCGATTTGATAGGCTCCCCCCGCATCAGCCAATGGTAACTCAGCATGAATCTCAACCGGAATTCCCATGTCCACTTCGTATATTTCGTGGGATAGACGAGAAACTCCATACTCTTGACCATTTACCTCCAGAGTCAGGGAAGGTCGATCCTCTGCAATATGAGATTCATCATACAAATACCGCACAAGAGCTCGGATTCCATTCCCACACATCCCCGCATCCGAACCATCAGAGTTTTGAATATGCATCCGAGCATCGGCGGTTTCTGAAGAACAATAAGAAAGAACCCCATCCGCACCAACACCAGTATTTCGCTTACAAATCCGTTGAACCACCTCAGAGGAGAGCAAATTAATTTCTTGAGATCGATCAACGATCACAAAATCATTACCCGTAGCTTGGTATTTCCAAAACTTGAGCATATGGGAGTCTTATCTCCCATTGCCTTAAAGCTCAAACCAGAGACAGATATTACCTGCGCTAAACAACCCGGGAATGGGACTTTTACGAAGACAAACAACCCATGGCGGCTCCCAGTTCCACCAACTCAGATAAGCCCAGCGCTTGTGGCCCATCACTTTTGGCTTTAGCGGGACATGGATGTACCTCGACCATGATTGCGTGGGCCCCAGACGCCAAACTCGCCATGGTCATCGGTAAGATGAGATCTCGCCGTCCACTCGCGTGAGAAGGATCTACCATCACCGGAAAACCTTGAGCCAATGAAAGGTCAGCAACCGCCTGTAGGTCCAATAAGTTACGAGTCGTTTCAGTGAAACCCCGAATACCGCGCTCACAAAAAACCACGTCCTTAGCCCCATCAAATAGAAGGTGTTCCGCACCGAGCTTCCACTCTTCCAAATTGGACGCCATACCTCGCTTTAAAAGGACCGATTTTCCCAAAGCACCAACTTTTTTCAGCAATGCAAAATTCTGCATATTCCGCGAACCTACCTGAATCAAATCCGCATAGGCACCAACGACCGCCACATCGTCTTCACTCAGCACCTCGGTAACCACGCCAAGCTTGTATTTCTCAGCCACCGCCCTCAGCCAGTGGAGACCCTTTTCCCCAACACCATGAAACGAGTAGGGAGACGTTCGAGGTTTATAGGCACCACCACGCAGAAATTTTCCACCTGCCGTAGCTACCGCTGCACCAATTTCATCCAGCATGCCTTCAGATTCCACACTGCAGGGCCCCGCAAAGAGAACCGGTGGAAGGTCCGATCCCAATGTACAAGACTCCATCAAGCGAACCGGCTTCCCAGATAATTTACTCAGAAGCGGCGTTATATCTCGCTGGGTAAGCACCTCGCTAATACCCGGAATTTCTCTTATATCCTGAACGTTTATCCTCCCTGATACCCCCGAAACCTCAAATGCGGACATAGATGAACCGCCAAGCTCATTAAGCCATAAGCCGAGTTCAATGAGTCGAGAACGCACTTTAGGCACGTCTTCCGGATTTCCAACACAAATAGTCGCCAGACGCTGCATCCTATAAACCCCTCTCAATCACGGCATCTATCACGGTCAACAAAGCCTCTCGAGCCTCGGAAGGTGGAACTACGGACAAAAAATCCCTCGCTTCTTGGCCGTAGGCTCTCGCCTTGATTTGAGACCGTTCAATACAATCTGTCGCCAAGATCTGAGCTCGAACCGATGACAAATCGACTTCGTCATCGGCACTCTTCACCAAGCGATCCAATTCTCGTTCCAATCCCGGATTTTCCTCCGTCGCCAAAATCAAGGGCCAAGTCAATTTTCCATCTCGCAGATCGGCTAGACCTATCTTT
The DNA here is from genome assembly GCA_036339465.1 of Myxococcota bacterium. Classification (GTDB taxonomy): domain Bacteria; phylum Myxococcota; class XYA12-FULL-58-9; order XYA12-FULL-58-9; family JABJBS01; genus JAYZAY01. The sequence goes on along the minus strand of JAYZAY010000074.1, from coordinate 24,295 downwards.
CCTAAGGCGGCATCATCTGCGGTCAAATCCAAAATATCATCTACCAATTGAAAGGCCATTCCCACTGCTTTCCCGTAACCCGCAAAGCCATCGATCGCTTCTTGGCTCAAACCTGCTACCCGAGCTCCTGCGGACAATCCCCACTCAAAAATAGAAGCCGTCTTACCATATATAATATAGTGATAGGCATCTGCATCGGCCCCAAAGGAGCCGCGGCGATCTAATTGAGCTGCCTCAGCTCGAACCATGCCGTCAATGACATCCATCAACCGACCCAGCAACTCATTTTCCCCCGTGCGACGCACTCGCCGCAGGGCTTCGATAAGCAAATAATCGCCCCCCAAAACACTCGCTGAATTCCCGTATAGCACCCTTGAAGCCTCAGCTCCTCGACGCATACGCCCTTCATCGAGCACATCGTCATGCAAAAGTGTCGCCGAGTGGACTAACTCGCAAGCAATGGCGAGCTCCTTCACCGTTTCGCTCATCGCCTCCCCACCGGCGCGAGCGGCTAAGAGCACACATAACGGACGAACGCGCTTACCGGGCTGTCGTAAGAGATGATCTGCTGCCTTACGTGCGCAATCCGCATCAATCGCCGTGGCGCGTAAAAAAGAAGCTTCTAAGTCAACCAGGTCCGCGGAGAGCCATCGCTGAATATCCTGTAACTGCTCCTGTAGAGATTTGACACCTGCAACTTGAGCCGCCCTAACCATGGGGGCCAACACTGCTTGAGTTGATGAAAAGTAATTCTTTGTGGACACTGTATTAGTTTGTGTCATAGTTGCTCACCTTTGCTCGCGTTATTAACCTGGGAGCGGCCATGGGTTTCGAAACGACTGTGACTGTTAGATTCAATGAAGTTGACAGAGCGGGTATCGCCTTCTTTGGAAGAGCCTACGAATATTGCCATGCAGCCTTTGAAGATCTCCTCGCCACCGAAAAGACCCATCTTGGAAATATCTTCACCAAGGGTTGGGGAATGCCCTTGGTTCATTCCGAAGCCGATTACAAATCCCCCATGCGCCTCGGCGAAAAATTGAAAGTTGTGATTGATCGAGTGACCACGGGTAAAACTTCCCTTACCTTCTTCTATAAAGTTCTCGGTGAAGATGACCAGCTCAGGTGCACCTGCCAACTGGTTCACACCATCGTAACCCTCAAAACATTTGAGCCCCGAGCGATACCGGATGAACTCCTCGTCACTTTGAAGCAACACAAACTTCTTGAATAATCCAGAGCCTGCAAACCAATTCCGAAGACATTGACGATCCACCTTATTACGAGGAGTTTCGGGGAGCGCCTTAACCAAAACCAACCAATCAGGACACTCTGCTTGATTCAGATGAGTCAACAGATCCGTACGAAGCTGCACCAAGTCTTGAAGGGCAAAATCTCCCTCGACATATTCAACAAAAAGGATAGGCCTGGCACCCCAATAAGGGTGAGGTATATCCATCACCACAGCCTTACGAACGCTGCAGGATTTCTCCGCAACCCTCTCAACCATCCGAGGAAAAACATTCATACCGCCACTGATAAACATGTCGCCAACGCGACCTTGAATCTTCACCCGAGAACCTTCTTCTACTAAACCAAAATCTGAGGTCTCCATTCGACCATCGGCAGTAATGGGGCCAGAGACAACCAAACGCCCGTTCTCCTCTTCAACCCGAGCAAACGGTTGCACTGGACCAACCCAAGTCTCCGCAGAATTCTCTCCGGGTTTCCCCGTAGCGATATGAGAAGCGCACTCCGTCATTCCCCAAGTCGTGACCACCGGCCAGTGACTCTTCTCCGCTCTCGCTAAGAGTGAGTGAGCACAAGCATCACCTCCCACCAATACCGCTCGCAGGCTATCAGGTGGAGACCAATTGGGAAATGCGCAGAGAACTTTTTCGAGCATCGTCGGCACCATAGAAACCAATGAAACACCACTTGACTCAATGGCTTCACGAAACCCCTTAGGGGTAAAGGGTAGTCCAACCTCGATAGTAACCCCCATCCAAATTGCCCTAAAAAGCATAGACACCCCAGCGACAAAGTTGAGAGGTAACGCCACATACCATCGGTCACAAGGGGCATGCCCTAAACGAATCATCATTCCCATGGCGCTGAAAAAAAGCTGTCCCACGGAAAGGTGATGCCATTGGGGTTTTCCCGATGAGCCGGAAGTTCTGAGCGCCAAAGCCGGTTCCTCCAACAACCAAAATCGTTCCTCGGCCAATTCTTCGGATAAAATGAGATTCGAATTCAAAATAACATTCGGCCGTTTCGAAAGTTCTTCTTGATCGGTCACTGCCACCAACGCACCGGTTTCTAGAAACACCGATTCTAGAACGCTAAGGTCCAGATTGGGTCTTAAAAGAAACGGCACTGCACCCAGCCACCTCAACGCCAAAAAATGATGAATCCAACCACACGGTTCTTCAATAAGTAACAATACCCTAGAACCCGGTTCAACCCCGCGAGCAAGGTAGGAGCTGGCCAAAGATCGCACGTGCAAAGTAAGCTCACGAAAGGTTTGTTCGGTGTTTCCGCACTTCAAAGCGGGGTGGTCTGGCCGAGCCAAACATGAACTCATAAGGGGATTGGGAAGCATCGTCATGGGATTTCCCTCCGCACACCCAAACCAACCTGATTTGGGATAGTAATGAAACCAGACTGGCCTTTAGGAAAATACCATGGATCTGAAGCAAAGACACTGGAGGTATTTAAGCCACCTGGTAATTGGCCTTCTAGACCGCACGCTGCCGAAGTATGAATCGCGACCGACCGGCCCAGGCCCGTCTCAAAAGAAGTCGTGATAACAAATTCAAGACCAAGCTCCCGGCTGCGTCGAGCCATCTTCAATACCTGAATGGGCCCCCCACACAACATGGGCTTCAATACCACAACGCCATAAATACCTTCACTTCCAATGTCTTCTAACTCGGCATGGGTTCTAACGGATTCATCGGCCGCCAATTTAATTGAGCTTGACAAAGAACGAAGCCCATCTTTTTCTCGGTTTTGCAGGGGTTCTTCGAGTAAGGAAACCTTTTGCCCAACCACACCTTCTATAAATTGTCTCGCTTCCGCCAACTCCCAACCGCAATTTGCATCAACTCTAATCTCTGCTAATTGGCCAACTTCCTGGCGCATTTGGCTTACTCTTTCAATATCCTCCGCCACCGTCCCATGTGAGACTTTTAGCTTAACCGCTCTTCCCCCCTGAACAACAAAATCGACACCGGCCTGAAACGACTGAACCATCTGACAGTAGGGCAGTACTGAATCATAACGATAATTGAGTAGGGCCGCTACCGGCAGTCCTTCCCGCTGAGCCAGGATCTCTAGAATAGCGGACTCAACACCATGACAGATAGCAGCATGGTACCCACATAAACGACGCTCGGTATCGCCGAGTCCTTCCCGTAAGAATGCATCTGGTTCAATATCGAAAACTGAACCAATCAAAGACTCTAAAACAATCTTAACCTCTGACAAAGTTTCGGTACTCCAACCGGGCAATGGCGCAACCTCGCCCACACTCGAAAAAGAGTCGTCGAGGGTGGAAACAGAACAAAAATAGCCGCAACGCTCTCGAAGAGTCGCATTAGCAGTATGGAGCGGCGAAACAAAAGCAAGCCCATAGGCCTCTATGGATGTCAGACAAACCTTCACATGCTCACCCCGATAGCCAAAAGCAGCGCTACCCCTAGGCTCAACTTAGCCGTAGCAGCGAGTTCCGCATTCAGCACTGCACCATCCAATTGATTGATTTTTTGGATTTGGATCAGGGCCTTGGGAATCATGAAGCATGCCAATAAAGTCCCCCTAGGTAGGAGACCTACCACCACACCCACGATAAGAATTCCGAAAGAAGTTATAAGTAAGGTTCCATACTCCAGTCGCCCAAAACGCTGACCAAAACGAACCACCAAGGTTCGCTTGTTGACCTGGGCGTCGGAAAGCCGGTCTCTGAGATTATTGACGACCAAAATAGCCGTAATGAGCATTCCCACTGAAATTGAAGTCATGAACGCAACCTGGGACCACGCACCTATATTGATATAGGTTGTTGTCACCACAGCCACCGGGCCAAAAAACAGCAACACGAAAATATCGCCAAGACCTGTATAAGCGAGCGCAAAAGGTCCTGCAGTGTAGAGCAAGCCAGAAAGGATTGCAGCAATCCCCAAAAGTAAAAGCCACCAGCCCACTTGTGCCACTAGGATTAACCCCAACAAAAACACAATTGCGAACGTAATCACCGTTGCCCACGCTACTGCGGAAGGAGCCACCAAGCCTTTCGATGTTACTCGGGTTGGCCCTAATCGGCCTGGGCCGTCGGCCCCTTTTTTGAAATCGAAATAGTCATTGGCAAAATTCGTCCCAATTTGAATTCCAAGAGCAATCAACACGCAGAGGACCGACCCGCCCGCATCAACCTGACCATGGTGAAACCCACAGGCTATACCCAACAGCACTGGTGCCAACGCTGCCGGCAAAGTTGCGGGTCGAGCCGCTTGTAGCCAAACCCTCCAACCCATTGGCTGTACTTTAAGGCGCGACTCTGCAGAGGAACTTAGATTCATCCGACACTCTCCTCCCATGCATCGGTCAACCGGCTGGCGGAGCGTTCAAAGAATACCCGGTGCTTCAAAATACTGACCTCCCCATCCACTTTCGCGATAACAATTTTAACACCCGGGGCTTCGATAATTTGATTGAGCGTCGATTCGAGACTCCCCCTGTCAAAAACTTCATAGGTTGCAAGTCCGAAACCACTCACCAGCTCAGAAAGTTCCAGCCCATGTGGTTTGATAAAAAACTTCTGGAATATGTCGCCACCTTCGGCCACAGGTAAAAAACGAAAAATCCCCCCCCCATCATTATCCATAACCAAGAGTGTAATAGGAGCTGAAGTTTCACAGGCCAATTGTAAGGATCCCAAATCATGTAAAAATGTAAGATCCCCCAACAATACCACCATCGGCTTAAGGCCACTTCCCTTTGACTCACCTAGAGAAGTCGCAATAGTTCCATCAATTCCACTGACACCACGACTGGCAAAAACATCTTGCGGTAGGAGTCCCTGGCCACCAAATTGGTCGTAGCTGCGAATAGCCATACTATTGGCCAAGTGAAGAGTCGCCCTTTCATCAACCTCGTGAGCCACCACCTCCATCACATCCTTTTCCCATAGCCCTTTCCCATCACACTCCGCTCCTAACGAGTCGGAAATTGGGTTTAGAGATCGCCAAGCGCTCAACCACCATGCCCCCACGGGTTCATGGTCGTCAATAAACTTCAAGTTAGAAGTCAGAGCACGTAAGGTCGAGACAACATCCGCCTCAATCATTTCGGTTTGCGTACGAAGCGGGTCAAATGGGGTGCCGCTGGGCTCAAGTCCAAAACGAAGTACTTTGGGATGACTCATCCAACGCATTAGAGCTTTTGAGGTTGGAGTTTGACCGATCTGAATCACAACTTCCGGAGTGGCATCTTCTCGTCCTTCGAGTGCCCGAAACACAAGATCAGGCCTAAAAATGATATGGCTGGAAAAAGCCCGCCAAGACTCCCTCAATGAAGTCGCTTCAATAAATATAGGCCAACCCATTAAATCAGCAAGTGCATCCACAGCGGCTGGAAAGTCACGTTCATCTCGCATGGAATCCAAAAGAGGTCCCACAACAATGGCGCCTTTACGCTTCATGACCAAACTCAAAGACAGCCTCTCAATCTCCTCTTGACCTAAAACATGAGACGAACGTTGTGGCCCCAACAAACCCGAACGCGAACATTCTCCATAGGAAAAATCTTCGATAAATAATGGCTCACGAAAAGCAACATCCACATGCACGGGGCCCGCGATACCATTCCAAAGACTATCGAGAGTTGCCACTAAAGAATGCTCCAGTTCATAAAGGTGATACGCCAATCCCTCCTCTCTATGAGCAGGAATGTGAATAGAGCCCCGCGTAAAGTCTGTAAAAAAGTTAGCTTGCTTAGTCGTCTGCAATGCCCCCAAACCGTGTAATTCCTCTGGCCGATTGGCGGTAAGGAGGACGAGGGGAACCTGCGAGTGATAAGCTTCAATCACCGCAGGTAGATAATGAGCACCTGCACTGCCTGAAGTACAGATCAGAACCACCGGTTCGCCAGTAGCTCTCGCCCATCCCAAAGCAAAAAAGCCAGCACTCCGTTCATCTAAGATGACTTCGATATCCCAGGTATCTCGCCTTGCAACACCAAATACCAGTGGAGAATTGCGTGAACCTGGTGACACAACAGCCCGACAAACCCCCAACTCCGTGAGAACCCCAACCAAGTGGTCGCCTACAATTTGAGCAACGGTGCCACCTTTAATCATCACGAACCTTTAAGTTACTTTTGACTGCCAAAAGCTTCATCGCTGTTTCATTCCACTCTAGTTCTGGGTCGGATTCCGCAACAATCCCAGCCCCTGCAAAAGCCCATGCTCGATTCCCTCGAATCAGAGCCGAACGAATCCCGACTCCAAAAACGCCGTCACCTGCACCATCGATCCATCCAACCAAACCCGCATACCAGCCCCGATCGGCTGACTCATTAGACTCAATGAATCTGAGCGCATCTTGCTTTGGAGCACCTCCAACCGCGGGCGTAGGATGTAGTCTTGCCAACAACTCCATAAGAGAGCGCGCTCGATGAAGTGTCGCCTGAATCTTTGTTTCTAAATGCTGAACATTCTTGAGTGGAAGTATCGACGGCTCGGATGCCTTCGAAAACATGAGCGAGAGCGGAGCTAAAGCCTCTTCGATCGAATCAGCCACCACTTGATGCTCGTGGCGGTCCTTTTTATTACCAAGAAGAGTCGTCGCTAAAAGGTCATCTTCCGCTTTATCGATGCCCCGCCGAATGGTCCCAGCTAACGCCACCGTTTTTAGCTCTTTGCCTCGTTTGCTCAAAAAGAGTTCTGGGGTGGCTCCCAAAAAAGTAGAGCCATCTGAACGCCCAACCATAAAAACTTTACACTTGGGATATGACTTGCGAAGACTATCGAGAGTCTCCACCTGATCGAAACTCTCATTCTCAGATAAATTAGTCTCGTCAATTCGGCACAGAACAACCTTCTGAATCGATTTGGTTTCGATTTCCCGTTTTGCGTCTTTAACTAAAGTACACCAATGATTTTTTTGCGACTCCATTTCAGCAACGCTTGTTTCATCAGAAAGCTTACATCCATTCCCAGATGCCCCTTCCAACTCCCGACTCTTCTGAATCACAGAATTCAGAGCATTATGGGTGCTATCCAAATGAGTCCTAACATCATCAGGAGTTTCCCCTGGCAAAACCTTGATGGTGAGCGCCGCATACCGCTGAGAACGCCATCGATGAAAAACAAATTGTGGGATCCACAAACTACCATCGGGCCAATCATTCCAGATTCCCGAATGGGGATTCTTTCGTGCAGCAAATGCAAAGCCTCCAACCGCCATGGGTGGTTTCCAACGCTGCTCCTCCGAGGGCACAAAAGAAGCCTCAACCCATTGTTGAGACCACTGTGAACTGACGTACTCGCCCCGCGCAAATCGAATATCTCCTGTCAGCTCGGCTTGGGTAATTTCTCCTAGGGTAATGAACGAGCGATCATCACGCCCATCCGCCCAAGCCAGATAACGTTTCTTAGCAGAGAGCGTATAGCGAAGAATCTTAAAGAAGCTAAGTTGCTCTAGTGGTTTATGCAATCGTAGAAAGGCTGGGCGAGATAAACTCTCCGCCAGCTGGATCGCTCTTGCAATCTCTGGAGTGCAATGACCCACGGACTCAACTGCATTTCTTCGCGCAACATCCATTCTTATCTCGTAAATTAAGCACTGGCGCCATACACATTGTTCAGGAGTTTGGGAACAAGCTAATCAATTTTATGAAACAACCACAGCTCTCACGATCCGGCTTCCTGGAGCAGTGTGGCAACGAAGTAACGCTCCAATGCCAGAAATTCAGCCATGCTATACTCCACACCCCAGAAGCGCCTGTAAATAGGTACTTAGAACGAGAGACACTGAATATTCGTAAGGCACCTATTGCCTTTATTGACGTGGAGGGAATTCCGAGCAATTCAGGCAAGGACCTAGACGCATCTCGCCCTCCGAGACACGCCAAGGCCGCAGCCGTACTCGGCCAAAAGCCCAGCGTCAGTAAAGCGCTCATTTATTCCGCCATCTCAGAACTCGCCAAATGTCAGTTTCGTTCGACCGGCCGGCACCTACCGGAAAGCTCCTTATGAAGCTGCCGTGACGTATGGCCAACCATTGAGATCTATTGAGAGATAAGTACAAATTAGAACCACAATTATTGCCCCCTATCAGCCCGTCGACTTCGCCACCATCATCGCAGCCTTCAACATCACCAGACCATTCCAACGCCACATTTCTCCAAATCTTAACGCTCAGTGCAAACCATCAAAATCCCATTATTTTCCCCGTCATCACAAGATTCACTCCCCTCTTTCATACCATCTCCGGAAAAAAGGGGCCGTGACAATAACCGTCACAACCTACTTTCTCGCTGGAACAATGAGGCCGAAAAACAACCTATATTTCCAAGCACTTAGACTCGAAACATACCGTTTCATGCCTACAATCTCAATTGCCAAGACAACAACCCACGCCTGAGGAACTGTTGCTAAGGGGGAAACAGCTCCTGGCTGCACAAAGGATAAGGAGGAGGTTGAGCCATCCCCCCCCCACAAGCTTCATCTTTGTCGTGAATCTATCTTCCATGGGAACCATCTACTGAGCTCTGAGGAAATCTTGCGGGTCAACGCCCCCACAACGCCTCAAAACCACGCCAATCAATTTTTTTGAGCCCGAGCCCTGACTGTTATACCAAGGATATATGAGGTACGTATTGAATCACCAAATCCTGACGTTATTTACCGTAATGGCGAGCATCACAAGCTATGGCTGCTCTTCGATTTTCTCCGAGGGCCCCCCACACACATTTCCAACAGTTAACAGTGCGTGGATTGAACACTCGGTTGAACTTAAACACTCATGCTTTTTCGGCGATCTGTACGGTGAGAATGAACTCTGGCTTCTCTCGCCCTACCCTTTTTCCGCAACATCTCATATGAGAGACTTAGACGGAAACGCAATTCATCCCCAGAACGAAAAGGGCCTCGTTCCAGCAGGCACCGCCTTTAAAGTGAAACGCATCGAAGCCCCCAGTCGGTGGACCCTGTTTGGGCGCATGCTCTGGACCCCCCGCTTTTATACTTGGGTTTACCTGGAGCAAATAAGTACTCCCCCAAATCTTGAACACCGAGAGAGACCATTCGTAATTGTACTCAAGGGGGATTACGCAGAAAGTCAAGAGCTCGAACTGGCGTTGAATAGCTGGTTGGACAAAAACGGTACCACCTCTAAGTGGCTCGCTAACCTAAGCCCAATGATCCAATATGGTATTCGCAACAAAGAAGCCATTGAAGGAATGACTCTTGAAGAGTTGATTGCCGCACTGGGGAAACCTGAAAAACTCGTACCCCAAAATACAGACCCCGAAATAGCTTCGGTAGCACATTATCCCAACCAGGAATATGTTTTTCGCTCACAGAAACTAGTCGCGATCAAACCCAAAAGTTAAGCAAGAGTATCTCGATGAACTCCAAAGTTAATAAGAAGAGGGGTTGGTTCTTTGTGCTCGAAGGAATCGACGGTTCGGGGACAACAACCCAAATAAAGATGCTCGCCCAGGCTCTGAGGAACCGAGGTGCCAAAGTACACACAACGGCAGAACCCAGTGAAGGTCCCGTCGGAAAATTCATTAGAGCGGTATTAAGAGGTGAGACCTCGCTAAGTGCCGAAGGGCTGGCCCTAGCATTCGCAGCAGATCGAATTCATCATATCCAAACAGAGATTCAACCCAAAATGGATGGCGGACATATCGTCCTTTCTGATCGCTACGTTTTATCTTCATTGGTCTACCAGTCACAAAGTCTTCCCGTAGAATGGGTTCGTGAAATTAATAAGAACGCCATTCCATGTGATCAATGCTTCCTCTTGGATATTCCATCAGATGAGGCGGCCAAGCGACGAGCCTCCCGCGGTGAACCCGACGAAATCTTTGATGCCCAAGAGCTACAAAAACAGATAGCAAACACATACCAATCTCTGATTACGGATGACTCCTTCGGGGTCGGACAAACCATTGATGGAAGTAAGAGCATAGCCGAGGTAAATCACGAATTAATGCAGAAAATCGGGTGCATCATCGACTCCCCATCAAATTAGCAAGGAGCAGAAAGATGATTTAATACTTCCCTCTCAGCTAAATCATTGAGAACATCACCCAAAAAGCAAGACGATCGGGAAACCCTGCAACGGTGCCAAGTAAGAAAAATAAAAGCAGTCGCCAACTCACAAATAAGAAGATTGGCCAATACGAGCTTCTAAATAGGATCGCATCCGGTGGCATGGCCGAGGTTTATCTCGCTAAACAAACAAAACATGCGGGATTCGAACGGAAAGTTTGTATCAAGCAAATACTTCCTCACTTGTGTGCAACCAAAGAATTTATCCAAATGTTTCGAGACGAAGCTCGTATCGTAGCTCATCTCAATCATCCAAACATCGCGCAAATTTTGGATATCGGTCAATTCGAAGAACGTGACTTTATCGCGATGGAGTTTGTGGATGGATATGACGTACGAAATATCTACAACCACCAAGCGTCCCTCGGTAGGCCAATGCCCCAAGACGTCGTTGCCCACATAGGGTTGCAAATATCGCAAGGTTTAGAACATGCCCATCGCTGTAAAGACCTTAAGGGCATCCCATTAAATATCGTCCATCGAGATATCAGCCCCCAAAACATTCTAGTGAGCCGAAGTGGTTACGTGAAAATAATCGATTTCGGGGTGGCCAAAGCCGCCAATCGACTCAACGAAACCCAAGCCGGTGTATTGAAAGGTAAATATGCGTATATGTCTCCCGAACAGGCGTGCGGAGATCCCTTAGACGGCCGCTCTGATTTGTTCGCCTTAGCCATTACGCTCTACGAAATATCCACTGGAGTCCGAGTTTTTAAGAGAGACAACGAACTCGAAACGCTACACGCTGTCATTGAATGTGAGGTCACTAAGCCATCAAAGATACTACCGGACTTCGACCCGAACTTCGAAAGGATCCTACTCAAATGCCTCGCACCTGATCCAATGAACCGCTTCAGTTCGGCGAATGAATTGGCAGAGGCACTTCGCACGAGCCTCACTGATATGGGCTACGTTATTAGCCCAAATACTTTAGAAGATTATCTCTTCGGGCTACGGATCCCACAACTAGAATCAAATTTTAACCGTCTATCGATAAACTCGGTATCAGAAACTCCACCAGAGTCGCCGGATGAAATGGAAGGGCAGACAACGCAAAGCCAAAAAGCCAAAAAGGATATCGGAGAAGAAGAAACAGAATTGATTACCAAAACGACTGTATCAAGTGAGACAGTCCGAGTCGAAGACTTTAAACTCAATATGGACCAGATGACGACAAATAGGACGGTCGCCAGCTTCCCTAAAGCAGATGTCAACGCACCCAACCCCAAGAATAACCGAGTGCCATGGCTGATTCTCTTCGGCTTATTTGTTGGTTTAGGTGCAGGTGTTCTGGCTCGCTTAAGTCAAACCTCCCCAAAAAATACGGCCATAAAATCTGGTCCCATTATATTGGAAACCATACCGCCCGGTGCCGAAATTCACTTTGTGGGTCCAGGCTCTGAATCCTACAACCAAAAATACCGAAATGATAAAACACCGTTCCTCATCAAAGAAGGAATCCCCTCAGAGGCCCACTGGGCACTCGAAATAAAATTAGAACATTACCAAGACCAAATCATCAGTTTACCGACCATAACAGCAGAAAATAAGCCTGCCACCATCTCAATACCCATGGGTGAAAAACTTACTCAAGCTCCTTTTGCTACAGTAAACATCCGCTCTGAACCACCTGGCGCTAATATTTTCGTCAACGGCAATTGGGTCGCCCAAAAAACACCTGTGGAAAATTATCGCTTAAGTGGAGGAAATCCGTACACATTTTTCTTAGAAAAAGAGGGGCACAAACCGAGTAAGCTTCGAATTCTCATCGATAGACTCAAACACAAGAATCTAGATTTCGATCTAGAGCCCCTAGAAAAAAATTCTCGAACAAAGAAAGCTCAGGAATCATTCGGATATCTAACCATCCAAGGGGCGACGGGCGCTCGTCTTATGATGGATGGTAAACTACTTGGCGTGAGCCCGATTCAAAGAAAAGTCCTATCCATTGGCAAAAAGCAAATAGACATAACTGAAGCCGGCTCCGGACTCAGCATGATTCGCTATGCAATCATCCAACCCGAATCAACAACCGAGATTGAGATTACCAATGAACCAGGAGAACTATCGGTTTCAGGACCAAGTGGGAGTCGTTTTAGATTGGGAAAATCAGCATGGAGAAAGCCTACCAACCTCACTATTCAGGCGGGTACCTACAACCTAACTTATCGGTGTAAGGGCTCTGGAACGTTCAAACGCGCGGCCATCGAGGTCGAGTCATTTACAACCAACCGACTGGTGCTGAATTGTAGATAGAAGAAATCTGGGTACGTGGGATCACCCCAGTATCATTTAGTGGGAAGACTCTTCGAATTCCGCATCCACAACATTTGGATCACTGGCCGAATTTGCCGCAGCTCCGTCATTCGAGCTTCCTGCATCCTCACCAGCCCCGTTACCTGCTGATTGGTACATCTGCTCAGCCATTTTATGGCTTGCCTGAGTCAATTCTTCCATGCTCGTCTTGATTGTCTCGGTATCATTGGCCTCAAGCGCACTTCGTAATGCCTTGATTTTAACTTCCAAATCAGATTTGGTCGCATCATCAAGCTTATCCTTATACTCCTCTAAGCCTCTTTCAACCTGGTAACAAAGGGAATCCGCTTTGTTGCGAAGTTCGATGTCATCACGCTTAGCCTTGTCTTCTTCCTCATGATTTTTTGCGTCATCAACCATCTCGTCGATCTCGGATTCAGATAGTCCACTCCCTACCTCAATACGTATTTTCTGTTCCTTACTCGTTGCTTTATCTCGAGCAGAAACATTGACCATACCGTTGGCATCGATATCAAAAGTTACTTCCACCTGTGGAACACCCCGAGGCGCAGGAGGAATCCCATCGAGATGAAATCGACCGAGAGTACGATTCTGGCCCGCCATAGGTCGCTCACCCTGCAATACGTGAACTTCGACAGATGTTTGATTGTCTGCCGCAGTTGAGAAAATCTCACTCTTTTTCGTTGGAATGGTCGTATTTCGGGAAATAAGTGAAGTCATCACGCCACCCAGGGTCTCAATTCCCAGCGATAAAGGCGTTACGTCTAGTAAAAGAAGATCCTTAACATCTCCAGACAAAACCCCAGCTTGAACCGCTGCCCCAACCGCCACAACTTCATCGGGATTCACAGACCTGTTTGGGTCTTTTCCGAAAAACTTCTTCACTGTATCCCCAACAATCGGAATACGCGTAGAACCACCTACCAATAGGATCTCATCAACATCACCAGCTGCTTTACCCGCATCTGCTAAAGCTTTGCGGCATGGCTCAATGGACTCCTCCACGAGATCTAGAATCAAACTTTCAAATTTCGCACGTGAAAGTTTCAGATTAAGGTGCTTAGGACCGGACGCATCTGCCGTTAAGAACGGAAGGTTGATATCAGTCTCAGAAACAGAACTTAATTCGATTTTCGCTTTTTCCGCTGCTTCCTTAAGGCGCTGCATCACCATGCTATCACCTGAGACATCAATTCCTTGATCCTTCTTAAACTCCGCCGTGAGATACTCGATGACACACTCATCAAAATCATCACCACCGAGCTGTGTATTTCCATTCGTGGATAGAACTTCCACGACATTTTCTCCTACTTCGAGAATAGAGATATCAAATGTACCACCGCCAAAATCATAAACGGCAATGATTTGGTCCGATTTCTTATCAAGCCCATAAGCAAGAGCTGCGGCCGTGGGTTCGTTTACAATTCTCTTAACTTCCAAGCCTGCAATACGTCCTGCATCCTTGGTCGCTTGTCGTTGAGAATCATTGAAATAAGCAGGGACGGTAATAACGGCCTCATTAACTTCTTCACCTAAATAATTCTCAGCGGCTCGTTTAAGTTTCTGCAGTACCTTTGCGCTAATTTCCGATGGAGCATATTCCTTGCCTGCGGCTTTCAGAAACGCAAGTTCACCTTTACCCGCAATCACGTTATAAGGAACGCGCTTCACGTCCTTCTGAACTTCGTTAAACCGTCGCCCCATAAAACGCTTGACTGAAAAAATCGTGTTTTCTGGGTTCGTAACTGCTTGACGCCGAGCTACTTGCCCAACCATAACGTCACTATCTTTGCCAAAAGCAACGACCGAAGGAGTTGTTCGTGCACCTTCTTCGTTTGTCAGAACCTTAGGCTCTGTTCCCTCGATTACCGCAACGACGCTGTTGGTCGTACCCAAGTCAATACCAATTATCTTGCCCATAAATTGTAGTCTCCTAGTAACGTCGGAAGCCCGCATTGGGCTCAATCTCTTTCAATTATCGTCGGTAATATGGTTTGCTTGGCGCTGATGTCAAGTCCTTCTATCGTTCATAAAACTCTTCTATTTCGATAGTTTAGTAACTGAGCATCACCGAGATCACAAAACGGACAATTAATTTGTCCGCGGAGTTCAGTTCCTTACCTCCTCAGACTTGAAGAGAGACTACCAGCAGTGTAGATTCCGCCTCGTTGCTGGGCAACCAGGACGCAAACAGAAGAATATGAATTGGAGTAATTATGAAGGTGGCAACCTTGTGGTTCATTTACATGGCTTCTTTATCTCAGGTGACAGAGCCTGGCCCTGAGGCCGGTTCCCAGCCGAAGCCCCCCGCCGCGGCACCCGCTCCCCAAAGCACTGAGCTTCCCACAAAATCCACTGGCGGCAACACCATCAATCTCGAAGATTGGAAGAGTCCTGATTGGGTCCTCGTAAAGCCAAAGCTCCAACTATTCGATTTGCACGGATATTTCAGAGCGCGGACCCACACACTCCAAAGGCTCGATTTCGGCAACAAGAGCATATGGGAATCGACCGCAACCGGCGACGCTGGGGTACATCGATACCCGGCAACATCGGGATCTAGTTCAAATGCTCTAAGTTCCAACTACTCATCTGCAAATTTACGACTGAGACTTCGACCCACCGTTCACGTGTTAAAGTCTGCTCGACTTCACTTCACGGTGGACGTCCTCGATAATTTGATTCTGGGTAGCTCCCCCAACACCTCCCGGTTGAATGGGCGTTCCCCCGTCGATATTTTAAGTAGATCTCAAAGTAATGACGGACTCGAAGTGGCAGATATTATTAATGTTAAACATGCCTCTTCCAGCATTACCGCGCTCAATGAACAACTCAAGCTCCAAATAGGCCGCATGCCGAGTCACTGGGGACTGGGAATGCTTTTCAACAACGGCTCATGCCTTGACTGTGATTACGACGAGTACACTGACCGACTCTCCGTGGCGTTTCGAATCGCCGATCATGTTTTTGTCGCGGGGTACGATTGGATTTCTAGCGGTCCACTATGGAAACCCCATGGAAATCTAACTAGCCAAGCCGCAGACGCCTTCAGCTGGGACGATATATCGCAATACTCTCTTCAGGTTCTGAGAATAGATCATCCTGAAGATATTCGAGACCATGTACTCCGTGGCAACACGGTGATTAACTACGGTATCTGGAATAGTTTGCGCCGCCAATCAAACGGGCTCCCCCCCTCCTACTACGATACAAATGGCCAGGATGCGTCCAGCTACGTGCTATCGGACATCATCAACCAAGCTGATGGGGTCGACATATCGGAAACTCGAGATGGGAATATTTACATGGGGGACGCTTTTGGAAAAATCTATTTCGGCAACTGGGAAATCGGTGCCGAAGCGGCTTTAGTCTATGGGGAATTCACCGACACAAGTATCAATGGAACCGAGCTATCTACAAACATTTTTCAAGCCGGGGCTGTAGCTGAACTCACTTATCGGCCCAGCGATATGACCGGTGCTACTTTCCAGCTCAAGCTTGGAGGTGCAACAGGAGACCAGTGGGTAGGACTTGGATCCTTAAATTCAGCAGACACTCAGCGCGGCCTTCAATCGAAAGAAAATATTATCGATCAGGATCTTCTAAATTTTCAATTTAGTCCCAATTATCACATCGACCGGTTGCTATTTAGACGTATTCTGGGAGCCGTCACCGACGCCTGGTATTTACGACCGTCAGCCAGCTATGCCTTCACTGAGCTCATCGGCGGAGAACTTGCGGCGATCTATTCACAAGCGATCTACACAAATTCGACCGCGAGGTGCTGGGGACCTGACTTTGTAGCGAGCTGCGTTGATGGACAGAAAGCTCGAAAACGGCCACTGGGGGTTGAAATCGACGCCTCCATCACCTTTGGAGATCAAACCGGCACAGAGGATACCGGAGTCTTCGGAGGGGTGACAGGAGCAATGCTTTTCCCACTCGGCGGATTTGATTTGTTAGCAGACAATGCGGAGCCCACAAGTGGCGCTACGGTATTAGACAGTCAATTCGCGTGGGGTATTGAAGCCCATCTAGCATTGCGCTTCTAAATAAATACCATCGATGGAGGATGGTTAAGGAGCCGCTATGGATTTCTTCGTTAGGAAAGAAACAGAGCTATATTGCGAGGAAGTGCCACTCTCCAAAATTGCAAACGATGTCGGCACGCCTGCCTATGTCTACTCCGCAGCGACGATTGCCCGACACGTAAGAGTTCTTCAAAAAGCACTTGAGCCATTGAGGGCTCAAATTTGCTATGCCGTGAAAGCTAATAGTAACCTGGCTGTTCTGGAATTACTCAAGTCCCTTGGATGTGGATTCGACGCAGTATCGCTTGGAGAACTTAAAAGAGTCGAAAAAATCAAAGCGCCCCCTAAAGCTGTCATTTTTAGTGGTGTGGGAAAACGTGATGACGAAATTGCCGCAGCCCTCGAATACGGACCTCTATATATTTGCGTAGAATCCGCGGAAGAATTGGGCGCAATCGCCAAGCTCGCAGAAAAATTAAATATTGAAGCACCTATCTCAATTCGGGTAAACCCCAACGTCGACCCCAAAACCCACGCATACATTGCGACGGGCCTAACAAAAAATAAGTTTGGCGTTCCAATCGAAAAAGCTTATGCCCTGTATCAATTCGCCAAAAAGCACCCCCTCCTTAAGCCAGTAGGGGTCACTTGCCATATAGGTTCTCAAATCACGACCCTCTCCCCCTTTATTGATACAGCAAGAATCATGCACGAGATTACCCAGCGCCTTATTTCAGAAGGCATCACACTGGATTATCTCGGAATGGGAGGTGGGCTAGGCATCCCCTATACCAGTAACGAAACACCACCCGATCCGGACGCCTACGGAAAAGTACTCGCAGAAGTATTTCATGATCTCCCACTACGGATAGTATTTGAGCCAGGAAGGGTCATTGTTGGTAACGCGGGGGTATTGCTCTCACGGGTCATTAGACGCAAAATCGGAGAGAAAAGAAACTTTATCATTCTCGACACTGCCATGAACGACCTAATTCGACCGTCCCTTTACCACGCCCACCACGAATTAGAATCCGTAACAAAAGAGCCGGAAGACAAAATAATCGCTGACGTGGTTGGTCCCGTCTGTGAATCCGCAGATACTTTTCTCGAACAAGTGGAAATCCCAAATTGGACAGCTGGAGACTTGGTTGCCATACGGAGCGTAGGCGCATATGGCTTTGTCATGAGTTCCACATATAATGGACGTCCCCGCCCTCCCGAAGTAATTTGTTACGGTGACCAATTCCAAGTTATCCGAGCAAGGGAGTCCTATGAAGACCTCTGGCAGCATGAAACCCCCCTATCCGAGCATGATTTATCCGCTCTATCGGAAGATTAACCATGGAAGACACCATTTTCAGAGGCGCTTTTACGGCCCTCGTAACCCCCATGAATGCCGATAGCAGTGTCGATTTTGAAGCGGTCAAAGCACTGGCAACATGGCAAATCAGCGAAGGTATTCACGGTTTGGTTCCCTGTGGCACCACCGGAGAATCAGCAACTCTATCGGCAGACGAACGCCAGAAAGTCATTCAAACCGTCGTCGAAGTGGCAAAAGGTAAAGTTCCGGTTATCGCAGGCACTGGCGGAAACAATACTACCAGCGCTATAGAACACCAAAAGCGGGCTAGAGATGCCGGTGCCGACGCCACGCTCGTGGTTACGCCCTATTACAACAAACCCACCCCGGAAGGACTCTATCGACACTATTGGGCCATAGCGGATGCAGTTGATATTCCAATTATTGCCTACAATGTTCCCGGAAGGACGGGATGTGATATGCTTCCCACTACTTATCACCGATTACTTAATATACCCGCTATCGCTGGTATCAAGGAAGCCACGGGCGATATAACCAGATTAAGCCCCCTTCTAACAGGCACAAGAGCCACATCGCTGCTCTCCGGTGATGATGGCACCGCTTGCCCATTTGTTTTAATGGGAGGCACCGGCGTTATTAGTGTAACATCCAACTTACTTCCCAAGACGTTCAGCGAAATGGTCTCAGCCGCGATGCAAGGTAATACTCAAGAAGCCCGAAAGATTCATCACAAACTCGCCCCCGTTTTCGACGGATTGTTTATCGAGTCAAATCCGATTCCTGTTAAGGCTGCTCTATCAATGACAAAGAAAATCGAGAATCATCTCCGACTACCATTGGTACCGATACATAAAGACAATCTGTCGAAATTAAACAGAACTCTTAAAAATGGCGGTTGGCTCTAAAACCAAACAGCCCCGATCCTGCCTAACTTTTCTTTAAGAAATTGATGGCCTCACGAATCCTACGACGACAACATTCCTTACCCAATACCACCATGGATTCCACCAAGGGCGGTGAGTCCTTTCGACCAGTCACCGCGATTCTCAAGGGCATGAAAAATTCTTTGCCTTTTAATTCGTGTTTTTCACGAACTTCATTTAGGCCAGATTGAAGTGATTCAAACTCCAAACCCACTGAACCATCGATAAAGCTCACCACATCCTCAAAGGCCTTATAGATATCCTGAGCACTTCGCTTTTTAGGAACCATAAGTTGAACTTCTTTCTCGCCTAACGCCAAAGCACCACAGAAAAAAAATGTCGTCTTGCTGGCAAAATCCTCGAATTTTTCAATTCTATTTTGCACCAACTGCGCAACTTCCCTCAAGCGTTCCTCAGAAACAATCTGCTCGCGTAGATAGCCGACCATTTGCTCCAAAGACATGTCTCTCAGATACAAACCATTCAGCCACGTAAATTTTTCGATATCGAATACGGGCCCCCCCAGAGAAATCCGGTCGAAAGTAAAGTTCTCCAGCATCGCATCTGTCGTGAACTTCTCTTCCCCATCCGGCATCGACCATCCCATCATACCAAGATAATTGCGCATAGCCTCAGGTAAGAAACCTGCTTCTTTATAGTAGTTAATACTCACTGGGTTTTTACGCTTAGATATCTTAGATTTATCCTTATTTCTCAAAAGGGGCATATGAATAAACTCAGGCATCTCCCATTCAAAAGCCTTATATAGAAGCACGTGCTTTGGTGTTGATGAGATCCATTCTTCAGCCCTAATAACATGGGTGATCTTCATCAAATGGTCGTCAACGACGTTCGCTAAATGGTAGGTAGGCATTCCGTCGGTTTTAAGTAGTACCTGATCATCCACTTGGTCATGATCAATTTCGATATCTCCACGCATTCGATCATTGAAAACTGTGCGCTCTGGTCGCGGTACCTTGAGTCTAATGACATATGGCTTATTGGCAGCCAAGTTTTGCTTTAAGTCCTCTGCACTCAGATCGCGACTACGTCCATCATAACCCAAAGGTGATCCCTTGGCGCGTTGTTCCTCACGGATCTGACCTAACTCCTCCGAGGTCAGAAAGCAGCGATAGGCCATTCCCTTAGCCAAGAGGATTTCAGCATATTCACGATAGATATTTCCTCGCTCACTTTGACGATAGGGTCCGTAAGGCCCCCCGACATCCGGCCCCTCTGCCCAATCGACACCAAACCACCTTAACGAATCGATGATCATTGTTTCCCACTCAGGTTTCGAGCGAGTTCGGTCAGTGTCTTCTATGCGTAAAATAAACTCACCGTTATTCTGCTTCGCAAAAAGATAATTAAACAAAGCAATATACGCAGTGCCCACATGGGGATCACCCGTTGGGGATGGAGCTATTCGTACTCGTACCATGTCTCGCCTCACCTATCGTCTGCCAAATAAAAAGAGCCCGGCAATCCCAAGGAATTCACCGGACCCTTCGTTCGTCAGATGGCCTCTATACAGATATCCAGGAATTAAGCTACTTCAAATAGCCCCGCCATGCCCATACCACCACCGATACACATGGAAACAATTCCAAACTTTCCACCCGTACGTTTAAGGGCATGGAGCACCGTTGCCGAGAGTTTCGCCCCCGTACAACCCAATGGATGCCCCAAAGCAATCGCCCCCCCACTTACATTAAGTTTGTTCTCATCTATCTTCAACTCTCGCTGACAATAAACCGACTGGGCTGCAAAAGCTTCGTTGATTTCAAACAAATCGATATCCTCAATGCTTAAGCCTGTTTGCTTCAGCAACTTTTCGATAGCAGGAACCGGGCCAATACCCATAATATCCGGATCACAACCTGCCGCCACACAGCCTCTCATATAGCCAATAGGTTCAACCCCCAAATCCTTCACCGTGGCTTCAGACATCAACACAGCGGCCGCAGCACCATCATTCATTGGAGAAGCATTACCTGCCGTAACAGTTCCTCCTGCCTTAAAAACCGCTCTTAATTTTGCCAACCCTTCCATGGAAGTACCTGCCCGAGGACATTCATCGGTATCAAAAACCATAGTAGACTCACCATCACGACCAAAGACACGGGCCTCAACCGGCGCTATTTCCTCTTTAAAATAGCCTGCTTGAATCGCCGCCAGTGCATTCTCATGGGACCGAACCGCAAATCGGTCCTGCTCTTCTCTTGAAACCCCAAAGCGCTCCGCAACTCTTTCAGCCGTATGGCCCATGGAAATATAGGCCTCGGGGTAGCGATCCACGAGTTTCGGATTCACACTCATCTTATTTCCGCCCATGGGCACCATGGACATGGACTCAACTCCACCTCCAATGACCACCTGAGCCGAACCAGTCTCCACCATCTGAGCTGCATGCCCAATGGCCTGTAGACCACTCGCACAAAACCGATTGATGGTTTCACCGGCGACGGAATTCGGTAACTCTGCCAAAAACACCGCATTCCTAGCGATATTTAACCCTTGTTCTCCTTCAGGCATTGCACAACCCAAAATGACATCATCGATCATTTCCCCTTTTAGACCAGGGACGTTTGCTATCGCCGCCTTCATAGCGGTAGCAGCCATATCATCTGGTCGAGTGTTCTTTAGAGTACCTTTCTTGCCCGCTCGCCCCACAGCGGTCCGAACCGAACTCGCAATTGCAACATTTAATGGAAACCCCATATCGAACCTCCTTAGTTTCTCAGTGGCTTGTTGTTCATGAGAATGCTTTGCATTCGGGCCTGGCTTTTCTCTTCACCCACCAGCGATAGGAACGCTTCGCGTTCCAAATTAAGATAATCGTTTTCTGAAAGGATTGCTCCTGCCGACACATTTCCGCCACACATGATATACGCGACCTTATCGGCAATCAGCCGATCGTGTTCAGACGCCCATCCTCCTTCCACCATCCCCCAGGTCTGAACCCCAATCGTCCTAGCCGCATCGTAGCCCGCGGCTTTGAATGTCCTTGGGCGTGGCGGACGATAACCGGCTCGAGTCATCCCGAGTGCCCGCTGCTTCGCTGAATATAAGAGATGGTCACGATTCAAGGTAATACCATCCGTAGGTAGAATATACCGCAATCTTCGTGAATCCTCGGCACCTTGACCAGTCTTGGCCATGGCTATATTCAGAGCACCGGTTCCAATAAATTTCAGAGGGTCAATTCCGGGTATACCTTGGAGGCCGTCTGAAAAGCGCTCGACCGTTCGGAGACATCCCCCCCCCGCGGGGATCAAGCCAACGCCAACTTCTACCAATCCCATGTAGGTCTCAGCATATGCTTGAATAGCATCGGCACCCATGGCGATTTCGGCAGCGCCGCCTAATGTCAAATTGAATGGCGCAGAAACCACTGGGATCTTCGCATAACGCAAGCCCTGACACGCCTTCTGAAACTCAGAAATCATGGTTTCAATTTGTCCCCACTCCTTTTGCTGCGCGGCCATAAAAATCATCAAGAGATTCGCCCCTGCACCAAAATGTGGACCATCATTTCCAATAACCAATGAGTCAAAATTTTCTTCTGCTTCCGCGACAGCCTCATTGAGCATGCTAATAACATCGGCATCCACAGTATTCATCTTGGTATGTACTTCGAGACATAAACACCCATCCCCAATGTCGATCAAGCTCGCGCCCATATTCGACTTAATGAGTCTTTTCTTGTCTTCTTTAAGTGCTGCCAAATGAATATGCCGCGGGTCCTTCGGGATCACTGAGTTCTTTTTAGAGCAACGATCGTAGTAAGTCTTGTCCGCAGGCGTACCCGCATAAAAAGTTTTCGTACCAGATTCCACCATCTCTACGACCCATTCAGGAACATCGTAGCCCTCTTGCTTCATTCGAGCCACAGAATCTGGAACCCCAATCGCATCCCAAACCTCAAAAGGTCCAAGATCCCAGTTAAACCCCCAACGCATGGCACGATCGACGTTCAACACATCATCGGCAATTTCCCCGACAAGGCCGGCGGTATAACAAAGGGTCTTGGCCAAGCACTTCCATGCGAACCTAGCAGCCACATCGTCCTGGCTAATGAGGGTTTTAATCCGCTCTCCGACATCCTCAACAGCTTTTACAGCACCGAGAGAATCAAATCGTACTTTCCTTTGTTCACGATACTCCAGATTGCCGTGATCCAAGACCTTAATCACCTTGCCTACTTTTTTATAAAAGCCCGCCTTTGCTTTCTGACCAATCCGGCCACTTTCGACCAATTTGGTCACCCATTTTGGTACATTAAAGACTTCTCGCTCTTTGTCGTCAGGCAGATTATCGTAACACGTCTGTGCAACATGAGCCAAAGTATCAATTCCCACAACATCTGCTGTCCGGAATGCAGCACTCTTGGGCCGCCCCATGGGTGGACCTGCAATTTTATCGACCTCCTCAATGGACAACTCGAATTCATCCATCATCCGGAACGCCAGCATCATGCTATAAACACCAATTCTATTGGCAACAAAGTTCGGCGTATCCTTTCCGTAAACAATTCCTTTACCCAAATCTTCGCCCAAAGCTGCTGCCCGCGCCATGGCTGCTGGAGCCGTCTTAGGACCCGGTACCAATTCTAGTAATTTCATATACCTAACTGGATTGAAAAAGTGCATGACGAAAAATCGACTCTGAACTTCCTCAGGCAACGAGTTACTCATCTCTGTAATAGAAAGCCCACTGGTATTGGTCGCCAACATAGCCGTGGACTTTAAATGCGGAACGATTTTGGCAAAAAGGGACTGCTTAATAGCCATCCGTTCAATCACAGCCTCAATGATCAAATCACATTCCTTGAGTCGCTCTAAATCGTCATCGAGATTACCTGTGGTCATCAAGCGGGCTGCGTCTGGTTCATAAAATGCAGCAGGCTTAATCTTCAATGCCTTCGCCAAGCCACCATCTGCAAAACGATTCCGCGAGGTTCTGTCCTTTTTTTCTTCATCATTCAAATTCGGGGGCACTATATCCAAGAGAATTGTGCGAATTCCTGCTCCCACTAAGTGAGCAGCAATGGCACTTCCCATAACACCAGCACCCAACACCGCAGCTGTCTCTACGCGTTCTGCCATCCAGACGACCTCCATGTTAAACGGCTGGGTACAGTACGCCTCAGCGCATATTAGAGCAAGAAATTTTAGAGCAAAGTCGGATTGGGGAATCAAGAATTTGGGCAAAAAAAAAGGAGCCATGCCTGACTCCTTGAAAGCTGAATAGCAAGTACGTACGTGTGATCGACCTAGGGTTCATGAGAGGCTATTGCCTCTGAACTCCTTAGAAAGGAGGTGATCCATCCGCACCTTCCGGTACGGATACCTTGTTACGACTTCACCCCAGTCACTAACCACTCCTTGGGCGGCTGCCT
>JAYZAY010000073.1:0-93501 GCA_036339465.1 Myxococcota bacterium | reverse complement strand
CAGATTTAAACGCTGCGGATACTTCTTCTGCACTGTCTAAAAGGGTCAGTTCGAGGAGGGTTAAACTTGTAAGGACGTTGTAGTCTGCGTTGACGGCTACGGACTCTTTGCTTGATATTTGTTTTCTTTCGGCGAGATGTTTGAGGTTTTCTACCGTTTCGTAGACCGACCCGAGGATGCCCAAGGCATCTCCGAAGGCGGCTATACCGGATGGCAGTTCAGAAAGCACACTCTTGGGTGCGTCTGCAGCGTGGTGTACCTCTTGAAGTTCCACGAGGCCCTCACAAGTAGTGGCGTCTCTCTCAATTATCTTCGCCCAATCAGGGAAGAAGGTAGCTACGCCAGCTGCGGGGGATTGGGTTGTGGGTGAAACTTTCGTGGTAGGGGTGGCATTTTTGGGAATTGATGTTGCGACCGATAGTTGAGTGCTGCCTTGACGGAATAAGTCAGGACCTTGGTTTTCAAAAGAGTCTCTTAGCCCTCGGTACGGAATTGAAGTTTTTTGGGGCTCGATCGGGTTGGCTGAGGTGTTGGTTATGCGGTGAGGTACGCCATGGCAGGGATTTTTGGGAACTCGAATTTTTGGCATGGTTTGGTCCTGATATTGACGTGGGTTTGAGTGATGCCTGTAGGGACCTTATCGGGCTAAAATGGTAATAGTTTCGTCTGGGGGAGGGATTTCAACGGAAGCTGAGGCACAGAGGAAGGCGGAGGTCCTAGGTGTGTGTTGGATGCGCTGCGTTATTTGGTGCATGAAGATGTTCGAATACCAAAGTTCTGCCACCAATTTATCTGGGGTGGTTTCAACAGGCCCGGAGATGGGGCGGAGTCTCATCTCTTCTCATTTGACGCGACGCTGCTTTAAGATGGATTAAGCTGTGGTCCCCACATCACACCCACTGATTCGGGATCTGCTCTGCCAGCATCAACGGCTGATAAATCTGCGACATCCTCATCGTCTCGAAAATGAACGCCGCAAGTTTTTTGTCTCGTGTGGACCTCTCTTCGATGATTCATGCCTAAGATAATCGATTCAAACCTATGCCGTATCGGCTCCAAAGAGAAATGGCTATGGGGTTGTTGCTAAGGGGGAGGTGTTTGATTTTATAGCACCTGTTTTTTCCATAGGCTTTGGCGTCTTGGGTTTCCCTAAAAGACCACTGCCTTGTTTACGCTCCACCCTGTGAAAGGCAGATGAACCGGTTTGACTGTGTGTGGGGAGGATTATTTATTCCCATGATCCGAATCCTGTTAGGATTTGGGGCAGTGCTCGGCACTCTTTGGGGATAGGATAATTTCATGGTCATCGTGTCTGAATTTAACGACGAAGTTTTGTCATCAGTGTCTACGGTTTTGCAGAGTTCTCCGCTTTTGAAGAGTTTGAAGGCCGACAATATTAAAAAGGTCGCCAAAGCTGTTCGCCTACTGGAATTTGGCGACGGGGAAACGGTGGTTGAGGCGGATCAGCCATTTGATTCCTTCTATATGGTCGCAAAGGGCGAGGTGGGGGTGATGGCCAGTGGGACCACCACCCCCCGTGAAATCTGTCGCTTCCGCGCACCCGAAACCTTTGGGGAAGTGGGGCTGCTGCTGGAATCTCCCCGTTCAGCCACGGTTAAAGCTGTGGCGGGGGCTCAACTCCTCCAATTTGACGCGGCGGTTTTTGCGCGTCTTTACGAGGCAGTTCCGGGGTTTGGGATCGCGATATCTAGAAGTTTGGCTTTGCGGTTGGGTGATACCTCTAAATTGATAAAGCATCCGAAGTTTGGAGCCGATGCAAAGGTTCCCCAAGGGGCGGTGGTAGGCTTGGTGCCGCTGCCTTTTGTACAGAGGCATCGGGTGCTGCCTTTGGAAAATGATGAGAATCAATTGACCGTAGGCTTTGTGGATGCGGTCACCGATTCAGTGATAGGTGCTCTACAAAAATTACTTCCGGGTATGGATGTGGTGCCCGTGAGCATCCATGCATCTCTCTTCAATCGAGCGATGCAATCGGTGTCGGGCTTAAATGAGGCCCCGCCTCCTATGGCTGTCGCGCCTCCTGTTTCAGGGGGGATCAGTCCGCCACCTAAGGTGGCTGCTCCTATGTCGGTATCGGTGGCGCCGCCAGTGGCGCCTAAGAAGCTCGGACAATTGCTTCGTCGCATGGTGGAAGAGGGCGCTTCAGATTTACACATGAGCGCAACCCT
Source organism: Myxococcota bacterium (assembly GCA_036339465.1). Lineage (GTDB taxonomy): Bacteria > Myxococcota > XYA12-FULL-58-9 > XYA12-FULL-58-9 > JABJBS01 > JAYZAY01. The sequence goes on along the minus strand of JAYZAY010000073.1, from coordinate 91,312 downwards.
CAAACCCCGCTGGCGTATTGATGGAGAAATTAAAGAAATTGCCGACGCGAGTCCCCTAGGTATAAACGAGGTGTTTGACTTATTTAAACCGATCATGAGGCAGGAGAGCATCGAAGCGTTTGAGGAGATCAACGATTGCGATTTTGCCTACTCTATCCCTGGGGTTTCTCGGTATCGAGTGAATCTTTTTCGAGACCGTCTAGGGGTTGGTGCGGTGTTGAGGCAGATCGCCAGCACCATTCTCACGGTGGAACAACTGGGTCTTCCGGAGATTGTCACCAAGATTTGTGATTATCCCAAGGGACTGGTCTTGGTGACGGGCCCCACGGGCAGTGGAAAATCAACCACTCTGGCGGCGATGATCGATTATATCAATAAGACCCGAAAGACACATATCCTGACTCTAGAGGATCCTGTGGAATTTGTGCACCAGAGCCGAGAATCTTTGATCAACCAGCGGGAGATTGGCGTCCACAGTCAGAGCTTTACACGCGCTTTGAAGGCGGCTTTAAGGGAAGACCCAGACATTGTGTTGGTGGGGGAAATGAGGGACCTGGAAACGGTCTCGATGGCGCTGGAAACTGCGAACACTGGCCACCTGGTGTTTGGAACCCTGCATACTTCCACCGCCATTAGTACCATTGACAGGATTATCGGCCTCTTCCCAGTTGGAGAGCAGGCCCAGGTGCGTACGGCTCTCTCTGAAAGTCTAAAGGGTGTCGTGGCTCAGGCGCTGTGCAAAAAGGCCAAGGGGGGCCGAGTGGCGGCCTTGGAAATTCTTGTGAGCACTCCCGCGGTGGCTAACTTAATACGAGAGGGTAAGGTGCATCAGATTGCGAATGCCATGGTTTCTGGGGCGGCGCAAGGTAACCAATTTTTAAACGTAGAATTGGCTAAATTGGTTCATCAGGGGGTTGTTGCCCCTGCAGAGGCTATGGACAAGGCCCTCGATAAAGGAGAACTGGCTAAAAGGCTTGGAGGCAAAGCCTGGGTGTCTGCTTAGGGTGACGATTCATTAAATTTGGCCTCGACTTTTCGGAAGAAGATTTAGTCCCATTTGGAAGCCTTCTGCTTATAGCTTGAATCCATAGGCCAAAGCCTCCCAGACTTTGTGTGGCAAGAGTTCGCCTCTTTTTTGGGTAGGCGGCATCTTGGCGAATGGCTTTGCTTGTGTGGTGTGTTTTGGTGTCGTCACCAATGCCTGGTCGGCCTTTCCTGCAAGGGCCGCATGACGATGGTGTCGTTTATTATCCAGCGAACTGTGATTCGAAATATTCTCAAGCATTTGGGTCTGCCTGGGGATTCGCCGAGACTGAGCTCTCCAAGATTTAAGCAGACTTGTTTTCATTATTGATGGCAGCGACCTAGTCGCGGCTTTGGACCGACGTGTTTTGTCTCGTTATTTTGCCGGCTTTTTGATGTTTTTGGTTGAGGTTTCGGAGAAGGGTGGGGGTGATTTTTGGACAAGCACGGGAAAGTGAGTGGGTTGTTTACCTTCCTTAGTGCCAAAATGGGGATTTGAAATTCCTAGGCACCGCACCGAGACGGCTCCGGCCCAAACCTAAAATGGAGAAAGATTGCATGCCTTATTCTTATCGCGTAACGTCCCTCCGTCGGTTTTAAACGAACTCGGAGAACTTCATCATGCCCATGGCTTTTTACGGAGAAGAAATTCTCGCGCCCGCGTTTAGTGAGCTTGCTAGCAAGGATATGCCTTATACCGCCACACTCATGCTCAACTTAGCGCGCTCCCTGGGCAACGTCGGCGGGTTGAGCCGAATGGCGATGCTCAAAGCTGTTGAGGCCGAGCTCAAATCAGAGAGGCAATTCTATCTCAACATCATGCTAGAATCCAAGCGCCAGGTGACCGGTAGTGGTAATGCCGGGCTGCTCATGGATATCGTTCAAGTTGGTTTGGTCATAGCCGCCACAGTCTCCACTGGCCCCGCAGCCATCGGTTTAGCGGCAGGAGCATCTGCCGTAGGCAGCGCGAGGAACAATGAAGACATTCTCAAAGCAGCCTTTAAAGCCAGTGAAGCCGCTGAGGGAAAAAAAGCTTTCCAAGATGCATCGGCGGCCACCAACACGAAGGAATTGGCCGGTGCCCTGACGCCCTCAGACTGGCATAAGGTAAACGTAGTCGCTGACCAGGGACTCGACGGAGCCCGGCTAGCGGCTAGCCGAGTAACCGCCCTGAAGAAAGCGGTGCAAGATGCCACACATTGGTACGATTGGAGGCAACTCAACCCGCCCGTCGGACAAGGAGGATGGGAATTACACGAGCTGAAAAGAAAATCCACCGCATGGAAACACCACGGGGAAGGTGGAACCTACGCCATTGAACATGATTTTTCCGTGGCCACCGGCATTGCCTATAGAGATTTTCTTACTGAGCTGGCCAACACCAACCAGCACCAGGAACTACTTGCAGAGGCCGAGGTCGATCAACAGGCATTTAAGGCTCACCGGCTAACCAAATATATACTAAATAAGGCCTGCTCTATTTATAATATGAGCTTAATAAACCGAGAATCAGCCTACGCTTCCCTGATGTACCGTCGAGGTGGTCGAACCTTCGGTTACGACGGTCTTAACGCACTAAGGAAGGTGCAAACAGCCACCAAAGTCCTCAGTGATGAAACTGCAAATTTGGACGACTTCGCGACCGTCGAGGCAGCCGTGAAACAACGACTCGGCTTAGCTTAAACCCAGCCTAAAAAATAACCAAGACCCACAAGCGTAGATGGAATGACCTTACTCTTTGGCTGAACTTTTTTTTGACGCCTTCCTTTTCCAGGATTTCTAGATAAAACGAATCCAGCTCTTCTCTATCAATCTCATCGATTATTTCACGACGAAGGTCCACCTAGACAACCCGATTACTTCGGTGAAAACCCTCGACCAACCAGCGGCGCCCCTAGGTTAGCAACAACTTCGATGAAGACACCCATCAAGATGGTTTAAAGATGGTTTAAAGATGGTTTAAAGATGGTTATGTGGCCGGTTCGCCTTTTGGATTACAACATGCAGACGGGTGAGGTTACACAGTCGCTTGAGAGCATGCGTTTCGAATTGAGACGGTAACGGGCTGATGACATGCCCTCAGGGCTTTAAGTAAAATCAGTGTAAGAGACCGCTATCCTGATTTATCTTGAGCCTAGCCCTTGGATGTTGCGGATTTTTTCCTGACACCTTCCTTCGCCAAAATCTCTAGATAAAACGAAGTTAACTCTTCTCTATCAACTTCATCAATGCATTTGCTGATCTCTGAGATATGAACCACTCGGGCTTCTTCCTCTGTGTGTCCAAACTTGCAATCGAAATCCCAGTAATCGGCACTATGGGGCAACTTCTTATTTCGCTCCCTCTTCAGATATTTTTTCACTTCGTGCCGAACGGCCTCCACCAGCCTGGGTCGCTTATGCTTGGGATGCGTCAATTTAAAAGTCTTTTTCATAACTACCTTAATTTAGATGACATTTAGGGGCCATAGTACCACTGATTTTCGAGACGAACAATTTCAATATGGATCGGTGTGTTTTGCCTCGTGATTTTGTCGGCTTTTTGATGTTTTTAGGTGAGGTTTCGGAGACGGGGGGGGGGAGAATCCCGGCGGGAAAAATGGAATGTCCTAATCTAGAACAATGATGTCCACTGTTTCTGTGTCGGAATAGGGTGTGGCATTGGGTCGCGGTTCGCCATTATCGACCACGGTCACCGTGACTGAATCCGTCCCGACATAATCGGTAGGTGCCCTGTAAATCAAAGGGCTAAATACTTGATTGCATCGAGAGAGTGGACAATCAAATCTCTTGATGGGAGCGTTTCGTCCCATACCCTCATGCCAAGTAACGCCGGAAACAGATTGGAGGGTGACTGCTCCATATTCGCTTTCAACCGTCACGGTGTAGTGACCATTTTGATCTGCATCGTTGATCATCGCGGAGAGCCCACGACTGCCATTCTTGGGGACCTGGGTTGGTTCAGAGCCAGCGAGTCCCAACACACGTGGGCAGTCATTGACAGATCGCACCAACAATTTTGCAGTGACCTTCCGCAACGCTGTGGCACCATTAGAGGTTTCTTCGGAGGTCGCCGTCACCTGGAGCAAGCTCTCGCCATTCCAATTTAAGGGCGGCGTAATAGACAAGCTTTTGGCACAGGTTCCTCGATAAAGATTTTCAATGGTTTCCCCCCCGCAATTGGCAGCTTCGCATTCGTTGCGATAGGTGGTGTTCTCTTCTCCACAAACCGGGTCGTAAGCGTGGTCAATCGCCGGACAAGCATCACATAGGCTCTCGGGCTTATCCAGCTCAGACAGCGTCTCAGAATCGATGATAATACAGCTATCGCGCATCGACTTGTAATGGTCCTGTATTCCGCCCATCTTAAAGGGCAGAGCACAGCTGTTGAAATAGCTATTATTTCCCGTCGGTCGGCCATCATCACCGTAGCCACTTCGGCAGAACCCGTCGTAGGAAGCCGAACTATTCATAGGGAAACCACAGACCTTAACCGTTAGCGTCTCGGAACCATCGGTGTCTGTTAAGAGCGCATCGATATGCAACTCAACCGCAGTGTCTTCATCTCCTTCCGACCAGAGTAAAGTCACCGTAGGCGCGTCGGCCACCGCCGCTTCAATCTCTGGTTCTGGTTCGATTTCCGCGCCAGTGGTGGTGGTGGTGGTGGGCTCAATTTCACCGGCGGTGTTTTCACCAGGATTTTCGGTGGCGAATTCATCCTTCGTGGTTTGTTTTTGTTCGACCTGATCCTCCACTTCGTCAAGGCCGTCGGCACAGGCCCAAGAACCAAGGGCGAGACTAAAAGTGAAGAGAGCGAGATTCAATTTGTTAAACGCGGGTGGGGGTGTTTTCATAGGAGAAAATCCTTGGCTTAGGTTTGCGGCTCCTTGCAGGAACGAATATCTAAAAGCAAGCACCGGTAAGGCTAAATTCGACGACTTCGTACCTCGGCTCGCGGCTCACTTGGGGGTTAAAGTTCCTAGGCACTTCCAAGTCGAAACGGAAAAGGGCGGGGGGAAATGAACCTCCGCGAAAAGAGCGCAGGGAAAGAGGCCGGTGCCCTGCGCATCACCGAGCTCTTTGATACAAAACGCCTAGACTTGGTCCAGTAAGAGAAACGATTTTTTGATTTTTAGAATAATCCCACAAGGCACGGTCACCAGAGTCTAGAGCCCAATCATGACCCTGCTTCTTTTGGTTCCTTAATTTAGGCTTCGTCTTTAAAATTCGATATATTTGAGGCCGAGGCAATACTGAAAGCGCAGTTTGGCCAAGAGCACAATAAGGGGAACAACGATGCATCGTAAAACCGTCTTATTCATGTCGCTTCTTCCTTTTTTCGTCGCCAGTAGTTGTAAGCCTGGCCCTAAGGATGAGCTCAAATGCACAGAGGGCTTTGAACTTAAGGATGGCCAATGCACCGATATCGACGAATGTGAGAGCAATCATGGAGGATGTGGTGATGCGGGATTTTTTATGTGCACCAACAATACAGGGGCACCTCCAACCTGTGTCGATATCGATGAGTGTGCTACCAATAATGGAAATTGCGACCCCGCTTTTTATACTTGCACCAACAATACAGGGGCACCTCCAACCTGTGTCGATATCGATGAGTGTGCTACCAATAATGGAGGATGCGCTCCCCAAGCAACCTGCACCAATACGGTAGGCTCTCGGATCTGTGAATGCAACAACGGATACAGCGGAGACGGCATAGATTGTGGTGCTATTTTGTGTGACGCAAATTTCCTCGTTTCAAACCATGCATGCGCGCCCTGCCCTCCGGGCACCACCAATAATGCAAACGATGATGCATCCGGAAGTGATACCACATGCGAAAAAACCCTCTGCGCCGAGAATGAGTTTGTTATGAACCATGAATGTAAACCCTGCCCTCCGGGAAGCACTCATCGCTCGGAAACATCAGCGGCAGGAGAGAATACTGAATGCCTACCCAATCTCTACGGACAGGAAGTTTGCAACGGAAACTCTTGCGAACTTCAATGCCATGAGAACTACACCTTCAACAACGGTGTTTGTCGTCCTGAATGTAATGCAGAACTGGACCATTGTGACTTTTATGAAGATCTAGCAAGTATCGCCGAACGCACTTCCTGGTGCGATGATTACTGCAATTTAGGCAATTACGCCCCTTATCTAGCAACCTCTTTGCAGTGTTACCGAACTGAAATCTACGACCGAACCACTCAAGACTTGATCACCTGTGGGATTGCAACCTGTTTCGGCGGATACCACCCCACCTATCGAGGAGAACGATGCGTGCCCAATACCGCCACAATGTGTGGTTCTGAGCGAATGGATTGTGAGCAAAACGCTGCGACCGCCACTTGTGGTCCCGGGGGTTTATGTGATGTTGAAACCTGTCTGCCTGGATTTGAAATAATCACCGATAATGCCGGACACAAACGTTGTGCCCGTCCTCGCCATAGCTGCGCTGAGGATTTAGATTGCGAATTGAAAATCCCGTTGGCCAAAGCTTCTGTTTGTCGCGGTGGAATTTGCTTTGTGGATACCCAGCAAGCTGTACCGTGCAATACCGACACAAATGGTGCAAGGTATCACCCTGGTTCTATGGATTTGGGGTGTGACAAGAATACCGTAGATGCATGTGGTTCATGGCAAACATCATGCACAACCATGGCCAATGCGGTCACCGCCCAATGCGAACAAGGTCAATGTATCTCTACAAAATGCTCCTTAGGGTATCACCTCGCAGCAGAAGGTCGATGCGTTGCAGATAGCCTAAGTGAATGTGGACAAGAAGGTCTTGCGTGTTCAGGGCCGACGGGGGCTACACTCGAATGCATAACCACCACCATTGGTGCGCCTGCCGAATGTGCTGCTTCTTGCCCAATTGGAACACATCTTAGCGGCTCGAGTTGTATTACCGATAGCCTCACAAATTGTGGAGCCGCCGGAAAGATTTGCGATGAAACCCTAGGCACCAATGAACAACTTCGCTGTGCTCTTGGAGTCTGCTTGAAGGAATGCGCAGCGGGGTATGAATGGAATGACACCGTTGACTCTTGTACAGCTGCCGTTTCGGGCTGCGGAAGCTTACCGGTTGCCTGTGATGAAGTTTATGGAGATTTGGCTAACTGCTCAAGTGGGATATGCCTTTGCGCTGAGAAACCCTGCGATTGCGGTAATGGGATTTGCGATGTGAGCGATGGAGAAACTTCGTCTAACTGTATCGCAGATTGCGAAACTCCAGTGTTTTATCGATACCACAATAACCGGTCCAAGCCCTTTAGATTGCGATTAGAGCAATGCATGGAAAATGCATCTAACCCTGCCCTTGATTGCTTTACCTGGGATGGGTCGCAGGATTGGATGCGGGTTCGCAAACGTTCTGGAATGCCAAATGACTTCGACATTATTACCCAATACGATTTCAATAGCTACACAGACTATAAACGCGGATATATCACGGCAGACTTCCCAATGGAGTGGGTTATGGCCGTTAGTGCAGCAGAAGGCTCCAATGGCCTTGTGGGGCAAATTGAAGTGCTGTCTACCGTAGAGTTGAATGACGCTGACATTCAATGGTGGGGCGGAGGGCCCGATGAGAGTCTCGTTTTAAGTGCCAGCGCAGGGGAGATTCATCGTATTCCCATTACTAGCGAACGTCGTGGGATTTTCAATATTGAAGAGGTCTCTAACCTCACCGAAAATCAGCGGAGAGCAGCACTGCGCTCGATTACCGTACTTCCGAGCGGGCGAGGCACGATTGTTGTTCTTACGGACGAATTTTTCGAAACTCTCGTGGGACAATTTGTAGGCAATTACACGCTTCGATGTGCTTACATCGAATTCTTAGCGGGACTATACGACGCGCCCCCAGACGAAGTCTTGTGGGTTACCTATCCTGGAGTGGGAGGGGCCGAGTTTCGCGTGGATGTTTCGGGCTGCGGCACAGGGATTGACGGAATTATGCGGTTAACGAATTCCTCGCTGATAGAGGGAGGCGCGACTTTACATGAACTCATGCATCGCTGGGGAAATGGGATACTTCCGTACGGCGCTCGCTCTACTTCAACCGGTGAGGACCCGACACTAGAACCCGTTTGGGATGGTCATATTTCCGTTGCTACAGCCCGTTCCTATAAACTTGATACGACGCATTGGGGGTTTGTTTCGCAATTGGGACAATTGGGAGGTTTTCCGATGAATCATTTAGTAACTCCAGTCGTTGCGCCTCCGTGGGGAATGAATGCAATTGCTTACCGAGCGCATCCCGCCTGGTTTACGCTGCGTTCATTTGGGCCGACCTATTTCGGAACCCATACAGGAAACAACGCTGAACCCGGTCCCTACAGCGAGGTTGAGTTGTTTCTTGCGGGATTGGGGCCCGCACCAGACCGAGTGTTGGTAAGCACCGGCAATGAAGACCGGTATGCAGTTACCATTCAGGCCACCGGAGAAGTCACCGAGTGGGTTGGTCATAATGGTTTTCGAGTTTATACGCCGGAGGATTGGTATGAGTTGATGGGTTCCGAGCGTGAACCTATCACTATCGAGGGCTATAACCCAACCGAGCTTGGCTGGAACTCCTCCTGCGGCAATAACCAGACCGGTCCTTGTCTGGATGTTGCTTTTATTATGACCACCCCCGTCAACAGAGTCTCCATGAGCATGTTGAAGGAGTTTGATGAAGCTGTTGAGCACTTTACTCGGGGTAGCGGCAATGGAAAAGAGAGTTATAATTTGTGGGAGGCAACTTACGGGCGGGCTGTTATCAATCCTATTCTAACGACATCAGACGAATGAAAAGGATTTTATTATAAGCTCATTGGAACGAATCAGAACTCTTAATGAGGCGCTTCTAGACGAATGTGGTGTCGGTGTTGACCATTCAATGGTGAATTGGTGGGTTGCGAAATACGCGCCCTTGTTGGGAGTTTAATGCGAGTCTTATAAACGACGCGTTGGTGTGAGCTGGGGCTTAAACGAGACCTGGGTCGAAGTTGGTGGCTAGTGGAAATACTTCAAAAACACCGTGGATTCAGGCCATCGGCAAGTGAAAGAGAAAAGGAGAACTGCGCGTGGATTTAAAGGGGTTTATTTGGCGATGCCACACTTGTGGGCGTCGAGTTAATTCAAATGATTCGTAGGGGACAAGTGCCTCCAATTCCACACGGGGGGGCTTATACAACAATTGAATGACTCGGCGCCTTGACTTAGATAACCGCGGTGCTGTGGTTGTCGACCCGATTTGAGTTTGCGATAGAACCGGTCCGGAACTCGCGGGGCAGGTGATTGATTTTATGGTGAAAAACGAGAGAGCCAAGAAGAGAAAACGTTTTAGGTTTGAAAGTCCGGGATGTCGAATCCTGCTTCGCTGTAGAGTTTCTTAATTATTTTCATGTCTTTTTCTCGACAATCACCGGGCGTTAATTTACCCACCCAGCGGGTGCGCTTGTAGTGGGGGTCTAGGTACCAGCAGATGATCGGGACGTTGGCGTCTTTGGCGATATGCCAAAATCCTGTTTTGAGTCGGGTCACGCCTCGACGTGATCCCTCTGGCACGAGGGCGAGGATGAATTCATCTCTATTTGAAAATTCAGCCACCATCTGTTCCACAACCCCGCCTGGTTGACTGCGATCTACGGGAATACCTCCTAGGCCCCTGAGCAAATAAGAGAGCGGCCAGAAGAACCATGTTTTCTTGATGAGCACATGCCCCTTTATGTTAATCCGCATGAAGCCTGCGAAGGCCATCACCGTGTCCAAGTTTGAGCGGTGTGGAAAGCCTATGATGACCTGCTTTGATTCCCAATAGTGTGGAATGGGTTCGAACCCCCAGCCTCGAAGGGCGTAGACCAATTTTGCAAACGCGACTGAAAGTATTTTCATTTCGGGACCCTCTAACGATATTTGGATCTTGTTGCAAGAATTTCCTTTAGCTGGACCACATCCTGAAACCAGAAGATGAGTTGCAGGAATCTCAATAGAGGCAATTTCTCTGATTTGTTTTTAGGGTATTTTGGATTGGGTGCATCAGTCATGTCTTTGGTACCTAAGGTGGCGATATTGGCACTTTTGGTTGTGCGATAATTTCTGGGAGTTGTCTATGTTGACCAGGGTCTTATTTCTGGGGGCCGAAACTAAGCCCTGCGAAATTTTGGGTAAAAGGATTTTGAGTATGCGTGAGATTGTATTGAGGCACGGTGATGGTCAGGTTTTTCGTTTTGCAGGGTGAACTATTTAGCGGGCGGTTTTTTGGATTTGCAAATTGGAATTTTGCTTGTGGTTTTCGAAATGGAATACATCTTTTGGGTTGTGGGAATGGCTAGCCACCCAAAAGGGGTGAGTGGAGCGGTGACTGTCTGTACGCAGGTCCCTTCGTTAATCCGATTGCGAGTGAAGCTGTTGGTGGTTTTCCAAAGACCCTTGGGGAAATGCTGGGTGTATTGTTGGCATAGGCAAAGTTATGTTCGGGGGCGTAGAGCTTCGGTAAGAGCCCCAGGCACTCCAGGTATTCTTTGTGCAGTCGGAATCCATGGGAAACGCTTGAATTCGGGCGCCACCGGTCTACAAATTGATGTCGGAGTTTGAGCTTGCATGGCTATTTGTCGAGGAGCTCGGCAACGTCATTCATGATGGTCTTGGCTCTTGTGAGGCCTTCGGCTTTTTCTCGGTTAAGGTAGATGATGAAGGTTGGATAGGAGATGGCGTCTTTTCGAGCCAGGGTTTTGGCTATCTGAATGCGGTCGATGGCATTTTTCCAGGCATTTCTGTGAGGTGCTCGATTTTGTTCTTTCGTCGGTTGAAGCAGTCGAGGGCAAAGTTGTTGGGCTCGGGGCAAAGCACAAAATCTACGTACCCTGGTAGGGCAATGATTTCACGACGTTGTCTGTTGATGATGGGGGGGGATTTTGGAATAGAAGAAAATACGACTTCATATTCGGTGCAAGCCCAGAAATCCACTGGAATCCATTGAGCAGGTAATGCCGCGGAAGTGGTTTGGCAATATATCGAAAATCAAAGAACACCGGTTTGCCCAAAAACCAAGGCATCGGACCTTGGTTGCTTGTGCGCTGTCTTTCCTCGCCCACAACGACGAGGCTTGTCTGGCTTTTGGGCCAACAGAATAAGCGAATTACAGAACGACACAATAAGCGAATTAAATCTCGACACAATAAGCGAATTATGGCACAACATAATAAGCGACGAATAGCACATCACAACAAGCGAATGAACGGATCATGGGGCATGGCGAAGCCATCGGAAAAGCTAGCGGAATCTCTTGAAGTTCTCCACCAACTTCAGAAAGGTGGGCGGGTTGCCATCCGCTCTGGCGATCTGACCCGAACCCATCGCGAACGACTCAGCAGGCATGGGTTTCTCCAAGAGGTCATCAAAGGCTGGTATATCCCGGCTCGCCCCGATGAAACCACAGGAGAGAGTACGACATGGTATTCCTCATTCTGGCACTTTTGCGCAGCTTATCTCGAACACGTTAAGGGCAAAGATTGGTGCCTTTCCCCCGAACAATCCCTATCTCTACATGCAGAGAACCGGACAGTACCCAAACAGCTTCTGGTTCGTGCGTCTAAAGCGCGAAATAATGTCACTGCATTGCCCCATAATACCTCATTGCTTGATATCCGTTCCGCCTTGCCTGAAGGCAAAGACATGGTGGAGAAAGACGGTTTGCGCCTGTTTTCACTGCCAGCGGCCCTCATCGCCTGCTCCCCGAGAACTTTTACACAAAACCCTATTGATATGCGTGCCGCACTGTCGATGGTGCGCGATGCATCGGAAGTGCTAGACCGACTACTCGAAGGGGGCCACAGTACGATTGCTGGCAGAATGGCGGGCGCATTCAGAAATATGGGGCGTCACCGTATTGCAGACAATATCGTAGACGCCATGCGGGCTGCCGGATATGAAATCCGTGAACAGGACCCTTTCGAAACACAAATCCCAGCCATCCTTTCGACGCGAGAACAATCCCCTTACGCCAACCGAATCCGTTTGATGTGGCAAGAAATGCGCGACCCCATCATCGAGCGCTTTCCTGAAGCCCCCGGTCTGCCAGAAGATGTCGAGGGCTACCTCAAACGCATCGAAGAGGTTTATGTCACGGATGCGTATCATTCCCTATCGATCGAAGGGTATCGCGTAAGCCCTGAGTTGATTGAGAAGGTGCGCAGCGGCAACTGGAACCCACATAGCACTCAGCACGACGCTGAAGAGCATAATGCGATGGCCGCGCGTGGGTACTGGCAAGCCTACCAAGCGGTGCGAAAAAGTATTGAAAAGGTTATCAATCATGATGCTCCAGGGGCGGTCGCTCACGATGACCATAGCACCTGGTATAGAGAGATGTTTGCGCCGGGTGTAGCCGTAGGCATCTTGCGCCCATCGGATCTCGCAGGTTATCGCAGCGAACCTGTCTTTATTCGCAAGTCTATGCATGTTCCACCAAGTCGAGAAGCAGTCCGCGATGCGATGCCTGTTTTGTTTGAATTGCTCGGAACTGAAACCGAGGCTTCAGTCCGGGTTGTGCTTGGGCACTTTATTTTTGTATTCATTCATCCCTATATCGATGGCAATGGACGTATGGGGCGCTTCTTGATGAATGTGATGCTCTCAAGTGGGGGTTATCCATGGACTGTCGTTCCATTGGACAAACGTTCCCAGTATATGGCTGCCCTAGAAGAAGCCAGTGTGAACTTAAATATTGTTCCCTTTACTGATTTTTTAGCTCGATTGGTTCATAAGGGATTCAAGGATTATCCCCAAGGCGTTGGGTCACTCTAAGACATCAACCCAAAAAACGGTTCTGTCGCAAACGTGTTAGAACGAATCCGAGTTGTCAATGAAGCACTTATGGGCGAACGTGGTGTCGATGTTGACCATTCAACGGTGAATCGATGGGTTGCGGAATAGGCGCCCCTGTTGGCAGCTCAATCCCGGCATTATAAACGACGCATTGGTGTGACCTGACGCTTGGGGGTCGAAAATGGAAAACCACCCCACAAAAAAGGTAGCCATACTCTTCCCCGTCGGAGCGGGAGGTCCATTGGGTATCGCCGCAGTCCTCAAAGAGTCGCGACCGACCGCAATTACCGCGGAAGCTCTTCTTCAATTAACCAAAAGCCAAAATCGGTTGTTAGACGGAGTGGATGCCGCGGTCCTCTTGGGAACAGAAGGAAACGTCTCGCATATTGTGGACGATTACTTAAAGGCAAGACTTTCCAACGTTAACAGCATTACCGAATCATCAACCTATGGAGCAGGGCCTTTGCTTCGTCGGACCAAGAGCATCTAGACCAAGGTGGTTCGTGAGCCACAACTCTCTTGCTCCGATTTTCCAGCCATTGTGCCCAGTTTTCCGCCCAGTTTTAGGGCAGATCACCGAGTTTCGATAGAACTTGTTGTTTCAGAATTCCTGAAATAGGATTTTTGCGCGGGTTAGCTGCCGGTACAAAAATCGGGGTCCACTATCGGTTCAAAGAAGCAAAACGGTGCTGAAATTCGGCACAGCTCAACGGACACAGAGCACTGCGCGGTCGCCGTCCTTATTGGTGCTGTAGACGTGTCCATCGTCTAAACCGACCCCCCACGCCTCGTTTGGAAAGTCGGCCCGGGCTGACGACGACCAAACATAGGCGGCTGGGAAATTGGTGGGAAAGGCCGAGGTATCAATGGCAGGTGATGTGTAATTGCCGTCGCCGCACTTTTCTCCAACCCCCGGATTTTTGCCGTCGGTGCACTGAATGATACTCGTGAGTTCGCCAATATTGGGAACCCGCCAGTCGGTTTGGCCGGCGTAGTCTAAAGTGTCGCAAGTGTCAAAAATGGAATCGGAATTAAGTAATTCATCGGGGTTGACGCCGTTGCAGCTCTCCTCACCGGAGGCGCAGTACCGAAGCTCCGAATAATCACCATCACACTCATTGGTGTTTGCGTTGTAGGTCATCCCGATAGGGCATTTCATCCAGGTAAGCGCACCGACTATCACGGCAGCGGATTCTGTAGACTCTGAGTCATTCGTAGAAGTTTCTGTGTTTGTAGAGGTTTCTGTGTTTGTAGAAGTTTCTGTGTTTGTAGAAGTTTCTGTCGCACTTTCCCCAGAACTGGCGCCACAGCCCGGCAAAAAACCATAAAGCGAAGTCAGCAAAAATAGATATACAAACAGGTATTGTGGCATTGTAAATCCCTCCTCAGTTTTAATTTCTTCGTATATCGTGGACCCCGATTTTTGTACAGGCAGCTAAGCACAATATTGAAGGTATTGCTTGGGACCGAAATTGGAGAAATAGTCAGCCATCCGCTAGGAAATGGCGAATAAGCAGGATGGTTAGTAAGCCATCAGGAATGGTTAATAAGTGCCACTAAGCTTCCTGCTCAATGATGCCTCAATGATGCCTCAATGATGTCATAAATTCATAAACGGCTTTTCAAGGAAAACGTACGAGCCGGTGCAAATCACCACCGTCCCAAAAATCATTGCTGGAATTCCCATCATCACCAATTCCACTAGAGACGGGTTCATTCCCTGGCCAATGATGGTATCGTAGGTCCCCATGATGAAGAACATATCAAAGAGGTAAATCGAGTACGAAAGTTGAGCGATGGGATAAAATATCCGGAGGCTTAAGAATTGCCGGACCGCCGTCCCAAATCCCAAAAAGGGGAGGGGAGTGAATACGCCTGGTGCAGCACCAAGAAGCGAATGGCTTGGCACCGGATGATGCGACGTGTTCGGCCTTCGTTAAAACGACGGCGAGACAAGTTTTGAGATTGACGTTCCTAAGCGGCCCGAAATGTAAGGGCCGCATGACCAATGTGTCGTTTATTATTCAGTGGACGGTTTGGCGATGCGTCGAATGGGGCGTGGCGATGGCAATAAAGATTTCAGAAAGTAACTTTTTTGAGAAAGCAGGTTTTGAGGACGATAGTCGTTTTGTTGACTTTACCTTCGATGTGTTCGGGATTGTCGGTGAGTCGTATCCCCTTTACCAGCGTGCCTCGTTTTGCGACGATGGAGCTTCCTTTCACATCGAGATCTTTGATGATGGTGACGGCGTCTCCTTCGAAGAGTTGCGTGCCATTGGAATCCTCAGTTTTCATGCCGTTATCGTCTTCACTCTTTTGTTCTAGGCCCTCTTGGGCCCAAGCCATCACCGACTCTTCGAGATAGGCTTGGTCCAGGAGATCTTGCGCCCAGCTCTCCCCATTCAGTCGATGAAGGAGTCGCCAACTCACCACTTGCACGGCGGGAACTTCGCTCCAAATGGATTGATTGAGGCAAAACCAATGCTTGATCTCTAAGTTGGAGGTGGGGTCTAGTTGAGCTCGGCAGATTTCGCACGACAGGATGCACTGATCCGCATGGGCGGCGGTGGCAGGACCCACGCTGAGGACTTGCAGATTTTCCTCAGTTCCGCAGAGTTCACATTGTTGACCGGCGCGTTCTTTGAGTGCACTTTCAAATGAGCTGAATTTGGACATGGTCCTATCCTTTCGGGCGATTTTCTTCGGGGCTATTACTATTCTCCTTTGCTCTGCGTCAACCGCTTGCCTGGGAATGCTTTTAAGTTCTGGAGTTTTCGGCCGTTTTTGTGAGACTCGGTCTTGCATTGTCCAAATGGTCCTTGTGCGGTTCTCCAATGGCTGACCGGCATGGATGTCAACATATTCACCATTCAATGGTGAATTGGTGGGTTGCGAAATACGCGACCTTGTTGGGAGTTTAATGTGAGTCTTACAAACGACGCGTTGGTGTGAGCTGACTCCTAGATGAAGCCTAGGTCAAAGTTGGTGGTCAGTGGAAATACCTTCACGACATCGCGGAGTAAGACCACCGGCGAGTGAAAGAGACGACGAGAACTACGCTCGGATTTAAAGCGTTTTGTTCGGCCGGTGTTGTACTTGTGGCGTAAGTTAGGCGTAAGCTAGATGACCAACATACTGTGGCTTTAGATTCGATTTGAGTTTGCGAGAGAACAGATCGGTCTACTTCTTATCAGACCCTTGATTGGTAAAGCCTATCGACCCACAAGAGTATCACGCCCACCAGCGCTATCATTGCTGCTGAATGATGGTATTTTTCCCAGGGTATTTTTCCTTTAAGAGCATAGACCGAACTTCCTAAAACGAGTGGAAATGCGAAGGGATGGGAGGTCATAGCACGTGTAAAGTCGAATTGGCTAAGGGCCACAATAGCACCACCCATGCCGCATCCAGGACAGGGAATATTGGTGATAGCCTTAAAGAAGCAAAAGGCGAATGGTGGTAGGTGCGCAAATACGTCGAACCCGGCGATGGAATAGGCCATTGCCAATAACAAGATCCCCAATGGTAACGAGGCGGCCACAAGTCTAAGTTCTGAATTCATCAATTTAACTTACTTAAACATGGGGTCGACGAGTTTATTGATTTCAAGTTGGTGGATGGCATCGATGACAATGGAGAGGCCGAAGATACTTACAAGCAGACTTAATACCGGGAGATTTTCAAAAACGGGCTGTTGTCGGATTCGTTGCAGTTCCACCAAGGCCATCCCCATCTTATATTGATAGAAGAGGTGGTAGATACCGCAGGTGAGGATGGTTAATAACAGCCAAATACCAAATTGGAACTCCTTTCGAACAAGCATTTGATTGCAGGCCTGCATCTGCCTGTAGTTCCAATAAAAATTAAACAGGCCACAGGTGAGAATCGTTAAAACAAGTTGAATCGGCACATTACCAAGGAAATCGCTTTCGGGGATCTGGCCTGGGACGTGGGTGGTGGGGGCTGAATTATTTGCATCTGACATTGCAATCTCCTGAGAGTAAATCAGAGTAGAGTAAATAACGCTGAGAGTAAATCAACCGGTTGATTTACTCTCGCTCCCACTGATTTTTGTCCTTAAGACAGGTGAGTGAGACGCCCAATTCTTCGGTGTCACTGGGTTTCAAGATGTCCGAATACCAAAGTTCCGCCACCAATTTGTCTGGAGTGATTTCAACAAGCCCGTAGCCGTGGCGAGTAAAATCCACAAATACTTGGTGGGTCGCTGCTTCCATAAAAGCTTGCGCAATGGCTATGAACTCGTCTTCATCGAGTTGGATGCGTTCGTCGAGATTGCCCCTTGAAATACTGGAGGGCAGCAGTTCCACCCCCACGGAATCGATGCTGGTGGCGGGGTCATAGGGTGAATGGGGGCTGGTTGGGTTGTCCACCATATCCATGGCAATGGATATATGGGAGTCGCCTGAAAGGAAAATGTTGTTGTTTAATCCCATCTCTTGAAGTTCGCCGATGATCTGGCTTCGTTCTGCGGGGTAGCCATCCCAGGTATTTGTATCAAAAACGTCGCGCCCAAAAAATATTTGGGCGATTTCGGGGACTGGGATGGTGGCAACGGGTTTTTGGCTTCCTAAAATGCGCCAGGTAGATTTGGATTGGGATAGAGTATGGCTGAGCCACGTTTTTTGAGTTTGTCCCATGATACTCTTGATGGCAGTTCCGGCCACGGTGGTAACCTCGCGATGGAGGGTGACGTCCAGCATAATCACATCCAATAGATTTCCGTAGCTCAGGGTTCGGTAGGCTATTTCGGGATGGTCTGGATCCGTGATATTCATGGGAACCCATTCTTGAAAGGCTTGAATGGTACCGTCGTTGTCGGTGGCGGGGTTATTTCCGGTGTCGTGGTTGTCCCATATTACGAACCATGGATGTTTGGCGCGCGCCAGACGAAGGTCGGGATCGGCGAGATAATAGCGATGACGCTCACGCCACTGCTCTAGCCCCTTAGGTTCTTGGGGATAGGGGGTTGGGATCCTTATTTCTTCATCTTCATCCACGAAATCGTAAATGTAATCCCCGAGATGGATGAGGAGGTCGATGTCGTCGCGTTCCGCGATCCTTCGGTAGGCGTTAAAGTAGCCCGAGAAAATGCTGCTGCATGAGGCCACGGCCAGTTTTATTTTTTCAGCGTCTCCAATGGGTGCTGTTTTTGTTCTGCCTAGGGTTGATTGTTCGGCGCCTGCGAAGAAACGATAATAATAGGTGGTATTGGCTTTTAGATTATCCACTTTGAAGGAGGCGGTGAAACCGGTGGTTGAGTCTAGGGATGAGGCCCCTCGTTGAAGGATGTCCTTCATATGGGGATCGGTGGCGATCTCCCACCGAACCTGTAGGGATGTGGATCTGTCGGCGGGGTCGAGCGCTGTCCATAGTTGCACACTCTCGGAGCTTGGATCGCCTGAAGCGACGCCGTAGACAAAAGGGGCACAATCTAGGACCATGCCCTCGGCTAAATTGGCACTTTTCGCTGCGGGGGAAACAATGACCTCGGTGGTCCCACTGCTGCCCATATCTCCGGATCCGGTGTCGGTCAGTTCTACTTTGAATTTGGTTTCTCTGGCCACAGCGGGGGCTCTGAAGCGAACCTTATTTCCCCCTAAGGGGTCTAGATAAAGGAGGGGGTAACCCACCACCCTCCATTGGAGCGATTGGGGGGTGTTGGTGATGGTGGCGCTCAGTTCGACTATTTCGCAAGCTTCGGCGTTGACTGTGGATGGCATTGCAACGGTGGTGGTATTGTCGGTGCAAACAACAGAGGTAAGGGTCACGAGAACCGCTCCGACGAAAATGGACGCCGGCAATTTTCTATTCATTGGCTGATCTCTTAATTTAGAGTTTGGGAACTTCAACATCATGGATTTTATCAGGAAACAACCATTCCCCCCCTCCGACTTTGGATTGGAATTGACGCAAGCTATTTGATTCTCTGGGCAGGAACCAAAAATTAAATCGATTGGATTTGATGGGCCAGTATACGCGTTGTTTCTAGAGCACGGAACGCGCGATGAGCTCTTTCATTATCTCTGAGGTGCCAGCGTATATCCGTTGCACCCGTGAATCGGCCCAAGCGCGGGCGATGGGGTATTCGGTCATGTAGCCGTAACCGCCGAAGAGTTGTAGACATTCATCCATGATTTCAAACTGAGCTTCCGTAGACCAAAGTTTGGCCATGGCTGCGGTGGAAATCGACAACTCTCCTTTGAGGTGTTGTTCGATGCAGCGGTCTACGAAGGTTCTTCCCACTTGGATTTTGGTGGCAATTTCTGCCAATTTGAACCGGGTGTTTTGAAACTTGGCGATGGAGCGCCCAAAGGCCTCACGCTCTTGGACGTAGTCGGTGGTCCAAGCCATGGCGCCTTCACTGCTGGCCATGGCCATGATGGCCACGGAGAGACGCTCTTGGGCCAATTCACGCATGAGGTAGGCGAAACCGGCATTTTCTTCTCCGAGTAACGCGGTGGCCGGGACCCGCATGTCTTGGAAGAAGAGTTCAGAGGTATCTTGGGCTTTCATGCCCACTTTCTTTAGATTCTTGCCGCGGCTGAACCCTTTGCTCTTGGCATCCACCATGAAGAGGGAAGTACCACGGGCTCCTTGGCTGGGATCTGTTTTTGCGACCACCAAGACGAGGTCCGCCAATTGACCATTGGTGATAAAAGTTTTGCTGCCGTTGATGATATATTCACCGTTATCCTTCACGGCGGTGGTGGCGATACCTTGGAGATCGCTGCCGGCACCGGGTTCGGTCATGGCGATAGCGGTCACCGCTTCCCCTGAGACCATTTTTGGGATCCAGTCCAACTTTTGGTCTTCTGTCCCATAGTGAACCACATAAGGAAGGACGATGTCGGAATGGAGCGCGAATCCAGGACCGCTGGCACCCACCCGGCAAAGTTCCTCATCCACAATGACGTTGAAGAGAAAGTCACAGCCGAGACCACCGTAGGCCTCTGGGGCGTCAGGGCACAGAAGACCGATCTCGCCGGCCTTGAGCCATAAATCTCGGGAGACTCGTCCCTCTTCTTCCCATGCTTCGTGGTGGGGCACTATTTCGGCTTCCACAAATTGTTTGACGGATTGACGGAAAATCGCGTGTTCGTCGTTGAAAAATGGACGTGGCAACATAACATCTCCTTCTAGGTGTTGGTCAGTGAAACAACATCATCCCCAGGTTACCGGTATACCTCATATGATGTCTGGGAGGAGTATTCAAATCGGAATGTCAAGTGAAGGCAGTGCCTGAGGCTTCTTGGGTAAATGACGGTTCTGTAGAAACAGAGGTCCTTAGTGGTACCACGAACCAGAATTAAGCGGGGAATCTAGGGCACCTTCATCCTGACGCCGATTTTCCCCCGGGCCCTTTTGGTTTCGAGTTTGGCATAAGCTGCATGGATCTGATCCCTCTCGAATTGAGAATCCACTATGGGTTTGAGTTTACCCGATTCCACGAGCGCGCGAATGTTATCGAGGTCGGCTGCCACGGATTTCACCATGATGATCTTGTTCTGCGGACCGCGCAACATGTTGCACATACTTTGCCCGAAGTTTTTTACGCTGGGGATGGTGGAGATGTAGACCCCCTTTTCGGTGAGACAGGCCCGGGCCTCTGGGAAGGACCGATTGCCATAGGCATCGAAGATCACGTCGTAGGTGGCATCCATGAGGGTAAAGTCGTGTTGGGTATAATCGATGACCTTATCTGCCCCGAGTTCCTGCACCCAGTCCGCATTTCGGTGGCTTGTGACCGCAGTGACATGGGCGCCGGCGATTTTGGCGAGCTGGAGGCCATAGGTTCCCACACCGCCAGAGGCACCATTGAGCAGGACTCGCTGGTCTGCCTGGAGATGCGCGAGGTTATGGAGGGATTGATAGGCCGTGAGTGCGGCGAGGGGAATGGTTGCTGCGGTGGTATCGTCCACATTAAAGGGACTTTGACTCAGATTTTGTCTCTTTACCGAAATGCGATCGGCGGAGGTTCCCGTGAGTGGCTGGAAGACCATCCCATAAACCCGATCCCCCTTACTCAGATCGGCAACATGGCTGCCCACCTCCAGGACGTGGCCGGAAAAATCGGAGCCTATGAGTTTCGGCTTTGAGAATGCCGTGAGTTTGCCCATTTCGCCGCGCCGGAGGCGGTAGTCTAAGGGGTTGAGACCGATACTATGGACTGCCACCAAAACTCGATTCCTTCCCGTTTTGGGTTCGGGGATATCCACTTCTTGAAGTTCCTCTATCTGGCCGTGTTTTCGGTAGGCGATGGCCCGCATGGTTGGCTCCTTGGCTGTTTCTGGTGGTTAGATAGGGAATTATTTTGGTAAAGTCAGGGGCAGTATTGGATTTTCTTTTGATGGCGTCAAGGCCAAGGGGTTGGAGGCAGTGAGGTTAGCTCAACGACGGTTTACTGCTTAAGCTCCATGGCGTGTTCGGTGCCCGGGATATTTTTCGGTTGGTTTGAGGGGGAGCTCGTGAATGCGTGTGGAAAGAACATGGCGGTGAACGAAGTCTGCACCTGATGGGTTGGGATGCCCAAAGACCCTTTGAGTGGCGGTTCTGAGTGCTGTTGGCTGCCTTGTTGCGCGTTAGGAACCGTAAGGCAGTGAGGAATGGTGTAGGTTGATGAGCAGCGCACCGTTGGGTCCAAGGAAATAGCCAAATGAGAATTCTACCTTGGTTTCACTGCCGACGGTATCTGTAAAATAGTAATGGCCCATGGATTGGGCACTTTCGTTTTGGATAATCAGGGTCTCTTGATCAAATCGAACTGCGACCCAGGGCTTGAGGGCGAAACCATGATCTTCAGGATAGTCTGAATTCCCAGCCACAAAGTAGGAGAGGGCGCCTTCGAGGGTGGCTCGAAAGGGAATGTCACTGGCTAGGGTGGGCTTAAAGGCCACTGTATCTACATGGTAACCGTAGAGTTCGTCTAAATGCCGGCGGGCGCGGGCCGCATAATCACCTCCGCTCTGATAGGTCTCTCCAATCTCGATCACGCCTAGGCCCCACCTCTTTTGAGCTGTCGCAACTTTTTCGGGTGTGATTTTAGGCATCGTAGACCTCCATCGCGGGCGTTTTCCGGGGTGTAAACGTTATGAGGCAATAGCATCCCGGGGACTTGGCTCCATGTCAGATTTTGCCCCGTCCCCCGAAACGAGATAGGCAATCTAGGTGGGTTCGTCAATTACTCGGAACGAAATGTAGGGGATGTGTTTCGGTGACGGGTTTTTTTCGGGCGAGGTATGTGCCGCGACGGGGGGGAGTAAACGGCACCGAAACAGGATTAAAAAGGTGAGAGAGAATGTCGCCTCCACCGAAGTGATGAGATTGTCTGATGTTGGGAATGCATGGGGGGCGTCTTCAGAAAATCGGTCAACCTCGGTTTCTTGGTCTCGGCGATGAATGCGCCCATATATGCACCGGCGGCCATGCGGCTTAACCGAACCGAAGGGAAGGGAAGTAGACGCCGTGATGCTTATATCAATCAAGAAGAATTTCAGACCAGCAATGGTGTCGAGTCTACGGAGAAAGGATTGCGATGCGCAATTGATATGGCCACCCGTTTTGGGCATTTCCATCATTGTATTTGAACTCGATTGAATCCTAGGATGTTGATATAACATTAAAATTGATTTTCTTTGTCGGATGGGGGAGTCAATTGCGGTTGACGAAGTGCCCTGAGTTGGTCATTTAGCCCGGAGCCATGATTTTTGTGGTTGGTGGGGGCAACGCAAGCCCGTGGAGAAGATGAATCGATGCTACTTTTGACTGGAAGTTGTTTGGCGCTCATGGTTGGACCATTACTTCTGCGGTTTGCCGGTCCGCGTCCGGCCTTGGTGGCAACGTTAGATGGTTTTGTTCTCGTTACGGTTCTTGGTTTGGTCTTTTTACATATCTTTCCCGAAGCGGTGGCCGTGGCTGGCTCCTCGGCCCTGATAGCTGCGGTCGTGGGGATCTTGTTGCCTTTGCTTTTGGAGAAGGTCGCCTCTCAGCCCGTTAAGACAAAAACCGTACGCCCGATTTTGCTTCTCTTGGCCTTGAGTGCTTTGGCTGTTCACGGTTTGATGGATGGTGCTGCTTTGATTCAGCATGGGGCGTTGCATGGTGAAGAGCTTGGTTCCGATGCGGCCCTTGGGCTGGGGGTCTTATTGCATCGATTGCCCTTAGGGCTCGCGGTTTGGTGGATGGTTTGTTCTACGTTTGGGAGTCGGGTTGCAACTTGTATTCTGGCAGGGCTGATGGTGGTGACCTGTGTCGGCTATTTCGCGGGAGCGGCGCTGGTGGCGAGCCTTTCTTTCGAAGGGGTGACGATTTTCCAGGCATTGATGGGGGGCACTATTCTGCACGTGGCTTTGGATGAACCACCGAGCTTGTCGGAAGGTTTGTCCAGTGACCGAGCGTCTCTCAGTCATTTTGGGTTTTTCGGCGCGTTTTTTGGGTGTCTCGTGGTGTGGGGGATCGGTCAGCTTCAGGCCCCCGGTCCCGTTGAGCCCAATGGTTTAGAAGGTGTGGATATTTTTACGACGCTTTCGTTGCAGGCAGCACCCGCGCTTTTGACCGCTTTTATTGGCGCAGGACTTTTACATGGTTTTGCAAAACAGGATTGGATTGCGTTTTTAAAGAAGGGGAATCGTTTTTCGCAATCTGTGAAGGGGGTAGCGGTGGGGATTCCATTGCCCATCTGCTCCTGTGGGGTGTTGCCGTTTTATCGCAGTTTGATTCAAAGAGGTGTGCCTCCTGCGGCTGGAATAGGCTTCTTGATTGCGACCCCTGAGTTGGGGATTGATGCAATCATCCTCTCAGTTCCTCTTTTGGGTGGTGAGCTGACTGTGGTTAGGGTGGTGGTGGCGACGGCGATTGCCATCTTGAGTGGCTGGCTCCTGAGTCGATTTTTTGATGGGAAGTTGGAAAAAGAGAGCATGAATGACCCAGCTCCCGCATCCGAAGTCGCCCCAAGTTTTCAGGAGAAATTGAAGAAATCCTTCGATTTTGGTTTTGTGGAGTATGTGGACGACATCCTTCCGTGGGTCTTTTTGGGTATTTGTATTGGTGCCGTGGCGGAGCCGGTCATGGATTTGGCGGCGTTCCAAGAAATTCCCGATGCTTTGGAAGTACCTTTGGCTGCCTTGGTGGGTATTCCTGTTTATGTTTGCGCGTCGGGGGCCACACCTTTGGGGGCGGTCCTTTTGCATAGGGGGCTTTCGGCCGGAGCTCTGATTGCTTTTTTGATGACGGGCCCCGCGACCAATATTAGCACGTTTGGGGTTTTGCGTTCCATGCATTCGAGTCGGGCCGCCTGGGCCATGGCTTTGGGCGTGTTTGGCTTTTCCGTCGGGTTTGGCCTTTTGGTGAATTTGATGATCGATGATAACACCAGTGGTGAATTGGCAATGATGGCCCATGAGCATGCAGAGTGGTGGGAATGGCTGGCCTTGGGAGCAATGGGGCTGCTTCTTTTGGGATGTCTATGGCGTATGGGACCTCGTGGATTCGTGGCGTCGGTGGTGCCTGGCATGCCGGGCTCGGTGCAACCTGTCCTAGGTGAGCATGGGCATTTCGATGACGCACATGGTCATTGCCATGAAGAGTCCGAAGATGGCACTTTGGCGCCTGTGGTGCAACCGGTTAGCGCCTGTTGTACGAAGCCGGATCCCTGAGTTCATGGAAAGGGCACCGAAATACCCCATATCCATCCTCCTAGAGTGGTGCGTTTTTGTTTTTGGAAATATCGAGTACACGGCAGGGAAAGCAGGTTAAATCTATTTTGCGACATTTGGAAAACTGGCGCCTTCAAATCTAACGAGTTTGGCGAACGGCGCGTGGGTGAAAAGCGGTGTTCACGAAGGTGATTTTCAGTGAGTTTAAGTTTCGTGAAGGAAAAGGTGGGGCGGTAAAAATCGAAGGTGGTAGAATGTTTTTTGGGGGGAGAGGGCTTAGGCCAACGTGTGAAAGACTTCTTGAACGTCGTCATCATCATCAAGGCGGGCGATTAATTTGAGGACATCGTCTACTTGCTCGTCGGTGAGTTCGGTGAGGGTTTGGGGGATCCATTCAAATCCCGAAGACTCCACGTTAATTTCTTGGGCTTCTAAGGCGGTTTGCATGGTGCCGAAATTTTCCCGGGTACAGCGAACCAATAGCTGGGCTTCTCCCTTATCGTTTTCTGCATCGGCCAACTCTTCGAGCCCGTGATCGATGAGTTCGAGTTCTAATTCGTCTCGCTCGATACCCTCGGGTTTTAGTTTAAAAACGCCAGATTGGTCGAACATGAAGGATACGCTACCGGTGTTGCCTAGATTTCCCAGGCCCTTCTTAAAAGCGGAACGGACGTTGGCCACGGTTCGGGTGGGATTGTCCGTGGCAGTGTCCACAATCATGGCCACGCCATGGGGGCCGTAGCCCTCATAAAGAACTTGCTCAAAATTACTGGTGTCCCCTAGCTTTAGAGCCTTGTCGATGGCGTTTTTGACCTTCTCTTTTGACATATTGGCGGCACTGGCATTTTGCATGGCTCTTCGAAGCGCGGGGTTCGTATCAGGATCTCCACCGCCTGATTTTACGGCCATGCTGATTTGTCGACCACATCGGGTAAAGGCCTTGGAATCACGGGCACCCCGTTTTAGGATGGCGTGTTTGCGGTTTTCGAATGTTCGTCCCATTTCGATCAGTCCTTCTCTATGATTGAGCCGGCCACAGGGCTATTTCAGATAGCTTGGATATTCAACCTTGGCTGGGGCCGTAGTTGGATTTTACGGGTGTTTTTTGGACTTGTGTTCGGGAAATTGGCGACATTCGAAGCCGGCGAGGGGGAAATGTGTGTGGTGGAGAAGCAATTTGTGCAGTTATTGGGTGGCGTCAGTGGGAATGCTCCGAGGCCAATGTTATCAAGGGGGCAAGGTGCTTGTCTAAGCGCGGAGGGAATAGGGTGATGAATAAGCGCAGGTTTTTCCTCTTGATTGGCGTGATGGCTTTGAGCGCCTGCGGTGGGGCTGAATATTCAGGAGGAGGGGGTCGTTGTGGTGACGCGTCGAGTGACACTGCCGTTGGGTCGATGGGTAGACCTGAAGATAAGTATGCTTGCGTCATTGATTCCGAGGGTTATTGTATTTTCACGGGGACACCCCATCAAACGGGCCTGAAACCAGGTACCGATCAGGTTGTGGACCGCAATGGCAAAACACTTTTTTCCATGGGTGAGGCTTTGGCGGCCAATGCCGCTGGTGATGTTCTCGTGGCGAAAGGGACGCCGGCTTTTGATGGGGATGACTTGATTCAATCCAGCCAAGATGGATTGAGCGACGATGAGAAGGCCTTTCACAAGGTTATGGCCATCATGTTTCCCATTCGAAATGCTATGATGTACGATATTGCGGATTTGACCCAGGCCACATGGGACGAATTAACTCAGGAACTCACCACCAGGGCGATTAAGGCAACCACCTTTACTGCAGGTGCTACCCCGAAAGACAACGTTTATGGTCGGCAAGGGGTTTTTGATTTGGCCAAGGATCCCGGAGGAAGAGATATCCACCACGATGTGATGAAATTTCTTGAGGAAGCGGGCCTCTACCTGCTCTGCCATGTGACCAGCGATGCTTTTAATCAAATGCTTCAGGACACCCATCCCGAGGGGCATGACCCTTGTGTGGATGGGGGCATTGTCATAAAAATGCCGTTTTGAATCTCTTGATGGGCCTTTGAGTGTAGGTGGTGACCCATGTCTGTGAAATTGTACTGGGCCATAATGCTGGTGGGTTCTTGGGTGGTTGCTTGTGCCGGCGGCGGAGGGACCTCTCCAGAAGGGGTCAAACATACGGTGGAGATCTCCGCAGAGGTTTGGCGAGGGGTCTCGGTAACCACAGGAGGTATAGGCGTAGCGCTTTTGGGTGGTATGGTTGCCGATGAGGTTCAGCCCAGGAAAGTTTCCTGCGCGCCCTGGCCCGCCGATCGGAAAGTGGGACCAATGCGAAGGCCCAAAACGCTGTCTCCAGGTTCTGGGGAAATTCATGGGTTGGGGGTGGGGGATTTGGTGCCGGGCAAGCAGCTCCCCGCATCCGCGTTGTCGCTAGAAGGTAAAACCAAGGAAGAGATTTTTCATGATGGTTTTGAAGGGAAGGAGGATGAACAAGCCATGATGGATGGGCATATTGACCAAGTTGGATTTCGGATTATCCAATTCCCAAAAGCGGATTTACGGGTGAGGATGACTCTCAAGGATCGGGTGTATGGGATTTATCCCGGGCCGACCCTTCGCACGGCGGAGGGTACCGGTTTGGGGAGCAGTTTAAAGGAGCTTGAGGCGGCCCACGGTAATGTCACCCTTTATCATATTCCCGAACCCTATATGTGCGCGGTGAAGGTTCCCAATTACGACAACGTGACTTTCCTCTTCACCAATTGCGATTGGGCCTGTGGCAACGAAGGTGCTCGTGAGGTGTATATAGGGGGTTACGAAGGGGAAGCAGATGAATTGCCTTGGGGCGATGGATGACCAATAAATCCCATTTTGCTTTGTTTTATGCAGGGGGGGGATTTCTTAAGGTGAACGGTGGTTTTCGATTTGCAGTCTGGGAAATCATGTGATGGCAGCAGGTTTTTCAAGTAAAGTGGTCAGTTCAAGGAAATTCACCTTCCGCCGGCGTATTTTCTGTTGATGGGTGTAGCTGGTGGTCCTATTTTTGGTGGTCCTATTTTTGGTGGTCCTATTTTTGGTGGTGCCTACCATCATGAATGTGAGTGAACGTTCGGTGGTGTGGTGTCTATTGCAATACCTGTATGTTTGCGTTGTTGGTGAACACCCGGTTTTTTTTTGGGGGGGGCGGCTTATGGGTCATGGGAATCGGTTTGCGGTTTTCGGTTTATGGGCTTTGGAAGTCGGTTTTCGGTTTTCGGTTTGCGTTGCCATTATTTCCGCAAGAGAGCTTTCCCAATTCGCGCCAGCTCCTAGACGATTGCTTGATTCTAGGTGGGTCTGCATTGTCGGCAAAAGTGTTAGGTATTTAATCAGTTTTTGGGTTCTATTTTCGGGAAGTGTTTTGAGGTTATTGTCTTCCTCAAAAAGGAGGTCAGAGTGTTGCGAAAAGCAAACATGAGTAGCGGCGCTTGGATTTTGATTTTCTGCACAGCGCGGTGTCTCGTTTTTCTTACATGTAACTGTGGAGGCAAAGCATCGGGTGTCGTCTAAGACGAGGGATGCTGCATTTGCGCCAACCAAAAGAGCAGGAGAGGCTTTGGCCTGGGGGCTTCGGAGGATACTCTGCCCTACAAAAGCGTTGGGGACTTTTATGCCCATCATGTCCAGCAATGTTGGTGCAATATCAACTTGAGATGCCGTGCGCTCAAAAACCCCCGGCTTAAGAATGTCTGGTGCTAAAATCAGGAGGGGAACCCGAAAGTGCGCTTCAAGCTTCCCAAAGTCTGAACGCTTGGAGTTTTCCGGAAATATAGCCATGCCGTGGTCGCCCACAATCACAATCCATGCATCCTTTCCCCAATCGCGTTTGCGAACTTGAGAAACGAAGTAGCCGATAGCATGATCGGTGTAGTAGATGCCGCGGCGATAGTGGTCATAGGCTTCGCTGGTGCTATCAACTTGCAGATCTTCTGGAAATTCTAATGGGTAATCCCAATACCAGGGATGGTGGTTTGAGAGGGTGATCCAGGTTGCCAGGAATGGTTTTTCCGATCTGTCTAGCTGGTCGACAATTCGGTCGGCCATGATCACATCGGAAATACCCCAGCCAACATGGACATCGTCTGGTTGACCGTGTTCTTTAGCCCCATGAATATGGTCGAAACCATGGTTCTCTAAGAATTTACGTTTTCCTGAATAGGAAGCCTTGTAGGCGCTGAACCAATGATTTTCGTAATTCGCCGCCTTTAGAATCTGGGGTAAGCACGTGAGATCCGACTTTGGCACACGCTTATATATCGGAAGATCACCCAAGGCCGGATAGGTGCTACAATGAATTGCTAATTCACCGCGAACGGTTTGCATACCCGAGGCATAAAAACGATGGCTCCTTAACCCTTGCTTGGCAAGTTTATCAAATTCAGGTGTCAGGCTATGGCGTGCGCCATAGGCACCCGATTCGGCACTCCTGAAACTTTCTGCCTCGATAATAATGATGTTGGGGGTATGTTGTGGATTTTGCGTGGCAAAGGGGTATTGGGTCAAAGGGTGGTTGCCTGAGCCGGGACGGGTGTAACCTTCCATGGGCGCAAAGACATCGCTGATGGCTGTCCCACCTAGAACTTTGGTCGGATTGTAGGGGGCGATCCGCTGGAGCACGCGCTTGGATTCTAAACGGATGGCGCGAAGTAAAAAGTGGTTCTCGGTTGGTGAGGTGGTGTTTACGCGATTGAGATGGCCGATCGAGAGGGTCAAAATACCCAGCGCCAGAAGGGGCGTGCTCAAACGGGGTTCCCAGGTTTTCCAAGACCTTACCAAACCATAAAGGAGTCCGAAGGGAACACATAACCATAGGAGGATGACATCATAGGGTAGCATACTGCTGATACTCGTTTGGATGTCTCCTAATTCTCCCGCCTGGCGAACGCTGTAGAGACCTGCCCATGAGTGGAATGCATCGTAATAGAGCTGAT
This sequence comes from Myxococcota bacterium, assembly GCA_036339465.1. Lineage (GTDB taxonomy): Bacteria > Myxococcota > XYA12-FULL-58-9 > XYA12-FULL-58-9 > JABJBS01 > JAYZAY01. Next base: position 61,856 of record JAYZAY010000073.1, on the reverse strand, counting down.
TGGCCCCGGCCAAGACAATGAGGCAGGTGGTATAAAGCCCAAAGACCACTTGACCTATAAATTGGGGGGCCCACAGTCGTAGGCATGAGAAAAAGGCCAAAGAGAGTGCGGCGAACCCAAGTTCGTCCCAAAATGCGGTCAAGCCATAGCCAGATTGGGTGCCCAGTCGAACCAGAAGGGTTTGTAGGATACAGAAAGCGACCCACCCATAAACAAAGGACATTGATCCTGTTATTTTTTGACTTTGGCTTTCAGAAGGATTTGATGGGCGCAGTACCCCAGCTTCGGGGGCGGTGAAAAGCATATCGGTCAGGTCATTGGAATTATTGGCGGTTCTTATTTTCATGATGGCGAAATCTTATGCTTTTCTGTTTTCTCTTTTCTGTTTTCTCTTTTCTGTTTTCTTATCCGCGCATTTTTTTGCGTTAGACGACGAAAGGTCCATGAGAAGGGCTCTGCATAGGTCCGTTTTGTCTGGTTTGCAACGCCTTATTAGGGGTTTAGGTGGTTTTATACTCACAAAGGGTCGCGACTGTTGTTAAAGTATGTTGTCCTTTTTTGGGGTTCGTCTTGTGGGTTAATAGCAATAATGGTGCCAAGACCGGATGCTACCTTTATGCACATCTTTACCGCCCAAAGTGTCCCTAAGTGGCGAATTCTAGGCTACTCAGATTGCGTCGGTCTTCGCAGAGAATGGCTGACAATGTCACCTGTGTCCTACCTGCTTTGAATTGCGCATCGGAATACGCACTGTCTCCGGTATGCCCATTCTTTTTTTGGTGGGAATCAACAATGATCCAATATTTGATGGTTCGCGATGGTTTTTAGGGCATGGATCAGGGGCACCCCGGGATGGGTTTAATGGGTTTAATGTGCGGCAGTACCTTCTTTTTGACGCCTTGGTAGAGAATGGGGATTGACAAAGCTGGGCCGATTCCTAAGGGTAACGCTGATTTTGATTAAATCGTGGAAATATTTGAACAATATTTTGAATATTTCACCCTCGGCGCCGTTCATCAATTGGACAATATCGGTTGAATAAATGGGGCAAGGGGAGTAAGCAGAGCCCACAACACCATCGAAACCCGGTTATCTTCGAACAATATCTGAAGTTGAGACGCTCATGACAATGAAAACTACTCTGGGAGCCATTGCTCAAAACTTTGAGGCTGTTCTCGGACGCAACGCGGTCGTCATGTATCGCCGTCCCCACGTTAGCCTGGCGCTTATCTTATTGACTGCCGGATTGGGTATCCACAGTGCCAAAGAGCGGCTCCACGTCAGTGCCGACCTCACGGAACTTTTGCCGCAGAGTTTTCCGAGTGTGGAAGCCCTCCATATTTTAAAAGAGCGCATGGGAGGCATCGGGCATGTGGCCGTTGCCATCAGCGGCGGTGAGCCAGATCAGCTCAAGCGCATGGTTGATGATTTGGTGCCCCAGATCGAAGCCCTCAAGGGTGTGAAATACGTCGATTACAAACGTCCACGGGATTTCTTTAAAGAACACGCACTCTACTACTTGAGTATGGGGGATTTAGAGGAGCTTCGCGACTACGTAACCCAGAGAGAAGCCTACGAACGTCAGGAAAACGACCCATTTTTTGTGGTTCCAGACAATGAGAGGGTATCGCTCCCTGAAAATAATCTCGAAGACATTCTCCATCGATATGAAAAAGAGAGGCGTGGCGAATACCTAAAAACCATGATGGGTGAGGCGTACTATATCGACCCAAAACAAAAGCTTATTCTGCTTTTGGCCAAACCCACGGGGCTGTCCAGTGATTTGGGCTTTGCCATGGGGGTGGTCAACCGAATCAAAGCCACGGTTGAAGCTGTGGATACGAAAACCTACGGTGACAATATATCTGTTGAATTTGGGGGGAATTATACGAAAAAGATCGACCAACAGGCTATTGTGAAGGATGACATTCAGTCCACCGCGTGGATCGCCATTTTATTGGTTTTGGGCTACGTGGCGTTTCATTTTCGACGACTGGCGGCCATTGTGATGATTATGACGCCATTGGTGGTCGGTTTAATTTGGACCACGACATTTGCAGCGTGGAGTTTCGGGATTCTCAATATCCTCACCGCGAGCATCGGCGTGATCCTTTTAGGGCTCGGTATCGATCATGGGATCCACCTACTGGGTCGTTTTCAGTTGGAATGGGATAATAAAAGAAGCCCTGAAGAAATCATCGGCATCACCTTTGGGAATACGGGAAAATCTGTGTTTATCGCCGGGGTTACCACCACCGTCGCTTTTGGCGGCCTTAGTATTTCGGAGTTTCGCGCATTTCATGAATTTGGCGTGATTGCTGCGGGTGGGATGGTACTCATGGTGATCGCCTACCTCACGGTTTTACCCGCCCTGATGTCAATCTTTATTCGTGCTGGTTGGAAACCGCGTCTTAGAGCCTCACATGGTCCGTCGGCCTACAGCAAGATGCTTATAGGCCAAGCACGTCCTATTGCTTTTATCGCCATTGTTCTCACCGTACTTGCTTACTGGGGAAGTCACTACGCGACCTTTAATGGAGACAGTCGAACGCTGGTGGCCAGTGACCTCCCTTCTTTTCAAATGGACGACGATATCCAACGTCTCTTGGGGCATGCTTCTACCCCAATCCTCGCCTTGCCCGCCACGCCAGAGCAAGAGCTGGTTATCGCGGCCGCCCTCAAGGCGAAAATGGCGCAAGAGGAAGACTCCCCTATTGCGTTGATTGCGGCAAGCTCGGATATGGTGCCGAAGCAACAGGGAGAGAAGGCTCGTGTGATCGAGAAGATCCGCAAGGTCGCCAAAAAGATTCGGTCTAGCTGGGTCGAAAGAGACCAACGTAAGTCCCTCCGAGAATTTAAGAAAATGACCAAGGCTTCGCCTTTTGAGAAGTCCGATCTGCCCAAAGAAATCCGTCGGAAATTTGAAGATGCCCAAGGAAAAGACACCGGCTATGTCATGATTTTCCCAAAGTACAATGTAGCGATATCGGAACACCTTACTCGCTTTGCAGATACGGTTCGTTCTGTCAGGTTACCAAATGGAGAATCTTTGCGCATTGCTGGCGAACACATGATTCTGGCCGACATTTTTCAAATGGTCATTCGAGAATCTTGGCCGGTGATTATCTTTACCCTGAGCCTGGTTTTGATCACTCTCTTTTTCTTACTCGGAAACATTCCAGCCGCCCTATTGGCGATTGTACCTGCATGTTTCACGATGCTCTGCGTCTTTGCTTTGATTCCCATGAGTCCCATCAATATCAACTTTATGAATGTGTGTATCTTACCGGCTCTCTTTGGCATTAGTGTGGATGGTGGGGTTCATTTGGTGGCCCGAATGCGAGAAGGTGAGAACCTGCATTCAGTGATCGATGAAACCGGCCGTGCCATTGGTGCCGCGCTTCTAACCACCGCCCTCGGTTTTGTGGCTCTGGTTGTGGCGAATCACAAAGGGCTTCAAATGCTGGGTCACCTCTCTGTGGTGGGACTCGGTGTTAATCTCATTGCTTGCCTTTGTCTTTTTCCACCCATTCTCCATTTGGTGTCCAACAGGATGGGCTCGAGAGAGCCTGTCTCTGCGCCGGGTGGCCAACCCATGGGAAGATAATTGGGCGTAGGGTGGAAAGCATGTCTCAAGCATGTTTGAGGTAATAATAGGGGGTGTTCCACTGTGCCCCGTGGCTGTCGGTTGAATACCGTTTCCCAAAGAGAATCAAGCCTCGATGGTCACCAATACTTGAATCCCTGTGGTAGGAGCAAAATGGGCTGTCCTCGTGGAGGCTTGAGAAAACGGATTAGGAACAATTAGAAGTCGTCCCGATATTTTTCGTGCACTGGCGTAGAAATTCCCAGACCGACGGGAAGGAGGCTATGACCAAAACCCATAAAAAATGCGTCTTTTTTCCAACTCACATGAAGGGCGATTTTTTCGCCCCATAACTCAAGCCATTTTGGATACATATTGATTTGGATGCTGGGGGCGAGGGTATAGTTATCGCGCTTTAAAGGTCTGGGTTCTGGGACCGTACGGTCATAAAGGGTATTCTCGGGCAAACCCTCTTTTCCAACGATCACTAAAATCGGATTATCATTTTCAGAATAGGCAGCTAAAAAGCACCACCGCAATTGTCTCGGAACCAAATCATCATTTTCGAGCACCTCATATCCGCTCGCCCTTAGCCCAGCGCCAATGCTCCATTGGGTACGATTGTCATCCATGGAATATGTCAGGTTGGCCGAGTTAATGGTATGGCCGGTCAAGCTGGAGAGGCTGAATCCCCAGCCCAGATCTAGCCGAGCCCAGAAAAGTTGCCCCGTATTGTGTAGGCTGTTGGTGAGGGGATTCCAAGAGGTTTGGTAGCTCCAGTCACGAAGGTGCAATACCTTACTGAAAAATTCGGACACTGAATCATTGAGAAAAAGTACCTTGCCTACCCAATCGAAGAAAAAGAGATCTGCCAAGGCATCTGCGGAGCCATGCTTCAATTCCTGGGCTTGGACTGCTTCATTGAGCCAATGGCCTGCGTAGAGGGTGAGCCAGGAGAAGAGCTGTGGATATTTAGAGCCGTGATGGGTGAAATATTCGGTCATAAGCCGAAACCGGAAGCCGCCACCGAGGAGGTGCCAAAGATAGTTGGGAATGTAGGCAGGAGGCCCGCCCGTCACTCCAGCAGCCGGCAAAATCTGTTGATATAAAAATTTCTTCTTGCCATACCGATCGAGGATATCAGCGGGATTTAGAATGCTTTTCAACAGCAGCTTTTGGCCTCGGGCGAGATTGAGTTTGTTTAAGGACCTGGAATCGTATTCTTCGAAACCCGATTCGATAATGATTGTCCAGGGAGTATGAAAGGCGTGTGCCCCCACGCCACCTGGATTGTAAAAAAAATAGTTTTGCTCCGAAGCATGGGTTTCCCCATTCGGTGAATCCGCGATCTCAGCGATAGGGGCCGTCATCAAAGATGTGAGGAAGAGTAGGGGCTTTATCATTTTATTAAGTTGGTTGGTCGAATTTAATCCTGCTTTTGCCACAGTGGTGGTAGAGAGCAAAGCGAAAGAGGCTTGAGAGGGGGATAAAGTATCGAATTGTACAAAAACAGCCTAAGCCCGTTGGGCTGGTTCGTTTTCGTTTTCGTTTTCGTTTTCGTTTTCGTTTTCGTGCGCGACATCTCCATCTTTTTGGAGGCTCAAACAAAAAAAAGCCCCGTCCTTAGGACGAGGCTTATGTCGAATGGCTCCCGAGGCCGGACTCGAACCAGCGGCAGGGTGGTTAACAGCCACCTGCTCTACCAACTGAGCTACTCGGGAAGAGTTGCCGTTCGGCGCTTTAGGCTCTTATGATGATTGCGTAGCCTTCGTCAAGTACTTCGCTGTCCCTTTTTCGATTGACGGCAATCTTAGCTTTTTGGAAATTTGTTGAGATTGGGCTTTAGAAAGCCAAAGAGTGCGTCTAAATCCTTAAAGGGTGTACTCCAGGTTGCTGAATTTTCTGTGGGGCGAACATTGAGGGCATAGTGGAGAAGCTGAAGATAATCTGCCCGGGGGATCTCCACGGCACCCAATTGTTCGGTGTGGTCGTTTAATACCTGGGCGTCGATGAGTGGACAGCCGATGTGGATGAGCTTGGCCAAAAGAGCAGAAAAGGCCAATTTGGAGGCGTTGGGTACTCTGAAGAACATGGATTCACCGGCGAAGAGCCCCTGTACTTGTACTCCATAGAGACCGCCCACGAGTTGCTCGTTCTGCCAGACTTCCACGCTATGGGCATGACCCCGTTGATGAAGCTGCGTGTAGGAACGCACAAACCCGGGGCTGATCCATTCTCCCTGGTGTCGGTGCGAATCGGAGCACCCCTGGATCACCTCCCGAAATGCGAGATCGTATGTTACCCTCAGTCCCGCCTTTCGGGCCTGTTTTTGTAGCTTTTTGGGTATTTTGACCCGATCCCAGGGGAAAATCGCCCGTTTATCGGGGGAGAACCAACACACTGGGTTTTCCGACCAGGGAAAAATACCATGTTGGTAGGCATCGTAAAGGAGGTCTGAATTAAGTTCCCAGGTGATGGCCACGAGACCGTATTCATCAGCGCTAGAAGGGGGCGGGAAAACCGACGCCTTTTGAGCGAATTTATGGGGCGAACTTGGTTTTTTCATCTCGACCTTCTACTCTGACTCTATCTGATGAAATCACTTTGCGTAAGAGGTCTGGACGGGCCGTCGCTCTGATTTAGCATCGATTTCTCCTAAGTATTGGATAATATTAGTCGCTGCGGGAGTGCACTTTGGACCCAAGTCAAATGGAAAAGCAGGCAACATTCATGGAGGAGGCGCTCGTTGAAGCAGAAAAGGGACGGGGCCGCACCGGGCCAAATCCCATGGTGGGTTGTGTTGTTGTGAAGAAGGGCAATATCGTGGGCCGAGGCCATCATGCCAAGGCCGGTGGACTGCATGCTGAAGTGGCGGCCTTGGAGGATGCGGGGAGATTTGCCAATGGCGCCGATATTTACGTGACCCTAGAGCCTTGTAATCATTTTGGTCACACGCCGCCTTGTACCGACGCACTCATCAAGGCGGGGGTCAATCGGGTGTTTGTGGGAATGCGCGATCCCAATGAATTTGCCAATGGGCGCGCGATCCGGAGACTTCGGAAGGCCGGAATTGGGGTGGAAACTGGGATTCTCAGGAACCAATGCATCGAGCAAAATGAGGCGTTTTCCCACTTCATCAAAACCCACCGGCCCTGGGTTGTGGCGAAGATGGCCCAAACTCTCGATGGTAAAGTGGCCACAGACAGCGGGGAATCGAAATGGATCACCGGAAAGGAATCTCGTCGGTATGGGCATCGGTTGCGCAATGAATTGGATGGGATTTTGGTGGGGGTGGGAACGGTCCTCGCCGATAATCCTCTGCTCACTTGCCGGGTTCGAGGTGGACGGGACCCCATTCGAATCATTTTGGACACCCAGGCTCGGAGTCCACTCACTGCAGCTTGTTGGCGGGTGGGGAAAAGAAACCCCGGGACGAGTCTCATTTTTTGTTCGGAACGGGCACCGAAGGCCCGAACAAAAGCACTCAATCTCCTTGCCGGCGTTCAGGTGATCGCCGTGCCCGAAGTTAAGGGGCGGGTGGCTTTAGGTGCTGTGTTGGATGAACTCGGTCGCCGAGATTTAACATCCATTCTGGTGGAGGGCGGCCCCACGGTTTTAGGGGGATTTTTTTCCGAGAACGTCGTCGACAAATGTTACACTTTTATTGCCCCAATGATTATTGGAGGGGAGGGATTGTACCCCAGTGTTCGTGGTAAGGCTGTCAGCTCCCTTATGGAAGCGTCTCGATTTCGTATTGGGAAAGTTGAGCGTTTGGGCTCAGACACGCTGATTTGTAGCTATTCTCAGTAAGATTGAGGGGTTATCCTTACGGCTTGGGTCACTTTTTGCCTACGCTATTTTGCGTGCAAACCTGTCTTGTGTGGGGTTATGATCTTTCGTAATAGAGTTGCAAACCTCGGGGGGGGAAATGCACTTGGCAATACCATTTTTTGCGCCTAAACGCGCCGCAACGTCCAAATCGAAGCGGCAGGGAGCGCGCAATATGCATCAGGAAATAGTGACAAGCTCAGAAAACGTTTGTGAGGCTCTCTTAAAGGAAGCCATCGAAACGATTACGTCACCGGAGAAAAATCCTTCGGGGCAATGGCGTCGCGGGGACGACTGGGTCGTTCTTGAACTCGACAAGCGTTTCAAGACGATGGGTTCGAGTCGTTCATAACCGACGCATGATTCGGCTTTCATGCCCTGAAAGTTGAGAATTGGTTGGGGGAATGGCCGCCTGGCTTCTTGCCTAGAAGTTGGGATCATTGGCGAGACACAGGAAGACGCCATTTCCATGCCTGGAAGTTGGTCGTCGTTCATTCGCGAGCACTACGCGGCTTCTGTGCTCTGGAAGCCGGGTATTGCTGGTGAGAGCGAGCGGTTGTGTCGAAATTCGGAGATGATTTTCGCGGCCATGTCATAACGCCCGAGGGGCGGCATGATGTAGGCTCCTGCGACTTTGTCTCTGACCATTCGCAATGTTTCAATTGCGATGGCGATGCCTTCTGCGCGGGCATCATCACCGGTCCCGGCGGCTTTCATCCTTGTGCGGATGGACTCGGGTACTTTCATGCCCGGAACGTTCTTGTGTAAGAATTCTGCGTTTTTAGAACTCGCTAAGGGAACAATTCCAATCAGTATTGGCACATTTAAATGGGCGGAGCGTTCAAGAAAGCGCTCGATATGTTCCTCGAGAAACACGGGTTGTGTCATTACGAGGTTGGCACCATTGGCAACCTTTTGTTCGAGACGATCCATTTCTCGCTCAAAATCTAAGGCCGCCGGCTCCGCACCTGTGGCGAGAACGAATTCAGTTTGGCTATCCATGGCTTTACCGGCTGGGTCGATTCCAGAATTGAGATGTTCGAGCATTCCCAAAAGACCAATGGAGTCCAAGTCGTAGACGGCGGCGGCATTGGGGAAATCGCCGATTTTAGGTGGATCACCGGTGATGCATACCAAGTTACGAATGCCATCCACATGCGCCGAGAGGACGTGGGATACCATGCCCAGGAGATTTCGGTCTCGGCAACAAAGGTGGAGTAGGGGTTCTATGCCTTCTTCCACAAGGAGTTTACGGGCGAAGGAAAGATTACCTATTCTGGCTGATGCTCTGGGACCATCGGCGATGTTTATCACATCTGCCCCGGCATCCCGAAGCATTCTGGCTGCTTTGATTTGTCGGTCTAAATTCAAACCACCGCCGGGGTTCACCTCAACACTAAAAATAAATTCCCGACCGATTTTAGAGCCGAAAGTTGAGCGTTTACTCAGTGGAACCGGAGTGAGCATAGGAACTTGGTTGTTTTGAACAGAAGCGCGTTGAGTCCGTGCCTGTTGATTCGGCAATGCCATTCGCGCCGCGGCGGCGATACGTTCTACATGGTCTGGTGTGGTACCGCAGCACCCGCCAACGATTTTGATGCCGGCTTTGTAGAGTCGGCGGGCGAAGACCCCGAAGTTTTCTGGGGTGGCCATGTAGATTTGTCGGTCCTCGACCTTTCTGGGGCGTCCTGCATTGGGCATGGCAGAAACAGGAAAGCCTGAATCCAGCATTTGAACGGCGACCTGGAACACTTCGTCGGGGCCGTTGCAATTGGCACCGACCACATTTGCACCCCAAGCAACCATCTCTTTAGCCAGGTCGGCTGGATCTGTGTTGTCGTAAATAATTCCCTCATCGGTTACCGCAATTTGAGCGACGATGGGGAGATCGCTTGCTTTTCGAGCGCCGGTGACGGCGAGGCGAAGCTCGTTTGGATGGGTGAAGGTTTCGAGAATGAGGGCATCGCAGCCACAGTCACTGAGGATTTTCGCTTGTTTGTAATAGGCGGCTTGGGCACTTTCTTCGATAGGGCGTAATTGGCTGGGGGAGAGTCCGGTGGGGCCTATGGAGCCACAGACATAGGCATCGCTACCGGCAGCTTCCCTGGCGATGGATACTGCGGTTTGATTGATGGTCTCCAATTTGTCGGCCAGCCCATCTTTGGCCAGTCGAAGAGGATTGGCGCCGTAGGTATTGGTTTCGAGCATATTGGCGCCGGCGGCGATAAATTCTCGATGAACGGCCAAAACGAGTTCTGGCTTCATGAGATTTACTTCATCGAAATTACGATTTACAAAGATCCCCCGTTCATAAAGAGCGGTTCCCATAGCGCCATCGGCAATCAAGCCACCTGCTTCAATTGCTTCTAAGAAGGTCATTTTCATCTAGATCCCCAAATTAATTGCGTTTAGCAAAAAAGGTTCATAGACCGATTATACAACTGTTTTCAACGAAATAAAGGTCGTGTGTCCGAATTTATAATGCCATGCGTCGTACCTGACCGGTCGTTTATAGTTGCAGGCCATTTTGAAGCGCCTATGATGCCCTTATGTCGGAAAAGTTACGTTCATCATCCATTCAGCGTTTTACCGTCGGATTTTTTCACTTTTTTAAGGGATTTAGCTATTTAGGTAAGCATCGCTTGTGGGGGTTGGCACGTTTGGCCATTGGCGTGAACGTGCTGCTCTTTGTCCTTTCGCTGGTTGGCTTGTGGTTTTGGCTCTATCCAGAGCTTAACTCTTGGGAACAAGGACTCGCCACTTGGGGGAGCGATGGTTGGTGGAGGAGCGCTTTGGCGAGGGTACTGACTTGGTCCATGTGGGTGTTGGCGGTGGTGGTTTGTTTTGGGGCTGGGGGGGCCTTGGTCCTGATGGGGGGGCAGGCATTGGCGAGCCCCATCCTAGATAAACTCTCGGAAAGAGTGGAAATGATTGAGGCTATGCCCGTAGCGCCGAACATGGGGATGGTTCGGGGCACATGGATGGGATTGGCGGTGTCCTTTCGAGACTTGTTTTGGGGTCTCGCTTTTCTGACGGTTTTTCACATGCCACTGTTTTTGTTGAGTTTTATCCCTGTTTTAGGGGTTGTGGTGGTACCGGTTATCTCCGTGGGATTGACCTCACTGCTCTTTGCCCACGAATTCATCGGGATGATTCCAGCGCGACGCTTCATGGGATACAGAGCGCGCTGGGGGGTGATTCGCAGGCACAAATGGGAGGGTTTAGGTTTCGGTTTGGCTTTGGTTATGGTGTTTTTTGTGCCCTTTCTAAATTTGGTTCTGCTGCCGGTGGCAGCGGTTTCAGGCTCCCTTCTTTTCTGTGATCTTCAAAAGAGCACGTTGGTTGGGTAATAGGGCTTTGCGGAGCCATAGCGGTATGTTAGCTAGGTCCTTTCTTAAATAATTTACTGAGAATTAAGTTCGAGATAAATGATGAAAACTCCACGCGACTATTACGATGTATTAGGGGTTGAACGTTCTGCTGACGATGGTTCAATCAAGAAGGCCTACCGCAAATTGGCCATGCAATATCATCCCGATCGAAACGATTCGGCCGATGCGGAAGAGAAATTCAAAGAAGCTTCAGAGGCTTACGAAGTTCTTTCTGATTCACAAAAGCGCACGCTTTATGACCGCCACGGCCATGCGGGGCTGAGAAACTCTGGTTTTAGTGGGTTCTCCGGTGCAGGGGTCGAAGATATTTTCTCGTCGTTTGGCGACATCTTTGGGGATCTCTTTGGCATGGGAGGTGGTCGCTCACGTCGTCGATCGGGGGGGCCTCAGCGCGGCGGCGATGTTCAAGCTAGAATGTCGGTTTCTTTTGAAGAGGCGGTCTTTGGTTGTGAGAAGGAACTGAGCTTCGAACAGCGCCAAGCTTGTAGTCCCTGTTCGGGGTTGGGGGCGGCGTCTGGGTCGAAATTGGTGGCTTGTGCAACCTGTCAAGGGCGAGGCCAAGTGGTTCATGGCCAAGGAATGTTCTTGGTTTCGTCGAGCTGCCCAGATTGTAGCGGTGCAGGGCAGAAACATAGTAATCCGTGCCGAGAATGCGTTGGCAAGGGAACGGTTTTAGGGAAACGTACCATTACCGCGAAACTTCCCCCTGGCTTTGACGATGGTATGAGTCTTCGGTACAGCGGTGAAGGTGAAGCAGGTATGCGCGGTGGGCCCCAAGGCGACCTTTATATCACCGTTCAGGTTCGTGCCCATAAGTGGATGCAGCGAGAGGGGGATGAGCTTTATGGGGAGCTCAATGTGGATATGGTGAAGGTTGCTCTAGGTGCGGAAATCGAGGTTGAGACCTTGGATGGGGTTGAATTGGTTACGATTCCTGCGGGGACTCAGCCAAGTGATGTCATCACCATTAAAAAGAAGGGGGCCCCGAGACTTCGTGGGGCGGGTAGAGGGGATTTGCACCTCGTTTGCAAAGTGCAAATTCCCACCAAACTTACTGCGAAACAGAGAAAATTGTTAGAGGATTTTGGGGAGGTTCGGCCGGCCAAGAAGCGTGGACTCTTTTCTTAATGCTTAGGCACTTTCTGCAGCGCCAGCTCATTTTGGTGACAGGTAAAGGTGGTGTAGGTAAGACATCCTGTGGTCTCTCTCTCGCATACGCCTTAAGTGAGCAGGGAAAGAAAGTGCTATTTTGTGAGATTGGTGGTCGCGCTAGTTCCCCAATTTTCTTGGGGTTAACTGAGGTTAAGCAAGGGGCAGCTGTTCTCAGTTGGAAATTCAATTCGAAGCTAACTTTAACACACCTAGAAACCTCAGCCGTTATCCAGGATTATTTTCGGGACGCACTTCCTTATGAACGGTTGGTTAGATTCGCTACCAATAATAAAATCCTTTCTAGGCTTTGGGCGGCGGCACCATCATTCAATGAATTTGTTCTCCTGAATTCCATTGAAAAGATATGTCAAGGAACGCACCCGCGATTTGATGAGCGTTACGACCACGTGGTTGTGGATCTGCATGCTTCTGGGCACGCGGTTACCATGCTTGGTGTACCCAAGGGCATCAACCGGATCGCGAAGTTTGGCGCCATTGCTGAGCGAGCGACAGCCATAGGTAAAATTCTCTACGACTCACGTAGGACTGCCCTGACCATCGTGACCATTCCCGAAGAATTGCCGGTTCAAGAATCCGTCGAATTAAAGCAGCGTTTGCAGGATGAAGTAGGCATGTCTGTGGAGTGCGTGATTCTCAATTTGATTCGAGAACGACACTTTTCCGAGAAAGAGGGTACCGGCTTTGAACGACTTCTTGGTAGCATGAATGAGGGTTCAGGAAAGGCACTTATTCGGTTGGCGGCAACGGAGATGAAGCACCGTCAGCGACAGGAGCATTGGTTGGGGAGAATTAAGGATTGCTTAGCGGTTCGCTTTGTCGAATTGCCGGTGATTATCCCTGTCGGGCGGTCTCGTATTGAAAAGTTGGCAACGGTGATGGGCGAGGTCACGTTGACCCAAGAGTGGGGGGGGTGAAGGCATGGAAACCGTGTTGGAGGCGATTCAAGACAAGAAGATTGTTTTGTGGGCAGGACCTGGAGGAGTGGGGAAAACCACGTCCAGTGCGGCTTTGGCGCTGGCTTTGGCGCGGGGTGGTAAGAAAATATGTGTTTTAACCATTGACCCAGCCAAACGCCTTGCCGATGCCCTGGGAACCAATCTCACGAATCAACCCACCAAAATCGATTTGCAGTCGGGCCTTGGATACAGCGGTGAGGGAGAGCTTTGGTGCTTGATGCTGGACCCCAAAGAGACTTTGGAAGATCTGATTCGGTCCCATGCCAATGATAGTAAGATCGTCGACCGTGTACTGAATAATACGGTGTTCAATCAGCTCTCTGGCGCGATGGCAGGTACGCTGGAGTATACCGCCATCGAGAAATTATACGATTTAACCACGAACTTTTCCTTTGATATCATTGTGGTAGATACCCCGCCTTCTAAGAGTGTTTTGGATTTCCTAGAAGCACCAGACTACGTGGCTCGTTTTTTGGAAGAGAATATTTTTCGCTGGTTTGTGCTCTTTGATCCGAAGCGAGCTTCTCGTTCTATTACCAGTTCCATTTTACAACGCACAGGTAAGGTCATTTGGGAAGTTTTGAGTAAGGCTTTAGGGGCGGATTTTGTAGATGAATTGCTTGAGTTTTTCAGGGTTATGGAATTTTTGGCCAGTGATTTTAGACTCAGGGCGGTGTCTCTGGGGGAAATGATGCGCTCACCAAAGACCGGAACGCTGGTGGTGGGGATTTGTGATCCCGTGGTTTTGAAGGATGTGGGCTTTTTGGCCGAGGAGATTTCCAAACGGAAAATTGAGTTTTTAGGGTATGTGGTGAATCGGACTGCATTTTTTCCACGTTCGCTCTTTGAATTGGAGACGGCTCGGTCTGAACTTGAAACTGTGGGCGTCTTCAAAGACCCCTCGGCGGAACTTTGGGATAGATTAGTGGCCGTTGCCGATGAGCAGAGGACCGCCACCGAAACCCAGGATAGGGTTTTGGACGAGTTTAGGTCAGAGTACCGCCAGAAGGCACCCCTGGCCATGATTCCACGAATGGCTGAAGATATTCATGACCTGAGTGGCTTGATGCGTGTGGCGGGTCATTTCGGGGCTCTACCGGTCTAGGGTGCTCTCTCTTTTCCCGTAGTGAGTTTTGTCATCCAAATTGCGATTCGTTTTCTTTCATTTTCTTTGATGTCAACGAATCGGAGCCGCATACCGAGTTTTTCTCCGGTACCGATAATTTCTTCAACCTTTGCTTTGGCGGCAATGGATTTGTCGAGGCCGGGTAGGTTGAAGGATATATTGATGATATTACCAGGCCAGACCGGATTTTGAGTGTAGCATCTCAGTCCACCAAAGGAGACGTTGATACCGGTATAGTCATCGTTGTGGTCGTGGTCGTGAATTTGGAATTCCCCGAGGAATCGGGGGAGCAATCGTCGATTGATGGCCGAATGAGCAGGAATTGGTGGTAGCTCGAGTACCGGTAAGGGGTGACTGTATTCTTTCCTTCCCCATAGACTTAGCGCCGGCATGCAGCCTCCCCAAAGTTCGAAATTCATAACAAGATTACATTGGCGGTAGGATTTGTAAACAAAACGGTAAAATGGCCTTGTTTTAGGGGCTCCAAATACCCTGTTGATTGATTTTGGCGGTGTCTTGGGCAATGACATAGGGGCTTAGGCGGTCGAAGATTTCGTTGTTGTATCGGTAGACTCGGGCGAGTCCACGAACAATGAGCTCCTCGCCGAGGTCGATGTTTCCAGGAAGTCGTACATAGCTTAGCACCCGATCATACATGTCGCGACATGTATCCAAGGGCATTGAAGCACATTGGCTGTCGAATTCGAGGCCCACGACAGAATTACCGATGGCATTCCAGACAATTTGTTTCGCGTTTTGGGCGAATCGTTCGGGACAAGGGGAACATTTGGTTAATTCAGGAGTATCTATGCCTTTCAGACGAATGCGAAGCTTTTCATTTTCATACAGGACCTCAATGGTGTCACCATCGATCACTGAACGAACCGTAGCAGGGTAAGAAAACACCTCGGTGGAGCTGAGCTCTTGGCGGTCAATGGGGGTATCGTGGGTTTTGAAGTCGCTGTTTAGACTGCCGTCATCAACGATGCAGGCGGATAGAGCCCCCCATGGAAGAGCGAATATCAAGATGAGTCGAATCATTGGTTGTTACGCTCCTCCGAGTTCGAGAGCCAAGTGTTCATCCTCAAAATCTAACAAGTCAACCGTTTCTTTGCGAAGGTCAAGCTCTTAGGCACAAAAGAAAAAAGATTATACTTCGACCTAGACTCTTGTCTCCAACCATGAGATGCACCTGGCCCGCTGCTGCCTGCGATGGAACTTTTCTCACCGGCCCAACAAAGGAATCCGAGTTATGAGAATATTACATTTAAAGGGATTTAAGTGTCCGAGATACTTAAACCAGACGTCCGTTGTGTTCTGGCTGGTTGCTTTTTGTCTTGGTTCATTGGCCATGGCGGGAGCGAGGGCTATGGTGAAGGTGAACGGAACACCTTCACCGGTTTATTTCAACGATGGTGATAGTTTTCGGGTTCTCGAAGGGAAATATACGGGTACGAAGGGACGTTTGGCGGGTTTCAATACCCTCGAAAGTCATGGTCCTGTTCATCGATGGGGAAAATGGACGGCGAAGGAACTTTATATCAACGCAAAGATGGCGACGAGAAATGCTGAGCGAGGCTCCTGGGCGTGTCAATCCGAAGGTGAAAAAGATATCTATGGGCGGACCCTCTTTGATTGTCCCAGTCTAAGGAAGGACCAAGTGGCCAAGGGCTTAGCCCATGCTATGACGGTCACGGCTGAAGGGGCAGCACCAGAGCTCATAGAGGTGCAAGCAAAGGCGCAGCGTGAACGCCGGGGAATGTGGGCCCACGGGGTTCCCGAGTTTGTTTTAACCTCTCTCCATTCTATCGATGAGGGGGGCAGAAAATTCGCTTACAATCGAGTGGTTTCTTCTGCCGACGGGCACTCTGAGAAATTGAGGCACCAAAAGCTTTACCGAGAATGTGAGGAGGTCTGTGTGGATAAGGTGACTGTGGCCCCCGCAGTGATCACGACCTGCATCGCAGAATTAAAGCAGAACGACGACATTCGAGATCTCATCGCCCCCCATGACGATGTGCGATTGGAATATCTTTTGACGATTTGGCTAAAGTTACACAATGTCGCTGCTTTTATACCCCATAAAGACCGTAAGCGCGTTGAAGTGCATCTGCGTAAATTAGAAGCGGATGGCAAACTTGTGGCGGCCACGAGAACAATCGATAGCTGTATGACCTACGTGCCCTTTAAGCGGCGATATGGTGGCAACCGAGCTGTGTGTCTGCGTTAGGAGTAATCGACGTGAAAAAAACTGTTCTAGGTTTAATAAGTTCTGTTTTTGGGATCTCTCTTTTAATCGTTAGTCTGCCTGCATGTGAATATGTCCGTCCTTCGCAGCCTGTTTATGGCTATGAGACCAACGACGATGCCTGTTCTGATGGCATGGACAATGATGGTGACAACCGTATTGATTGTGAAGACAGTGATTGTTTGGAGCTTTCAACTCTGTGTGGTGAGTATTTACCCCCAGAACCTCAGGATTCAGCCAAAGAAGAGGGTGATGAGTGCTGGGATTTTATCGACAATGACAACGATGGCCAGTTTGATTGTGGTGATTCGGATTGCAATACAATCCCCGAGCATTGTTGTGCAACGGAATTTAGTGATGCCATGTGTGCCGATGGCTTCGATAATGATGGCAATGGTTATGTGGACTGTGAGGATTTTAGCTGTCGAATGGGACTCTTTGTGACGGTGTGTGTGGAGAATACGGCACAGCTTTGTAGCAACGGTGAAGATGACGACGGCGATGGAAATATCGATTGTAAAGACACGGGCTGTGCGTCTTTTTGTGTTTCTGACTCCGCAGGAACGACTTCGGCTGCGAGTGAGCCCGAGGACACCCTGCCCAAGTGTCAGGATGGGATCGATAATGATGGGAATGGCTATGTGGATTGTGCCGATTTCTCATGCTCGAAGTCGCCGGATCAGGCAGTGGCGAGTTTTTGCGAAGAGAAAGAAGAAGACACCTTAGATAAATGCCAGGATGGTATCGATAATGACGGCAATGGTTATGTGGATTGCGCAGACTACAGTTGTACGAAGTCGGGGATTCAAGCGGTCGTGGACTATTGTGCATCGATCTTAGAAAATACGGTGGAGAGGTGCAGCGATGGTATTGATAATGATGGTAACGGCTATATCGATTGTGGTGATTTCTCCTGCTCAAGGGCCGATAGTGTCGAAGTGAAGCAGGTATGCCGTGAGAGCGCCTATCTCCCTGATGCTCGGTCAGGGCTCTACGATGCCAATGGCAACCTCGATTTGAGCAAGCAGGATGCGGATGCGCTAATGAAGGTAAATCGATTTTGTAGTGACGGTTTAGATAATGATGGTGATACCTATGTGGATTGTGAGGATTGGGATTGTCGATGGAATCCCTTGGTCACAGTTTGTAATGATGAAATCAAAGTATGTTTCGAATAATTTGTCCGGTTGGAGAATAGGAAATGAATAGACGTTTAGTTTTAGCGTGGAACTTTTTGTTTTTACTGGGTGCAACGCCGTTTTTTGGGGTGAGCTTTGCGCACGCTGCACCGGAAACCAATTGTAGTGATCGTAGCGACGATGATGCCGATGGCATGGTTGATTGCGCTGATGCGGATTGTATGAAGACCGAGGCATGTAAGCCTGACGGTGAAGCCGAGAATACGGATCTTCGTTGTAGCGATTGGATCGACAATGATGGCAATGGCTACACGGACTGTGACGACTTTTTATGTCAGGGGCCGACCATCAAAGTTTGTAAGGGTTCCTGGGACGGAGGTGCACCCGTGAAGGCGGATGCGTCTATTCAATCCGCGCCGGCTCAGGATAATGATGGTGAGCGCAATGACCTCCTATGTTCCGATGGTATCGACAACGATTTTGATGGTTTGGTGGATTGTGCTGATCCGGGTTGTGCGAATTCTCCCGAGGTTGCGATTTGTCGTGGTTCTCCTGGCATGAAGTTTTCAATTGTCGGAAATTTGGCTCAGGAATATGATTTTGTGGAGCAAAAAACAGATACTCGGGTTACGAAGTTGCAACTTCGCTCCTTTGGCCCCATTCCCTTGATTCAAGATTCTTTCTATCTGGTAAGTCTTCGAGCCGAAAAAACCCCCCGTCTGACCTTTGCGATGTTCCAGGTACCCGTGGGGGGAGGACACCGAATCAATATTAACAGTGGTGGTGGCGGTTTGTCTGCATCGTTGGTTAAATCGTCGGCCAAGCAGCTACTTTTGGATCCTGCGTACTACATTGCTTCAGCTTTTGAGCAGGGCAACGGTGCCGCTGTGGATATGGAGGGTCCGGTTCCTGGTGTGGACGGTGGCGTGCTCAATTATCGCGTTTTTGTCGCCGGTGGTAGCGGTCGGTCTACTGGGAATATTGGCGGTCGCTACTACCGTTATGACAATCGCAACTACACGTATTCAGCGGGTGCCCAGCTTGTTTATAATGTGATTGGTTACTACAGCCGCTGGGACACACCCTTCATACTTCAGCCCACTTCAACCAGCCTTTCCCTCAGGTTTGGTGTGAAATATGATCAGCGAGCAGGGGAGCGATATCCCGCCATCAATACTGCGGTGGTTTTTCGCTGGAAAAGACTGGTCTTCGAAGCTGAGAACTATACCAAACGCGAGTTGAATTGGGGCGCCTGGCAATCGGCATCGCGGGCGGAGTTTGGAATCCTACTTTGGCCCAAGCGTTTGATGCTTGGATTTGATGTGGGTGGATTCTTGGCTTCCGAGTTTGAGCAGAATCCGGATTCAGAGGCGGAACACGAACTGAAGAAGATTCGGAATGAGCTTCAGGCCAGAGTGGCGCTTCATTACTATTTTTGGTCCAATATCGGGTTGGTTTCGGCGATGTTTTCGGAGCATTACTATGGGGATCAACTTCTCGGGAGCGAGGCGGGCAAAACTGAAAGAGAAATGCGCTTAGTTGCACAATTCCGGTTCTAGGCGTATCGACGTTAGATGACGCTATCGGTTGTTTTTGCAGGGCAAAACGGTCCTTTTGCGCCCCCGGTATTGGACTATCTCTTAAGGGCCCAAGACGAACATTTTCAGGTGACGACTTGTCTTTTAGGACGACGGGGAGGAAACAACGAACCCCATTTTCGATGGCGCCGGGCTGGGGTGCGAAGCCACTTCAAGACTTGGTTTTCCCAAAATCAACCGACCACCACAGACCTCGCCCTTGGAGCGGGGATCCCTGTTTTGGAGATTTCGGATATTGGGTCTGAGTTAACCAAAATAGAAATTGAGAAGCTCCAGGGGGATATTCTCGTATGTGCAGGTTTTTCAAGGCTTTTTCCAATAGGTGTGTTGGAGGCGTTTAAGGAGGGGGCCTTGAATATTCATCCATCGAAATTACCCGAGTGGAGAGGGCCATCGCCGATCCTTTGGCAGCTGCACTGGGGTATTCGAGACTGGTTTGTCTCGATTCATCATATGGATACTAGAGAAGATCATGGTCCTGTTCTGTCTACGCAACCCTTTGCCGTATCCCAAACCGATTCCGGAGCGGAGATATTTCACGCGGCGGGGCGTCGGGCGGCACCGGCGCTTTTAGAATTATTGAAAAAGGCTGCGGTCCATGGTTTGCCAGAGGGGTGTCCGCAACTTGAGGATGGCAGTCAGACCCCGCGGGCGGGTCGACCCGATGCCAGTTTTGGAAGAATTCGGCAAAAGGAGTGGGATGCTGAACATGTGGTGCGATTTGCCTCGGGGGCGAGGTTTTTTCTGCGGGTCTATGTGGAAGTGGAGGACGAACTTTTTTTCGTGAAGCGGGGATTGCGAGTGGATGAATCCGGTGATTCCATACCAGGGGACTGTGTTATTTTTGGTCATGAGCTTTTTTTGCAGTGTGCTCAAGGAGTGGCGGTTTTGGAATTGGAAGCCTCATAAGCTTTGTGAGTTAGGTGCTTAGGATATGTTGACCCAGGCATTTTGATGGGCTAACTAGTATTGAGTGAGGTTAAGGTGTCCACGATTCTCAAAGAAAAATTAGAGCAGCTACGTTTCCATATCCAGGAACTAGGCATGAAAAATTCGCGGCAGCGCGAGGTGATCTCCGAGGTTTTTTTCAGCTCACAAGAACACATGCGCGTTGAGGATATTATGCAGCGAGCGCGTGAAAAAGACCCCAAAATCAGTCAGGCCACGGTTTATCGTACCATGAAGTTCTTGCTGGATTGCGGGTTGGCCGAGGCCCGTCATTTTGAGGATGGCTACACCCGATACGAGCCCAGTGATGCAGGGGATGCCCACCACGACCATTTGATTTGCACAAGGTGCGGAAAAATTGTCGAGTTCGTCGATGATAGAATCGAGGCCCTACAGGAGGAGGTGGCAGCTCGCTATGGTTTTCATGTGACAAGTCACAAAATGGAGCTATATGGTGAGTGTTTTGATCCCGATTGTGCTTCTAAAATGAAATAGACTTATTGACCCGGCACCCTAAGTGGATAAATAAGTTAGGCCTGCTGCCCGAATTATATTGCCACAAGGATATGTCGAACAATGGTATGTCTACGCTCAGGGTCTCGCTCTTTCCTACAAACCTTGTTGTCTGCTCCATTACTTCGCAAGGTTGTGTTTTCTTTGGGCATACTCATTTTACAGGCCTGTCAGGTCGAGAATAACGAAGATAGAGTATGCTCGGCTCAATCTGGGCAATTGGTTATTACGGAGTTTTTTGTTGATCCCGCTGGTACGGATTTCGATGGGGAATGGTTTGAGGTTTATAACGCTTCGGATGAAGGACAAGAGATTAATCGGATGCTCCTTGAGCGTTACGGGGTGAGTGGCGATGGGGGGATAACCCGCCAAGCCTATCACTCTGTGAGGCGAGGCATGTTTATCCCAGCAAAGTCCCATCGTGTGTTCGGGAATGCTGGTTCGTTGGATTTCTTACACTATTCCTATGATTTACGGTTTGAACACGATGGTACGGATTCAGTTGATAGTTCCGATCGATTCGGCGAGAGCTTTGGAACCTTGGGACAAGAGAGTGGGGGGATTGGCTTACGCTGCGGCACCACGTTGATCGATTCCATCATTTACGGTGGTGAGGAAAATTTACCCGCCCCGAAAACCGGGAATTCTTTGGCTTTGGACGGTAGCTTTACACCGGACAGCCGACGAAACGATTCTCGAGAGTATTGGTGTGAAACCTCGAGTGAAGAGGGGGCTGCAAGGCCCACGACACCAGGCGAGAACAATCCCCTATGCGGTTTTTTAAAATGTGATGATGGTGGAGTATCCCGCGATACTGTTTTTCCCGTTGAAGGTGATCTGTTGATTACCGAGGTTTTTGCCAACCCGGGCGGCAGCGACCAGGGTTTTGAATGGATAGAGATCCAGAATCATTCCCAGAAGAGTGTCGACTTGAACGGCCTACTCGTAGAGGTGATTCGTGCCAGTGGGGCCAAGGGTTTTACTGGATTGCTAGAACGAGCAAAATGCTTCAGTTTGGCACCGGGGGCCTATGGGGTCTTTTATGCGGCGCAGGGCAGTTCTCCGGTGGTGGAAGGGGGCGCGGTTGTGGGATTTGAGGGACTTAGTGTGCCCAATGGTGCGGGAACTCAGGTCCGAATTTCTTTGGATGGGGCGGTCTTGTCCAGTGTGGTTTTCGAGTCGGACGTGGCGGATGGAATGTCGTGGATGCGTGATGCTTTGAGTACCACACCCAAGACTGCGGCCGGTGACGGATGTCTCTCAGGGGATGGGTTTCAGGTTTCCGATGAGCCCGTGGTGCCGACTCCAGGGTTTATGAACGGTATCTGTGGTTCGAAGAGTTGTGTGGTGGATGGTGGCTATGCCGAAATCGTTGAGCTTGTTGCCGGTGATGTGATCGTCTCAGAGGTTTACGCTTATCCCAAAACCGGTGGTAAGGATTTCTTGGAACTCTATGTGGCGGCCGATGAATCCCGCTATTTAAATGGGCTCGAAGTCGCAGTGGCTCAAAATGATGATGGCTCCGGAAACAGTCGAAAATTTAGTCTTTTAGGAAAGGACTGTATTGTGGCCGACGCCGGAAGTTATTTCTTGATGGCGCCAGAGGCAGATACGACGTTGAACGGTAATCTGAAGAATATTGGGATGGTTGTGGATTCACTCGCACTCTACAATACGAACGCCCTCAAGTTGACATTGACCCAGGGAGACCTCGTTATCGATGAATCTCACGTGTTGGCAGCCCAATCGGGCTATTCCTATGCTCTTAATCCCGCGAACCTAAGCGCTACCGGAAATGATACGGCGGACGCTTATTGCCAGTCTCAACTCACAGGTGTGTTTGATGGCCGAGGTAGCCCGGGTTTTGCCAATGTCTGTGGTGCTGGTTGTCTTGTGGATGGTCAGAGCCCTCAGGCGGCGCGGGTGGCTTTGGAGGGTGCGTTGATTGTTTCGGAGTTAATGGCAAATCCAGATTCTACCGATAGTAAGAAAGAGTGGGTCGAATTTTATAATGCCGGTTCGGTGGAAGTGGACGTGGGTGGCATTCTTTTGGTGGCTAAAAAGGGCGAGAGCCCACCTCGTGAAGAACTCATTGGTTTAGACCAATGTTATCCTTTGGGGGCCGGAGAATTCTTGGTGGCAGGCGGAAGTGAGTCGGAGGTGGCTGTAGATGTGATTGTTGATGGCCTCAATATGTTCAATAGTGATCTCGAGATTGAGATCCGTGGCCAAGATGGTACAACGCTCTTTTCGACGCCAGTACTGATGCCTCGGAGCGGTTCGACGCTCTACCGAGCCTCGGATGGCAGTTGGTGTTTGGGGATGGCAAGCCCAGGGGAATCTAATCCAGTATCTTGTTAATAATAAGAAAGGTGGATGGCGATGGGTCGGTTGAAAGTCTTCTCGACATGGATGATCTGCGTCGTTCTCCTGGGGCTTCAAAGCGAGCGGGCTTGGGCCCGAGATTACGGCGTCTATTTGCTCGTTCAAGACTGTGATGATCTAGATGAGTGTCTCAATGGTGGGGATCTAGAGGAGGACGCCTACCAAAATTTACTTCGCATGTGCCAACGGCCGATTCCTCTGAATCGGGCTGATGCGCTCTTGCTTTATGATTTACCCGGACTTGGCTTTGGTTTGGCCCAAGAGATTGTCGCTGAACGCTCAAGGGGAGGCGTGTTTAAAAGCTTAGAGGAGCTAGAAACGAGGGTGCCTGTTTTGCCCCATG
Source organism: Myxococcota bacterium (assembly GCA_036339465.1). Taxonomy (GTDB): domain Bacteria; phylum Myxococcota; class XYA12-FULL-58-9; order XYA12-FULL-58-9; family JABJBS01; genus JAYZAY01. Next base: position 38,621 of record JAYZAY010000073.1, on the reverse strand, counting down.
GCGCTATTTTACAGTTGCGGCCTTTCGTTATGTTGGGGCAATCCGACGAGTTTGTGGGTCGCACCGTTGATTTTGAGTTACACGGAGAGGTCAAGACGGGAATGGTCGGAGGGGCCTTTTTAGACAAAGTTCCTGCGGGAACCACTGTTCGGTCTTTGCAATATCCACCGGGTTCTTTCTTAGGGGTGGACATTCGTTATGAAGAAAATATCAATGTGGGTACGCTTTTTAACGTTCGGCCAGTCGCTGATGCCTGGTGGGACTGGAGTTCAGCCCTCCTCGCTTCCGATGGATTAAAAAACAAGTTTGATTTTGGGCAGGCGTATGCAGAATATCGCTGGAATCGCGGGAGTTTTATTTTAGGGTCTTTTGAAGCTGGTTTTGGAGACCGACTTGTTTTCGACACGACCCCCAAGGCGTTTCCGGTTGGATTTTACCGCCCAAGGCCCCAAACCGTTGATTTTGTCAATGGCCGACTTCGTAATCCCGATGCGGGGTTATTAGGTGTGGCTGCGACGTTTAATGGAATGTCCGCCTTAGGGGGGCTTATGGATACGACCCTATTCGCTTCCTATGACCATAAAGACCTCTATCAATATGATATGGAATACGGCGTTGATGAATTTGCGGCCGGCTGTGATGACAACTTGGCATCCTGCGAAGATGCATCTGCTTACAGGGCGTGTTTTGGCAACAGCGACTGTCCATTTGGTTACACCTGTGGTGTGGAAGGAGTATGTCGTAGTACCAAGGTTGTGGATTCAGAGGTGAGTGGTAAAACGCACTCTTGGCTTACACTACGTGATGTCTACAGCCTTTTTCTGACTGGGGCGAATGTTCGCTATTCCTATTATGATGACTTTCGAGTTGATGCCACCATTTACCGAGGACAGACGGGTTTTTTGGTGGGAAGTCCCGGTGCGGCGAGGTTTGCTCTGTCTTCTAAGCTACCGAGACGAAGCGTTTTTGGCAGTGCAGGTTTACGCGTCCATTGGGCCGTGGGTGATTTTGAGCTGAGTAGTGCACTCGCTTTTGACGATGGCGGTAACGAGGCGATTTTTTCTCGTGTCATCGCTTATTGGTTGGATAATTGGGATACGACCATGTCCTTTCGTTGGTATGGTCGTGATTTTGACAATCCATTTGGTGGGAGCGAAGCGGCGGCGGCAGAAACGCTAGGCTCCCGTAGGCGCAATGAATTGGGTATTAAGCTGGAGAGTCATCTTTCATTGGTGCAACGCATTAAATTATCGACCCAATTGGAGCTTTTTACCCTACCGTGGCGGCCTCTCGTTGGGTGGAGTGGGAACATCAGTTGGGTGCGTAACGATGCCTGGAACTTGAGATTGTCCCAGGGTGCTACGCTGGAACTGACGCGTAAGGAGACGGCCAACGTCAAATATAGGTTTTCGGATAACGACTTGTCTAAAAGGGGGCGTGAACAAAGCTACGGCAGTTGTGACTCATTTACCCTTGAAGCCTCTGATTTGGAGTCCGACAACGGCTGCGATCTTGGCGGAGGAGAGAAGCACACCTTAGGGGTAGGACTGGGGAGCAAGCGGTTACCGGGGGTGTCTATGGGTGCATATTATCGAGCGGTTTTACAGGATGTTAAGAATAACTCAGAGAGTTATAGTTTCTCCCAATTCTTGGTCTTGAGGTCATCGATGAAGGGATGGGAGGGCGCCAGACTATCCATACGCGCACGTTTGCATTTAGGGACCGATAGGCTAACCACGGCAGATGATGGATTGGCAGAGGTCCCCGCTTTTTCAGGTTATCTCGGTTTGAGTCAGAAGATTGGTGATAACTGGGCCGTGGACGTTAAATATGGTTTGTATCATCTACACGAAAGCGAAACTCCAAGGCAGCAGACGGGCCATTATGGAAAGCTGGTAGGGAAATGGATGTTTTAGGGCGTTTTGAAGCTCAATCGTGCGGTCGAGGATCGGTGATGACTTCGGTGGTGAATCGCTTAAGCTCAAGGTCGTGACAGGGTAGCTCTGAAGGTTGGAGTTCATCCGATTCTTTTTTAATGGGATAGGGGCGGTCGTTTACAAGAAAGCTGCTGGCGCCTTTTTGTACCTTGATCCAAATATCATCTCCGACCACGGCCTGGTCTAGGGAACGCGGAAATGCTTGCATGCTTTTGCCTGCTCCATCGGTAATAAAAACATCGCCGAAGTTTTTAAGTCTGAAAAAGACATTGACGTCCGGATGGTCGTATCGATTATGATTGCCAGAAGAAATCAGGGAGACCTCGGGCCGGATTTTTTCTAGAAAACAGGGGTTGGAGCTGTTTTTCGAGCCATGATGATTCACCCTATAGACTTCGATATCACCGATTCGATCAGCGATATGAGATTCCATGTCTACGTAACTTATGCCCACCGGGCCAAAATGCCTTAGGACATTTTGACCACTTAAATCACCGCCAGCAAAAAACTCAAAATCGCCGTGCTCGACTTTCACCGATACGGAATAATCATTTTCGCTGGGCGGGTATTCGTTTTTGAGATCAGGAAATGCTCGAGCCAACTTGTCGAGATAACCATTGCCGGAAGACGAAATGATCCTGATTTTTGTGGACCGACCGAGGGTGATGGAGTCTCCTGAATTGACGATACGCACCGATTCTACTTGCTCGTTTTTCAGCCAGTGCTTGAGATGTCGTCGGTAGTGGGTTTCTGTTGTGGTGGGGGTGCTGAGATTCCAGGAACCTCGCTCCAAAACGGTTCCTACGGTGACGCCGAGTTGATTGACCAATTGAAAGAGGCCAGCTTGCTTAGGTTTCCTAGAACGTATGCGCCCAGGATTACCAATGTGATCGGCGTGGAAGTGGGTAATCAATACGTAATCTAGATGTCGTTTGCCTGTGAGTTTTTCTAGAACCGGGAGGAGACGATAGCCTAAGCGTTCGGGCTCTTCGAGAGGGGCGCCGGTGTCGAGCAGTAGAGTTGTGCCGTTGGCGTGAAATAGGGTGGCGTCGGCCTGACCGACATTTAGGGTGATGATGTCTAGGTCATCGTCTTGATGGGGGGTGAGGCCTAGGCCCAAAGAGGCTAAGAAGAGCATGCAGGAAATGTTTAATTGTTGTTTCTTTTTATGGGTCACAATGATCTCTAGGTTTCTTTAATTGCTGGTAAATGAATCGCAAAGGTCGTTCCTATCCCGGCCACTGAATTAACAGTCAGGCGTCCCCCAGCTTGTTCTAAAATTCGCTGAGATATAGGCAAGCCTAAGCCAGTGCCGTGGGCTTTGGTGGTATAAAATGGTACGAATATCTTATCAATGATATTTCGTGGAATACCTGAGCCGGTATCCTTAATGGATATGACCACAAGTTTTTGTTCGGGCGGGTGGTACCTGACTTGAGTGGAGACGGTGACTTCTCCCCCTTGTGTGAGGGATTCGAAAGCGTTTCGAATGAGATTCAAGAGAACTTGGCGTAGTTGTTCGGGGTCGAATTGAACTAAGGGTAGTTTGGGTTGTAAATCCTGGGTGAGCCGAACTTCGGGGGGGCTTTGATCATGTTGGAGGAGTCTTAGTGTTTGTTGAATGGTTTGGTTGAGGTCGATGGTTTGAGGGTCTCCGTGGTAGGGGCGTGCATAGTTTAGGAAGGCGGTAACAACCCCACTAAGGCGGTCGACTTCTTCGATGATGACGTGAAAGAACTCTTGTTGATTTTTCGGTAGGGCTTCTGAGTGAATACACTGAACAGCCCCCTTGATAGCACCTAAGGGATTGCGGATTTCGTGGGCTAGCCCCGTGGACATCTCGCCTATCTCGACGAGGCGGTCCCTCTCTCTCCGCCGTTCGAATTCCCTTGAATTCTCAAGGGCGATGGCGGTGGCTTCAGCGATAGAATGGAGTGCCCGCATTTCATTGCTGGAAAACTGATAGGGATAGTTGGTTCCGCCCAATGCCAGAATGGCGACCACTTCGTTGCCGGAAGTACATGGGAGTATTGCGTTGAAGCCAATTTCGGAAAAAGCACTGATGGCGCGCTGCAGACGGGTTGCTTCTTGATTGCGTAAAGATTCATTTTGAGTGAGCTCGTCAGGGAGCTGGTTTTGTCGGTATTCCAAATCTTCGAGAAAGAGTGGGCGGCGGTAACTTTCAAGGTCGCCAAATAAGGCGGGTTGACTGACGGCGGAGAGTTCTTGGGGCGGTTGAGTTCCCTCGTAGGAGTGGAGGCGAAATGACCGTGGGGATTCCCCACGGAGATACATTGCGCAACGCTGCGCAATGAGGTTTTTATAAAGCGGTGATAGGGTGGCGTCGGCAACTGAATCCACGCGAATTGCTTTCCGGAGGCTTCGCACGATGTTTTGTGCGATGGAAAGCAGGTCGTATTCATGCCGGAGCCACAATCGAGCCGTCGTCTTTTCTATCCAAGGCCGGACTGGGTCGTAGAGGATGAGAATGACAAAACTCGCGACGATGGTGTGAAAAAACCATAGGCCCTGTTGTTCAACGCCTATCCATAACACCAACAGGGTGTAGATGGCTGAGAGAAGTAAAGTAAGCACCGTTAGTACGGCAGCCTTACTGATGACTTCCACCATGTTGATAAAACGTTGGGCGACGATGCTTTGATAGAGGAAGTAAACATAAATCGTTTCTAGTACATAGCCGACAGCGCTTAGACCCTCGGACGAGGCCAACCATTCAAGTGTTTCAACGGCGAGGACGACGATGGCCCCATAATAAAGATAGGAGAGTCTTGATTGTTCCGTTTGGCTTTTGGCTCGGTGGCGGTGTTGCTGTAGGCTTCGGACGATAAAAAACGCGCAGATTAGGTTGAGTGGGCCGATTAGATAGTCGGAGATAAGGGAGGGTTGCACTTCAAGAAAAATGGTTCCGGCGATGACCAACGCGGCTAAGCAAGTTACGAAAATGACACGTTTTTGGATGCCGCGGTGACCTACGAGTTCGGCGAAGAAGAGCAGCATGAGCGGGGGGAGTACCAAGCCCGCTGTCATTTGGATGACCGGGGTCGACGTTCCCGTTAATCGTCCCAAGAGTCCCCCAGCATGCCAAACAAATAAGGTGAAGGTCACGGCTGCAAAACGAAGGTGAATACGTCTGTGGGGACGGTTGAACAAGATACCAATGGTCGCCGCTACGGCGACAAATGCCGCGAGAATTGCGCTTGTAATCGATACCGACATGTCGCCTTATGACCTTGCTTTATCTTCCGCGACTTGCTTCCAGGACTTCGTACGATGAATTGACCCACTCTTGTAGGATCCCGGAGTAGGGACGGGAGCTCCCGCTTCAAGGTGTTTCTTTAGCCATAAATGTCGGAGATCGTAGATTTGTTGGTAGCACTCTGCGAGAGAATGGTCTGTCACTTCACAGCCAGGGAGGTCTGGATGGCTAACGGTGAAGTAGTCATCGTTTTCCATGACTGTCACTGGATAATTTAGTTGAAGGTAGAACCGAAGTAGCCGGTCTAGCATATATCTACGCTCCCATATCTATATTTATACGTGGGACACTCTATGCCAAGAGATTTACTCATTCTAGAGACAAAAGTTCAATTTTTTGCTTATGCTTTGGTGGGAGCGGTTGCACTGGGCTTAGATTTTGGCATAGGCAAGCCCCACTTGAGAAGAGGTACATCGTGTTCGTCTGGATGAGACAAGAGGCGCCTCCCCAGGAAGTTGGCCAGGTAGAAGAGAGAATTGAAGGGCTTGGATTTACTTCCGATCCACGGGGCATCCGAACCTTTGAGACCATGCCCCTGAATGCAGTGGGTCTAAATGCAGTGGGTCTAAATGCAGTGGGTCTAAATGCAGTGGGTCTAAATGCAGTGGGTCTAAATGCAGTGGGTCTAAATGCAGTGGTGATGTTTAAAGAACTTCCCCATTTACCGGCGCTTGTGGATGCTTCGCATGGTATCGGGGTTGCCCAAGGGGTAAGGCCCATGGGCAAAGGAGCGGTCGGCGTTATGGTGGAGATTCATCCAGATCCGGACCGTGTTTGGTCTGGTGGGGTGCTGGGTCTTGATTCCGACTTATTTCAATCTGTGATGAAAGACCGACAGCGTGTTGCTGCATTGGTTGACCGTCGTCTCTAGGGGTGAGGAGAAATGGAAGTGATTTCTTTTGAGCAATGGTGTGCATTACTGATGAGCCCCACGGTGGAAACGGCGCTCTTAAATGGCCTAGAGCTGTCGCTCTATTCCCCGTCTGGAGAATGTGTCCATAGAAGCCCACTGGACGACACCCTGGGCGAGCAGCTTGCTCTCTGGCTCTCCGACCATGATTGGCAGGAACTTGGCGGTAATGAGGATTCGTTACGGGTTTGGGGACGCGGCGAAATATTTTGTCCCGATGGCCTCGCTGTGGCGGTGGGTCACGGTGTCCTGTCTGAGTTAGCCGGTCGTTTTTTGTCCGCGGTAGGTGCTTTGGGAAAGAACATTTTGGTGGTTGCCCCTTGGGAAAAAGATGCATCGGTTATTATGGCTCTTTCTGATAACGAGACACTTCGGGTTCAATGGGTGGGTGAGGGTTTTCGGCTTGATGATTCAAGTCCGGTTATCGGTGGGGTCGACGGCTTACCATCCGGAAGTCGCGTTTTGGTGCCAAAAGTTGAGGATGTTTCCCTGGATTCTGGCTTGTGGCGTAAATGCGGTATGGTGGTCTTTCAGCCGGGTGCGAGTATTCGGCAGGGAGCGCTGCGTTTAGAGAAGCTTGTGGGAGGCAACGGTCTTTCCGGGCATCACCCCATTGGGCAATTTGAAGTCGCTGTTTTTGTCTGCCGTGATGGCGATAGCTTTGTGGTGAGTGAAATTGTTGAATTGAAAACCAGTTTGGCCGGTGAAGTTGGTATCAATACCGTGTTTTTGAGGCAGATTGAGGAGCATGGAGCTTACTTGGAGCATGTCAATGAGCCAGACTGTATTCCCGCTTTGGCGGCGGCGGGTTTTTGGGAGCTTGCAGGAGAATTAGAAGCTTTCGAGACCATGGGGATTCCGTTAGAGGATGGTCCTGATGAATTCGGTGAGGATTTGGGTGAGAGCTGCTTAGGACATAACGAAGAAGATGTTGTTGGGCATTTTGAGACGACTGATGTGCCGGTCTCTACCCAAGAAATGGACCCCGCAGAGGTGACTAAACCATCGCGTCCGGTGGGGTCACCTCAGGTTGAGGTTGATGCCGATCCGGGTTGGATGCTCGATATGATGTTGCCAGGAGAAGCCGAAACGGCCGATTCTGAATTGGCAGGTGAATCGGCCCGTGATGAAGATGCTGCCGTGATGGAAGCGACCTATGGATTGGGGCCTCCCACGCGACCACGGTGAGGATAAAAAGAACGCTGCGATTTGGATGATGACATGGGGGGCAGCGGGAGGTCTTTATATGAATGTAGATCCCTTGGTAGAAGTCACTGTTTTTTGACCTTTCACGGGTGGTTGTGGGGCTTTTTGCTTCACCGCTCATGAAAGATTATTTTCCCTTGTCGGGCCTTTGGGCAGCAGGCCAGTTTTTATGGACGGGTTTGGGATACGACGACCTGGGGTTGAAGCAATTGACCGGCGAGGATGTCTTGGGAAGATCCACAACAGAAGTAGCAAAACAAGGGGGGAGGGTATGACCAAAATACGGGTAACCATTGAGGCACGGAATCACGATGGTCGTGGGTGGGCACAACATGCCGGCAAGAATGTTTTGGTCCCAAATGCAGTGGTTGGAGAGGACGTTTGGGTTGAGATCGATCGCGAGTCTGCAAAAACGGTCCAAGGCCGTTGTGTTGACTTCATCATTGATAAATCGGAAGAAACTTCCACTTGTCGGCATTTGATGGGGTGTACGGGCTGTACGTTTCTTAGAAATGACTACACCAGTGAGGCTTTGTTTAAGAAGCGAAGGTTTCAGGATCTTTTGGACGGTTTAGGGGAATCGGATGTCCCCCTTGATTTCATCGGGCCGACTTCTCCTTACAATTATCGGCACTATGTAAAGTTGGTCGCAGAGAGAGACGGGAATAGGACCCTTTTCGGATCTTTTCGGCGTGGTACTCATGAAGTGACCGACAATGTTCATTGCAAGGTCCTTATTCCTGAATTGAGAAGCCTGGTTTTCAGCGTAACGGAAAGTCTGAAAAATAATGAAATGCCAATTTTTCCGGATGAGGGCGGACTTCGCTATCTCACAATACGATGGGGGAGGAAAAGTAAATCAGCATTGTTGTCTTTGGTTGTGGTGCCTGGCGGCTTATACAGTCAGAAAGCCTGGGGAAAGTGGGCCTTGGAGGAATGCGAGAAGATGGAGTCATTAAGCGGCGTGGTTTGCTTTGAGAATGACCTGAGGACAAATAAAATATTGACGGGAGAACCTTCAGCTTTGGCGGGGAAGCCATGGGTTGAGGAATATATTGACGATTACCACTACCGATTGGGCGCCAATTCATTTTTTCAAATCAATCCACCCATGGCTGAGTCCATGTTTGGATACGTTTGCGATGGCTTGTCCGCCGCTAAGAAAGGTGTGGAGCTTTTTTCTGGGGTTGGGGCTTTGACCTATCCACTCCTTTCGAAAATTCAGAGACTCTGGACTGTGGAGTTGGGTGAAGAAGAGGTGGCTTTCGCACATAAGAATGAAGAGAGGTTAGGGATTTCTGGGGTAACTGCAATAGCTGGGGATGCTCGAAAGATTGGTCCGGCATTGATTCGTGATGAGTCTCCGGACGTGCTTGTTGTTGACCCACCTCGCTGCGGGATGGGTTCGGAATTACTCCAAAGCATTCAGGGAAATTCGTCTATCCAGGAAATAGCTTTACTTGCTTGCCAGCCAGAAGCCCTGAAAAGAGATTTCCCGGTGCTGGTGCATGCAGGATTTAGAGTGGAAAAAATTGCATGTGTGGACCAGTTTCCACGGACGGAACATTATGAAGCGGTTGTGATTCTCAAAAGATGACAAATTGACCGATAATAAATATTAAGCAGCTAAATGAAAAATAGACGTTTCGCCGCTCTTAGATTTTTCGGAGTGGAGATGGCTGCGAGTCTATGGTTGGCTGAGGACTAAATTAACACGACCTGTGGTTGCGCTGAGAGGGAACAACCAGCCTCCTGTGGGAGGGATGCCTAGGAGCGGAGGATCTATATCACATGGGATCCCCTCTTGTTCCAAACCGGCGATAGAATTGCCCCCAACCATGCAGAGGAATTCGCCGATAGCATCATTTTGAAGCGACTTATCGAGCCCGTCTTTCGTGCCTGTTCCAAAAACCCCAAAGGTTAGTTCCCGTGCGAAAAGTTCATCGCACCCGAGGGCAATCCGCAGTCCGTGCTCCGAACGTAGGAGTAGCGATGCGGAGCAGGGCATCTCTAAACGCTCGTTTTTGATACAATGGCCCGGGATTCGAACTTGGGCTCTGGTGATTCGATGCGTCAGTCGCGGTATAAGTTCGAGTACAAATTCGGCGATTCGATGGTTCTGAAGGTATCCGGGCAGATCTCTTTTATGAATCAGGATATACTCTGTTTCGGTTTTGTATTTTCTGAGATGGTGGACGAGTTCATTGGGTTTCAGATATTGTAGGCGAACTAGGGATTCCCCGAGTCTGACGCGTCGTTGATTTTGGAGTTTCAAGAGATCCCTTAGTTGGACCTCTGAAATAAGTCCGTGGCTTACACAGATAGCACCGAACGGCTTATCGGTGGAGGTTTGCTCGCGGTTGACGTCGGTGGCCTGACTTTCGGTGAGGAAACCAGCTTCTATGGCAACCTGGCCTAGCCTTAGGTTCTCACGGTCCATGAGTTCTAGCGCTAGGCGCAACTGCTCAACGTCGATCACACCTTCTCGGAGTAAATATTGTCCAAAAAATTCCATGGTAATGGTCCAAATTAAGGTCCGACCCAAAGGTTATTTTCCCTCGATTGTAAGGTAATGTCAAACATCATGCTGGGGCTGAACGGCTTGGGCTTGTTGTGGGTGTGGAGCTGTGGCGGTTTAGTCGTAAATGTTTTTTGTGGGAGCGGTTAAAAAGATTTGAACAGGACGGGCAGATGTTCATAAAATCAAAGGGAGAATGAGGTTTCGCTATGTTACTCCGTGAAAGTGGTATGTTTGTATGAAGTTGGGTCTGATTAGAGGTTCTGTTGCCCAAAAGATAAGTAGGATCGCTATTGTTGCGTCGGTTTTAGCATTACTGTTGTCGTCTTTTGTCTTTATGACATTCGAGTTTTACACGTATCGGCAAAGTTTGCAGGCGGACGTGTCGGCTATGGCGGGCGTGATTGGAGCAGCTTCGAAGGCTGCTGTTCAAAATGGAAACGAGGAAGCGGCGGGAGAGGCATTGGCTAGCTTGGAGGGAAAGGAATATGTCGTTTCGGCGATTCTCTATGCTGTAAATGGTGATGTCCTGGCGCGTTTCGAGAGAGAAGAAGGTGTGTTTTGGCGGGGACCGGACCATTCAGCTCTCGCGCAGCGTGAATTTGAAGGAAATTATCTCATTTTACAACAGCCAATAGTGGTGGGTGACCCTATTTCCGCCGTTGGCTCAGTCATCGGCTCAGTGGTGATTAAGGCGCATACGTTGGGGATGTGGGTACGTTTGAGACAGCATGTATTTATAACGTTTGGTGTTTTAATTGTGGCCTCTTTTATTTCGTTTTTTTTATCTGGAAGGATGCAGCGCAATATTACAGATCCCATCGACCGCCTAGCAAGTGCAGCGAAAACAGTTTCGGATAATCAAGATTTCTCAATCATTGTGGATGGAGGCAACGATGATGAAATTGGGGTATTGACGGATGCCTTTAATGATATGCTGTGGGAAATCGGTACTCGAAATCACGAACTTCTTCGGGCACAAGATGAATTGGAGGAGAGGGTTGCAAAAAGGACCGCCGAAATTGCAGAAGCTAAAGAAAGGGCTGAAATGGCGGATAAGGCGAAAACAGATTTTTTGGCAAATATGAGCCATGAGATCCGAACACCGATGACCGCTATACTTGGATTTTCCGATTTACTTTTGAACCCGAGGCAATCGATCAGTGATAGGATCTCGTGTATTCAGACGGTGAGGCGCAATGGTGAACACCTCCTGAATATTGTCAACGATATTCTCGATATCAGCAAGATTGAGGCAGGGAAGATGACGACGGAGGTCTTGCCTGTCAATTTGGTCCAATTGCTCGCTGATGTGCGTTCGTTGATGCAGCATAAAGCGGGAGAAAAGGAACTGGAATTTGACGTTGACTATGAAGGGTCAATTCCTAAAACGATTCAGACAGATCCGACACGCCTGCGGCAGATGCTGGTGAACTTGGTAGGTAACGCGATTAAGTTTACGGAAAAAGGTAAGGTAGAAATTATTGTAGGCGTGATACGTTCTGGGGCTAAGGCCCTGATACGGTTTCAGGTCAAGGATACGGGGATTGGCATGTCGCCTCATCAGGTCGATAAGATTTTTCAACCTTTTGAGCAGGCGGATACTTCGACGACCCGTGAATTTGGTGGCACAGGACTTGGATTGGCCATTACAAAAAGCCTGGCTGCATTATTAGGTGGAAATATTGAAGTTCAAAGTGTGCCGGGGCTGGGGAGTGTCTTTTCGCTAACCATCGATCCTGGGCCTCTCGGAAGCGTGGGGTATATTGATAATCCTAAGGAGGCGATGCTCGTTGTCTCTTCCGTGGGCCAGGAAGAGAGCTCTACGGTGGATATCCGAGGCGCTAAGGTGCTTTTAGCCGAGGATGGTATTGATAATCAGCGGCTGATTTCATTTCGCTTGAAACAAGCGGGGGCCCAGGTTACCATTGCTGAAAATGGTCGGCTAGCGGTGGAACATGCGATGCAACATTGGGAAGCAAAGGAACCTTTTCATGTTATTTTGATGGACATGCAAATGCCTGAAATGGACGGGTACACGGCAACCACCAAGCTACGTTCATTAGGATACAAGGGGGCAGTTGTGGCACTCACCGCTCATGCGATGGCAGGGGATAGGGAGAAGTGTATACAGGCTGGTTGTGATGACTATACCGCCAAACCGATCCGGGTTAGTGAGCTATTGGGACTCGTTGAACAATTTTTGTTGGCAAGCGGGGAGCCGCGTTGCATCTCGGCCGAGTCCGTCTTGGAGCAAGCCTCGGTGTCGCTAAGCTTAGCGTCTGATAATGGTGAGGGACCTGGTCAGGGTGGAATGCCCAAGAAGAGGAATGGAGCCCCGGACGATGGCTCTCGTTTTGGTGAACTTGCAGGGGCAGGAGATTTTGAACCTCTCTTAAGTGAGTTTTCCGGCGACTCAGAAATGCGTGAGTTGGTCGATATTTTCATTGAAAGTCTCAATGACCGACTTTCTCAAATTAGTCAGGCAGTGGAAGCGAGTGACTGGGATTCGTTGCAGCGAACCTCCCATCAGCTTGCGGGTTCTGCAGGTAGCTACGGTTATCCTTCCATCACGGATGCCGCGAGGCATTTGGAGCATATGCTAAAGGAACGTAAGGATTGGGAGGGTATTGTGCACGCCAGCGAGGACTTATCAACGCTATGTAGTCGCGCAAAAAGCTCCCACCTAAGCTAAGTTGGGTGGTCGGGGTTACAGAACTGTCTTGATTTTTTTCGGCGAAAATCTGGGGGGATGAGATCCTTGAGGGGCAGGTCGTTACGGCGATAGGGAACTGCCAGTGCCCGGTTTCGATTTTGACAACATACTTAAATTCCGCTTCCGCGTGGTATCGAAGTTTACTATTTGTCATGGTTTTCGGGGTTCCGGGCGGGACTGGATCGGTTGGTGGCCAGTGACAGAGGGCGGTCGCCGCGAGCATCTTCATGATTTGCTCGACGGATTTATTGATTTCATTGTCGCTTATGACTTTCTCGGTACCGACAATGCAAAGGCCTTTGGGCGGCAAGTTCTGCGAAGCTCTATCCAAGCCCACTCAGACTTCGAGTTGCGCCACTCCTCTTCAATGGAATGATTCCAACATAATCCCATTTTTGACCCGCCAATTGATTTGATAGGCTTAAGGCTTCGCGAAGATGAGCCCCCGCCCTGTGTAAACGGGTTTCTCGGTAAGTTTTTGCGCCAAAACTGAGGCCTTTAGGTATATTATCGGTGCCGAACAATGCACATTGAACAATGATGGGGATGTTTTTTCAGTGGTCTACCTTGTGGATAATTTCGCAAATCAACCAGCCGTCGAGGCCGGGTATTTAAATGTGAAAAACTCCGCGTCAGGCTGTATTTCAGGCATGAAATACAGGACCTCAAAACCCTCATTCGCTGTAACCACATCTCGGTAACCAAGCTGTTTCAGCAGCGCACGCTGGAGGGTGACGACCGATAGATCGTCATTTACCATTAAGGTTGTCTTATGGATCATCGTTTATACGCCATAACAACGACTGCGTTTAAAGCAACCAGGGTTCTGCTGATCTTACCGGGTAATTCCCTAGGAGCAGGGAGGTTGAGCGGATGACCGAAGTATCGGTTTCAAAGCTCTGAAGGTTGGAAATAGGGGCCCAAACGGCCATTTCGTCACCAGAGAGTCCGCCTGATTTTGCGGTGGGTGCCAGTTGAAAAGCGAATCTAAGATCAAAATGAAGATGGGGTGGCGTCTTCTGAGAACCTGGGATTTTATGAATATCGATGTCGAAAGGGATTGTATCCAAGGGATAAACGTCCAAGTCTCCGAGCCCTGTTTCTTCTTCGAGTTCTCTTCGAGCAGCATCTAAGGGCCCAGAATCATAGGCCTCAAGATGGCCTCCGGGTTGCAGCCACTTTCGAAGTTTACGATGGTGAATGAGGAGGACGCTTTTTCGGTCGGGACTGGCTACGAATGCGCTGGCCGTGAGGTGCCCTGGGCTGAAATGATCTCTGCTAAGGCAAGTGTGGCGAAATTCTCTGATTAGGCTCATCAGTTTTATGACGGATTCGTTTTTATAGAAACGCGGGGCGGCTTCGAGTTGGTGAATGAGGAGGTCAATATCCATATTCGACCAGATAACGAGACACGGTAAATCTGTCGAGTGTCTTGTGCGTTATTCGTTTTAGTCGTAAAGGGAGCTTGAAGGGTGGAATGAGAAAACGATGTGCGCAACGACAGAGTCAATTTATATTCAGAGGTTTCGGGAAAGTGTTCCCCATGGTTACTTGCACGGCAAGCTTTTGAATATGGCGAGTTTCCTTGAATACATCGGGGTTCGAAAAATCATCAAATCCTTAGACGCGAGTGGATTTTCTCTTCAAGTTATGGGCCATGCTGAGGAGGAAATTAGACACGCGAAGCTACTAAAGCGAATGGCTACAGATTTTGGGGGCGCGGAATTAGCAGAGGGCTTTACCGATTCCAATACCCTGGCAAAGGTTGCTGCGGAAAGTTATTTTCAAACCATCGACCGTTATTCTGAAGAATGGGTGAACCAAAATATAAAGGGTGTTGAGAAAAAATCTGACTCCTTCCTCCGTTATCTGTGTACCAGTTATTTAATAGAGAATAGGGCTCTGGCTTTTTATGGTGATCTTCTTTTGGTACAGAAAGAGGTGTTCGGGAAAGGGACGCCGATTGCAAGTCTACTGAAGGAGGAAGAGCAGCATTTGGTTGCGATGAAAAAAGAATTGCTTCAGTTAGGGGGTATTGCTCAATCCCAATTTGAATCGCTTCTGATGCTTGAGGAAGAAGCGTTTGACCGGTTTTGGGAAGTGCTCAGCTTTGAAGTGGCCGAGTCTCTAAAGGGCGCCTCTCCGCTCTAGATATAAGGGCGAATACTCTCGGAAACCGAGTTGGCGTATGAGTCCCCAAAAAGATTGACATGGACGAGAAGCGGATAGAGCTGATAAAGTTTCACTCGCTCCTGCCATCCTTTCGGAAGCGGCCAGGATTGGTTGTAGGCAGCTAGGGTTTGTGATGGTATGTGGCCAAAGAGGATCATCATGGCTATATCTATTTCGCGGTCACCCGCATAAGCGGCGGGGTCGAAAATGACTGGCGTATCCCTTGAGATACAGGCGTAGTTTCCTGACCACAAATCTCCGTGGAGTCGTGATAGGGGAGGGGCTGTTGGAATGTGGTCCCCCAAGCGATTAAGTAAGCTTTTGAGGTCTTTCTCAAGCTTTGAATTAATTCGATTTGCTCGCACGGCCGCCGTGATTTGTGGCAATAATCTGTATTCTCTGTAGAAGGTAAGCCAATTGGGGTGCGGCGTGTTCATTTGAGGAAGTGTGCCGATATAGTTGTTGTGGTCGAGCCCACAACGGGCGGAGGTTAGCCTGTGCTGGTTGGCTAGAGCCCGTCCCAATTGGATACCAAATTTTTCCGTCGGTGGGGTGAATTCGAGTTCTTCTAAGATCAGGAAGGGGATTGGGCTTTGGGGAGACGACACACCTAGAACCTTTGGCACACGGATGGCTTTTGTCTCACTTAGCCATTTAAGTCCCTTGGCTTCGGCCTGAAAGAGATCCTTGGGGGCACGTGTGTTTGTCTTCAGGAAAACCGTTCCCTGTGAAAGTTTGAGACGATATGTTTCGTTGATATCCCCCCCCGAAACGCGAAACGATGCGAGTATCTTGGTGTCTAATATCTTTTCGATCTCTGAATGGATTTCTTTGTTCGATTGAGAACAGGTCATTGCAAATGTTCTTTTTTAATATATCGAATGAGGGATCGGCAGGTTCTCTCACACATATCGAAGACCTCTTCAAATCCGTTTTCTCCACCGTAGTAGGGATCTGGCACATCGCCTGCTCCTTGAATGGTGGAATCGAAGTCTCTGAATAATCGGAGTTTTGACCGTTGTTTTTCGTTTTTTGCAAGAATTTGTAATTGCTTGAGGTTTTCTTGGTCCATGGCCAAAATGAGATCGAAGGTTTCGAAATCACGGGCCTTAAATTGTCGGGCGCGACTGGGGAGCGTAATTTGTCTTTTTCTGGCGGTACTCTGAGCACGTGAATCGGCGGTTTCCCCTGCATGCCAGGCGCCGGTTCCCGCACTGTCCACTTCCATTCGAAGTGTGGGCTCCGCTTTCAATTGGTGAAGCATCACGCCCTCGGCGGTGGGAGACCTACAGATATTACCCAAGCAAACAAAACAAATTCGGTAAGGTCTCGACATGCTTCTAACTCCTACCCTGGTTGCTTCACGTGGGTATTTCCGGTGATTTTGAGTGGCCACCGGCGCGGCTTGTGTGGGAAGATGTATGGAAAAGAGCTGAGTTTGTCTACTTTTAACACGAAATCCGGTGTGGGCTTTTACTATAACTTACCAATTTTATTAGAGAATGTCTGGGGTTTTTTTAAGATCCTGAGAGGAAGTAATTCGGCATACTTCTGGTGTTTCTAGGAGTATACTCGCGGTAGGAGGGATTGTGATGATTTTAGGTCAGGATAAGTTGAAGTTGCACGATCCAGTCGGTCTTTTCGACCTGAGTGACGAGTTGGATTTGGAAATCGAACCCTTTGGTAATCGAGAAGTTAGGCAAATTGAGACAACTGAGATAGTCTTAGGGAATGTTGTCTATGCCCTGCGCGAGCATGCTCGGGAGAGTGGCGCTGAGATACCTAAGGCGCTTAATTGTATCGATATCGATGATTTGCGCTAGGGCTTTTGGGCTTTCGGGTCAAATGCGTCTTGAAGGGCGTCGGTGAATATGTTGAATGCGAGTACCAAACCAAACATTGCCACCGTCGCGCCGCCTATTTGCCAGTAGAAGCCATTGATTAACTCTGCGCGTGCCTGGTCGATCATCGTGCCCCAACTTGGTTCTCCTTGGACACCTAATCCCAGGTAGGAGAGGATTACTTCGGATTTAATGGCGCCGATAAAGAGCAATGCGAAGTTAACGAGGCTGATGTGGAGTGTATTGGGAATGATATGTCGGAATAATATTCTCAAATTCCCCATGCCCATTGCATGTGCTGATTGTATGTATTCAGCATTGCGAAGCTTTAACACTTCTCCCCGGATAAGACGACACGGCCCAACCCAATAAGTGGCGCAAAATGCAACATAGAGTCCGTTGATTCCTTTTCCCGCAATCCAGGTGAGGGCGATGAGCAATAATAAATAGGGTATGGACTGGATGGTTGAATAGAACCAGACGATGACACTGTCTACCCAGCCTCCAAAATACCCAGCGAGTCCACCGAGAATCGTACCAATGATGACGGCTGCGGTGGCTGATACGATGCCTACCATAAAGGCAATTTTATTGGCGTATACCACGCGCGTGAAAATATCGCGGCCAAGGCGGTCTGTTCCCAGAAGGTGTTGAGCGCAGGGAGCGAGGAATTTTTCTCCCACCTGGATATCAGTTTCAGTGGCGATAATGCCCCCTGAAACTGTAATGGCTGCGAGGGCATAAACCACAATAACGGCCCCGGAAAACAGGGCGGAACGGTCCTTTTTTAGCTTTCTCCAGGCACGAGGTGAACGGGTAATGGTTGTTAATGCGAGTGTGAATATTCCCGCGATGAGTGCGAAACTAATCAAATTCATGGGTGTTACCCTAGCCGGACACGGGGGTCGACGATGGCGTAGAGCACATCGGTTAAAAGATTCGATACGACAAATAGAATTGAAATCATGACGGTATAGGCTTTGATGACCGGGAAGTCTGAAGCGTTGAGAGCGTCAAGAAGCATGCTCCCCATGCCAGGTATGCCAAAAAAGGATTCCAGTAGCAATGAACCTGTAACGAGGAAGGGGACAGATATCATGATTCGGGTCACGATTTGAACCATGGCATTTCGGGCCACATGGACAAAGAGTGCTCGCGGCCGGCTCACGCCCTTGGCGAAAGCGGTACGAACGTAGTCCTTGCCGGTTTCCTCGACCATGATCGACCGATAAAACCGAGTGTCGTACCCCATCCCCACGATCAGCATAATGAGCATTGGAAGTATGAGGTATTGCCATTGTTGTGGGCCTGGGAGGTAACCGTGTATTTGAAAAACAGGAAACCGGAAGGCCAGGATATATTGCCCCACAACGATGTAAACCAGGAAGCTGACACTCATACCTAAGACGGCGAAGAACATGAGGATCTTGTCGGTTCTTTGCCCTCGGTAGAATGCAGCGATTAGGGCAATGCACACTGAGAGCAGGCTGGTGGCAAGAAGTGCGGGTATGGTCAGCGCGAGTGAGGGGATGGCCCGCTCTTTAATCATCTCTAAGACCTTCTCCTTGGTTACAAATGATTTGCCAAAATCGAAGGTGATGACTTCTCCTAAATAATCGACATATTGATGGGCCAGGGGCCGGTCGAAGCCATATTGAGCCTCCATGGCTGCAATTTCGGCATTGGTTGCACTTTTCCCCAAAAATTGTAGGACAGGATTCCCGCCGAAAACATTGAAGAGCAGAAAGGTTACTATGGTGACTCCGAATACTGTGGGAATACCCTCGAGAAGTTTTCGAATGATGTATGCGATCATGGTTTCAACCTGTCGACGTCAAGAAATTTGATCCAGGTGTACCATGTTTCACTGGGTTTAAAGGCTTTGAGATTTCCGTTCCATACGTAGAACCGGGTGCGGGCCATACTGGCAATGGCTGGGCGTTGCTCGATGATGAGATCGCGCATTTGTTTGTAGAGCACAGTCCGGGCGGGACTTGGTTGCATGGTGCTGATGCGCTCGTAGAGTTGGTCGTATTCTGGGTTGCTATAATTGAAATGGTTCATCCCACCGGCAGCATTGGGGCCGTAGAATAGTGCCAAGTTATTTTCGGCGTCGGGGTAATCAGAGCCCCACGCCAATCCAAACATTTGAGCTTTGTTCTTATGGAGTTTGTCTAGTAGCTCAGGAAAACTATTGAAGTTTGGTTTTAGGTCGATGCCGATTCGCTTGAGTTGTCGGGTGAATACTTCGGCTTGCATTTGGTTTTGACCGCCGATGGTGGTTTCAAAAAAGACTTCCAGGGGTTTGCCTCCTTTCTGGCCGTGTTCGTAACCTGCTTGCTTTAGGAGTTCCCGGGCTTTGGAAAGATTCGGGCCCCGGTAGGGTGAGATGACCCCTGGTTCAAACCCGTCCAAGCCAGGGGGGATTGGGCCGTCATAGAGGATACAGGTATTGTTGTAGAAGCGGTCGTTGAACTCTTCTGTGTCCATGGCGAGGGAAATGGCTTGCCTTATTTTCTTGCCTTGTTCGCCGCCTGTTATGGGGTGCTTCATATTGAACCCGCGGTAGATGAAGTCTAGGAGTGGCAGATTGAATTGCTCGACGCCTTCGGACTTGAATTTTTGCCTGAGGCGATTCGATTTATTGAAAATGGCGTCATGGAATTCAGCAGGAACTCTTACAAAGTCAAGGTCCTGAACACGCCATTTTAGCCAGGCTGGTTGGACTTGTTCGTATACTTCCATGATGATTCCATCTAAAAATGGGATTTGTTTGTCTGCGTATTCACTCAGTTTTAGGTGTTGATCGTTTTCTGTTATAAGTGATTTTTTTGGGAAAAACTCTTGGCGATAGTCAGGGTTTCTCACGAATTCGAGTTTGGAGCCCCGCTTCCAGGTTTTTAGAGTAAAGGGCCCTGTGCCTATGGGGTGTTTAGGGAACTGATCACCATAATACTCAACCGCTTCTTTGGCGACGACCGATGTATAGTTCATGGCCAACACAAAAAGAAATTGGGGGTATGGTTTGGTTAGATGAATCCTGAATTGATACTTACTTATTTTTTCGAAGCCAGATACCTTTGCTGCATAATTGAATCCGTCGGCATTGGCATTTTGAGCTTCTTTGAATGCATCGAATCCCTTAATTCTTCCATTAAACACCCACCAGCCCTGGGGCCGTAATGTCCTATTGGCCATGCGCTTAAGGGAGTAGAACACGTCGTCGGTGGTGAGTTCTCGGGTGTTGGAATGGTCTTTGTTTTCTTTTTGAAAACACGGGTCTCTATGGAATAGAATGTTTGGTTTGAGTTCGAATGTGTAGACGAGGCCGTTTGGGCTGACATCGGGCATTTTCGTCAATAGGTTGGGTTCTAGTTCCAAGGGTCGTTTAATGTAGTTGTA
This sequence comes from Myxococcota bacterium, assembly GCA_036339465.1. Classification (GTDB taxonomy): domain Bacteria; phylum Myxococcota; class XYA12-FULL-58-9; order XYA12-FULL-58-9; family JABJBS01; genus JAYZAY01. The sequence goes on along the minus strand of JAYZAY010000073.1, from coordinate 18,642 downwards.
TTGGAGGAGTGGTTCGTAGACAGGGGCCATGGCCCAGTTGGCATAAGAGCTACTGCCTTGAATGGGGTCCAGTGTTCCCACTTTTGCACTGAGCGGCATTCTCAATATTTTCTTGCCAACGAGTTCTGGGGACTGACTTTTGCAGCCCGAGCATAGGATTGTTGCAACGAATGCGACAATGACAGCTCTGGCGAGCCGCGAGTTCAGTGGTGAAGTCCCCATGGAGGGAGGCAGCTACAACATTTCCTTGGCGGTTAGCAATAGCTTTGAGCTCAGGTCTTGACTTGTGGCACGCCGGTGGGCTCAATGGCGCCCTAGAAGGGTCTTTTAGGACGCGGAGGAATAGGTCTTGAAGTTTAGAGTCATCGTTGTCTTTGTGCTTGGTATTGGCGTGTTGCCTGCGATGCCGGTGGCGGATGCACGGGAGGGGGCCGTCGAGTTTGAAGTTCATAGTGGCGCTGTCATGGATGGCTCGGTGCCAAGGTTCGTTTTGAAGATTAACGAGGGGTTAAAGACCTTGGAGGTCTGGTTAAGGAGTGCGGGTGGCACGGTCGTTCATCGAAACTTCAAATCATTGTCTGTGGGGAAGGTTTTGGATGTTCCGCTGAAGCAAGGCCCGGGGGAGATGTCATGGAGTGGAGTGGTAAAGGCAATGACTACGGCCGGTTTACCTTTGGAAACAACGACGACATTTGTGGCAGCATTGATGCCTCGTTTCCAGATTGATTTGAAAGGTGACCGTGTTTCGCTTGTGGATGGGTGGGCTGACTTTTCATATTCCAATGCTCCTTCAAAATGTTCCTATCAAGGCTTGGGAAAGTCGGGGCAAGTGAGTGGAAAGTTAGAGTTTGCCCTTGCACGGGAAGGTATGAATGGGCGACTGAGCTGGGCCCCGGTGGAGGGGGTCAAGGAGATGCGTTTTGATTGTGTGGATAGCCATGGGCAGACCGCTTGGTTCGAGCTAAAAACTTGGTTTTTTGATGTGCCGCATGAGGAAGTTCTCTTTCCTTTTGGGCAATGGGAAATTCCGGCAGGGGAGGTGGAGAAGCTTAGGGCATCCGTGGCGACGATTGTGAAAGTACGGAAGGGGATCCCCGATGAAGTGCCGGTGGTGTTGTACATTGCGGGGCATACGGATTTGGTGGGTACGGCGAGTGCAAATTTAGAGCTGTCCCGCAAGCGGGCACGGCGTATTGCGGCGTATTTTGTAGAGTCTGGGGTCCGGATCGGGGTCGCGTTTGCGGGTTTTGGCGAGGGAAGTCCGTTGGTCTTGACAGCGGATGAGGTGGCTTCGGATCTCAATCGAAGGGTGGACTACATATTGAGTACCCATCCGCCATTCAAGGCGCCGTGGCAGTGGGCCCAAAAGAAGTAATTTCCGGTGTGAAGGTTCTAGAAAAACAAGATTTTTAAGATCGAGAAAACGATGAATGTGGCAACGAGCCCACGAAGCCATCTTTCTGATCCTTTTAAATTAAAGGTTGCGCCGAGCCATGCGCCAATGCCTTGACTTAGGGCTAGGGTCACACTTGCCCAGAGAACGATTTGACCCTCTTTGGCAAAAAAAATGATGGCCAAAGGGGTGTAGACGAGGACCAACACGACTTTGATAATATTGGCTTCGCGGAGTGGTAGGTTGAAGAGTCTCTTGAGTGTGCCGAGAATAAGGTAACCCACGCCGGCTTGGATTGCACCTCCGTAAAGGCCGACAGTCAAAAGGGTCAATGGTTTTCCCACCCGCCGCCAGGTGCTGTTTTCAGGTTTGGATTGCGTGATGGGCCGAGCGGGAAGCAGGATAAAAGAGAGAGAGATGATCAGGGAAGCTCCCAAAATGAGCTTTGTGTTTTCGTTTGAGATTTGTGCGGTGATTCCTGCGCCGAGGGCTGTTCCCACTAGGACGGGGGGGAGCATAGGTCCGACCTGTCGCCATGGTATGAGCCCTTCTTGCCTATATTTCCAGCAGGCAATGATATTTTGAAATAAAATCGCGGGCCTTAAGGAGCCGTTGGCACTGGTGGGCGGGATCCCCAAAAAGATCATCGCGGGCATGGTAAGCAGTGAGCCACCACCGGCGACGGTGTTGATGAATCCCGCAACGAGACCCGTGATGCCTAGAAGTGCGAAGGTCGTGGGCGATACCACTGAAAATAGGTCGAGCATGGGTGGTTAGTCAAATAATGCTCTATCATGGCTCAAGTCCATTAAAAAGAGCGCTCCTAGGATCGAAGCCCTTCCCATTTCTTGTGACCGGGATATATGTCAATTATGGCGACGGTATTCATGGACCTTGATGGCACTATCCTTGAGGGAAATTCTGGGTGTTTGTGGGCTTCCTATGAGTTTTTTGGGGGACGGTTGCCGTTCCAACAAATGCTTTTGGCCGGCTACTATCTTGCCAAATACAAGTTGATTGGTTCAGACATTCGCCCGGCTTTAGAAAAGGCGATTCTAGGCCTCAAGGGGCAGGATTCATCGAATTTCGTATGGCGCACGGAGGCATTCTTTGACAAATGGGTGGTACCTCGGTTGCGGGAAAAAGCGGTGCAAATGGTCCAGTTCCATTGTGCGCAAGGTGATAAGGTGGTCCTTTTGACGAGTTCCACACGGATGCTGGGGGAGCATGTTTCTAGGGTGCTGAAACTTCACGGGTGTGTGGGCACGGATTTGCGGGTTGATGATGGTGGGGTGTTTACGGGGGAAGTTGATGGCCCTCTCTGTTTTGGCGAGGGTAAGGTATTGAAGGCTGAGGAATATTTGGTGGGTACGGGCGAATCGATTCCGGAGACCCTTTTTTATACGGATTCCAGTACAGATCTACCTATGTTAGAAGCCTGCGGGGAGCCTATTACGGTGAACCCGGATAGGCAATTGAAACGAATTGCATTGCAGCGGGGCTGGAAGGTCTTAGATTGGGCTGCATTGTGAGTACATGGATTTGAAGAATCAAAGGGTTGGAGTGCAACGGTGTTATTAACGCTTAAAATTCGAGATTTTGCGATAATTGAAAAAGCGGAATTGGATTTTTCTGAAGGCTTTACTGTCATTACTGGAGAAACGGGAGCAGGCAAATCTATTCTTGTGGATGCCTTGGTGTTGGCTTTGGGTGGGCGTGCGAATACGGACGTAGTCCGAACGGGAGCAAAATCTGCAACGGTTGAGGCACTCTTTGACATTCGTCACCATACGCTTGTGCAGGAAAGGATTACGGAGCGTGGGCTCGATGGAGATGATACCACCTGTCTTTTGGTTTCTCGGGTTGTTGGACGAAAAGGTCGGTCCAAGGTTTCCATCAACGGACACCTTTCCACGGTGGCGACCCTTGGGGAACTCGTCAAAGGGTTGGTCGAAATAAGCGGTCAACATGAGCAACAGGGTCTCTTGAATGTGGATTATCACATTGAGATTCTCGACCAGTATGGTCAATTTGGTGATTTACGGTCGTCTTACGGAGATGTTTACGGGCGCTGGAGATGCCTGGTTGAGCGATTGCGTAAGTTGCAATCAGTGGAGAGTGAAGCTCTTGAACGAATTGATTTTCTGCGATTCCAACTCGAGGAGATAGAGCGGGTTGCTCCAGATCGGGGAGAGTTGGAGGCGTTGGAAGCTGAGCACCTACGTTTGCAGAATGCTGAGGAGTTGAGGGAGGCGGCCCAGCGCGCGGAGCACATTCTCTATGGGGGTGAATCGGCGGTTTATGATTTGTTGGCAGAGTCTTTGCAATCGGTTGAAAAGATCGCGTCAGTGGATGTTCGAACGAGTCCTTTGTTGGAACGGCTTGCTGGAGTTCAAGCAGAGATCGAAGATGTATCGAGAGAATTGGGGAGTTACGGGACGAAGGTCTGGGTGGACCCGAACCGTTTGACGGAGGTTGATGACCGTCTCAGTGCCCTTAATGGACTGTGTCGAAAATTTGGGGGAACTTTGGATGCGGTATTAGAGAAGCAGAACAAGATTATGGAGGAACTCAGTGTACTTGATGCATCAGAAGAGGGGCTGGAAAACCTATTAGAGGAAATCGCTGAGCACGAAGAACGCTTAGAGACACTGGCTAAGGCTCTGAGTAACGCTCGGGCCAAAGCGGGAGTCGCTTTGGGTAAAAAAATGGGCACCGAGCTAAAGGATATGGAATTGGCTAAGGCCGATTTCCATCCGATGGTTCAAGTGCGGGGAGGTGGCGCGGGGAGCAGTCCCGGGTTTGGTCCTCTAGGCTGGGATGAAGTGGAGTTTCTATGGAGTGCTAATCCAGGGGAAAGTCTTCGTTCCCTGGCGAAAATAGCGAGTGGTGGTGAGCTTTCTCGGGTGATGTTGGCCCTTAAACGGGTGCTATGGTCTCAGGATCTCGTTTCCCTTTATGTTTTTGATGAGGTGGATAGCGGGCTAGGCGGGAAAGCTGCTGCAAGTATAGGTAAAAAGATTTGTTCAGTAGCCAAAGGCCATCAAGCCCTCGCGATCACGCATTTAGCACCGATCGCAGTGTGCGCCGATCATCATCTTTTGGTACAGAAGGAGGTTACGAAAGGGCGCACGAGAAGTTCTGTTACGGATATCAGTGCCGACGAACGCGCCTTGGAGATCGCTCGAATGATCGATGGGGCCAGTCTAACGGAAAATACGAAATCGGTTGCCAAAGAAATGCTGGCCCGGTCGGCTCGGGCTTGAGGATTATCGGGGGAGTTCGGCCATGGCTAAGCTGGAGTATCCGGCATCGACGAAGAGGGTCTGACCGGATATATTTCTTGAGAGTTCTGATGCGAGGAAGGTGGCCAGATTGGCCACGTCGCCCTGAGTAATGCTGGTTCTCAAGGGCGTGACTCGCTCATAGACGGCCAACATTTCGTTAAAGCTTCGAATTTGTGACGCAGCTAAGGTCTTGATCGGACCAGCGCTAATGGCATTGACCCGGATCCCCTCGGGGCCCACATCAGACGCCAGTTCTCGTACTGAGGCTTCGAGTGCTGCTTTCGCCACGCCCATTAATTTGTAATTCGCGACCACCCGCTGCCCACCAAGGTAGCTTAGGGTCATCACCGAAGATCCCGCTGGCATTTTGGAGCGTGCGGCGTGAACCAAGGGCAATAAGGAGAAAGCCGAGGTGACCAAGGCTTCGGAGAAATGCTCTTGGGATACTTCACTAATTTTTTGGCTAAATGTCTCCGGGTTGGCGTAGGCGATTGAGTGTACGAGGATGTCGACTTTTCCCGGATAGCCTTCGAAGAAAGATGCGACTTCATCAGGATTGGTAACGTCGCAGCGCTCCCAGTATTCCACGGGAACTTCTCCCTTTTTGACCAATTGCATGACTCGGCTCTTAAAGCGCTGTTGATAGCCGAGGGATATTGTTGCCCCAGCGTTGCTTAATTGTTTCGCGATTGCCCATGCGATCGATTCTTCACTAGCGACGCCAAAAATTAAGGCATGTTTTCCATTAAGGTTAATCATGGGGCCCAAATAATTGTATTCGTGGTTCTAAGCAATACCAACCATGGACAAGAGTTGGGTAGGCGACTAGACTCTTTGTTGACGCTCCATAGTTTGACTAATCATTAGACCGAGTGAATTAGGTGACGTGAATGGCTCATCGTTTTGGTTGGGAAATAGAGTTCGGTTGTCGGACCGATGTTGGACTGCGACGACACGGCAATGAGGACTCTTATATCGTCGTGCCTGAATTAGGTCTTCTCGGGGTCGCAGATGGAATGGGCGGTCATGCGGGGGGCAAAGAGGCTTCTTTAACGACGGTTCAAGGCCTGCGAGAGTTTTTTGAATGGCGCTTGGGTGACTTAGAGGTTGAAGAAGGGGATGAGACGGCGTGGTTGCTACTGATGGGAGAAGTCGTCAGTGAGGTCAATCAATTGGTTTTTAGCCGGTCATTGAAGGAACCATCCCTAAAAGGAATGGGCACGACACTTAGTTATGGGCTTTTTTATAAGAAGCGACTGTACGTCGGCCATGTGGGGGATTCGAGGCTTTATCGATTGAGAGCTGGGGAAATTTCCCAGCTAACAGAAGACCACGCCATGGTTCAAGAGATGATTCGATCTGGTCAAATTCGCACGGTGGACGAGGCGCCGAGCCGCTACCGAAGTATTGTTACTCGTTCTGTTGGGTTTGAAGATACTGTTTGTGCCGATACCTTGAGCTTGGAGGTCAGGGAGGGTGATCAGTATCTGTGGTGTTCTGATGGGTTGTCTAATCTGGTTGAAGATTTGGAGTTGGCCCATGAGATGAAGGCCAATGAGCCACAGAAGGCATGTGAAATATTGGTGGACAAGGCTCTGGCCAATGGCGGTAATGACAATATTACGGTGATTATCGCGCACGTTGCTTGCTCGGGGGTGTGAGCATTGCGCTTGCCCTATAGACGCTGCTATTATTAAGTGTTAGTGGGGGACCCGTGCCGAAGAAACGTTTTACTATTCTAATTGTACCTGAGAATTCCGCCAAGGTTCGGCGTGTTCAGTTATCCTATAACTGGTTGATTCGAGGTGCATTTATAGGGGCATTGGCTCTCTCTGGGCTCACTTTTGGGACGGTTCACTATCTCTATATGCAAGATCAAGTCTCTCAGAACAGTGTACTGAAGGAAGATAATTTTGTTTTGGAGACCAAGCTTCGAGCGCTTGATGAAGAGTTGAATTTGATTGAGAAAAACCTAGGGAAAATTGAATCTTTTGCAGCGAAGTTGAGGACAATCACCAGGCTAAATGACCCTAGCCGAAGGCTCGCTATTGGTCCCATTACCGAGGAACAAGGGGAAGCGAGCTTACGCGAGGTCCTCTATGTGCCGGGTGAGCGCATTGATTTTGAGGATGAGCTCCTAGACTCAAAGCTTGCGCAAGGCTTGATTGAAAATAAGGCTGAGCGTGTGCAGCGTGAGGCAACGGAACAAGAGCGTAGTTTGAGACAGCTTTATGGCTATTTTAGACCCGATTTTAGGCAGTTGACCCATCTTCCCTCCGTGCGACCTGTTGTTTCTCGCTTGCGCACCAGTCGTTTTGGTAAAAGGGTTGATCCCTATACCAATGAAAAAGTCATGCACAAGGGGGTTGATATTGCAGCTGCCCATGGCGCGCGGGTGGTGGCATCGGGTGATGGGACGGTTATTTTTGTCGGAAGTCGTGGTGGCTACGGTAAAACCTTGGTGGTGGATCATGGTTTTGGATTTCAGACCCACTATAGTCATTTAAGCAGCTACGGCGTTACTGTGGGGCAAAAGATTAAACGCGGCGGAGTGATTGGGATGGTTGGGAATACTGGGCGGTCTACCGGTCCCCATTTACATTACGAAGTCCGTTTAGATGGTATACCTCAAGATCCAGAGTTGTTTTTCTTTAAATAAATTATTACTGAGTTCTTATGGGACGAGGTACACTTTATCTAGCATCGGGTTCTCCACGCCGGCGCATGCTTTTGGAACTTTGCGGCTTTCAGGTAGAAGTTGTTGTGCCGATGCTTGAAGAAGTTTGGCCCGGCGGTCATCCGGAGCAGGCGGTGATTACTTTAGCCCGTCAGAAACTTGAGGCCTCTCGAGATACACGGGGATGCTATCTCGCGGCGGATACAATTGTCTGTTGTGACGACGAAGTTCTCGGAAAGCCAACGGATTCCCTTGAAGCGGTCCGGATGCTTAGGTTGCTTGCCGGCCGTACTCATTCAGTTTGGACTGGGGTTGCGGTGAGCCATGGCTTAGGCCCTATTCAGACTACTGCGGTATGTTCTTCTGTCACTTTTAGGGAGCTTGAGGACCATGAGTTGGAAACCTATGTTGAGGCGGGGGAAAGCCTTGATAAAGCAGGTGCTTATGGTATTCAAGGGGCGGGTGGATGTCTGGTTAAGACTGTCGAAGGGTCCTATTCAAATGTGATCGGTTTGCCGGTGGAAGAGTCGCTTCGAGTGATCGATTTTGTTATTTAGAGCGGGTGCAATGGGACTTTCAGAAAATATAAGTCGAGTCGAAGCTGGTATATCTAGGGCCTGTCATATGGCGGATCGCTTAAGGTCGGAGGTTTCGCTGGTGGCAGTTTCCAAGGGCCAACCCTTTTCACTTATACGAGAGGCCTACGATTTGGGTCTTCGTGATTTTGGTGAAAATGTTGCTCAAGAGCTTCGGGATAAAGCTACCATGGCGGCTTCCGAAGGACTTTCCGATATTCGTTGGCATTTTATTGGACGCTTACAAACAAATAAAGTGAAGTATGTCGTGAGGTTCGCTGAGTATCTGCATTCTCTAGACCGAGTCGAGCTGTTGGCGGCCTTTGACAAGCGATTGCTTACAAGGGAACTCAAGTGTTTTGTACAGGTCAATGTCGGAGGTGAGAAACAGAAGGGAGGTTTGTGTCCGGAATACCTAGCGGAGTTTATGCTTGCGGCGCGCGGGTATTCCAAACTTCGAATTTGTGGTTTGATGGCGATTCCTCCAAACGGTGGTCCGTCTGCAGAATATTTCCAAGAACTTGCGAAACTTCGGGACTCGTTGCAGGCTAGGAGCGTGAATGGTGAGCTTGAATTTCTTTCTATGGGTATGTCTGGAGATTTTGAGGTAGCCATTCGCTGTGGGGCTACCCACGTTAGGGTTGGTTCTTCATTATTTGGTTCAAGACCGGGGTATAAATAATATGACGATGACGCCACTTGATGTTCAGCAGCAGCGATTCAAAAATGCTTTTAGGGGCTATGATAGCGATGAGGTTCAGAACTTTCTCGCCTTGGTCAGTGAGCGGTTGGGTCAGTTGGTACGGGAAAACAACGATCACAAGATTGAAGAACAGGCCTTGATTGAGGAGGTTGAGCGGTTACGAGAACAAGAATCTACTTTAAAGGAGGTTCTGTTGACGGCTCAAAGTGCGATGGATCAAGCCAGGGAACGTGCTTCAAAGGAAGCTGAGCTAATCGTTGCTGAGGCCGAAATCAAGGCCGAAAAGATAGTTCATGGAGCCCACCGGCGGGTGAATGAAATGCTGGGGGATCTGTCTGACTTAAAACAACAGCGAGTTAGGATCCTTGAAGAGCTTAAAGGTGTGATAAGATCATATGATAAGCTGGTTGCTTATCACGAGGAGGCTTCTGAAGAGCGTGAAGAAGATGCTGAAGCGAAATTGGCTCTCTTTGAAAGAGCGCACAGGAGAGGTACAAAGGGGCAGACAGAAAAATCCAAGATCAAATCGGTTTAGAGGGCGGGGCGAGCGGCATCCATTGCATCTAAAATATCCCAAATGGCTTGAGCCAGTTTCCGATGGACTGAGGGTCACCGTTCATGTGACCAGTGTAGGTCCGATGTCGCGTGTTTTAAAGGTTTCTGAAGATTCGCTTTTGCTGCAACTGGACAGTCAAGGTTTGAAGGGGGAGTTGGATCGACCTTTGAAACGTTTTTTTGCGGCGTGTTTGGATATAGATTCCTCTTTGATAGAGGTCCAAAATGTTCGTGCCAATGGGGAAGGTGTGTTGGTGATTCACTCGGTGATGCCGAAGATTTTCTTATTGCAATTTGGCGCGGGTGGTTTGGTGTAGTGGTCTTCGCAATGCAAGACCGACTAGGTATGAATCTCTACTTCCCCCCTGCCTCTGGAACGGGCGAGGCCGAGGGCGTCGTCTGCCATGGCAATCAATTCAGCCGGTGATTCCGCAGAGTTGGAATTGAACATGATGCCGCCAAGGCAGGCTGAGAGGGAAATCTCGTGGAACGTTTTGGCTGATATGGCCGCTCGCGCTCTTTCTGCCACGTCCCGTAGCCTGAGGTGCATGGGGAATTCATTTTCCGGGGCGAGTAATATGCCGAATTTATCAGAGCCATATCGAGCCACAAGCCCATCGGTCCTCAAGACGTCTTGCAACGTCGCGCCTATGTCGATGAGTGCTTGATCGCCGCCGCCGGCGCCGCCGCTTTCGTTGATGCGTTTGAAGGAGTCGAGGTCAAGTAAGATAATTCCGCCTTCCCAGTCAGGTTTAGACTCTTTGAATACCTTTGCGAGTTCTAGAACGAAAAAGCTGCTGTTCGGGAGCCCGGTGAGGGGATCGTTGCTGGCATGGTGGTATAGTTTGGCATTTTCTACGGCTGCTGCGGTGAGTTCTACCAAGGATAGGAGTGTGAAGCTATCACAGGGAAGATTATCGCCGTGATTGGAAAACCGCATACAGACCATACCGAGCACTTCTGAATCAACGGTGATCGGAGCCATGCCTGAGCGGCCGTCCCTATAAATACATCTTTTATCCTGAATACTTGATTCATTATTGGGGGCTGTTTTGAGGCGGTGGTTGAGCCGTTCCAAATCGCTCATGACCAGCCAACGGGGGGCGGGTAGGTTGGCCGCCGATTTCGTGCCATCGAACCTGCAGATCAGCTCGGCTGATTTGCGGTCTCTGAGAAACACCGTGGAGTCAGTTGCTCCCGTGAGAGTCTGAAAGGAATTGGCGATGAGTACGACCAGCTGATCCATGTCACGGGTGGAGAGCAGGTTTTTACTGGTGTCGATCAGCCACATGAGTTCTTTGGTAGGGGGCGAATTCGTCATAGCTTGGACTTACCACACTTTCTAGTTCACGTCTAAGGGCAATCACATTCGCCGAGCACTTGAGCCTGGTAGCCAGATCTCCGTAATGGGTGTATAACGATAAAGAGGCAATAATTCAGGAGGATTACGAGGAATGGCTGAGAATAATTCTGGGCGAATTGAAGCTCGAATCAGTGGTTCGTGTCGAGGGTTCAACCGAACGAACCCCGAGCGTATTGCCGAACTTGAGAGACGGCGGGTCGCGGCGCAACAGACTCAAAAGGGAGAGCCTACTCGGAAGTTTTCAGCTTTGGTTAAGGGGGTACCCGGGCCTGAGAATACTTCAGGACAAGACGTTTCTTCTTTAGAGGCGGATTCTACGGATGGAGAAGAGGGTCGGCCCCGTGTTCTTATTTCGAATCACAGCCCTGCTCAACTCAATCGATTGGGTGCGAAAACGTCTAAGAAGAGTGTACTTTTGAAAGGGTAACTAACCAAAAAAGTTAGCTTTCTCTCTAGTCAGGAGCCTTGTCAGGCGTTAGTCCTTTTCACAATGTCTGAGCTGTCTTATGGCAAATATCGAGTGGTCAAGAAGCTGGGTACCGGAGGAATGGCCGAAGTTTTTCTGGTTCGTTTGGAGGGGGCGGCGGGTTTCGCGAAAGAGTATGTACTCAAACGAATTTTATCTCAATATTGTGCCTCTTCAAATTTTGTTCAAATGTTCATTGATGAGGCCATCATCGCATCAGAGTTAGAGCATCCAAATTTGGTGAAGGTTCAGGAGTTTGGCACTGAGGGTGGGGCCTACTTTTTGGTGATGGAGTATGTGGATGGTCTGGATTTATCCGTTGTTTTCCAACGTCTTAGCACGTCGGGACAATTGATTGAGCGCAGTCCGTTTTTGGCTATAGCGGAGCAATTAGCCGATGGGCTTGGCTATGTGCACCAGGCATGCACGAAGAGCGGTCTGCCCCTAGAAGTTGTTCACCGGGATATCAGTCCCCACAATTTGATGGTGAGTTCTCAGGGCAGCTTAAAGGTGATGGATTTCGGCATTGCAAAGGCTGCGGTTCGCACCACCAAAACTGTTTGCGGAACGATTAAGGGCAAGCTTTCGTATATTGCTCCAGAGCAAATTAGAGGAGAACCAGCATCTGTGTGGAGTGACCAGTTTTCTGCAGGATTGGTGTTATGGGAGCTCTGGACGGGACATCGCTATTATGGAACTGGGCACAGCGAATTCAGCTTGATGGAGACCATTCGGAATTTCGAACTTCGAGATCCGCAGGCTCTGAGGCCCGATACTCCGGATTGGATCAGTCAGTTTTTGATGAGGATGCTTTCTCCTGATCCGTCAGACCGATTCGAGGATATGAAGGAAATATCGAAGATTTGTCGTCGCGCGAGGTGGGATGATGATCTAAACCCGCAGGAGACTGTACAGGCGTGGTTTAAGGCTTCCATAGGAGTTGTGGATTCGCCGACCTTTAAGAAAGGGACGGAAGTTCTGTCGAAAATGGTCGGCCTGACTGAGTCATTGCTTCGGGATTCTGGGTCCGATGGGGTGGATTCCACCCCTGTGGGAGGGAGTACAACCACTCAAGGCTTCTTAGGTAATGAGACCAGTAGACCCGCTAATCATGGGGCGGTGTCTCAGACAGAGTCTTTTGAGCCTTCTCGTGAGTCGGGACGCCCGACGGTCAGAGCGCGGTTTCTTGGCGTTGGTGCACGTTTTGGTCTTTCGTTTGTACTCGTTATGGTTGGTCTCTTTCTCTTTTTGGGGGACTGGGCTTTAGATAGGTCGCCAGTACAGAATTCAGAGGTTTCTGTGCGAGTTTCTGCCCCTTTTACCTTCCCTAAGGTGAATTGGGTTTTGGAAGAGAAAACGAGTTCTTCCGGCGATGGGGACGAGGACGTGCGAGCTTGGGGTGGGACTGAGTTGAAGCGGGAAGAGGGAGGGGATCCCCAGCAAGGACGTACTCGGTCGACGAGGTTGCCTGAATTTCAAAAAACTTCCGTAAAACGCACGGTGTCGCGCGCTTCCCAAAAGGCAGTGAAGCGCTCCTTCGGCCTTCTCTGGGTCGGATCTGAACCTTGTTGGGGGAGGGTCTATTTGGATGGCAAGAAGGTTGGGGTAACGCCTTTGGCTCGATTCCCCGTATCTGCGGGGAAGCATGATTTGCGAATTGCGAATGAAGACTGTGACATGCACTACGAATGGCAGTTTACCGCCCGAAGTGGGCAGGAAATTAAGAAATTTTTTCGGCAGTGATTGGAGGTGCAAAATGCGGATTTTACTTCAGCGAGTAACGGATGCCAGGGTGGAGGTATGTGGTGAAATCGTTGGGCGCATTGGCAATGGGCTCGTGGTTTTCGTGGGGGTTGGCCCGGCAGACACACAAAAAACAGTGGAGATGATGGCTCGTAAGGTCGCTGGCTTAAGGGTGTTTTCCGACGCAGAAGGCCGTCCCAATTTATCGGTTAGGGAGATCGATGGGGATTGTCTGGTGGTGTCACAATTCACACTTTTCGCAGATTGTAAGAAAGGGAGACGGCCGTTTTACGGTGGGGCAGCGGAGCCGGCGATTGCAGAGCCTTTAGTGGGCTATTTCTCCTCCTGTTTAGGGGCATTAGATGTCAAGGTTGAGAAGGGTGTATTTGGTGCAGATATGCGGGTCTTTTTATGCAATGAAGGTCCGATTACCGTTTGGCTCGATTCGGAAGAACTCTAAGTTTTGCTTTAGCTTTTAGGGGTGCCAGTCGATATTAATAACGCGGGAGTTGGGACGTGTGGGGATTTGTAAACTGCTAAGCATGAATAGGAGTGCTGAATGGTATCCCGTTGGAGCGCTATCAGAGCCGGCCAGCTACTGGGGGGCACAGAGCCAACCTTTGGGGTTGAATCTGCGGCGAACGAAGACGGATGCGGTAAAGATTCGAGTTCTCCTTGGCTTGCGGGATTAAATCCTAGCCGTCGTATCTGTCGTTGGGATTGGTTTTCACTTCTTCAAGTTACCTTACAGGAATGTTTGCATGTGACGGTTGAGACTGACTTTGTGGTCGAACAGCCCAGGCTAAACTTCGATTTTCCGATGCAGGATGCACTGTCTTATGATGTTTTTCCCTCCATAGGAGCGAATCCAACGTTTGTCATTCCCGCCTACTTTAAGACGCGATCCGACTCGCTCATACCATTTGAGATCGCCGTGGGGTTTTCGGAGCAGTATTTGCAATGGGTGACGGCCTTGGATGATTATGGATTGGTTGACCCCCGGTATCCGGTGGAGAAACCTGTGATTGAGATAGGTCATTTTCCGGCGGATTGTTTGCCGGCCAGGATCGAATTTGGCGTGGATTGGACCGATGTGGAAGAAAACGAGCAGAGGAAGGGAGCCGAAGACTGTGGTGACCCAGTTGAGGTCACAGAAATGATTGACTCTTCTTTTCCTTCTTTGATTTTGGAAGGGGACGACCTTTGGCTCCGTCTTAAGCGAGGTTTTTTTCGTGGATTGAGAATTTATTGGCGTTCCACCCATCCTGGACCTCCTCTCTTGTTGGCGGTTGGTACGTTTAAGCACGCACTGATCCTTGTTGAGGAAGCGCTCGGGGAGTGATCCCAAGAGGTTCTCGGCCCAGTCCTGTTTTTGCATTAGGGGCAATGGAGATCGAGTTAAGACTCAGGAAGGCTTATGCAGTTTGATGGCAATTCGGCGAGGGAGCCTCCGGGGCCGATGGCAAAGCCTATGCCTGACTCTTGCAGTAGTTCTTTGTCGGTATATTTCCAGGAATCACCAAATGAAAGTAATGGATTGTCTTTTGATATATTGCGGAGTGCCGCGATTTTACCTGGTCCGTAAGGAACCGGGCCCATTAAGGAGTCTGAGAAAATCCCGTCTTGTATTTGGAGCTTGACCCCAACGGCATCGAGGGGACTCTTCAGAGGACGTGGGAGGATGGCCTGAATTACCACGAGGGGACTTGCAGAGACGGCGATGACAAGCAAGTCGGTTTGTACTTTTTCCAAAAACGACCTGAGTTGGGTATTCCAGCTTATTGGGAAGAGCCGCTCTTTGCGGATCTGCTGAACGCCATCGAAGATATCCCAAAAGGAAATGCCTGCCATGGCTCTGGTTTGGGTGGTGTAAAGCTGAAGCCTAGCTTGGGTCGGCGAGAGGCCTAAGGCGATGGCCTTGGGCAGTAGCTTGTCTGCCTTCAGTGCATCGAGGAGCCGCTTGGCTGCATTGAGTGCGTTTGACTCAGGTGGTAGGTCGAGACGTCCTAGTAAGCAATTGAGGGCACGTTTGCTTTCCGGGGCAATAAGCTTGTTTTTGATTTGCCACTCAAAGAGGTAATTACCAATGTCTCCCACCCATAGGGTCCCATCACAATCTGTGGCGGCCATGGGTGAAAATAGCTTTTTCCGGGTATGGTTTGTCACCCTGGTATGACGCAATGTCTCGCCAACGAGTTTGGCGCCTTCGGTTGTTCCTTTGAGAAAGGCAGCCTTTAGTTGGGGAATTGGGACCGCTTTGGATAGCTCCTTGGGTAGGCGCTGCCTCGGAGGAAGTGCTTGCTTAAAAAGTACCCCATGATTTGGGTGTCTTTGCCATTCCGATGACGTGACTAAGGTGGATTGTCCAAGGGCTTGGGTCAAAGACCTCTGTATTTCAGGGACGAGGTGATTCCAGTAGATGGGAAGATCGGCGAAAAGGGCTTCAAGCATTGGGGTCGATTCCTGTGCCGGTTGCTCAATTATTCTGAGCCACTGCAAGTAATCCCAGGGAAGGTGTTTCATTTTGTCCTTGTCCAATACCCTTCGAGTTGCCGTCAAGCTCTGTTCGGGAGAAACTGGGATTATTGATGGCTGGATGGAGTGAGGTCGAGATTCAATATTTGAAAAATATTCGTTGTATTCCTGGGGAGTAGATGGCTTGGCTTGGTTTGGCCAGGGGATTCCACCAAGTTTAATGTCAGTTGCTCCATCGATTATGCCGCCTACCCGTTTGTTCCAGAGGGGGGCCGAGCTCTACCCTTGGGAGGATGTGGTATTGTTGGCGGATCACTCTCTATTGGATGAAAGGGCCGGGGCGCTCGGGCTAGATG
The DNA here is from genome assembly GCA_036339465.1 of Myxococcota bacterium. Classification (GTDB taxonomy): domain Bacteria; phylum Myxococcota; class XYA12-FULL-58-9; order XYA12-FULL-58-9; family JABJBS01; genus JAYZAY01. The sequence goes on along the minus strand of JAYZAY010000073.1, from coordinate 3,049 downwards.
GGTGTTTTATCGATTCCAGAGGTGAAATATGGGGGCGTTTATTGAAAGGTAAGAACTCAGGTGACGACCCTGTGGGACGATAATCGGGTGGTTGTTGCGCCTATGTAAGGAGCTAGAAGTGCTGAGAAGTGTCACCGATAAGTTTGGGAATTCTAGAAAAACCTAGATATCACCATTTTGGCAAGGTATGTTGTTGGAAGCCGCGATATTGAGATAACACCAGTGATACCACTGTTTTCTGCTAGGAATATTTGGCTATGAGCGAGCTAGGAAAAGAACTGACGGATTTAAAACGCGAAGTGGTTGAGTCGCGTAATCAATCCATTAAGACGGACAACCAGGTTAAGAACCTGACCTTTGATGTGAAGGGATTTGAGAATCGCTTCGACGATATCGAAAAGAAATTTAGGTTGGCCACTTTGGGGAGCTACCTGGTTTTTAGCTTGGTTTTTGGGGTCGCATCCTACTTTATCGCATCCGCGCGGATTTCAGTTTTGAAAACGGATTATGAACAACAAAAGCAAGCCGCTGAAGCACTCAAGAACGATTATCAGGTCAAGCTTGAAAAAGGACTCGCCGCAGAAAAGAAACGAGGTGAGCTCGCCCAACGTGTGACCCATGCTCGAGATCGTGCGTTAACGTTTTTGAAGGCAATGGACGGGAAGGACAAGAATTCGGCGATGAAGGCCGTGATTGGTTTGGATACTCGATTACTCAGCCCATTGGAGCAGCGATTGATGGAGAAAAAATTACGGGACTTTGGCCAGGAAGCGGCGTCTGAGCAATACCGTAAGGGGAGGGACCTCCGAGGAAAAAACAAAGATAGCGCGGTTGAAGCGTTGAAGATATCTTTGGCCCTGGAGGATAAGGGACGTTACAGTAATGCAGCCAGATACCTATTGGGGACAACCCTACGGGAATTGGGGCAGTATAGGGGGGCGGTCGAGGTTTTTCTTAAAATTGAAAAATTGGAGAGTGATAGGAGTGTTTTGGATGAAGTGTCTTATTGGAAGGGTTTTAGCCTTATGAAGCTGGGTGAGTTGTCGGAAGCTCGAAGCATTTTGACGAAGTTAGCGGAAGCAGGTGGGCGGCATGCTCAGGCAGCGAAGAGTCAACTTGCGGTGTTGGGCGTTCAGACGAGTGATGGTTCGACGGAAGCGGGCGCTTCTAACCAGTGATTGGGTTTGTGGGTTTTATCACCACTTCTTTTTTTCTACTATTTCTCGACATGCATCGACCACCAGATGGTGGAGCAAACCATTGGAGGCGATGATGCCTCTCTTGGTATTGGGGGACTCTTTTCCGTATCTGAGCGGTGCGCCGGTGATGTCTGAGACAGTTCCTCCCGCAGCTCTTAATATGGCTTCAGGCGCACAGGTGTCCCACTCTGACATTTTATTTGAGGTGGAGAGGTAGACGTCACCCTGACCTGTGACAATTTGCGCGATTTTTAGTCCGACACTTCCGATCCTAACCACACCTTTTGATTCGACCTTTTTCGTGATCCGTTCGACGGATTTGGATGGGTGTGAGCGCGATATGACAAAAATCGAATCTTTTCCTAGGGTTGTTGGGCTCAAGTTTGGGGTGAGGTTTTTGCCTCCTTGTTGAATGCTTAAAAAATTCTTTGCGCCCATCATGAAGAGATCTTCGGTGGGTTGATAGATTGCCCCAAAGACCGCCTCACCCTTGATGGCAAGCCCAATCATGATGACGAACATGCCGTTTTTGTCGACGAATTCTCGGGTGCCATCGAGGGGGTCGATCAACCATTTACGCTCCGAGTTCTTTTTTCCGGTGGTCGGACTTTCTTCAGAAATAATGGTGTCTTCGGGGAATGCGGCGGTGAGCCTCTCGACAATCAGACTATTGGCATCGAGATCGGCCATGGTGACGGGGCTCGAGTCGGATTTGGTGGTGACGGTAAACTCGGTTCGATAGTGGGCCATGACGATTCGTCCCGCTTCACGTATCAGGGGGCCGACGACCTCAGATTCATGTTGGAATAGGACCTTGCTCATTATTTCTCGACCGAGTAGAAGCTGTGAGAATGGATTGAGCCCGGTGGCTCTAGCCTTTTGTCTAGTATTCCAAATAGGGCATGGGCTTCAAGTTGTTTCTGACCGCTCTGTGTAGAGAAAGGAAAGGTTACGTGATGGCTGGGAATATTAAGCATATGATTTTGGTTGCGAGTGGCAAAGGTGGCGTCGGTAAATCCACGGTGGCGTCGAATTTGGCTTTGGCCCTTGCCCATCAGGGAAAACGTACAGGGCTTTTAGATGCTGACATTTACGGACCTTCGATCCCTACTATGCTTGGGAATTCAGAGAGACCAGGATCCCCCGACGGCAAAACCATTATTCCCGTGGAGCGGTATGGGCTCAAGCTCATGTCCATGGGTTATATGGTCGACCCCAATGCGGCGGTTATCTGGAGAGGTCCGATGCTTGCGGGGGCGGTGATTCAATTTGTAAATGACGTGGATTGGGGAGAGTTAGACTATCTCATTTTCGATCTTCCTCCGGGTACAGGTGATATCCAGTTGTCTCTGGCGCAGAAGATAGAAGTGACAGGAAGCCTCTTGGTCACAACACCACAGAATGTGGCGCTGGCGGATGTTTATCGCGCGAAAGCCATGTTTGATAAGGTGAAGATTCCTGTGCTTGGATTGATTGAGAATATGAGTTATTTCGTGGCCGATGATGGAAAGCGGTATGATATATTTGGGTCCGGTGGTGGGGTGCGGGCGGCCGAAGAAATGGGTATACCTGTTTTAGCGCACGTGCCCATTGAACCCAAAATTAGAGAATGCGGTGACACCGGTGAACCTCTGATTCAGGCGGTGCCGGACAGCGAAAGTGCTGGTATCTTCAGGGATTTAGCTAAGGAAATGGTGCGCCTGGTGGATCTGATTGAGGCTGACCGGGCCAAACAAAACCGAGGCAAGAACAAATTGAGAATTGTGCAGTGATGGAATCGTTGGGAGAGAAAAAAGAGTTGCTTGGACGTTTTACCTGGTTACTTCCTCTGCTCCTCTTGGGCGCGGGCT
>JAYZAY010000072.1:0-38737 GCA_036339465.1 Myxococcota bacterium | reverse complement strand
GCTTTTTCTGAAAGCTTACCCAGATCGATTCCTCGCCCATCGTCCTGAATACTAATGACAATCTGCTCTGTCTCCGCCTCTGCGTTGAGCATAATTAGCCCCCGTGGGGCCTTTCCTTTTTCCAATCGCTCAGATGGTTTTTCTAAGCCGTGATCGACGGCATTTCGAAAAATATGCATGAAAACATCCCGGACCAAATCAACCTTATCTCCGGGAACCTTCAAGTCCGATGTATTCAGGACCATTCGCGGCGCTGGTTTATTGAGTTCTTCGGCAATTTTCTTTGCACCAGGGACAAGGCTCTCCAACACAGTTCGAAGACTCCGGGCACACGCTTGCTTAATATACATCTTAAGGCGGCGGCCAAAATCCTCGCCCGAAATTCCAGCTTGCTCAGATGAGTCGGCAAATGCCAGCAATTGGTCGGCAAAGCTTTGAGACAGCCCAACGTCAGAACCCAAACCGGTGTGGATTGGCTTAAGGTCCGTCTCGAAAATGGTCCGGTATTCATTTAATGAAGCTTCTACTTCATCAAGTTCGTTGAGCAATCGTGCTTTAGTAATGAGTTGACCACCAATTCCCTTCCCTGCCCGGAGATCCCTATAAGTATTCTCAACCACATGGACCACATCATTAATGTAAGTGAATTGATAGGTTCTGGCATTGCCCTTGACGGTATGAATATTCCGAAACATTTCATTGACCTGCTCACTAGAAAAGGTCCCGCTAACCTTAACAATTTCCCGGTTTCGTTCGATGATTTTATCTAGAGTGCCCAAGAATCGCTGAAAAACGTCGGGTTCGACCGCAAGAATTTGCCCCAAAATCTCCAAACGTCGCTTCTGCTCACCCATTTCTTCTTCGAGTTCGCGAAGCTCGGTAACATCACGCAAGGTCACCATGATTTTTTCGGTAAATCCCGCGCTCACAATGGGATTCCAATCCACCTGAAGAATCTTCTTCTTTCCGTTTCTAACAAACCCAAACTCCGTGAGAAAAAGGTGTTCATTGATGAGGAAGTTCATTTCGTCTTCCCCAAGGGTATTATCAATTATTACTTGAATTCGGTCAAAGACATCTGGTCCTAAATCACCTTCGACAAAAACGACATCCATAACCTCGCGACCGGCAATGTCGGTCGTGTCTAATAATTGCTCAAGATATTTCGAATATTCATGGTGAATCCTCTGCCCGTGCATAATGGTAAAAATACCTTGGTGCATATTTTGAAGCATGTTGTTGATGTCATCTGTTTTCTGTCTCAGGTCATGGGTTCTGTCAGTAACCTTTTGTTCCAAGGTCTCATAGGATGCTTTAAGTTCGAGTGCCATATCGTTAAAGGCATTCGCCAACACCTCCAATTCGTCCCCACTCGTAATCTTCACCCCGACACTCCGGTCCCCTTCTCTCAATTTATTGGCCGCCGCGGTAAGATCCCCCAGTGGCTCGGTGATTCTTGTTGCCTGAACTCGGGTAATGAGACTGCCCAACGCCACAACGAAGAGCCCTACCACCACAATCGCAATCAGACCTTGAACCAAGACCTCCTCGGCTTCTTCCCGAGCCTCTTGCAGGGCGCTGCGCATGTTCGAGGTTGAAATCCCATACCGGATACTGCCCGAAAACTCATGATCGATCTCAAGACCCTGGGCATACTCATAAATCTCCCCGCCATAGAGGCTCAAGGCCCTGAACCGTTCCTTCGATTTGACCACCTCATCGGTCAATTTAAACTTGGTCTTCCAATCAAAATCCTCGTCAACGATGCCGGCTGCATTATCTGGCGTCACCATGGCCCACGGGATCAGTTCGTCACCGATAAAAACACCATAAACAATTTCCGGGTCCTCATGCACGGTTCTCTTCACGAGCCGCAAGACATCGCCCATTGCCAAATCTACCGCAAAACCCTTCAAGGCCATGGCTTGGTTGGCAGTTAAATTCATTCCCTTGGTTTCTAATTGCGCCGCAATGGTTTTTTCCGTGTTCTTGAGGTTGCGGTCGTTGCCACCTTTTTGCACAAAAAACACGACAACAAGAATCGCGATCACCACCGAGAGTAGGGTCAGTATCGTACCCAGTATAAGTTTCGCTCTCAGACTTCGCTCAACTTGCGCCAAAACAAACTCCTTCCGCTAGTCCTCAAAATAAAGAGCGGACTAATGGCGGTCGGCATACCTTGCAAAAATCAAATCAATGGAATGTAACAACAGGTTTGGGTCGTAGGGCTTCACGATCCACGTCGAGGCTCCCAGCGCTCGAAATCGGAGGGAAAACTTTTTAAGGGACTCGGTCGTCAAAACAAACGTAGGCGTGTCGGCATTCATCTCTACCTTACTAATCTCCTCCAGCATGTCCAAACCGTTGAGTCTGGGCATATTCACGTCGGCTATAATAAGGTCGAAGGAATTAACCTTCGCCGCATCGAGACCTTCCACACCATCACTGGCCGGAACAACCTCAAAGCCAGCTCCTGAAAGCAGCTCTTCCAATCCGTCTCTTATTTGAGGCGAGTCATCGACCACCAAAATTCGTTTTCCACCCATTATTTTTCTCCTCGAACCAATGACCAGCATACGACTTAAATACGATTCTCTCTGCTACCCTATCTCCACCAAAATACAGTCTTCACATACACCCTCATCCGCAACCGTGCAGGTGTCGTTTTTCACTGCCAATCCATTGTCGATACGGGCCTACGAAAACCTTCAGAGTTATCGACCACGCGTGGCTGCCCTCCTTCATGGTTTCTCTCCAACCCTATCCCCAAGTCACGGTCCACCCTAAAGGTTACTCGAATTGTTCATGTAAGTTCAACTGGGTAGATGCTTTTCTGTCGCCACCCGGTACGACAAGGTAGGAGGTGGCAACACAGGCCACAGTCCCAGAGCCGCTTGAACGCCCCCAACAACCGCACCCATGCTACACCTTCCAAATCCCCATTACAGAGCCTCAACGACCGACGGAAGTCCATCACACTTCACAAATCCCCTCAAATCCAAGGGGCTCTCCTATTGAGATCGTTACGGGTGAGCCCTTGGGTTTCTTAGGCAAGATCAAGATAGTTCCCTTTCCAAATCGACTGTCCGAATAGAGCCTTTCTACCTCAAACCACCCACACGTCGTATACCCAAAGACATTCTCCCTCAAAAAGACAACAAAAGAGAGGGCACAGACCTTGGTTAAAAGACCAATGTTAATGTCAAAATCATTCTCAAACACCGTCAATTGTCGACCAAAACGTGCCTAAAAAACGGTGGTCTATTCAATGCCAAGATGCCTCATGGAATCGCTTTCGTTACCGATCACGTCACCCGATTCCCTTGCGGGCAACTAAATACGCACACTCGACCATCCGACTTAAACCTGAGTCACGGTATTTTTCCCGACGATGCAGTACGTCTTCTCGGTGAACACACTCAACTTGGAAGTCCCTCCCCAGCCCAGCTTCGATTTCCTCTTGTCCCACTGAAAATGGCGGGCCATGCATTTCTCCCGACGGGTATTGAACCGTTAGCATCAGTCCGCCACAAAGATTCGGGGCCAATTCGAGGAGCTTTTGAAGGTATTTCTTCCGCTTCTCCGGCGGTAGAGCGATCAGGGAAGCCCGGTCATAAAGCCACTCCATAGGGGAATGCTCGTTGAGCTCCGATGCCCTCAAAGAAAAAAAGTCTGTGCGGAAAAGAGTCAAATTCGAAATGCGACAGCGTTCGCCACCACCACCGAGTTTCTGAACCACAGGGGCCACAGCACCGTCGGAAAAAAACTCTCGTACCGCAATATCCGAGACCTCGATCCCACAAACCTTCAGACCTTGCTCCCGTAACCACCACAGGTCCAATGATTTACCGCAGAGGGGCACCAAAACACCCGCCCCTTTTTTCGGCTCTAATCGGCTAAAAAGGGTGGTTAGGAGTGGATTAGGACAATCTTGATGAAAGCCGATGTCCCTTTCCTCCCAGCGGGACAACCAATAATCTGGTTCCACCATTCACCTCCACGTGTGCTGAGCCCCACGGCTCGGAAAAAAATTCACCATGCCAACCTAATGATTTGGTTTGAAACAGTTTTAAAAGGAAAGTAACGGAAAAACCACTAAGATGGGTCCCACCAATCCCCAAGGCCCCGTGACGCACCCCCTCTAATACTGACGTAAGGCCGACCATCTAGACCGATGAAAGGTCTCGTCACCCAAACTGTGACGCATCACCGTGGCACGCTTCAAATAAAACCCGATGTCGCATTCATCGGTCATCCCAACCCCGCCGTGCATTTGCACCGATTCCTTAGCCACGAGCCACAACGTTTCACCCGCAAGCACTTTGGCCATGGAACAAGCACACGAACGATCTCTGTCCCCACCATTAAAAGAAAGAGAAGCCGCTCGTACAGCAGAACGGGCCAACTGGATTTCAACAAACATCCGAGCAGCCCGATGTTGCAAGGCTTGGAGCGCCCCAATCGGCCCACCAAATTGCTCACGGGTCTTTAGGTAGTCCAGAGTCCGGTCAAAAGCGCCCTGTGCCGCTCCCAGCATTTCACTTGCGGCAGCCACACATAAGGCATCGAAGATTTTCCGCGTTTTTCCGACCGCCTCTGAACCCCGAATCAACACGTCCTCAGCTCCGAGCGGTCTTTGAGAAAACCGCAAATGCGCAGCATTTCGACCATCCACCCGATCCAAGCGAATTCTCTCCACACGCGCTTCATCTAAACTGATCAAACCGATTCCCAATCCGTCCGAATGACTGAAACTCAAAGGTAGAAGGACGTAATCTGCCACCGCTCCAAACTCGACAAAACGCAATTCCCCATTTAGGCATTCCTTTCCTTCCACTAAATCCACCCATACCGCTGCGGCAGGATTTTCAACTGAATCCCATTTAGCTAAACCAAACCCATGGGCAACGACGGCATTTCCCTCACTGATCCGCGCAAACAGTGGATTCTCTTCGTGGGAAAGCTCCGCCAACGCCCATACTCCCCCAACCGCCGTAGACACAAAAGGCTCTACACACAAGCTATGCCCCATCGCTTCAGCCACAATGGCAATGTTGGCCAGCGCGGCGCATCGGTCTTCACTGGACTCAACCAAGGAAAGCCACCCAAGCTCAATCATTTCCCCCCAGATCTCCTCACTATAATTCAGTGGATGTTCTAGTCCCCTCAGCGCCCGGAGGCGGGATACTGGGCATTCTGCCTCGATAAAACCTCGCACCGAAGTCGCGAGTATCACTTCCTCTTCACATAATCCCAGTTCCATTAACGCCTCCCATCAAGGGGCAGTCCCAAGACTCGTTTGGCTATGACATTAAGTTGTATTTCGGTGGTCCCACCCTCAATTGTGTTCGCTCGAGATCGAAGCCACTGCCTGGTGTCACTTAAAGCCTCTTCGCTAAACCCCTCTCCCGCCCATCCACTTCCTTCAAGCCCTCGCAATTCCTCAGCCAATTCCCACCGCCATTGCTTCAATTCACTTCCAACCACCTTTAGGATTGAACTCTCCAATCCTGGCTTTTTACCTGATATCCACTGCTCACGCACCTTTTGAACCGTTAACACAAAGGCACGTTCGCGCATTGAGAATTTCGCAATGGTATCCTTTAAGCTTGTGGGCACCTCTCCACCAACACCCCGGTACTCTGCTGCCAGGCTAAGGAGCTCCGCTTCCACTCGGGCCATCTGCCCCCCGATGGCCTCACCAATCATCGAACGTTCGTAATTCAATAAGGCCTTAGCCACTCGCCAACCATCGCCGATTTCACCGATCACGTTTTCCTTCGGAACCCGAACCTCGTCGAGAAAAACTTCACAAAAAGGTGATGCCCCGCTGATAAGCTCTATATTGCGAACCTCCACTCCGGGGGAGTTCAAATCAAACACCAAAAAAGTGATACCTTCCTGCTTTTTACCGGTGGAGGAAGTTCTGACGAGACAAAAGATCCAATCCGAACGATCCGCGTGGGACGTCCAAATCTTTTGCCCACTCACGATGAAATCATCACCATCGCTGACCGCCTTCGTTCGTAAAGACGCTAAATCCGATCCCGCACCCGGCTCCGAATACCCCTGGCACCACCGAATTTCCCCTTTGCATATGCGCGGTAGATGACTACTTTTTTGCGTCGCACTTCCAAAATCAAGCAGCGTTGGACCAATCATCGTCAAACCAAAACCAACCAGCGGCGGAGGCAACCTGTATTCTTGTAGAAGTTGATTCAACACCTCCGCCTCTTCTGCCAAAAGGCCGCCTCCGCCCCACGCCTTGGGCCAGGCCGGAGCAGTCCACCCTTTCTCTTTCATCACCTCGAACCACCGAAGAACATCATCGGCAGACTCTTCGTTCTTCCGGCCGCCCCAGTAGCCATCAAATTTACCCATGCGGGTTCCCAGAAGCGTCTTAGGCGCATTCGCCTCCAACCAAGCCCTCGTTTCCCGCTTAAATGAATCGTTCATGCATTCACCCATAATAGAACACGTTCCAATTTCCCTAATCAGTCACGACAGGAAAATCAACCGCGATGTTTCGCTATCCAAGCGGCAGTGAAAGTGGCTGCGAGTTTTTGGTTTTCCACATAAGAGTTCCGGATCACCTGCTCAATGAGTTTGCCCACACCAAAAACCTTCACTTCGAATTCCAAATCGCAGATTCGCCTACAGCAGGTCTCGTCAAGTGCTTCAACGCTGCATAGACCTTCGATTCGAATCTTCTCTTGCAAAGTAGAAGGCAACACTTTGAACCGGTAGTTCTGAGCCTCGCTATCAAAATAGCCAACTTCCGTATAGGCGATTGAATTCCCCAGAACTTTCTGCACCGCTTTGGGCATCTCCACATTAGGAACACTGCGAATACTTCGCTCTAGCCCACTCAGGACGTCGCCTTTATTCATTATGACCTCGTAACTAACACACTTCATTCCATCCAAGTGAAGCGCTCTCGTGTAGTCTGCATCGAGATAGACCCGTGAAAAAAAATCCCCCGCCGAAATGGCAAAGTCATCTTGAATACTCTCTTTCATTGGTAACACCCCTCTCAATTGAATCGGTAGCACGAGGCTCACAAACCGCCAAGCCTTATATCAATTTGGCTTGAGCCTCTCCAAATGCTAGTTACCTAACAATGATTGGGCTACTTGGCGCAACCGGCTACACTGGCCGTGAGATTCTCCGGCTTCTGGCAGAAAAAGACGTACCAGTTACCCTTTTTGGGAGATCCAGGTCCTCCCTCACAAAACTGCAACAAACGTTCACCAATATCCACCACCTCAAAGAACTCGACATCAGCGTTCTTCCCTCCAAGGCCTCAGGCTTCCATGAACTCTCTGTCCTCATCAACGCCGCCGGTCCGTACACCGCACGATGCGAGCCAGTCATTCAGGCATGCATTAACGCACGCACACACTATGTGGACATTACCGCTGAGCAGCATTTCCAGGAAACCACCCTCGAAAAATATCAAGGGGAAGCCGCCAAAAATGGAGTGGTATGCATGACTGGACATGGTTGTGATTTTGCTTTTGCATATTGCGCCATGGCCAAATTAAGGCAAGCACAACCAACCTTAAAACACTTTGAAAGTTTCTACCATTTAGACCGCTTTAAAATCAGCCGAGGGACAGCCAAGAGTTCACTTAACATGCTTGCCCACGATATCCGGGGATTCCTGGCACCAAAATTCGTTACCATGGAACCAAACCTCCGAACATTCCCGCCCGATTCCCACCTTTTAGGCGTTGCTTTCCCCGGCGGCGACGCCATTCTCACCCCAATCAATTTTCCAAATGTTGAAACATACAACGCTTATTTATTGCTTTCCCCAAAAGAGGCCAGAAATGTGCTCTCAGGGCAACAATCCGCCTGGCTCAAAGGACTTGTAACTTCATCCACGAGTCGGTGGTTACTGGAGAAACTCATTAAAATCGGACTCCCCAACCCATCCACAGAAACCAGACAAAGCGCCAACTGGAAGGCAACCGTCGCCGGAAAAAGCCACCCTGAATCACAAACATCACATTACTATAGTATTTCTGGCTCAGACGTCTACGGCGTCACTGCGGCAGCGGCCATAGCCGTCGCTATGGAGCTGTGGACCAACCCACCCGCCGAGGGAGGATTTCACACCACCCACAGGGTTATCAACGTTGACAACTTCCTATCCGCTCTTTCTCAATACAATATCAAAAGAGAAATCGGAACCTATGAGAATCAATCGGCCGAAATCGAAACAACAAAATCTATTTGATAATCGGAAAAATCTTTTTCATGGTCTGAGCCAATGAGCGGTCCCCCGATATTTTCATTTTACCGGTCATAAATGCCATGGCACCATTCAGTTTACCATGCGCCATCTTGATATAATCCTCGCCCTTCATCTTGAGCGTAAAGGTCGGTTCCTCAAAAGGTCCCTCCTGAATTTCCATGTGACCGTCATTCACCAAGACGGTGTAAAGACCACCGTCATCCCCGGCCAATTCGAAGTGGAAGCTGGCATTAAGCCCCTTGGCTTCTTCAGTCACAAATCTTTCCCCTAAGCTGTCAAAGTATTCCTTCGCGTTGCTGATAGCAGGCATTCCTTCCTCCAAAGTCATGGGTTCAGTTGTTTTGTACTAATAGAACACGTTTCACAGCAAGCAAAAAGCATAAAAGCCAGAGACCATCCACGGCGCACGGCGTGACAGACCGCATGCTTGCCCGCCATATCTCAGCCATGCCTGCTAAGGTGGAGCGACACAGAACTTAGAAGGAATATCGTCCCCGGAGAAACACACTGTTGGGACCCGCAGCTGGACTTCCAAATTTGGTTTCGAATCCCCCAAAATAGACGAATGCTCCGAGGTCTATGGCCGAATTCTCAAAGAGATTCATGATAAGATTGGGATACAATACCCCGCTCTTGTCTTGGAAATTTAGAATCACCGAAATTCGCGTTGTCACCGCGCCATCGAACAATTTAAAGTCATTCACCGCAACCATATAATCATCAAGATTTTCCGCACCGTATTCATCCACAAAACCGTGAAGGTACTGTAGATTCAGATACCACCAGGAAAAGATGCTGTAATCCATGCCAGCAGCCACCTTTATAAAAGTATCAGCCAACACTTCAGTCACCCGCTTGTTTCCTACATCAAGATCGAGATTAAACCCCTCATGGACAAAACCCGCCACCTCGGCCCAAATCCCCAAACCTCCGAGAAAATCAAGGCTCCCGGTAAATTGGCCGCCAAACATTTGCATTCGAGGATAACCCAGCTGGATAATGGTCTTAGCAGTGGTGCCATCTAAAGGAACAATGTTCGTATCGATAAGCGTCTTCACCAATTCGAAGTCGCGAAGGTCTGAATCCTCTGCGTCGAGCACGACATTTAAAGCTGGAATCAAATCCTTCCCCGTTTTATCCTTCACATCGAGATCGATTTTCCAAGCATTGGGAACATCCGCATAACCACGATAATAGCTCAATCCCAAATTAAAACCGAGCAAGGTCCATTCAAGATGGGCTCCGTATTGCATATTATCAATCGAGACAGCAGGTTGGTTGACATTCTCTACATCGACGATCACGGTGCCACCGTTTTCGGCGAAAAGGTCGTTGAGCTTGGCCATTTGCACCAGCCCGGGCGTATTCACAAGCTGCGCCAACAACCGAGGTTCGTTCATGACCAAAAGACCACTCTCCGGAATTGTGCTCGAACGAAAAACCGGAACCACCACCAAAGAAAGAGACATCTCCTCTAAGATAGCCCCATTCCCAGTCTGCCCATCCCCAGTCTCCCAAGTCCATGGCAGATTCCACGTCAGATAAATCATTTCATTGGCAACTCGATCTCCGAATTTAATGGGGTCTTCTAAATCCAGTGCGTTCACCGGATTGGTGGGATTAAACTGGTCTGCACTGCCCCAATGAACAATTTGGCGTCCCAAGCGCAAATCGAGTCCACTTTGCCACATGTCGATAAACTCGACGTAGAGTCCGTCACTTTCGATACGGTACTTATCCATAAACGTCCGGTCGTTGAGTCCATCCAACCGGCCCTCGTCAATAAATCCCCAAAAAACAAGCTTACCATCGAAAAAGGCACCGGCCTGATCATTGCCAAAATAGCCTCGGATCCCGGCGGTATTTTCCATCCGCAACACCCGATTGGCCAACTCCCCTTGGATGGGGTCCTTTCCAGGCACCGTGAATCGTAAATCCGATTCAAGAAAGGTACTGACGTCCCCTTCTCCTAGAGCCTGGTTCGACACCAGGAGAGCCGCGAAAAACACCATGAACTGCTTACTAAATATTTTCATTCTCAAATATCCTTATGATATCCAATCCGTTCTATCGTCAAACTCATACCACTCAGTGGGATCACCGCACGTCCTTGGCACTGTGATTCAAACTGTGATTCACACTGTGATTCACACTGTGATTCAAACTGTGATTCAAACCGCCCGCTTTCGTAAAAGCATGGGCTTAAACCATTCCATTAATGCAGGGATCAACAAAAGAGTCGCGAGGGCACTCACGATCATAGCCGTTGCCGTCAGCATACCCACATGACGCATGGGAACAATCGCTCCCAACACCAAAAGCCCGAATCCAATGGAGACCTCAAGGGCATTCACCACGATTCCCCAACCCGTCACCCGCATGGAAGCATCCAAGGCAGATTCGGATTCATGATGGGCAGGATGGCGATAATGCCACACAAAATGCACCGCGTAATCAATGCCTATCCCCAATGCGATGGAGGTCATCATGGAAGTTCCCACATCCATGGGAATCCCTAGGTAACCCATCAGGGCGAAGGTAATAAACAAAGTCAGCACCGCCGGAACCGAAGCGAGGAGCGCCATGATGATACTTCGGAAGAAAAATGCGAGTGCGAGAAATACCAACCCGGCTGAAATACTAAGGCTATTGATTTGATTTTGCTGGACGCTTTGGTTCATGCCTTCGTAAACTAGGGGCGTGCCCGTCACCGCCAATTCCAGAGCGGCCGTGCGGCTCAGAACCCTTGATTGAGCCACCGCCTCAGGTAACGATACATTAATTTCCTCTAAGCCCCAAACGACGCGCTCCAATCGCTCATCGGTGGTGACTCCCAACAATGTTGTAACCTCTTTAAGCCTTAGTGCGGCCCGCTTTAAACTCAATGCTTCATTCAAACGCTCCACCACAGACATCACTGCCGCGGAGAAGGCGGCCTTATCGGTCAGATCCTCGGCTGATGCGACCCCCACCAAAATACCATAGACCTCTTCTTTGTTGAAAAATCGGGTTTTCTTGGCCGCTGAAATCCGGTCATCAAAATCTTCAGGTCCCACACCCTCCCGTAGATAGATCAACTCATCATCTTCGATCACAGCCCGCATCACCGACAGCACCGTGTCTGAGAGTTGCGTTGCGTCGAGCACTATCTCTTTGCCTATCAGGGTTCGTAGGGTTTCTTGTAATGTGTTAGGCCACTGCTCGCCGGCATAGAGCCAGCGAAGATGCTCCAACACCTCCCAGACCTCCCAGGCCTTCTCTTTTTCGGAAAGACCGGACCGCGCTAGCATCACTCGAGCGTCCAAGAGTCGACTCATCTCGGGTTGCGCCAACACAGTCCTCAGATTCAGCGCATCATCCACATTTTCGCGATGAACTTTCACATGGAGCAAAGTGTGGCGCCAGTCCTTATCCACAAGCACACGTAGATTCGGTTCGTCCTCCGCTAAGGTCCCGATGGCACGAACAACTTCGGAATTAAGAGGAAGCGTGGCAACCCCCCGAAGAGCCTGTCCCGCAAGAACCATGGGTTCAAAAACGGATTGAACCCCCGTAACACCCGGCTGTTTCTCTAGAAAGGTCGACAGTTTCTCAATTTGCCGTAGTGCCATCGGACTCTTGATATCCCCAGAGATCTGGATCTGCATATAGACCGATCCCCCCAGGTAGTCCTCTAGGAAATCCTCGGCCGCCACCGGTTCGCTCCCTTCCAAAAAAAAGTCCCGCATGGTCATGTGGGTCTTACCCGGGTTTAGATGAACAAAGCACCCAATCACCAATCCCACCAAGCACAGGGTACATAGAACGGGTCTCCCCACAACCCAGCGGGCAAGTCGAACCAAGAGACGAATGGCCCACGCCGGCGAACGCCCCTCACCTTGCATTCCCATGGGAAACAGACACGCTGCCGCTGGGACCATGGTAAGGGCGAGAATCATCGTCACCAGGGTCCCAACGCACATCCAGATCCCGAATGCCCGCATGGGCTCAATATCCATGGCGACAAAAGAGAAAAATGCTAAGGCACTGGTTAAACCGGCAATAAAAATAGGCGGGCCCACCTCTTGTACAGATTGCCTAACAGCGTCGACCCGCTCTTCTCCGTTGTCCAAATGCGCCAAGACTCGTACCAGAAGGTGGATCGAATAGGCACTTCCCAAAGCCAGCAAAAGCATGGGTAAGGATGACGAAACCAGCGTTAAATCGTATCCCAGAAACCCCATGAGTCCAAGCACCCATAAAATCCCATAGGCCACTGCCATTAAGGCGATGCAAGACCCCACCAAGCTCCGCGCCGTCAATACGAGAATAAACACGATCGCAGCACCCGAGATAAGAGAAAGTCGTAGCAAATCGCGGCGCGTAGCGTGAACAATATAACTGCCCACAAAAGGAGTACCGCCAAAATGAAGGCGAATCTCTTCCCCCGCTTCTTTGACCTCTTGAACGGCCACACGCCGGATGGCGTCCGCCACATCCTTTTGCTGAACACCTTCCTCCAGATAGGCAAGGATCAAAGCACCCCGTGCGTCGTGAGACAAAAGCGCCCCGGCCACATGGCTTCGACTCAGGGCCTTGGCCTTTAGATGACTCAAAATATCCATGCTCTGAGGAGAGTTCTGAGCGGGGATTTTGTCAATCAGTCCTTTCACCACCGTCATCGTTGCACCGGCCCCATCCGGTTCCATGGAGACGTCCTGAATCGTGGTGATGCTGGTGGTAAAAGCGACCCCTCGAACGCCTTTTAATTCCTCCGTAAGATCACGTAGAAGTGACATCCGTTTCGCCGTGAAGAGATCACCATCTTCAGCTTCGATCCCCACCAATGCAATGGACAATCCCTGAAAGCGTTTTCCAATTTCTTGAAATTCTGAAACCTGTTGGGACTTTTCGGGTAAAAACTTGAGAATATCGTCATCGTATTCAAGGTGGCGCATCCCAAAACCGAACACCACCGTTAAAATAGAAACCGAGATTAAGGTGACCTTGGGATAACCACTGGCTCTCTCTCCAAACCAGAGCGCAACCTTCCCCAAAAAACTGGTGCCAAAATCACCCTTCGCCTCAATATTCATGCCAGCCTCAGCTCCAACCAAAGTTCAAGCATGAAAGATGAACGCCCCAAATGCGGGTCAAAATTGTTGAGCAAAATAATTCCTCAAGTGACTGAAGCTTGGTTGATAATGAATCCACACGCACTCGTCAAGCGACGCGTGCCCCACCGCCTTGGCGCCCTAAGCCGCCGTTGATTGCGACTCCGCCCCATGGCCATTCCCAGCTGCCATATCTTCCGCGGCCAGAAAACCGAATGTCATCGCAGGCCCGATCGTACCACCCGCACCGGGATAGCTCTTGCCCATCATAGAGGCGGTACAATTTCCCGTCGCGTACAGCCCTACAATGGGTTGTTGCGCATCATTCAGCACCCGACCAGCCCTGTCCGTCAACACCCCCCCCTTGGTGCCGAGGTCACCAGGAAAAACTTCGATGGCATAGTAAGGCGGCTCCACAATAGGCGCTAAACATGGATTCGGACTTATCCGGGGGTCGCTATAATACCTATCGTAAAGACTTTCCCCACGCTGATAATCCGGGTCCACGCCCTCAAGCGCATCACCATTAAACCTTTGAATGGTCTCTTTCAATCCCTCCGGATCAATCCCCAACATATGTGCCAAAGCATCAAGACTTGTGGCCTTTTTGAAAAAATGTTCTCGGTATTTCCGGGGCAGACTTTTATCTGGTTGCACCCTTCCCGGCGCGAAAGGTCCGCATGGATAATTCCGCCGATATCGCGCATCGAAAATAAGAAAGGCCGGCACCGATTTCAATCCGGTTTCATCCTCACGATACATTCCATTGACCACATCCACATAGGGCGCTGCTTCGTTGGTAAAACGCTTGCCACGTGCATTCACCAAGATCGAGCCGGGCATCGATTTTTCAACCACCAAAAGCCACGAGAATTCCTTACCGGGCACCAAGGTAACCGGCGTCCACCAAGCCTCTTCCATCAACTTCAGGGGAATCCGAAGTTTATCAAAGATGGGATAAAGATCACCTGTATTCTTTGGATTGGCGGCTGTCCAATCAATGCTGATGGGATCCTGTTGATATTTTTTTCTCAATTCAAGATTTCGAGCAAATCCCCCGGCCGCCAAAATAACCCCCCGACGAGCAACCACCTTAATTTCACGTCCATTTCGCGATACCACTGCTCCGTCAATTTGAGAATCATCACCGCAGAGGTCAATCAACGATGTATTGAGCCACAGTGGAATCTCTCGGTCTTGCATTGACGCCCGAAGACTTCCAACCAACGCATTTCCAAGAGTAAGCCGAGTATCGCGTTTCGAGCGTTTCCGAGCGGAGAAGTTAAGCATGTAGCGCATCATAATAAAGAAAGCCAAAAAGTAGGAGCGCCACCCACCACACACCAAAACATGGGATTCACGCGCGGTCAAACCTATTTTCCCAAACATCAACTCCTGTGGGTGGGACGGTCTGAGACGGGCAAAGTCACCTCCGAGCTCCGTGGCCCAAAAGGACTTAGGTTCCATAGAGCGACCGCCAGGTTTGCCACCTTTTGCCTCGGGATAGTAATCCGGGTAACGCTCCAAAGAGTCGAGCCGCAACCGTGAATTTTCCAGCAAATACTTCACCATACGAGGGGAATGGTCCACGTAACTCTCCAAACGCGATACCTCCGTATCCCCTCCACTTAAAGTCGTCAGATATTGAAGCGAATCCTCCCGAGAATCAGACACACCCTTTTTCTTCATCAATGGGTTATTCGGGACCCACAAGGCCCCCCCAGACATCGCTGAGCTACCGCCATAGAGGTCAGATTTCTCAATCATCAACACCTTAAGACCCGCATCATACGCCTTGATTGCCGCGGTCATCGCCCCAGCCCCGCTTCCAACAATCAAGACGTCCACGGTTTCATTCTCGGATGCCGTCATCATTGCCCCACCCAAAGATATCCTAAACACAAATAATCTATTGAAACGTGTTCTACTCTATGGTTTCAATCAAAGCCTCGCAAGAGCTCAAGATGTATTTTAGCATCTCTAGCCAGCAAGCGACACCACTGAGAGGGAGTAAGATGTCACGGGAAGTCATCGAAAAATATCTAGCATCCTGGCAAACCCACGACCAGGAGGCCTGGCTGTCACTCTTTGCTGAGACAGCTGTACTCAACGACCCAGCGGGAACCCCACCCCACCGCGGTAAAGACGCCATCCGATCCTTCTGGAACCAGGTTCACCTTCCTTTTAACTATGAACCCAAAATACATAAGTTCGTGGAAGCCGGAAACGAAATCCTGTGCCATTTCACCATGGAATCCCGTGGCCCCGACGGGGCCGGCATGGCAATCGATATCATCGATATCTTCACCTTTAACACCGAAGACCAAATCGTGGAATTGAAAGCATTCTGGGACCAACGCTGCGTGAAGCCCATTCTATCCTAAAAAAGATCAAAGGAGACTACCACAATGACCCATTTCGGTTTCTGGAACTGCGCCCAACGAAGACCAAACCACCCCGCCATCGTTTTTGAAGACGCAACGTTTTTGACCATGGGACAACTCTTGGCCCGGTCCAATCAGCTTGCCCACAGCATGCGGGCCCTCGGACTTCGGGCGGGAGATGTGGTGGCGGTGGTGTTGGAAAACGAGCCCGCCATCCTCGAAACCTATCTGGCCATTGCCCAATTGGGGATCTTTTTGGTCCCCATTAATCATCACCTCGTGGCGCCTGAAATCAGCTATATTCTCAAAGATAGCGAAGCCAAAATGTTGATCGCCTCGGCAACCCACGCACAAAAATCCCTTCAGGCTGCCAAAGAGGCCAGCCTCCCAGCCACCAACTGCTTTTCGACCCAAACATTCGAGGGGCTACAGGATTATGAAGCACTTCTCGTAGGTAAATCCACCGACTTACCAAAAAACCGCCAAGCCGGCAGCACCATGAATTACACCTCGGGAACCACAGGCAAGCCAAAGGGTGTCTCACGCCCAACAAAAAACCGAGATCCCGACACCACGGCAGAACAACTCGGAATGTTTCTCATGCTCTTCGGTATTCAGCCCGAAGCCGATGAAGTTCATATCTGTGCATCCCCCCTCTACCACACCGCCGTTCTAAACTTTGCCAGCTACAGTCTTCATTTGGGACACACAGTGGTGATGTTAAAAAAATGGGATTCCAAAAAATTCCTAGAACTAAGCGACAAATACAAGGTCACCCATGCCCATATGGTTCCCACACAATTTCATCGACTCCTAAAGCTTAAAGAGCAAGAACGCACACCGTATTCCCTTAAATCCTATCGCCACATGATTCACAGTGCCGCGCCGTGTCCCCCAGATACCAAACGACAGATGGTCAAATGGTGGGGAGACTGCATCTACGAATACTACGCCGCATCAGAGGGCGGCGGCACACTGTGCAGCCCAAAAGATTGGCAACTGAAACCAGGAAGTGTGGGCAAACCTTGGCCAATTTCCGATATCCGAATCGTCGCGGAGGACGGTTCCGAAATGCCCCCCTATGAAATCGGCACTGTGTATATGAAAATGGGTGATCTCACCTTCAACTACCATGGAGACGCAAAAAAAACAGCAGAGGCCTGGTCCCAAGACGGCTACTTCACAGTCGGGGACGCTGGCTATGTGGATGAAGATAACTATCTCTTTTTGTGCGACCGCAAAAGCGACATGATCATCTCCGGAGGGGTCAATATTTATCCTGCTGAAATCGAAGCTGCCTATATCCAACATGCCTTGGTTCAAGACGTGGCGGTTTTCGGAATCCCCCACGACGATTGGGGCGAAGAAGTCAAAGCGGTGATTGAACTGGCACAGGCCACGATTGAACAGGAAACCCTAAAAAACGAATTACTCAACTTTGGCAAAGACCACTTGGCAAAATACAAATGCCCGAAATCCATCGATTTCATCCCGGCAATGCCACGCGACCCCAATGGTAAGCTGATGAAGCGAAAGCTGCGGGATCCCTATTGGGAAGGCCGCGAGCGCCAAATATAAGAAAACTATCGTCCTTTAAACTCCGGTTTTCTTTTCTCTGCAAAAGCTTGAGGTCCCTCCTTAGCATCCTCGGTGTCGAATATAATCTTCGAACCAATACTCAATTCGTCCTTTAGCGCCTCTAGCTCGTTTTTCAAAAGGCCTTCGGTCGCAGATTTCTTAATGGCCTGAACCGCAAGCGGACCATTGTTGGCAATCTTGTTGGCAAGCATGCGCGCGTGAGTCAAGACTTCACCGGATTTCACAACGGTGCCTATCAGGCCCATGGCTTTGGCCTCTTCGGCCTTCATCATGCGACCCGTGAGCAACATTTCCATCGCCATGGTATAGGGTATCTGCCTGGGCAGCCTGACAGTGGAACCCCCAAGAGGAAACAACGCCCATTTCGGCTCCGTCAAACCAAACATCGAAGACTCAGAAGCCACGCGAATATCGGTGGTAAGAACTATTTCTGTTCCTCCACCCAACGCAATACCGTCAACTGCGGCAATCAACGGTTTCTTTAGTCGATAATGCCTTAGCATCGCTTTCCAATGCAGTTCGGGGTCCTCCTCGAATTTAGCATACCAAGGATTGTTTGATTGGTCGCCGTGCATCATTTTAAGATCCGCACCGGCGCAGAATGCGTCACCTGCGCCCGTGAGGATGGCAACGCGCACATCGTCATCGCCATCAATCATCTGCCACGCATCCCAAAGCCTCGCCATCATTTCTAGAGTCCACGCATTTTTTGCCTCTGGCCTATTCATGGTAAGTGTCACCACGTGGCCTTCTTTTTCCACCAAGAGATGTGGTTGTTCTGCCATTGCCCCCCCAAAAATAGAACCACTCTAGAACATGTTTCACTTCAAAGTTCAAGTAATGCAATCAAGCTATTGTAAGGCCCTGACCTTCTGTTAAAATCCAGAGAGTCCTAAGTTCTCATGACTCTACCCAGGAGGATCCCACGTGCCAGAAAATCAACTCGGCCGTTTCAAATTTGCAAATATAGGTTGGTGGATCTTTGTGCCTGGCGGCATTTTATTACTCTACTTTCAAGCCACCAATCCCAGTATCCACCAATGGTATGGCAACAACATCCATCCCCTTCCATCCCAAAATATTCTCCTTTGGCTTTTGGTAGCGTGTCTCCCAATTCATACCTTCGAAGCGGCCCTCACATGGCGCTTATCCCGCAAGCTCGGCCGACCGGATCAGGCCCTCCTCTGGGCGTTTCAAACATTTTGCCTCGGGTATTTTTCCACCAAACTTCTGTGGGCCGATTACAAACTTGTTAAACAACAGGGATCCGCAAATGACGAAAAATCTAAACCAATGCAAAATGATAAATTAGAAGCGAGCCCCAACTAACATCGAAATGAGGATACTTTAGTCGTAGGGCGCGCTACATGCTTTCGAACTGACACAACCGTTAAGGGCAGATTTTTGTTTCTACCAAGAAACAAGAAAGACAAAGAGAAAGGGTCAGAGCAAGCAGCGAAAAATCGGTCAGTCTATCTAAACCAGCGACTCGTGGCCACACCCGTTCAGTTTATAACCTCCCACACTCCAAGTATGTCAACTAGGTGGCCTGGAGCACCACCACTTTCGCCGCATCCTCTTGGGAAACACTCTCGGGGTAAAACTGTTTACACCATTTGCGAAAAATCCCGATAGGTCCATCACCGTCGCAAAGAAGAGGCGGGCTCTTAAAAGACTTATTTTCCCATATTGGGATATCCTGTTCTAGTTGCCGTGTGACTTCAGCCACGAACGCCTGCCCTACACCCGAGGTAATATTTGCATCCCCAACCTTCTTGACCCGAAACGAGAAACGAACATCCACATACTCATCATCGATCGGTGTTACCGAATTAACCAAGAGGGTTTCTACAATCCCGGTAAATCGTACCGTTGTAAAGCCAAACCCGTAGGAAATGGACTCAACCTGACCATCCACACCACCCCGCGGTGTCTTCATGCCCGTGGTGGAGATCACTCTCAAAACGTGGTCTTCAATATTCGCGTTGGCAACAGGCATATTGCTCGCCCCATGTACATAATGAAAATGAGCCGTGTCCACTGCATTTTCAGCCATCTCCTGATTTCGCGACTTAACCTTCCACCTACGCCGCTCATCGGTTGTCCATTCGTCGGAGCCCGTTTCGGGAACATCGGGTAATGTCCATGCGGGAGCCCCTCCCAAAGGATTATTCCAAACCATGATCACGCCATTTTTTTCCACACAATGCTTGGGTTGCATTCGAGCCCGCGGTGGAATTTTCTTAGCATAAGGCACATCTGTACATTTTCCCGTTCCATCAAATTTCCAGGCATGAAACGGACAGACGATCTCACAACCATCCACCTTCCCACCATATCCAACATGCGCCCCCAAATGTGGACAAAAGGCCTCCAATACCCTAGCCGTGCCGTCCTCACCACGGTAGATCACAAATTCCTCACCAAAATAGGACAAGGGCTGAATTTCACCAATCTCGAGTTCATCTGAATAGGCGACTTGAAACCAACCAATTGGATATGGGTGGAAAGGAAATTCTCTTTTTTTCATAAACTCTCCTAAAACAGTTTTTTCAGTCATTCTAACCATCGTCTCGTTGTGCTTCGGCCATCCCCCGTAGAAGTAATTCAGCCGCTACACGCATTTGCTCCACCACAGTTTTCCGAGAATGCAATCCACTGCTCCACCCTACCAGCGCAGCAAACCAAACCTGTTGCATCAAAAAGCTAACCGTCGCCTCCAGTTTCGTCACGTCTTGGCTGGGCTCGTCTGAAAAGCGCTCACCGCGCAAGGCTTGTGAAATATATGCGGTCATCGCCCCGTGAAATTTTGCGATCTTTGGTGTCAAGTCAGGATCTCCAGACGCCACCGCTCGCAAAATTGCGCGAGCCAAGTTAGGTTTACGGGTAAGTCCTTTGGTAGCCATATCGAAAAAATTTGTCACCCGCTCAAGGCGCGTTGCACCATCGAATTCCTTCTGGGCAACTTTCTTCGCGAGTTTATCCAGCTCAATTTCCAGCGCCGCCACCAGTAAATCCTCTTTGCTTTTAAAACGTTTGTAAAAAGTCCCTAGAGCGACACCCGCGTGAGCGGCCACATCACGCATCCGAACCGCCTCGAAACCCCCTTCTTCGGCCAACTCAACCGCCGATTCTACAATCCTTCTGGTTCGGCTCTCTAACTCATCCATTCAAAACCTCTCGATGATGCGGCAGCGCTACTCCATAGAAACCAATTTGCCTAAGCTATATAGAATTTGATTCGCGCCGCCGTAGCTCATCTCAAGCTGCCTTGTCCAGAGACAATAGCGAAAGAGCGGATAATCTCGGTCGGCCCCCATGCCACCATGGATATGCTGAGCTGCGGCGGTAATATTGTGCCCACCTTCACATCCAATGTAGCGCGCAATCAAAGCCTCCCGGAGAAACGATTCCCCCACAGACATTCGCCACACCGCCTGAAATGCCGTCATTCTCATGGCTTCGAGGTCTATATAACTATCTCCTGCCCGCTGGGCTACAGCCTGAAAGCTACCAATAGGCTTGCCGAACTGTTGTCGTTCGGTAGCATAAGACGCCGTTAATGCCAGCTGGGCCTCGGAAAGCCCCACCTGTAAGCAGGCGCCAAGGGCAAACATTCTTGAGCGCAAATAGTCCCACGAGACCCCTCGGGTCTCGTCTCGCCACACCAGATCCCTAGCCTCTATCAAGACCGATTCGAAAAGGTAACAAGCACTGCTCTGACCGTCGGTGGTTTTCTGCAAGACACGTGAAATACCACGCCGCCCCACCTCAACCAAGTACCAATGAAGTCCCCCTTGCACACCCACCGGGCATAGGATGCAATCAGCAAGGCCCCCGTCTTTGACCGCCACCAAACGACCACTCAGTTTTCCCTCTTGGAAACGCAGTTCTTCTGGAGGTGCATCCGCCCAACAACTAACCCCAATACACCCAATGGAGTGGCCCGAGCAGAGTTTGGGAAGCCATTTTTCAAGCAACTCCCCTTCCCCAAACCGATTGATAAATCCAGCCACACCTCCCAAGCTCGAGAGAAGTGGAATAGGTGCTGCAACACGTCCCTGCTCCTCCAAGAGGATCCCAAGCTCCACTTCACCGAAACCAGCACCACCTTTCATTTCGGGCACACCCATCCCGAGAAGCTTCGCTTCTCCCAGCGCGTGCCACAGTGGACGGTGCATCACCGCGTGGTCATTCCCGAGCCCCCGCAAAACATCTGGATTCACTTCGTTTTCAAGGATCGTGCGCGCGAGACTCTGAATCTCATTCTGTTCTTCACTAAAGTCCAGTGACATCTTCAATCCTATCGCGATCTTGGCATTCCGAGACCAACCGTGGCTACAATATCCCGTTGAACCTCATTGGTTCCCCCGCCAAACGTCAGCACCGAAATGGCTCGATAGTAGCGTTCCAGCTTCCCTCCCAAAATTGCTTGTTCGCAACTTTGATCTAGGCAACTCCCCGCACCCAAAATTTCCATTAGAAGCCGGTAGCCTTCAATAAAATATTCAGAGCCAAAAACCTTAATACTCGATGCCTCATGGGCCATAAGTTGGTTTTTATCGATCCGCTCCGCCTGTCGCCAATTCATCAACTTTAAAACTTCATTCTTGGCATGTAGAATCGCAAAATTCCGTTGTACCCAAGCAAGCTCACTCATCATGATACCGGTGCTCGCTTCAGTAGACCTTGCCCACTTCATCACTTCTTCGGTAAAAAACATCATCGGCCCGGTCGCCATCAATGCAACACGCTCGTGATTCAATTGACTCGTAATCAACCGCCAACCGCCATTTTCAGGCCCCACCAAATTGGCAACCGGCACCCGCACATTCTCATAATAGCACGTAAAAGTTTCATTACCGCCCATGGTACTCATCTGCGTCTTTGAAACCCCTAAAGCGTTGGCCGGCACAATAATAAGGGAAATCCCCTTATGTTTAGATGCTCTAGGATCCGTGCGACAAGCCAGCCACATATAGTCCGCATGTCCTGCTAAGGATGTCCAAATCTTTTGGCCATTAATCACGAATTCATCGCCTTCGCGAACGGCGGTGGTTTTCAGCGAGGCTAAATCGGTGCCAGCATCAGGCTCCGTATAGCCGATGGAGAAATGCAGCTCACCTGCGAGGATTTTGGGGCAGTAAAAGCGGCGTTGCTCCTTTGACCCAAAACGCGCCAACGTCGGCCCAACAGTATTGATCGTTAGAAATGGAATAGGAAATCCTGCACGTTGCGCTTCATCGAAAAACAAAAACTGTTCAATAGAAGACTTTTCCTGCCCCCCATGTTCTTTGGGCCACCCTAGACCGAGCAATCCATCCGATCCCATTTTACGAATGGCAACCGAATATTCTGGGCCGCCCCCTTCGGAATAGCAAAGTTCTGCCTTCAGCATCGGGGTCATCAGGGTGCTAAAGTACTCCCTAAACCGCAGCTGTTCTCTTTTTTGCTCAGGCGTAAGATCAATAAACATCCCTCAGCCCCCAAGCCAAAGTGAAACATGTTTCACTTTAGTGTAGCACCCTCCTCAAGACCTTGTCTAGAACAAGCTTTGGCCTATTAACCTAGCAGGCTGCCGGTCTATCTTGAGTTGAGCATGGATCAATCGGGTTGCGGTATTTTTAATTGGCCCAAAGCGCGGTCACTTTCGTCTTGGCCACAATTCAACTAGAAACACTGGAAGTGTCTTTACAACTCAGAAAATAGTCCAGCCACCATCAACACCTAAGATGGAACCATTAACATAGGTACTATCGTCACTCACCAGAAAAAGCCCTGCCTTGGCCACTTCCATGGGATCACCATAGCGACCGATAATGGGCAAATACGGAGCCATTTTTTCCATCCCACCGGCATGGGGTATTTTGGCCATGGCCATCGGAGTCAAAACAGCTCCTGGAGCCAATGCATTACATCGAATATTTTGACTGCCGTAATACCACGCAATTGATCGGGTCAGACCGACCATCGCATGCTTGGATGCGGTATAAGCAACCCCTCCACGCCCCCCACCATCACCCGCCACACTCGCGGTATTGAGAATGACCCCACCGCCCTGTTCAATCATTAGCGGAATCAAACCGCGACAGCTCATCATTGGCCCCGTCAGATTGACACCCATGACCTGCTCCCACAGTTCGTTGCTGCAATCGACAACAGGGGTTAGCCCATCGAGAATGCCTGCGTTATTGCACAAAATATCCACCCGACCAAAACTGTCTATCGCCGCTTTGATGTAGGAATCGACACCATTTTGCTGGGAGCAATCTGCAACAACGGCCCGACATGGAAACCCCTCAGAGACCAACTCCGAAGCCAACTTGGCTAGCGGATCTTCCTGGAGGTCCACCATACAGACTTTTGCTCCCTCCTGAGCAAAGAGCTTGACCATCGCAGCACCGATGCCAGATCCCGCTCCCGTTACTATCGCCACCTTATCTTCTAATTTCATATCTCTGACCCTCGCGGCTATACTTAACCCAATTCCGTTTCTGCAATTGTCTTAGCCCAGAGGTAATCCGGTTTGCCACTGGGATGTCGAGAGATGCTATCGACAAAGGACACATGTTTGGGAACCTTATAATTCGCGACTTTCTTCCGACAAAACTCAATAACATGTTCACTATTAAGCACTTTCCCCGCACGGGGTTGAATCACAGCCGTCACTTTCTGGCCCCATTTTTCATCGTCGATACCTACGACCAACACGTCCATAACGTCCGGGCACTCCTTAAGGGCCTGCTCCACTTCTTCTGGATACACCTTCTCTCCACCGGTGTTGATACAAACCGCTCCTCTGCCAAGAACCTCTATCATCCCATCTTCGGACACTTTGGCGATGTCGCCCGAAATAAACCATCGCTTGCCGTCCAGTTCCACAAAGGTCTTCGCGGTCTTTTCCGGATCATTGTAGTAACCAATGGGCAACCGACCACTTCTCGCCAAATTCCCAGATTTTGAACTGCCTGGCTCCACAAACATCATCTCAGAATCGATCACCCCATTGGATTCATCCATGGAAAAAATCGGTCTACCATTTTCACCAGACTCAAATGACGCCCCTTGATGACCGGTTTCGGTAGCGCCAAAATTATTGAGGATCATTGCCTCAGGCAACACTTCCTGAAGTTCATTTTTTACTGATTCTGAGAGAATTGCCCCCGCAGACACCACCACCATCAAGCATGAAAGGTCATATTTTCCTGTTTTGACAACGTCGGTAAAAGGTCGGATCATTGCATCACCCACCAAGGTTACAGTCGTCGCATTTTCATCTTGAATCGCCTTTGCCACCTTTTCGGGTTCAAAACTTTTCCCGGGCACGACGATGATCTTACAACCGCCAAACCATCCGATTAATGCGGTCCATTGCGCGGCACCATGGATAAACGGGGCCGCAGGCAAGAAGGTCATCCCTAAAGCTTCACCTGCAGCAATGGTTTTGGCCACCAAATCGGGGGTTTCATGATGTTCACCACCGGGGTTGCCTCCTTGTAACCCCGCGTAGAAGAGGTCTTCGTGTCTCCACATAACCCCCTTGGGCATTCCCGTGGTACCACCGGTGTAAACAATGAAGAGATCGTTGCTCGAGCGCTCCGGAAAGCCCCGCGCCATTGAAGAATCCTTGAGAGTCGCCTCGTATTCCCCACAATTGGGTAACCCATCAACACTCCCATCAGCCCCATCCTCCACATAGATATACCGTATTACTTTTGGAGTTCGAGGCGCGGTTTCATGCAATCTTGTGGCAAACTCTCGGTTAAAAACCACACACTTCAAATCGGCATCGGTGAAAAGATAAACCAATTCATCCTCAACATAACGATAGTTAATATTGATAGGTACCGCACGGACCTTCAGGGTTCCTACCAACACCTCCAAAAACTCAACGCAATTGTAGAGATAAAGACCCACATGATCTCCGGCTCCAATCCCTGCTTTTTCCAGAGAATGCGCGACACGATTGGCACGTTCATCGAGTTCTTTAAAAGTGAGGCGCTTATTACCAGCAATCACCGCTTCTCGGTTTGGATCTAAATCCGCAATTGACTCCAAAATGGTCGCAATATTATAATTCATTCATTTTTCCTTCGGCTGGTTAGGGTTTATCGGCACCGACGACCCACATACTAAAAAATTGCGACCCGCCCCCATACGCATGGCCCAGGGCTTTGGTCGCGCCATCGACCTGATGCTCGCCCGCCATCCCCCGAACCTGCAACGCAGCCTCAGCAAATCGCAACATTCCAGACGCACCAATTGGATTTGAAGACATCACGCCACCAGAGCAATTAATAGGCATACTGCCAGTAATTTCTGTTTCTCCCTCGCTCGTCAGTTTCCAACCACAACCCGGCTCCGCCAATCCGACATTTTCCAGCCACATGGGCTCAAACCAACTGAAAGGCACGTAAAGCTCTGCCATATCCAATTCCCGGCCGGGATCGGATATACCAGCCTCCCCATACAAAGCCTTGGCACACTCCCGGCCGGCCAAAGGCAGAACCTGATCCCTACCCGAAAACATGGTCGGTTCGGTTCTCATCTGACCACCCAATACCCACGCTGGTTTCGCAGAAAGCTTCCGTGCATAATTTTCAGACGTCAAAACCAGCGCACAGGCACCATCTGAAGAAGGGCAGGTTTCCAAATACCGAATCGGGTCCCACAACATCGGCGACTTCCGAACGGTTTCCAAGTTGATGTCGGGCATCTTCAAATGCGCATAGGGGTTTTTCAAGGCGTTTAGCCGGTCTTTGACCGCCACCCTCATTCCCACATCAGCCGGAGCGTCGGTTCGGCGAATGTAGGCCCGTATTAAAGGGGCGAAATACCCCCCCGCTCCCGCCAGCATCGGCGGCTGAAAAGGAATTCTCGGAGAAAGGGCCCACATCGCCTCGCTTTCACTTTGCTTCTCAAACGCAACCGTTAGAACGCGTTCGTGAATCCCGCCCTGAATCAAATTCGCCGCCACCAACGCAGTGGAACCACCGACACTACCGGCCGTGTGGACCCGCATCATGGGTTTATTGACCGCACCCAGAGCATCCGCCAAAAAGAGCTCCGGCATCATAATCCCTTCGAACATGTCGGGAGCCTTTCCAAGCACCACCGCATCGATATCATCCCAAGATAACCCCGCATCATCCAAAGCCCGTAGCGCTGCTTCCCGAACCAAGCCAGGAATCGATACATCGCCCCTCATTGTATCATGCTTGGTCTGACCGATGCCCACGACTGCGCACAAATTAGCCATGCTTCCCCTCCAAAGTCACCACAAGATTCTGCTGTAAACAGCTACCGGAAGTCGCATGGCCAAGCCCTCGGTCACCCTTACCCTCCGTGATATAGCGAAAGACCTCACCAATTCGAATCAATCCAGCACTCATAATCGGATGACCACACAAAACCCCGCCAGACGGATTGAGTTTTTCTACAGAAGCCAACCCCATCACCTCTCTCAAAATGAGTTCTTGGTGGGAATAAGGTGCATAGATCTCAGCAACGTCTAGCTTATCGCAATGAGCGCCTGCCTTTTCACACGCCAATCGAGCCGAGGGTGCGTCCGAGAGGTCGCGGACACCCATGGCTGGAGGGTCAATGCGATGGTCAATCCCCCGGACCCAAACCGGTCGTTCTACCAATTGTTCTGCCACATCCTTGGTGGCCACTACCATCGCTGCAACACCGTCAGTCACCGGAGCACAGTCAAATTCCGACAGCGGCTCTGCTATTTTCGGAGCATTCAAAAGCGCATCCAATGAAAAATTCCCTGAGCGCAAGCTCCAAGGGTTCGATTGGCCTTGATATAAATTGCGCTGCGCCACCAACGCCATATCCTCCATGGTGGCCCGCCCACTTTCAAGAAGTATCCGCGCCTGTAAAGCCGCAAGCGAACTCGGCTTAATTCCAAGAGGTACGAGATGATACGGATCAAGTTGCATCGCCATAACCTGGTCCAAATCGTTCGGGGTTGAGGATTTCCCAAACCCATACACCAGCGCTATCTTCGCCCCACCCGTTTGAATTTTCACCCAAGCTTCATAAAACGCCCAAGCAGCGTCCATCTCAACATGCGACTCCGCCACGGGCGGCCACACACCGATAGCGTCCAAAGCATGAACAAAAGAGAATGGGATCCCAGAAAGGTAGTCCGTACTACCCGACACGACAAAGTCCACATCCTGGCGCTTCAATCCACACCCGTCGAGCACCTCGGTGATCACCGGCGACAACATTTCGGCATCGGTTTTTTCTGGTTCACACGCCAACATCGTGCTCTGGGAAAATCCGACAATACCAACATCGACCATCATAAATGCTCCACAAAATCAGAAAGTGCCGCATCATTCTCACCCGTCGGAACAAAATATAAAATATTTTCCGTGGTATGCCCCCACTCGCTCTCATCCTTCCAAATCGCCTTCACGCGCATCCCCATGCGGATTTCTGTCGGTGTACATTCTCCGATCAAATGAAGCATGGGAATATCAGCCCCATCAAGAAGGATTGAAGCCGCCACATAAGGGATCTCGAGTGCCTGTCCTTCAAAGGGAACATTCACTTCGCAAAAGGTGGTAATAATACCCCGATCCGAAACTTCCACTTCTTCGGTCATCAATAGTCCCGATGTGGGACTCGGGCCACGGGGAGGGACATAGACCTTTCTGGTTTCCGGACAACGCATACCCACGATTTTTCCTTCCTTAATGGAACGCAAAAATCCCCCAGAAGCTGCGCCAGAACGAATCGTATATCCAATAGATGTGGGCGACTTAAAACGCGTAACCTTCTTCGAAGCATCAGACATGGTCATCCTCCGGCACAAAGGCCTCAAGATCCGTTATCATGCCGTGGCGTTGTGCCGCCCAAATAGCTTTGACCACAGCTCCCCTAAATATCTTATCCTGTGATGAGCTTCTAATGCGATGTAACAGCCCCGTCGTGGACCCGAGCAAACGAATTAAAGCCCACCCCTCAAATTCAACGTTCCCACTCTCGGGGCACCCGTTCCAAGACCAAGACTCAACCACCCCGCTATCACTGACGGCGATCAATTCACCTAGGGACTCACCCGTCCGCGGGTCGTATTCAGCGGGAGGCACCATCACACCGCCATCCGACATCCGCACCCCAAGAATTCGTTTATTCAAAAGCCCCGTGAAAAATTCACTAAGGATGGGTCCAAGGCTCCTCTTGTACGCATATTCCAGCTTGTACGGTGCGACCAAGCTTGTGATGTTTGAATCTTCTTGCTTCATAGTGCCCCCTTCGGTCGACGCCCTTGCCCCACTGCAACATGTTTCACTTCCGTAGTCCAGGCCGAAATGCGATTCAAGTTGAGAACCACCGGCCCAATTTATTTCCCCAGAAAAAACGAATTGCCTTCTGCGTATCTTCGAATTTTTTCTTCGTGTACGGATAGTATTGTTCTTTAGTAGGCTTACCACCAAACCTGTCCACTAAAATGGATTGCGCGAACGTATAGGACCTCAATCCCTCATCTCCATGGACCTGTCCAACTCCACTTAATTTCCGCCCACCAAATGGCGCCTCAAGGACGCCATAGGCCATCGACATATCATTAACACATACAGTGCCCGACTCAATACGGCCGGCAAGTGCCACCGCCTTAACGTCATCCTTACTCCAAACATTCGCGCTCAATCCATATTTGGAGTCATTTGCCAAACGAAGTCCTTCCTCCTCATCACGAACTCTCACAATGGGAAGGATAGGGCCAAACGTCTCTTCGGTCATCACCATCATGGAGTGGTCAACATCGATCAAGACAGTGGGCTCATAATACAACCCTTCCAAATTCGGACACCGCCGTCCACCCACAAGAACTTTCGCCCCGCGTTCCACAGCATCAGCGACATGCCGCTCAATAATATCCAGTTGTTTCTGCCAAAAGATGGCCCCCACATCGAACTCACCTTCGTGACCAATACGTAGGGCCTTCACTTTCTCCACGACCAGTTCGATAAATCGATCGGCCACCGACTCCACCACGTAGATTCGTTCAGTACCACAGCAATATTGCCCGGTATTAAAAACAGCACCCGCCACGGCACCACCAGATGCCAAATCCAGATCAGCATCGGCACATACAATCATTGGGTCCTTGCCCCCTAACTCTAAGGCACAGGGGATCAATTGTTTGGCACAGGAAACTGCCACCTTGAATCCCGTATTGATACTGCCGGTAAACCTAATCTTATCGAGCCCAGCCTCAACTAAAGCAGCTCCGGTCTCACCATCACCTTGCAACACGGTAAGCAAACCACTGGGCAAGCCAGCATCTTCAAATAATTTCCCCACCAACCCACCAGACCGTGGAGTCACCTCAGAGGGTTTAAGCAAAACAGCATTTCCCGCCATCAATGCCTGGGCAACGGGCCCCAAAGAAAGGATAAAGGGGCCATTCCATGGACTGATCACCCCCACAACGCCTAGGGGGTGGTAATTGATATGAAGTGTCTTTAGGATCCGGAAAACACCGTGAAGGCCTTGCCGGCGGGACTTCAACAATTTTGGTCCACGAGAAGCGCAGAAATGCAACGTATCGCAAGCCGCATAAATCTCAATCATCAACGCTTCGATGGGTACCTTTCCAGACTCCTCCACAAAAACATCGATATACGTTTCATGCTGCTCTACGAGGATCTGAAGTGCTCGAGAAAGGACTTTTGCCCGATCACCCAACGAAACATTGGCCCATTTCTTTTGCGCAGTCTTTGCTCGCTCCAAAGCCCTTTGCACATCAGATGCCGTCTGAACTTCGATCTCACCTATATTCCTAAGGGTCGCGGGACTTTTAAGCTGGAGCTTGCGACGACCGTCCCCCTCAGCCGCAATTGCTGTCACGATTGCCATGGCAACATCATGCCACACTCTGGAATAAATGGAACACGTTCTAGACGATTGCTCAAAAGAAATTAAGGCCGTGGCAAGTGCGAAAGAAAAAACGCCCCTAAACGACCTTAATAATTATACATTCAGTGCCCACTCACACCCATGAATGAAATCCACAATCAGACCTCCCACCTTCCTTGGGTGCAGAAGAAAGGGGGCATGACCAAAATTTTCCGGTTCAACGGTCTGTGCATGCTTGGGGAGGTTTTCCATAAAAAACGATTTCGAACTTGGGGGTAAAATCTTGTCCCTCTTTCCCCAGATAAGTAAAATAGGAACCTGCAATCTCCTCAATTCCCCTGCATCAAGAAGCTCATTCGAACGAAATGTATTCAGACGATATTGGAGGAGGGGTCGATTAAAACGCGCTTTGATCCTCCACGCCATCAGAGGCGTTAACCTATGTCGCTTACCGAAAACCTGCTCCATAAACTCGGCCGCTTCTCTATAATTATTAAGATTGAATCGACTAAGAAACTCGTCCAACTTGGCTTCTGACATCTGGGCGCCCCCTGGGGAACACAGCACCAGCCCCTTAACCATTTCCGGCCGCCTAAGAGCATAACGAATCGCCGCGAATCCACCTAAGGAATTCCCAAAAAGATAAGCAGGCTCTTTTAATAGACTGTCTAAATGGCTATTAATGGTAGCCTGAAACTCATCATGGCCCCGCAACCCATCTGGTTGTTCGCTGAAACCATGCCCTGGATTATCAGGCATAACCACGCTCTTAACGTACGGCCGCAAGTACCTCACAAGTTGACTATAGTGAACAGATGCAGAACCAAGACCATGTAAGAGGGCAACGGGTGCACAGCGCCCATCGCCAGATCCCACCAAAGCATGTTGACGCCCCTCTTTTGCTTCGAACCACAAACGCTTAAACCCCCTACGCTCCACATGATTCAATAGTAGGGTATCCAACCAGTTCGAGAGCCCATAACGGCGCCGTAGATAATCCAAAGTTGATAATTTAAATTCAGGGACGCTCTGCGCCACCCTCGAGGTATTCATTTCTCCAAGACGGTCGACTCCCTTCATAAACACCCCACTTCTTGTTTGGCTTACCTAGTCCCCTGCCCTCTCTTTATTCTGCACGACAAATACCGACTTCGTCAACTTTGCCCACGATGCCTTGATCCATTGACTTTCCCGTATAGATTGACCATGTGGTGGTAACTATTTGATTTTAACAAGAACTCTTGTCCAAACTACCCGTAGATCACAATCCTTGATAAAATGTCGTTATTTGAACAACTTATAAATGTCTTCCCTGCTGATGAAGTAACGACCATTTCCAATCGGGAAGTCTCCGCCTCTGAAGCAGGGCTAAGTAAGACCAACGTCGACAAAATTTGGAAGTCAGTACGTCTACTTTATGCCACCGGCTTGCACCCTGCGATTTCCCTCTGCATTCGAAGGCACGGAAAAGTCGTCATCGACCGGGCCATCGGTCATGCCCGAGGTAATGCCCCCAATGACAGCCCGATGGTTGAGAAAACCCTCGCTACACCCGACACCCTTTTTAACCTTTTTTCGGCCTCGAAGGTCGTTACCGCAATGTTGATCCATTTACTGGATGAAAGAGGGGACATCCACGTAGACGATTCCGTGGCTGAATATATTCCCGAATTCAGACACGGCAAAAAGAGACACATCAGCATTCGGCATATTTTGACACACCGAGCCGGAATCCCAAATAATCCGGGCCATGAAAATCCCGTAGAAATCCTGACCAATCGCGATGCCATCCTTGATGTGCTTTGTCGCTCCGAACCCACTTCTCATCCCGGACGCTTTTTGGCCTATCACGCAATTACAGGTGGATTCATTCTAGGTGAAATTATCTATCGAGTCACAGGGATGGACCCTAGGCAATTCCTAGAAAAGGAAATAACCACTCCGCTCAATTTCAAGCATTTCAATTACGGCGTGCCTATAAAACTCGTTCCCGAGGTGGCACAACACGCCTACACCGGCCCCCCACCCGCTGTTCCCTATCGATGGCTACTCGAGCGGTCATTGGGTGTAGACATTCGCGAAGCAGTGCGTATTTCCAATGACCATCGTTTCCTTACATCGATCATTCCTTCCGCAAATATTATTTCGACCGCAAATGAGACGTGCCGATTTTTCGAGCTATTACTCCGAGAGGGTCAACTCGACGGACTCCGGCTCTTCGATAAGCGCACCATTCGAAGAGCCGTGGCCGAACAAAGCTACATGGAAATCGACACAACGCTTGCCCTGCCTGTTCGCTACAGCATGGGTTTTATGCTCGGTGGAGACTATCTCAGCTTTTATGGGTTCAACAGTCGCCACGCATTCGGACACTTGGGGTTCACCAATGTGTTGGCCTACGCCGACCCTGACCGGGATATCAGTGTCTGCCTCATGAACACCGGTAAGCCTTTTGTCACCCCAAGACTGCTTGCATGGCTGAACGTCATGCGCGTCATCGCAAGTCAAACACCTAAAATAACGTAAGTTATCTATTCTCTACCCTCCGCAAGATTGTTTCCCTTGCAGGATTTCACCCGGTATCATATTTGCCGGCGAGTTGGTTCCTTATAGAGCCAGCCAGACTTTACAAAAAGGACACCAACCATGGATATAGGAAGTAGCGTTGCAATTATTACCGGTGGAGCCTCTGGCCTAGGGGAAGCCACAGCCCGAAAACTGCACAGTTCTGGCGCCAAAGTGGTTTTGGCCGACCTCAACGAAGACCGGGGCATGTCGATCGCCCAAGAACTCGGCGAAAACGCGGCATTCGTAAAAACCAATGTAGCATCCGAAGATGACGTAAGTGCTGCCATTGCCAAAGCCACAGAAATGGGAGAGCTACGAATCGCTGTCAACTGCGCAGGCATCGGCACGGCTGGTCGCACTTTGAACCGAGACGGCAGCCCCCATGACTTCGCGAACTTCAAAAAAACAATCGAAGTCAATCTCTTCGGAACCTTCAACATGACCCGCCTTGCAGCTTCAGCCATGAGCAAGTATGAGCCAAGGGACGAAAACGAACGCGGTGTCATCATCAATACAGCCTCCATCGCAGCATACGAAGGGCAGATTGGGCAGGCTGCCTACAGCGCATCAAAAGGTGGGGTAATCGGAATGACCCTGCCGGTTGCCCGCGATCTCTCCGTTCTGGGCATTCGGTGCTGCGCCATCGCCCCCGGACTTTTTGACACGCCTCTTTTGGGAATACTACCCCAAGAAACACGCCAAGCAATAGCAGCAGGCATCCCATTTCCTAAAGCACTCGGGAAACCTGAGCAGTATGCCCTTTTAGTGCAACAGATAGCCGAGAACCCCTATATCAACGGTGAGACCATTCGAATTGATGGTGCATTGCGTATGCCTCCCAAGTAAGGCTATCTCGCTCGGTCCAACTTCAACACCGGGTGATTTTTCCGCAACCACGTCACGGTATCTGCCAGTGTCTGAAGCGGCTCACGAGAGATATACCCCAATTCCGATTTCGAATACCGTGATTTAAGTCCCCAATGCCGGGAAGCCATTTCCACCACCACAGGTTCTGGGATTCCTTGAATCGATAATCCAAGGTTTTGGCGAAGTATATCCACACCCGAGGCAATACCATGGGCCAATCCATAGGGCAGGACCACAGTTGGCGCCTTCGCTCCGGACACAGCTGCAACCATATCGAAGAATTCCCGGATACCACACTCGGTGCCATTTAAATGATAAACTTCTTTTGGATACGTCAATTCCAAGGCTGCAACCATAGCCGCTGCAGCATCCCGAATATCAACAAAATTGATCCCGCCATCAATAAGGAAAGGCAATTTCCCCAAAAGCATTTTAAGGATGTGTTTTGTCGAACGGAAGCGGTGGTCCCCTGGCCCCAGCATCGCCGGCGGCCGTATAATAATGAGCGTAACCCCGATTTCTGAAGCCAAGGCTCTAGACTCAATTTCCGCCAAAGCCTTAGAGTGATAATAGGGCCAACGTTTTACAGGCTCAAGTCCTATATCAGAATGCTCATCGGCCCAGTCGTCGGGGTGTTCGAATGACGCAACGGTTCCAGATGTCGACACAAACAACATTTTGCACGAGAGGAATTTCGCCAACAGGATCATTGATTTGGTCCCCTGGCAATTGGTCTCGAAAACTTCAGCACTGTTATGGCGCCCATGATCTACATAGGCTGCCAAATGAAACAGCCCCTTCACAGCGTGCCCTTCTTGAAGCACATTCAGAGTTTCCCGTCCCATCAACTCCACATCGTCAAGCGGTGATTCCACCACGGATATATCACCCACCC
Organism: Myxococcota bacterium; assembly: GCA_036339465.1. Lineage (GTDB taxonomy): Bacteria > Myxococcota > XYA12-FULL-58-9 > XYA12-FULL-58-9 > JABJBS01 > JAYZAY01. The sequence continues at coordinate 4,189 of JAYZAY010000072.1, read as the reverse complement.
CATGTGTCCATTGGAGCGCATCCCAATTGGATTTATTGCGAACAACAGCAATAACACTTGCGCCCTTCTCCAAAAGGATTGAAATAACGTGACGTCCTAAAAACCCAGTGGCACCCGTGACCAGGAAAGTGGTCTTTTCAATATCATTCATAACACATCCTCAAACCCTTTCCGCTGCCGATGGAAATACCGGTAAAATCCCCAGCCAGAAAAGACTCGGCCTGGGAACCCCATTTCAAGCCATCCTTCCTTTTCCCCGAAAGCACTTCATTTTCGATAAAATAGTCGACCCCCGCATCCCAGTAGGGTTTAAAAACACCGTCGTTCATAACCGGTGCCCCCATGGTCTCGAGCTTACCGTCCATTCCAATGTTCCTTAGTTGATTCGCAACTAAACCATAATTGAAGCGAACTGGCCGGATTAAGATTTCCCCGAATCGTAACAAACGTTCCTTTTCCAAAGATGGAATATCTCCAAAATCCCCATAGGATGAGCTGCGTAGAAAATGCTGCACCATCTCATCAGACTCGAAGAGCGCTTTTATCTCGGGGTAGAGATAAAACATCCACTGATTCCGAAGACTCAGCTCCGACGCCCCAAGCATCTCATTGTGCGCAGCCAACGGACTTTCGACCAGGCTTACCCCCTTCTCTTCAAGGATTGCCGACAACGCGTCTCTTTCCGCCAACCTTAAGTTCTCCGCACGGGCAAACGCATCCAAGTGAAAGGATGACACGGCCATGGATATTTGCAGAGTGTGCATAATTTTCTCCGCTACCTCACTTACCTCCGAACTCCCGCCCATACTTAATTTAGCACCACAACGAATGTGGATGCGTCCAAGTTCGACTTGCCCCTGAAGTACCTGCGAAATCCATCGTAACAAACCGGAAAGCTGCATACCCTTTTTCGGCAATCCCTGCATTTCCTCAAACAACGCCTTTTCTTCCGGCACCCGATCATAACTTATGGCGACGGGAAGAATCGCAAAATCGAAACCCGTGTCCTTAAGACACCGCAAAAGACCTTCCTTAGGGGTTTGGTACTCTCGCCCACGGCTTCTACTACCTTCAATGAAGAACTCGATGGCCTCCCCATCACCGGTAAGTTTCCGGATCCTCTCGACCAAAGCCGGTTCCACCTGACCGAGTCCCCTCTTCAGAAAAAAGGCCTTCGAGCCCCGAAAAAGGCCTCCTAGAAACGGAAGTCCGGCAAAGCTTTCATCGGCTGCGATATTGGGCAAAGCCACCCCAATCTCCGGATTATTAAAGAATAGATAGGAGCATAAAAGAAAATCGGCATAACTCCGATGAGTGGGAATAATGAGCACCCGTTCATTCTGACGCACCTGTGACATCGCCCTCAGAAAACTCTCATGGTCATAGGTTACGTTATCGAAACAATATCGCGACAATTTTTTCAAAACAAATCCGAAACTGCGAACCGTCAAATCACCCTTCTCGGCCAATAGCGCCCAAAAAAAATCGGGCACACCCGGTAGGCTCTTCTTTCCTGCTATTGTCACCTGGCTCGAATCCATCCGAAAGATAAAGCGATAGACACCTTCACAAACCAAACGGATATAATCAGCACGATGAAAATGAGCCGAGAGCGGTTCACAGTGACTTACAAAATCGAAGGTATGGGTCATAAAATAATGAAACTGCTCGGCAAGATACTTTTGCCTGGCTCGAACGAGCTTTGACCGCCGCGCCATGTGGGGACCCCCTATAAGCTTTCCCACATTTGTCAATAAAACGCTGGGCCCTCCATGCAGAACAGCATCCCAAAACTTAAAACGCCCCACCCCATGCTCAATGCGTTTCACACCGCCGCGTCCAAAAACGCGATTCCGTCGAAAATACTCACTCACCACAGATGCACAACGGGCAATGGTGGGTGAATTACTCAAACCCGCCACCGAATGCCGAATAAACGGCGTTACGATATCACGACGTTCCTCCAACAAAGTGGCAATAATGTCGAGGGCCACTTTATCCACAGGAACAATATCCAAGCGTGTTTGTGGATTACCCTTCAACACTCTCAACTGTCCCGCTCCTGCCATAGCAACGAAACCTGCAAATGCGGCCTTGGAATCGATCCAGCCTGGCGTTGGGTATTGAAGACTCGCCGAAATGATACTCGGTCGGACCCAACGCAAATCGAGCGCACCTCGATTTTCCTCACAAAGATGTTCGTTTAAACACTTCGTAAAGGTATAGGTATTGGGATGACCTGTTTGCGCCAATACGTCGGCCTCAGATACTGTTCCATTTTGAATATCGGAAAGCACAGCGGCTGCTTTACGAGGTAGCCTAGCCAGTCTTTCTTTAATCGGTCGATTCCCCACTTGCCGCGCTGGCGTAACATAGGCAGTCGACACAAAAACAGCCCGCTTCATCCGAAGCGATTTGCGCGCAAATGCCAACAGCTCTCGACTCGTGTCCACATTTGCTAGCAGGGCCTTTGCAAGAGGCAGATCAAATTCAACCGAAGCCGCACAATGAATAACGTGGGTAATTGTATTGGCCAACAACCCATAGGACTCCTCACTCAAGCCCATGTATGGTTGCGCCAATTCGCCTTCTACAACATGAACCCTATTCCAATACGCATCCCCCTTACCCTCAAAACAAGGCGACCTCCTGACGATACTTGCATAACGCTCCAATGCAGACTTATTCCCAGATCGTCGAATCAAAACATGAATAGAATCGATGGGAATTGAATCACAATGCCGAAAGAGTTCGCTCAGAACCACTTTACCTAAAAATCCCGTTACACCAGTCAATAACACGCGCATTTTAAACTCCACTTAGGTCGCTAATTGGCCTGGCTAGGAGCCATATGGTTGTTTGCGCCAAACACGTTGCCCGGATCCATGGACTCCTTTACTTTGAGCTTCAAACGACTCAAGTCTGGAGACTCAATGCGCTCCATAAAGGTTGACCGAAGTTTGCCTACCCCGTGATGATGAGAAAGCGACCCTCCTCGAAGAAGTACTTCGTCACGGGCAGCGTGCTCTAACTTCGAGTAGATCTCTGAGGGTTTGTCCACGTCTTTGTAATAATAGGCCAGGTAGAAATAGACACATACCCCTGTATCATAGGTTTGAGTCACACGGCAGCTAATAAAGGGTAAACCGGGCAGGCCCAAGGCGATGTGTTCAGCATGTACGCGTTCTTTAACGCGTTCACAAAGTTCCCGAACCTGGCTCCAAGCAACCGATGTCTCAAAGGATTCCGCAAGGACATAATGGTTCATCACAAAGTCTCGAATATAGGCAATGCTATAGGTCAGCTGGTAGCCCTTTTCACCATTGCTCGCACCTGCCTTCATACCTCCATGCTTTTCAGCGATGCCGTAGAGTTGCCGTTCTTGGTTTCGCACCTCTGCCTCGGAACCTTCAAAAACAATGGTACACGCTACCATCTGGTCTGGACTATACCCTCGAAGCTTGGTTGCATAAATTTTTTCGAGTTTACTTTTCAAGGCCTCAGCACCTGCCTTCGCAGGCTTTAAGGCCATTGAAAACTGAAACTGTACATTGTCCACCAAACGTACACTCGCAGGCAAACAGCCCGTTCGCCTAAGCTCATAAAGAAAGTCTAGGCCCTTATCAAAATCCTTGAAAAGGACAGATCCATACCGCTGGACCTCGGGCAAAGGAAAAAGTTTGACGGTCGCCTGGGTAATAAACCCCAGATTACCTTCTGATCCAAACGCTGTTTTTCGCAAATCAACACCCGTGGATTCCCGCGGAGACAAGCCTACTCTCTCAATGACGCCCTCTGCCGTCACCATTCGAAAATCCAGAACAATATCCTCGATATTTCCGTATTTATTCTTCTTCATTCCACTCGCGTGCGTAGCAATCCAGCCCCCCAATGTGGAAAACTCCACACTGTCAGGCTCATGCCCCATGATAAAACCATGCTCAGCCAATTGCGCAACGATATTGCGTCCTACTGCCCCGGCCTGAATACAAGCCATGTGGTTGACAGGATCAATCCACAAGATTTTGTTCAACCCACAAACATCAACCGACACAATAATCCGTTCTTCCTCGTTTTGGCATTTCAGGGCTTCGCTAACATTGGTCCCTCCTCCATATGGGATAAGACAAAGGTCGTGCTCTCGGGCCAGCGCGACCAACTCGCCCACCTGTGATTCCACTTTTGGGAA
>JAYZAY010000071.1:0-54174 GCA_036339465.1 Myxococcota bacterium | reverse complement strand
CGAAGTAAGGCACTACGGCGAAAAAGGTAAGGGTTTAAGGCTCCGGCCAGGAATGACGTTCACCATTGAACCCATGATCAACGAGGGCGTGGCCCAAAGCATTGTCCTTGATGACGACTGGACCGCCATCACGGCCGACCATAAGCTCTCGGCCCAATACGAACATACCCTGGCGGTCACCGACGACGGATTTGAAGTACTAACAGTTCAGAATGATGTGGGTGCGTGGGAACCACCGGGTCGATGGTATCCAGACAATTGGCAATTCACCCCCAAAGAGTATCGGCCATAAAGAAGCGGAGGTGTTATTTAGGATAATCATCCAGCCTAAGAGGTGTTGACCCGTGAGCGTTTGAATTTGAGGGTGGGCGTTGTAAGCCTACCAACCACCCTGCTAATTTAGTGTTTAGTGTTTAAAACGAACGGCAGAAGCCAAGCAAACGAAACGTCACTGCCACCAAAATTGCCCCATCGGGCACTAGACACCAGTCGCTTTGCTCTGAGCCAATCCATACCCCTCTCGCTCTATCTGCATTTTACCGCTGCGCACGAGATTCACAACGTGGAATCTATCGGCCAACCCTCGGCAGGTTTCATCCACCGCACGGTAACCTCCGCGGAGTTCCACCGTCACCGCTTGTTCAACGCGCTCCAATTCCGTCCATTCAATATCAAATTGCGCGAGAAATGGTTGCCAGGACTCGTCTTCGACACTCAAGTGAACCAATGCAAATTCTCGAACATTCATCATCACATCGAAATATTCTTCGGCCTCAATGACATCCACAAGTTTGCGCAACTGCCCCATAATAACAAAGAGCGTCGCCGAATCCCCGCGGGCAACAATGGTACAATGAGAAATCCGTTCGTCTTTGCGCGGGGAGACGCTCAAACTATCGATATTCCAACCACGACGACTAAATACCAACGTCACTCGATTTAAAACACCCGCTTTATTACTCAATAAAAGACCAATGGTGTGTGCTCTCGCTAGGGCTGTCACAGACATCACGTACTCCCTTCTGGTTTCTCTAATTTCGCAACCGGAGGCCCCAAAAGCATTTCATCCAAAGATGCTCCGGCTGGTATCATCGGATAAACGTTGTCTCCTGAACAAACCTCGGCGTGAATGATACAAGGCCCATCGTTGTAGGCTAGAGCCTCGGCCATCTTGGCTTTGAGTTCACCGACCGAAGAAATCTTCACACCCTTGCAGCCATAGGCCGCAGCCAATGCGACAAAGTCGGGATTTCCATGCAGATCCACACCAGACAAGCGATTGTCGTAAAACAAATGCTGCCACTGCCGAACCATACCGAGATATTTGTTGTCGATAATCAAAACTTTTATCGGTAGTTTTTGGATCACCGCCGTCGCCAATTCACAGAGGGTCATCTGAAAACCACCATCCCCCACAATGGCCACCACAAGTTCATCCGGTTTCGCCATTTGTGCACCAATGGCAGCAGGAAACCCAATCCCCATGGTGCCCGCGCCCCCTGAAGAGATCCAAGAATCCGGAAGATCACATCGAAAAAACTGCGCTGCCCACATTTGGTGCTGACCCACGTCCGTTGACACGATTGCCCGCCCGCCGGTTTGTTTGTAAAGCTCCTCAATCACCCCTTGAGCCCGAAGCACCTCATCCTTTGCATAGGTCAAAGGAAAATCCTTTTTCCAAGCCCCGACCTTTGCCCGCCAAGCGCTGGTATCACCCGGCGTATTAATCTCCACCAATCGCTCTAAAACCCGCCGCGCGTCACCCACCACCGAAATATCTGGCTGAATCATCTTACCAAATTCAGAAGGATCGATATCCACATGGATCTTCAGTGCATTTGGGCAAAATTCAGACACCTTACCCACGATTCGGTCGTCCCATCTTGAACCAACCGCCATAATCAGGTCACAATCCACCACCGCCTTATTGGCATAAGCCGTGCCGTGCATTCCCAACATGCCCACGCTTAACGCATGGGTTTCCGGAAAACTTCCCTTCCCAAGCAGCGTGTTGGTAATGGGAAGCTGATAGCCCTCCACAAACTCCGCAAGAGCTTTCGAGCCCCCGGAGATGAGCACACCATGACCCGCCAAAATCAGGGGTTTCTTAGCTTTTCTTAAAGCCTCGGCGACCTCCTGCACCTTCGCCTCTTCGAAATCCGTTTGCACATGATACCCTGGTAATTCAAAAATAGGATTGTAATCTGGCACATATTTCTTGGCTGAGACATCCTTAGGAATGTCGATCAAGACCACACCCGGACGCCCCGATTCGGCAACATAAAACGCTTCCTTTACAATGCGCGTCAGGTCTTCGACACGTTTAACGAGGTAGCTGTGTTTAACCGTGGGCATCGTAATCCCCATCACGTCGGCTTCCTGAAAAGCATCAAGTCCCAAGTTTCCCGTGACCGTCTGACCGGTGATCACAACCATAGGAACAGAATCCATCTGCGCCGTAAGAATGCCGGTCACCGTATTGGTCGCACCTGGTCCCGAAGTAACCAAGACCACACCAGCCTTTCCGGTTGTTCTTGCGTAGCCATCCGCCATGTGGGTTCCACCCTGCTCATGGCGACAAAGAACCAATTCAATGGGCGAATCCAAAATAGCATCGAAAATGGGAATATTGGCCCCGCCTGGATATCCAAACACACATGGAACACCATGCTGCGCCAAACATTCAACCAAAGCTTCAGCCCCACTCACTGCTTCCTCTGGGCAAAAACCCGTCGCATCGGATTCGGTTAATGTGCCCGCCGCTGGCGTTTGATACTTAAGCGATGTAGCCTCCATAGATTTATTTTCAGCGACGTCTGCTAACCGCACGATACGTAAATTGGGTTTAGAAAAACTCGACATCACACCCACCCCGAATATGGTAATTGTTTAAAGGTTGCATCGATTTCTGCCCCAGCTGAGAGAAGAGTATCCAAAGGATCCCATGCGCCCCGCAAAAACGCATCCCGCACCGAGCTATCAATCCTACATTTATACTCAGCCCCCAAAGAAGAAACCCTTTGGGTCTCAATATCAATCTCGATTTCCGCAGACGGAGCCATCTCAATACCTTTTGCCAGTTTCTCGATGGTTGGCTGAGAAGCAGTGACACAAAGCACACCAAGTGCCGTACAATTCCCCTGAAAAATCTCAGCAAAACTTTCGCCCACGATGGCCTTAAAGCCACAACGTTTGATCGCCTGGGGTGCATGTTCTCGAGATGAGCCACAACCGAAATTCTTACCCACCAAGAGAACACCCGCCCCATTGAATCGCGGATCGTTGATGGGATGCTCCTTTTCGTTGCCATCGGAGTCAAAACGCTCATCATAAAAAAGCGTCCCTGAAAGTTCGTCGAACGTAACACACTTTAAGTATCTGGCGGGTGTGATCTGGTCGGTGTCCAAATTATTCCCTGGAATAAATACGCCCCGCCCTACCCTTTTGGTCTCACTCATTGCCATAACTGCACCTCAACCCTTTACCAAATGCTTCTCTGGGATCTGCAATGGCACCAGTTACCGCTGCCGCTGCCACCATAACCGGACTCATCAAAACAGTACGACCTGAGCTACTCCCTTGCCGACCTTTAAAATTCCGGTTGCTCGACGAAACACAAAGCTCATCCCCGACTAACTTATCGGGGTTCATAGCCAAACACATTGAACAACCGGGTTGCCGAACCTCAAATCCCGCATTTCGTAAGACTTTAGAAATACCCTCAGCTTCCGCCTCTAATGCTACCTTCATAGACCCCGGCACAATCAAGGCCCGAACCCGTTCATGAACCTTATGCCCTTGAACCACTCGGGCCACTTCACGGAGGTCACTCAAGCGCCCGTTGGTACAACTACCAATGAACGCCACATCCACCGGAACTCCCAGCATAGAGTCTACATCCCCTAGGTGCATATACTTGGCAGCATCCTTAGCAGACTCGGATTCCATAACCGGCAAAGCCTCACCGATTTCAATCGCTTGGGCAGGATTAACCCCCCACGTCAACGTAGGCTTGATAACTTCTGCCTCAAAGCGCACAAGGTCATCGTAGTCCGCATCTGGGTCACTTTGAATCCCGGTCCAATAGGCCTTCGCTTCCTCCCATTTTTCATCCGGTGCATATGCACGGCCCTTTAAATACTCAAACGTCTTCTGATCGGGGTTTACATAGCCGATGCGAGCACCACCCTCGATGGCCATATTACAAAGGGTCATCCGCGCTTCCATTTCCATGGAGTCGATGGCGCTACCACCAAATTCATAGGCAAATCCAACACCACCGTGTACACCCAATTGCCTAATCACATGCAAAATGACATCTTTGGCGTAGACCCCATCGCCCAAGACACCCTCAATCTCAATGCGACGAACCTTCAGGCGTTTTATGGCCAAGGTTTGAGTGGCAAGCACATCACGTACCTGCGACGTGCCTATTCCGAAAGCGAGAGCCCCAAAAGCACCATGGGTGGAAGTATGAGAATCCCCACAGCAAATAGTCATTCCCGGCTGTGTGAGACCCAACTCTGGGCCAATCACATGGATAATACCCTGCTTGTTGGACGCTGGGTCAAAGAACTTGATATCGTGGTCTTGTGTATTCTCATATAGAGCCGCCACCATTTCCTCAGCCTTCGCATCTTGGAATGGCCGCACGGGATCATCTGTGGGAATAATATGGTCCACGGTCGCAAAGGTACGACCGGGATACTTAACCCTCAGTCCCTTCTCCTTCAACATTCCAAAAGCCTGGGGACTTGTAACCTCATGCACCAGATGTAAACCGATAAAGACCTGATCTCGCCCATCTTGCAAAGTTTTTACTATATGGTTTTCCCACACCTTTTGATAGAGCGTCTTACCCATTCTTTTCACCACTCGTATTCCCTCTCAAATAATTTTTCCGACACAATTTTAAAGTAATTGGGTTTCCATAAAAAATCGTCTAATGCATCTTCGACAGCTACGGCGTCCTTGAAGCACTTAGTGCCTACACCCTCTTCAATGGCCTTGAGCGCCACTTCTCGCGCAACCACTCTACTCACCATTGGCAATTCCGCTACATCCGGATACACCGTATCATCATCCCCAAACCGTGCGGTCATGTAATTCGCCAAGGCATGCGCCGCCGTTGCCACCATGCCCTCGGTGATTCGGCTCGCGCCAGTCAAGACTGCACCAACCCCCAATCCTGGAAACACAAAAGCATTGTTCCCTTGGCCCACACGCATCACAGTCCCACTTTTCAGTGGTACGTCGGGAAACGGACTCCCCGTGGCCACAATGGCCTTGCCTCTGGTCCATTCCATCAAGACCTCGGGAACCCCTTCTGATAACCGAGTGGGATTGGACAACGGAAAAATGATGGGACGAGAAGTATTCTCACCCATCCCCCTCACCATTGACTCAGAAAAGAAACCAGGTTGACCACTCAACCCAATCAGGGTGGTTATCCCTTGTACACCAATGAATTCCGCATCGAGGGATACTCTATTTCCTTTCACCGTATCACTGACACAATGCATAGGCGTCTCAAATTGCTTCTTGATACCAACAAGGCCTCTACCCTCATGCATCAGTCCTCCCGAATCAAAGACAAACAGACACTCCGAAATATCCTCTGCCGACAATCCTTCTCGCTGCAACTCACCGCGAATGGCTAAGGCCACACCCAAACCACCGGCTCCCGCCCCTACAATCGCAATCTTCTGCTTACAAAAATCTAAATGCGCAATCTTCACCGCCCTTAAAAGACCCGCAAGGGCCACAGCACCGGTGCCTTGAATATCGTCGTTGAATGAACTGATAGAGTCTTGATAACGCGACAAAACGTCGAATGCGGTATCTTTAGATAAGTCTTCCCATTGGATCACCACCTTGGGCCATTTCCTACCAACGGCGGCCACGAATCGGTCGACAAAATCAAAATAACCATCGCCGCCGAGTCGGTCCTCCTGACGCCCAATATATTGGCAATCACTGCGCAGACCTTCTTGGTTGGTGCCACAATCGAGGCAAACGGGAATCGTCCTGAAGGGGCTCATTCGACCCGCAGCGGTATAAAGAGCCAATTTACCGATGGATATAGCCAACCCACCCACACCTTGATCGCCGATTCCCAAAATGGCTGAAGAATCTGTCACCACCATAAGCTCAGGTTCCTGAAGCGGATAGTTATCCAAAATAGTATCAATTCGGTCGATGTTTTCGGGGGTGACCGTCAACCCTCGCGGCGTCTCAAATAAGGCCGAAAAACGGCTGACCGCCTCCCCAACCGTGGGCGTATAGATAATAGGAAGCGTTTCCTTGAGATGTCGACACACCAAGGCATAAAACAACACCTCTTGTCGTTCTTGTAACCCTCTCAAGTATTGATATTTATCAATGGGATTGGCTTGCCTAAGAAAATTTTCGTAGGCTCTGTCTAGCTGCTCCTCTATCTGACAAACTTTGGGTGGCAATAAACCATCCAACCCGAGGTCCACCCGCTCCGCCTCACTAAAGGCAGTTCCTTTGTTGGTTAGCACCAGACGAAGAAGTTCAATGCCGTGCACCTTCGAAATCAAAAGAGTCTCACCTTCTTCAAGCTTTGCAACCTCAAAGTAGGGACTGATAGCATCCCGCCTCAAAACCTTCGATTTCTTAAGCAACGCGACCCCCGACCCTTCACGCTTACGTGCCAACGACGACATATCAACCTCTCTCGCTTAGCCCAAATATGCTTGTCTTATAGCAGCACCCATTTCATCGGTACCAACTGGCGTTTCATTTTCAAAACCCACTGCGATATCTCGAGTGCGATTGCCTTTCCCCAAGGCAACCTCTACGGCTTCTTCTATCTTCCGTGCAATCGTCACGTCCTTCACCGTATGCTCAAAAAACATCGCGACGCTTAAGAGCATCCCAATGGGGTTGGCCATTCCTTGGCCAGCAATGTCTGGTGCACTTCCGTGAACAGGCTCGTATAAGGCGTTTCCTTCTCCCACCGACGCCGACGGCAACATTCCAAGACTCCCCGTCATAGCACCTGCTAAGTCAGACAGGATATCACCAAACAGATTCGACGTAACAATAACATCGAAAGATTTAGGAGCACGAACCAATTGCATCGCACAATTATCAACATAGAGATGATTCAACTTAACATCGCCATAAGAGCCGTGCAGATTTTCAACCTCGTCTCGCCAAAGCCGTGAAACTTCAAGAACGTTGGCTTTATCCACGCTCGTGAGTTCTCCTTTGCGGTTTTGGGCCACCTCAAATGCAACTTTCGCAATGCGTCTCACCTCATAGTCATGATAGGTCATGGTATTCCAGCCGCTGGTTCCATTTTGGGAAACCCCCCGTGGTGTGCCAAAATAGATGCCGCCGGTTAATTCACGAACAATAACCAAGTTGGCCCCTTCGGAAACAGAATCTCGGAGTGGCGAACCATCCCCAAGCCCACTGTAAAATCTTGCCGGGCGAATATTCGCGTAGACTTCCAATGCGGATCGGAGTTTCAACAAACCCGATTCCGGACGCTCTTCGCCTTTTAGATCATCCCACTTAGAACCGCCCACTGCCCCCAACAAGACAGCGTCGGCGGATTTTGCGAGATTTAAGACCTCATCTGTGAGAGGAGTTGCGTGGGCATCAATACTCGCCCCACCAAAATCAGCACAAGCATATTCAAAGACATAATCAGATTTGGAAGCGACCAAATCGAGGAGCTTTTTCGCCTCTTCCATCACCTCGGGACCGATTCCATCACCCGGCAACAATAATAGATTAAAGATCTGGTTCATGATGCCTTCGCCTCCGTCTTATTTCTGTTGTTTTTCTCGATTAACTCCTCATTTATGACCTTCACACAAAGCGCATTCGCTGCATCCACAAAAGCCAGGGCGCTGGCGACGACCACATCGGTATGAGTTCCGTGCCCTTGAACCAGACCATATTCAGTCTCAATTCGTGCAATTGCTCGACCTTGGGCGTCCGAACCACTGGAAACAGCCGACACCTGATAATCAACCAACCGAATATCTGAGAATCCCGTACAGGCCTTGAGAGCTTCGAAGACCGCATGAACCGGACCATCCCCAGTGGCCTCTTTCACAACCGTGCCATCCACAGTCATCAATTCTAGATGCGCAGTTCCCTCTGCGTCTTTGGAACCGGTGAAATTGACATTTACCAAATTGAAGCTCTGCTCCGTCTCATAACCCAATCGATTGGCCAAAACATGGAGGTCTTCGTCGTAAATATTTTTCTTACGATCGGCTAGGTCCTTGAATTCCAGAAAAACCCGTTTCAATTCGAGATCGTCGACTTCGTATCCAAGCTGGCTTAGTCGGTCGCGTAATGCGTGTCGTCCCGAGTGCTTGCCTAAAACAATATTTGATTCCGGAATACCCACATCTTTAGGATCAATTATTTCATAGGTTTCTCTCTCTTCAAGAACACCGTGCTGATGAATACCTGACTCATGGGCGAAAGCATTCTTGCCCACAATTGCCTTATTCGGCTGAACAGTAAAACCGGTGATCTCACTCACCAGGCGACTCATAGAAAATATTCTTTCCGTTTCGATCCTAGTATCACAGTGATACAAACCCTGGCGCGTTCGGAGAGCCATCACCACTTCTTCGATGGCCGCATTGCCCGCTCTTTCCCCTAAACCGTTAATACAACCCTCAACCTGGCGAGCACCCGCTTGAACGGCGGCCAGTGAGTTCGCAACCGCCAAGCCTAAATCATTATGGCAGTGCGCAGAAACAATCGCATTATAAGGATTTGCCAATTCAACAACAGCTTCGATCATCTTGAAAAATTCATTAGGAGTGGTGTAGCCCACGGTATCAGGTACATTTAGGACTCTTGCACCATGTTCCAATGCACAAGCCATTGCCTCCTTTAAGAAGCCAATATCCGTGCGTGTCGCATCTTCGGCTGAAAACTCCACGTCGCTCACCAAGGAAGCACAAGCTCCCACACCAAAAGCAATTTGCTTCAAAACCTCCGCCCGACTCATTTTTAGTTTATATTTTAAATGGATGTCGCTGGTGGCAATGAAGACATGCAGCCTTTTATGCTTGGCAAAGCAAAGAGCTTCCATGGCTTTTGCGATATCATTTTCTCGCGTTCGACATAGCGCGGCCACCGTCGCATTTTCCACGGCCTTCGAAACCGCCTGAACCGATTCGACTTCTCCCTGGCTCGCGGCCGGAAACCCCGCCTCCAATACATCCACACTCATCTCATCGAGGGCCCGTGCAATACGGATCTTCTCTTGTTGAGTCATCGTCGCCCCAGGAGACTGTTCGCCATCCCTCAGGGTCGTGTCAAAAATCTGCACAAAATCCTTCGGCATATCCTTACCCTACCTTTTTTAAAGAAGCGCTACTTCCATCAGCATTACGTTCACGAAAAAGCTTTGTTTCCAGCGCATCAGTCACAGCCTTACGACTGGCTTCCACAATATTTGTACTTACGCCCACCGTTCCCCACGTTTGCCGTCCATCGGTTGCCTGGACCAAAACGCGTACGGTCGCTGCAAAACCGTTGCCACTACTCAAAATGCGAACCTTATAATCTACCAACCGCACTTCACGAAGTTCGGGATAGGCAAGTTCAAGAACATCTCGAAATGCATTCGCGAGAGCATGTACTGGACCATTTCCCGTTTGATGGCTCTGAACCCGACGGCCCTCGACTTCAAGATCAACAACAGCCTTCGAACTCTCGCCAACAGTCTTCGGTTCGGCCGTCAGGTCGGTGGTCACCGTCGCGGAATGAAACCTGAAAAACTCCTTTCGAGTGCCCGCAGCCTCGTGCATCAAAAGCATTAACGAAGCTTCCGCTCCTTCGAATTGGTATCCCTCATACTCTAAATCCTTAACCCTCTCTAAAACCTTTCGAGTCAGAGGATTCTGAGAATCCAGATCTAAACCAAATTCACGGGCCTTTAAGACGATGGCTGAATATCCAGATAGATCCGAAGCTAAAATTCGACGTCGGTTACCGACTTCTTCCGGCCGAATGTGCTCATAGGACCCTGTGTCTTTCATCACCGCATTGATATGGACTCCTCCCTTATGGGAAAAAGAGCGCCGCCCAACAAAGGGCTGCTGCGGATTCGAAACATAATTGGTCATCTCATCAAGGGTTCGAGACAACCGGGTCAACCCTTGTAGGCGGCCCGGTCCGAGACAGTTCTTTTTCATCTGGAGCTGTAAATTGGGAATTACCGTAATCAGATTCGCATTACCGCAGCGTTCACCGTGCCCGTTGACCGTTCCCTGCACCAATGATGCCCCCATACGTACCGCCTCCAAAGAGTTCGCTACGGCTAGACCAGAATCATCATGGGCGTGAATACCAATGGAGCAATCAAATTTTCTCTTCACAGCTTCAACCGCAGCCGACACTTGATGGGGTAGGCTCCCACCATTGGTATCACATAGGACCACAAAATCCGCCCCAGCCTCTAACGCCGCACCCAACACCTTCATGGCATAGTCTGGCGAACTGACGTAACCATCAAAAAAGTGCTCTGCGTCAAACATCACCTCATCAAAATGGGCCTTAAGGTAGTTAACGCTATCGAAAACCATTTCGAGATTTTGTTCCGCGCTAACTTTCAAAATCGTTTCAGCCTGATAGCGAGATGATTTTCCAAAAATAGTTGCTACGGGGACCTTGGCAGATACCAATTTTAGCAGATTGGCATCCTCCGATGCCTTGACCCCTGCCCTACGTGTTGAGCCAAAAGCAGCCAGTCTCGTATTTTTTAATACCAACTGGCGAGCTTTCTTAAAATATTCCTCGTCGCGAGGATTGGACCCCGGCCATCCTCCTTCAATATAATGAAAGCCAAAATCATCTAGGATCTCCGTGATGGCCAGTTTCTCTGGGACAGAGAGTTGGAAATCCTCCCCCTGAGTTCCATCTCGAAGTGTTGTATCGTAGATAAAGATCTGATTCATGACCGACTCCCCAGTCCCTTAGTGGTTCGCTTCTACTCTCTTAAAAAGGCTACGTACTTTGCGGCCCACAACTTCAATGGGATGCTGACGTTCCTCTGCGCGAAGCTTGTCTAAGTTCTTCATTCCCGACTCATATTCTTGCATCCATTCTTTGGCGAATTCACCACTTTGAACTCTGCCCAAAGCCGTCTTCATCGCGTCTCGAGTTGCCGGCGTTATAATTTTCGGTCCCACCATTCTCCCACCGTATTCGGCCGTATTCGAAACCACGTCCCACATACGCTCTAGGCCCCCTTCATAAATGAGATCGACGATAAGTTTCAGTTCGTGGAGACACTCGAAATAAGCCATTTCGGGTGGGTAACCAGCATCAACCAACGTCTCAAAACCTGCCTTTATGAGTTCTGCTACCCCCCCACAAAGAACGGTTTGTTCCCCAAAAAGGTCCTCAAATGTTTCGTCTTCGAAGGAACATTCCAAAACACCCGCACGGGTACATCCCAGAGCATCGGCCAATGCCAATGCCTTGTTGCGCGCATCTCCCGATGCATCGTTCTGAATAGCGATCAAACCAGGTACGCCGCTGCCTTCTAGATAGGCCTTTCTCTCTTCGGTGCCTGGGGCCTTTGGGGCTACTAAAATACAATCGACATCATCCGGCGGCGCAACGTAACCATAGAGGATATTGAAACCATGGGAGAATGAAACGGTCTTACCGGAGGTTACATGGCGAGCAATCTCCTTCTGGTAGACAGTACGCTGGACCTCGTCAGGGATAAGAATATGAATAAGCTGAGCCTTTTTTGATGCCTCGGCAATGCTTGCCACCTTCATGCCAACTTCTTGGGCCAATTGCCAAGAAGCGCCATCCGGTCGAACACCGACGGTAACATCCAAGCCGGAATCCTTAAAACACTGTGCCTGAGCCCTACCCTGGGCCCCATAACCAATAACCGCAATGGGCACTTGCTCTAAAATCTTGCTGCTTGCTTCTGTTGTTTCTGCCAATTTCATTTTTTAGCTCCCAATTTAATCAAAAAAAAAGCCGACCTGCTTATGTTCGAGCGGGTCGGCCTGCGAGGTGGAGGTTGTGAACAAGTCCTAACCACCACCTCGCAGGCCGATGCCAAGTACAATGAGAAGAATGACAAGTACGAGGAGGGCCTCGATAATGCGTGAAGATACCAACCGAGCGACGAAGGATAAAACATCCGCTGCGTTTGTACTTGCTCTTAATGGTTGCCCTAGGCTCTTCATGTTCGTTCTATTTTTCCTGAATTCAAGAAATCGTAAACGGCCGAATCTTCTTCGTCAAGATTTATTTTGCTCTGCGTCATTTTTTTTGGGACAAAACTCAGGTGGTGGGTGAAATAAGAACATCCTATCGCTAAAATCCCCTAGCAAACTATCCCTGCAATCCCAAAACATCCACCGCTTTCACCGGAAGCCAGAAAGCTTCGCTCGTGAGGTTGCTTAAACCGATTGGCAATCTTCACTGGGCATAAATCCATTTGAATATTCAGGAAAGGCTGTAACCGCCCCGAGAGAAGCAGATGAGACCAAACATGCATATTTTACCGCAGTCCGAGGAAGATCCTCTTGCGACGCGGGCTTATCTGCGACCTTTCGCATTTCGAGATCCACCTGAATCTCAATTTGGCGTGTATCAACATCAATGTGAATAATATCCCCATTCTGAACCATCCCAATGGGACCACCCACCAAAGCTTCAGGCGCCACATGCCCAATAACAAAACCATGACTTGCACCACTAAATCGGCCGTCGGTAATTAAGGCCACCTTATCCAGAATCCCCCGTCCCGCTAAAGCCGCCGTCACCGCCAACATCTCTCGCATGCCGGGCCCACCCTTGGGACCCTCATTGCGAATCACTATCACATCGCCTTCATTTAGCTTGCCCTCTTGCAAAGCTTCAAAACAGTCTTCCTCGCATTCAAAAACCCGAGCCGGTCCTGTAAAATTCATCTGCGCCTGACCCGAAACCTTAATAACACAGCCATCAGGAGCCAAACTTCCCCTCAAAATAGCAAGTCCCCCCCGCGGCTTTAAGGGCTCATCGAAAGATTTCAAGACACCTTGGGTGTCATGGGAAACGGCATCCGCACATTCCTCACTCAACATTCGCCCAGTGACTGTCATGGCATCCTTTAAATAGTTTCTCGCAATCATTTCCCGAACTAAATAAGGCACACCACCGGCCTTATCAAAATCTGGGGCCATAAAGCGCCCCGTGGGCTTTAAATCCGCCACCACCGGTGTGGCCGCCATAATCTCATCGATATCCTCCAAGCCAAAAGCAACCCCGAATTCTCTGGCGATGGCCAAGAGGTGAAGTACCGAATTGGTTGAACCCGCCGTGGCCGCGGTTATGGCGACGGCGTTACGCAAACTATCCCGGGTGATATAGTCCCCCGGTTTCCGGTTGGCTTTCAAAACATCCATCACCAACTTGCCAGACTCGAAAGCCACCTTTTTTTTACGGGGATCTTCAGCGGGAACATCATTAAACCCCATGGGTGAAAGCCCCAAAACACTCAGGGCACAAGACATCGTGTTTGCTGTGAATTGCCCGCCGCAAGCACCCGCCCCGGGACAAGCCTCATCCTCGAGAATACGCAACTCTTCAAGCTCCATACGTCCCGCTGCGCAGGCCCCAACCGCTTCAAAAACCTCCTGAATCGTCACATTACTGCCTTTGAAATTTCCCGGCATAATGGAACCACCGTAAAGGATGACCGACGCAAGGTCCAACCGAGCCACGCCCATAGCCGCAGCGGGAATCGTTTTGTCGCATCCACATAAGACGACCACGGCATCAAAATTATGTGCCCTAACCGCCACTTCAATGGAATCAGCAATGACTTCTCGAGAAATCAAGGACATCTTCATGCCCGGCGTCCCCATGCTGATCCCGTCGGAAACAACAATGGAATTCATCTCAATTGGAGTACCACCGGCCTCACGAATTCCGGCCTTTACTTCTGCTCCAAGTTTATCCAGATGAAAGTTGCAGGGTGTTACTTCAGACCACGTATTCATTACCGCGATCAAGGGTTTCTCTAAATCCTCATCAGTAAGACCTGTGGCCTTTAACATCGCCCTAGCAGGCGCACGTTCCATACGTTCCGAATTAAAACAAACCATGAATAAGCCCTCACCTACTAGAACAACCCCACAAGAAAGGTGAGCTAACCCAGACCATGCCACCGGTCAACGGCAAATTTAGATTGCGCCAACGCAAAAAATTCTAGCTCAAGATTTTCACTTGTTCACAAAAATACCCCATGGTAGGCCCCCTCAAATGGCGACTACCCCACCAAAAAAAGCGAAAAAAGAAATGCTTGAAGTTATCGAAACAAAGGATGGCGCCCATACGCTCCGTTTTAAGGGCAGTAGTACCACCTACCGCTCTGTCTATGGTGCCCACACCGAATCCAAACATGTTTTCTTAAGGGCGAGTGGTATAGCCGATATCCAAAGAGATGTTTCAGTCTTGGAACTGGGATTGGGTACGGGCCTTAATTTCCTTCACACCGCCGAGTACTTCCTTCAAAGTTCTAACCAATTCGCACTTTATTATACTGCGATTGAGCGGTCCCCTCTGCCACAAACCTGCCTTGAAGAAGTTCACCGAAATCACGATTTCCAAATTCCATTACTCAGCATGCTCATGGATGGAAATAGCCAGGCTGCAAACTCCAGAAAACCTTTGCAAATCAAGTTCAAGAATATTTATCTTAGAACTCTTCCATGGGATCTCTTTGATTGTGACTTTCCCGCATCCTCTTTTGACACACATTATCACGACCCATTCGGACCAAAAGAAAATCCCGACGCATGGACTGACCTAGCCTTCAAACATATTGCACCATGGCTCCGATCGACCGCGCGTTTGGTGACCTACAGTGCATCCTCCGAAATCAGAAAAAGCTTAGCCAGAGCCGGTTTTTGGACAGCCAAAGCCCCTGGCGGTGCCGGAAAGCGAGAAATGACCATTGCATCGCCAAATGCAAATGCTCTCCAAGGATTCTCTCTATTGCCCAAATCAAAACAGCCCATCGGAGTAGACTTGGCTCCCTCTAACCCCAAGCCCCCCACGCCATGACGACAATCACGATTATCGGAGCCGGATTAAGTGGTCTTTCTTTGGCCACACACCTCATCAATGACGGGGTAGAAGGCAAAGAGATCCAACTCTTTCACAGCCATCAGCACCCCACCGCCTCACAGCTCCCATGTGCGTTATTAAACCCTACCCCCGGACCATCGGTCGCTCCAAAACCATTCACACTTGAAGCTTTCAGCTATTCTCTTGACTGGTTTCAAAAACAATCATCCGCAGATTCTATCCTTGAAATCGAATTATGGAGGCCTTTTTCTCATTCAAATAGCTATGGAGAGCGGATCCAGCGAAGTTTTGAAAACAACCGTGACCTCCTAGAGAAACACGTCCAAGCATCGAAACAAAAAATATTTTTAGAGACCACCGATTGGCTCCACAACACAGATGAAATCATTACATTTCCATCTTGCTTATCCATCGCTCTCCATCAGCTCTGCCAGAGGCTCAAACAGTACTTGGTCAAACAGGGGGTGACCATCATCGAAACGCCAGTAACGAGCATTAAAGCAAAGGGCAACGGGTGGCGAATGGAAACCGGGCGCGGCCCCCAACAAAGCGATAAACTGGTTCTATGCACCGGAAGTGCCATTTCAAAACTTATGCCGAATCTCCCCTTCTGCAATATTGCGGGACACGTCCTTGAAATAGATTGGAAATCTCCTCTTCCCAAAAAAGTTGGTCTGAGTGGAAACGGCGTTCACATGGTCCCCACCCCTTGGAATACCTGGATTCTCGGATCAACCTATTATCACCATCCTGAACAGGAACCAGGATCCGAAGATGAGATTGCCAACATTTTATTGGAGAAGGCGGCACACTGGATTGCTCAAATCAAAGAGAGCAATCCACTCAAGCTATGGAGAGGATCTCGTTTGACCGCACCTCCCGACCGGTCTCCGGTTGTGGGGCCGGTGCCCGAAATGCGAAACCTATTTATTCTAAGTGCCTTTGCATCAAAGGGAACTCTCTGGATTCCCTGGACAGCCAAAAAACTAAGTAAGTTGTTGACGCGTCACGATAATCAAATTCCAAAGTCCCTCTCTGTCTCAAGACTCAAAACTCCCACGCCCTGAGTCTCGCTCTTAATTCGATACAAAAGCAAAGCCTAACCCAAGAAAACCCAGACCATAAACGCTCGAATTCCATTGCATTTCTAGAACAACTTGATTAGCCCAAGGATATGAATTCAAGTATTGCACCCACACAAGATGTCCATCCCGTTACCCGCTGGCTTCAAAGCAAGGGGACCGGTGTTTTCTCAGCATATACAGTTTTTGCGGCCTTCTCAGCCTATTTCTGTATGTATGCCTTCAGAAAACCATTCGCGGTGGGTACCTTTGAAGGTCAGGTTAATTTTGCCGACTGGTTGGTCGTCGACTATAAAATTGCCCTCATTATCTTCCAGGTATTTGGCTACACTTTATCCAAATTTACAGGCATTAAAGTCATCTCTGAACTCAAAGCCAACCAACGCGCCATGGGCCTGGTGATCATGATTGCGACGGCCGAAATCGCCCTCGTACTCTTCGGCATCGTTCCAAAACCTTGGAACCTCATCTTTCTCTTCCTGAATGGGGTCCCATTGGGCATGGTTTGGGGGCTCGTCTTTTCCTATCTTGAGGGCCGGCGTTTAACTGAGCTCTTGGGGGCTGGGTTAAGTGCCAGCTACATCGTGGCCAGTGGCTACGTCAAAGCAGTGGGACGTTGGCTCTTGAATGAGGGTGTTTCCGAGTTCTGGATGCCGTGCCTCACCGGCCTTATCTTCTTCGTGCCATTTATGATTTGTGTGTGGCTCCTCGACAAACTACCTCCACCCACCCCAGAAGATGAGGCCTTACGGACAAAACGGGTGCCCATGGATCATCAAGAACGGTCGCGTTTCGTCAAACTTTATTTCCCCGGACTCTTCGCCCTAGTGGGCCTCTATATATTCCTCACCGCCTACCGGGATTTTCGGGACAATTTCGCCCGTGAAATTTGGGACGCCTTGGGATTTTCTGAAACACCGGCCATATTCGCCGAATCGGAAACCTGGGTAGGTTTGGCCGTGATGCTTTCTTTGGGACTCCTCTTTACCATTAAAGACAACCGCAAAGCCCTCATCGCAGTTCACGCCGTGATGTTTGTGGGCGTCGCCTCCGTGGGCATCACCACTCTGCTTTTTCGCATGGGCCTGATGGATGCCAAAGTATGGATGATTGTGATTGGCATTGGTCTTTACCTCGCCTATGTTCCCTATGGCTGTATCCTCTTTGACCGCCTCATTGCCGTGCTCGGTTTTTCAGGGAATGCCGGCTTCATGATCTATGTCGCCGACTCCTTCGGATACCTTGGCAGTGTGGGAATCATGCTCTACAAGAACTTCGGTGAACCCGAGCTTTCTTGGCTCGACTTCTTTATCCCCTTCAGCTATTTCGCCGCCATTGTCTGTAGCGTTAGCTTCGTCTTCTCCTCCCTTTATTTCTTGAAATTGGCCCCCCCGGAGAAATTTCAAGCCGCCTCCCAGGGCGCTTCCTAACCCCACCGATATCAAGAAATCGACAAAATTGTGAAGGGCTTATATCCAAATGACAGCGGAGAAAAATGATTTCACCGGAGATAAAACAGGTTTGGGTCTCTGGTGGGGTATCAGCCGTGATTCAGCCCCCCGCCCGATTCTTCAAGCCTCGGAATAAGCTGAACCAGGTTACACGGCTTCGTGTCGGAATCCAATTGGAAGCAAATAATGTCATCCCATGCATCCCGACAAGCACTCGGTGATCCTGGTAATGCGAAAACATAGGTATTGATGGCAACCCCCGCCACTGCCCTCGATTGAATGGTTGAGGTGCCGATCTTGGCATAGCTCAACCAACGAAATAATTCTCCAAACCCGGGAATTTCCTTCGTGATCACCGCTCGGACGGCCTCAGGAGTCATGTCTCTTCCGGTTAATCCCGTTCCACCCGTGGTCAGGATAACTTGGACATCTGGATCCGCAACCCATTGCTTCAACGTATCCACCAAAAGTTCCATCTCATCTGAAACAATACGCCAATCCACCAATCGATGCCCAGCCCCCTCCAAACAATCAATGAGCACCCGACCTGATCGATCGGTATCACGGGTACGGGTATCAGATACCGTCAAAACTGCTATCCCCAAAGATTTCATCTCTCACCCACTCCAATTCCAATTTAAATTAAGTTGACCATTGGACTTTCGCCCCATAAAGTTGGAGGCTAATGCTTTCTTAATCGATGATGTCAACGCCAGACGAAGATAAACGACGCGACACAATTTCGCGAATCGACAAACTCCTCAAAGGGAAGAAGTATCCTGAAGCGCTGGCCTTGGGAATTGAAAACCTAAAATTCTTTCCAGAAGACCCCCGTCTCAATTTTGAGGTGGGTAGAATCCTTCAAATATTCCACAAACATTTGGAATCAGAACCCTTTTTAATTAGAAGTATCAACACCGAGAAACCAAAAGCCGAATGCCTAAATCTCATGGGGATCTGTATGATGGAACAATGCCGTCAACAAGAAGCGCGCCCCTACTTCGAAGAAGCCGTGCTGCTAGAAATGAGCCACCCGGATTACCTCATGAACTTGGGTGTTTGCCTCCTATGCTGCGGAGATCTGACAAAAGCCTCCCAAGTACTACAGCACGCTGTAAAACTGGATTCTACCAACCCTCACTTGTTGAGAAATCTCGCCATCACCCATCAACAACTTGGTGAAGTCGAAAAAGCACTCGCCCTCTACGAACGCGCGCACCGACTGCTCCCCGATCACCCCGAAACAGAATTGGGGCTTGGTAGCCTTCTACTTAAAGTCGGCAACTACGACCGCGGATTCACCCATTATCTGGCCAGATTCAAACTCAAGAAATTCGACTACAAATTCCTACCTCTTCCCATATGGGAGGGACAACCCTTGACAGGCAAGACCATCGTTCTCACTGCCGAACAAGGTTTCGGAGATACCATCCAATTTATTCGATTCGCAAAACCCTTGATTGCAGAGGCGAAATGCGTCGCCTTTCTCTGCCCAAGTAAACTTGAAGACCTTTTTTCTCACTTGGACTATGAATTAACCCTCATACCCGCCAATGCATCCAACATCCAAGCCGAATTTCAAACACCTCTCCTCTCCATCCCCGCCTTCACCGCCCCCCAAAAAATAACCATCCCGGACGCCAAGGGCTACTTATCACTCCCCCAAGCCCCAAAGGACCACTTTACCAAGGAGGCACTCTCCAAAGCCCATCTCAACATAGGAATCGCTTGGGCAGGAAATCCAGCCAATGAACTGGACGCACAGCGGAGCATCCACCTAGAAAAACTCCTTCCGGTAATCAATTGCCCCCATGCTCGCGTATTCAGCCTCCAACAACCCCAAGCCAACTCCCCCTTTTGGCAATCCCACCCCTGGCCAAAAAAACTACGGGACATCAGCCATGAAACCCAGAGTTTTGAAATATTGGCTCAGACCATGAAAGAACTCGACCTCATCATCACGGTGGATTCGGCTTACGCACACTTAGGGGGAGCTCTGAACATTGAAACCTGGATCTTACTCCCGTTCTCATCGGATTGGCGATGGGGATTGGATAAATCTGATACACTTTGGTACGAAACCGTCCGGCTCTTTCGGCAAAAAAAACGGGGTCAATGGGAAGAAGTCATTGAAGAAGTAACAACGGCGCTTCTCAAGCGTTGTAAACCGGGCCCCTCCTAGTCAATCTCTTACAAACCTCTAGGGAACATCCAAAAACTGCTTAGTGCCCGCAAAAATCACCACACCCTGGGCTAAATGCACCACAATCACAACGCCCTCATTCAGTTTCTACCCCACATCCACATTCGAGCCCACAATGCGCCCCTCAAAAAGCGCGCGTTCATGCTGCACCATCACCCCAATTGCCTCAACATCTCTCGGTAGAATGGAAGTAGCACCTATCAGTGAGCCAGATCAAAGGCTCCAAACCCCATTGGGGCTAGCCCACCGTGTCGCCCGATAAACATAACTGAGTCTGAGGCATGAGAAATTCAAGTGCCAATTCCATCCCTAAACGAACGCGTTTTTTCCTGACAATTCGCGCCGCAGTCACAAAGGACCGGCGGCCATCATAAAAGGTCATTTCCAGCGCCAATACCTGACCTAGTAATCTCTCGGGACCCAAAGGGGTAATGCACCGCATACCCCCGGCACTTAGACTCTCACTATAAAAGGGACCCCGTGCTTCAGAAATTTCGCGGATCACAACGGGTGGATCCGAACGGGGAAAACGACGCCGTTCTTTGACCCAACCACCCAGCTTCCCACTCGGGGACCTTGATGCCAATTGCCTTGCCATAGGAGCGGAAGCTTAATGGCAATTCACAAATAATGCAAAATATTGGTGGGTAGCCATGACATTTAACCGATTCATCGTCACCCCTAAACTCGATTTCAAAGACCAATCATTCAGGTTTAAAATTCATGGGTTAAGTTGCTCATCACTCCAATCCAACCTAAGCTAATTTTACCATGATCTTAGATGCCTCCAATTTACTTCACTATGAACTTATTGAAATACTTGAGGACCAGTCCGGCTTCATCTCCGAATATGAACTCCTCCAAATTCTTCGAGAAAGGGGGCACGAAGAGTTGACCATCAACCTTGCGTTGGACTCCCACGCACTTTTTCGAATTCACTTTGTGCTTTTTCATGCCCTCTACAATCTTCGCGAAGGACTCCGCCTCAAGGGCACTCAAGACCTCGTCATTTCCGCCACTAAAATAGGATTGACCGAACCAATCAAGACCGAAGACGCCTTGGTGATAGGAACCGACAGTCTTCGGGAATACTACCTAGATCCAAGTCATCTCCACGAAACGACCGCAGAAGATGTCGACTCCATGCTCACGAGCTTCTGGGAAAAATACTTTGGTTTTGACGAAGTCCAACACGCCTTGGGGATTATGGGGCTTGCCCAATCGGCATCCAATCGAGAACTTAAACAACAGTATCACAATTTGGCCATGGAATTTCATCCCGACCGAGGTGGAAGCCCAGACAAATTCAAAGAAATCACCGGCGCAGCCACCACACTCCAGAAATATGGCCTCTTGTGAATCGGCCCACCCAAGCCCCAGTAAAGCCACACCCACTTGTGATACCTTGATTGCAAAAGCCTACAGACACCTTAAAACCAAACGAGGCTCCGAAACCTTAGAAGTCTGCGCCCAATTGCAACAAAACCTCCCGACTCTTTTCCAAGGATTTCAAAGCCACGTCAATCTCCTTCTTTCCAAGTACCTCCAGCGGGCAAGCAAACTCATCTCATTGGCGGAAATGCCCGGTGAATATCGACATCAAATCGAATAAAAGCGAAGCCTGCTCTACAATGACTCCCGCTGTGTGGACATCCTAGAGCATCATTTTCAATAACCTCCTTTGACGCGTTGTTGATAAAAGCGCTAAAAAGAAGCCATGAACCAACTTGACAATTTACTTACAGACCTTGAAAAGTTCTGCCATAAATATCCAGGCCCCGCTCCGTGGACCGTGCAGTTCAAAGGAGAGCGGCACCAAAAGCACCTGGTATTTGGCGCCATTACCCACGGCAACGAAACTGGATCCCTCCCCGCCTTTCTCGACATCTTCAAACTTCTAGAAAAAGGTGAACTCTCATTTGGCGGAAAATTAACCTTCTTTTTTGGCAATGTCGCCGCCGCCAAAGCGGGAAAACGGTTCCTCGAAAAAGACCTCAACCGTGTATTCACAGATAACCCACAAGAAAGCCGAGAAGAGCGACGAGCCCAGGAGCTCATGCCCATCCTCAAAGTGGCCGACCTCTTCGTGGATTTTCACCAAACCATCCTCGATTCTAAACAACCCTTCTACATCTTCCCTTACCACACCAGCGGATACCAATGGGCGCGTGTTCTCCAGGGTGCCCGAAACCTCGTGACCCGCTCCCCAAAATACAAGTTTTCAGAAAAGTCTGTTTGCGCCGATGAATACGCGAGAAATCACGGGGTCCCTGGGATCACACTCGAAATGGGACAAAGCGGATTTTCCGAATTGGCCTACAATGCAACCCGGTCCACCATTGAACGCGGCATCGCTTACATGGAAGAGATTGCCTCGGGAACTTCGCTCGAACAAATCCTAGAAAAGGCAGCCTCCCCTGAACTGCGTTTCTTTGAAATCACCTACACACAACCATTTTCTGATCCACACATGGCTTTAGCATCTGGGTACGTGAATTTTGAATCCATCGAAGGTGGACACACACTCGGTGTCTCAGACGCCAACAATACTCCACTCATCGCGCCAAAATCGGGCCAAATACTCTTTCCGAAATACCCACAACGCGACTCCACGGGCGCTGCAATCGCCCCTTTTCCAGCAGAGATCTATAACCTCGCCACTTCATTCAAGCAGCACCCCTCAGACCGCTATCGCGACGACATCTAAGTCCCCCAAAGCATCCCCGCCAATCGAGAGCAGCGCCTAACCCTCCGGCGCCAAATAGAAAAGAGTTCACCGACTTTCCCAGAGATGAGTAATTTTTCACGAGCGCGTGTCGTCGCAGTATAAAACAACTCTCGAGACATGGTCTCCAGCTCATCGACCCCGTACAAAATCGCCACCTCCTGAAATTCAGACCCTTGACTTTTATGCACCGTCATCGCGTAAACATCATCATACTGAGGCAGAAGTTCCAAGGGCAAGCGCTGCAAACCCTCTTCCGTTTCAAAGAACACGTACAATCTACCCCCACCATTCCCCCCTTCACCGATGATACCTACATCCCCATTATAGAGCCCCAAGCCCGGGTCATTCTCCAAAATAAGTATCGGCAATCCGATGAAATGCCCCGAAGTGTCTTCCCCTTCAACCAGCGCCAAACGTCGCCTGATCTCTCGATTCATAAAATGAACCCCAGTGGGCCCCTGCTTCTGGAGACACAAGATCCGAAAAGAGGAAAGTGATTCAAAAGCGGCGGCGATATCACCACGCAACATAGATTCACGAATGCGAGCTGCCTGCTCCACCCCCCGACCTAAGAACTCTACCTTTGCATCTTGTTCTGAAAACCAACTGAGATCCTCATATTGGTGCATGTCGGTCCGAGAAAGGATAGCCTTCACTCTCGATTCAACCTGCATTTGAAAGATCCGCGCCAAAACACCAATACCTGAATCGGCTTGGAATCTGCGGGTTTCCTCAAGGTGCGTGATCAAATCCGCTCCGCTCTGAAGGGTGGCAGTTACATCACTCAAGAGAAGTAGTTCTTCAATATGTTGGACGAGCTCAGAACTGTGACAACGATTTAGAACTTCATTTCCACACAAATCCGCCATGACATTACCGGGCTGTATCGATGGTAGTTGTTGGGGATCTCCGACAAAAATTAGCCGTGTGTGGCTGGCCAATCCATGGAGCAATGCGGCAACCAAATCCAAAGAAGCCATGGATAATTCGTCCACCACCACAATATCATAGGGTAAGGGATTCTCAGGACCAACTCTAACACGCCCGTATTGGTTGACTCCCAAAAGTCGATGTAGGGTTGTGGCCGTCATATCCACCGAAGCCGGTTTCGGCAGTTTCTCAAACAATTCCCCCCACCTTACTTCAATCGCATCTCTCAAGCGAGTGGCCGCTTTCCCGGTGGGCGCTGCAAGCGCTACGCGCCACCGCTGACTCGACGAGAGCCCGGTCGTCCCCGTTGCGATCATCATCCAAAGCATATTGGTGGTGGTAAAAGTTTTTCCCGTACCTGGTCCTCCTGTCAGAATAAGACGGGACAAGACACCCGCAAGCAAAGTCGCCACCGCCTGTTTTGTTACCAATTTATCCGGCGCCACATTCTCAAAAAGGAGTCGAAACATCGATTTCGCATTCGCCCATGTCTCAAGCCTCGGCTTTTCTTGGCCATCTCTAAAGAAACGGGCCACCACCTCTTCTTCCAGGAATGTCTTTCTAAAGGAAAGAAGACCATTGTCATAAATAAGACTTTTATCGAAACGATGCCCCTCTAAACTTGCAACAACATCCTCCCAGCCAAACCCTGCTTTCTCGAAACAATCAACCAGTGCCGGATCACTCCTTAGCTCGCGAAACTCGCTGTGCCCAACCTTGACACAGGTGTGGGACTTCTTCATCGCCAGATTAGTAAGTATCGTACCTAAGCGGTCAAGACTCTCAGATAGCCCCATAGACCGACTCATCGCGACATCCACAGCATCAAGAT
Organism: Myxococcota bacterium; assembly: GCA_036339465.1. Lineage (GTDB taxonomy): Bacteria > Myxococcota > XYA12-FULL-58-9 > XYA12-FULL-58-9 > JABJBS01 > JAYZAY01. The sequence goes on along the minus strand of JAYZAY010000071.1, from coordinate 29,834 downwards.
AACCAGCTTCCCTCAAGCTCTCTTCGAGATCAGATATCGGCATAACGGCCCTCTCCCACCCGAAAAATCTCCTCCAACTTCCGGATGGCACTGAAACTTGGACGAATCGACAAGACTCCTCGGCCATCGAAACTGCTGCTCATCGCCCGAAGAAAGAGAAAGGAAAAATGACCCACATGGGTCTCATAATCATATTCATCCAACAATCGACTCTTTAAGAAAAGATGCAGCGCAAAAACATATAAGTACGATTGTAGGATATACCCATGAGACAGAACATTTTCTGCCAAATGCTGGTAGGAATAATCATCGACGCGTTCACCGAGAAAGTTGGATTTATAATCGACCATGGACCACTTCTCTTGTTCCATCCCGGCAATAGGAAAGACAAGATCAGCGCTACCGGTAATAATACGCCAATCATTCTCCTTGTACTTCCGTTTCAAAAGAGCTCCAAAATCCGAGACCAATGGATGCTGCTCTTCCATCAGGACGCAGGCAATCCGTGCCAAACGATTCCTCTTTTCCGTTTCCGAATCACCAACCAAAAACTGAAAATCAAACTCCACCAAGGAAGTCCTGCCTCGGAGGTCACTCAGTGTCACGGGGGTAGACCCACCTGCATCGAAGCGCGCCTTGACCACTTCCTCCAACAGCCATTGTGTGAGTAGTGAAATCTTCTCCATAATCATGGGCCATCGGCTCAAACCACTATTGACAATTTCTGTTCGAATTAAATATTCCAAGCCATCTTCATCCACACCCGCCCCAACATATTTCTCCAAGATTTGGTGCAAAAAGATGCCGACCTCTTTGCCCTTCGGAAAATCCGCAAGGAGAATCCTCTCTGACTCCGTTCCTATGGGAAGTAACGAACTTTCTGGACGAACCAAGCCCCCTTCAGAGCTGAAATCATGGCCGGCAATAAGTTCGGTAAAACTCGTTTTCCGAAAATGCACGGCATCGAGTTTTGGACCCGTATAAATCCGTGAACCCACCTCCGTATCCGTTCCCCCAAAAGAAGGACGTCCTCCCGTGGATTCCACGCTTGTTTCTGTCTCTATCTCAGTAATGCTCAAGAGGTCATCGCAAACCAGCGACGCAACCGAATCCGACCACCCATCTTTCACAAAAGTTGCGCTGGTAGAATCCAGCATTTGGTGTCCATGCAAGAGCCTTCCGAGCGAGGAGTTTGCGCCTGTCTTGGTGGGAACATAATAAACCCACAGCCGATGCCGGGCCCGTGTCAGGGCGACGTAAAGAAGTCTCATTTCCTCTTCTTGTACCTCCTGGGCACGTACCGACCACGCATCTTTCGTACCAACTGCATCAAGCAACTCTCCAAATGCAACTCTGACCTCCCCCTCTTCTTTACCATGATAGACAAACGGCCAAGACGGTATCCGCGCAGCACTCCCGAAACTGAGAAAGGGGCAAAAGACAAAGGGAAACTCCAACCCCTTACTCTTGTGAACCGTCAAGATTCGAATGGCGTTAAAATCCTTATCAAGACGTACTTCGGTTTCACCCTCAGCGTCAATCTTGCCCTCGATTCCTCGCGCCAGCCAACGACCCGACAATTCAAGATTCCAACGTTCATCGGCACAATTTTTTTGGACCATTTCGGCCAATTGTCGCCAATTCACAACACAGCGCTCTCCCCCAATCTTCGCAAATAGCTGAGCCCCGCGGGCCTCGTGCACAAGACATTCCTCGACCACTGCCATTGGCCCAAACCGAATCCACAAATGGCGCCACTGCACAAAGAGCCGTGACCACGCCGCCGCGGTTTCCGAAGAATCGAGAAAGTCCTTCAGCGACCTTACGGAAAGTCCGAAAAAGCGACTTTGAAGAGCCTGATAAATCAGGTATTGATTACCCGGAGATTCCAAAGCGCCGAGAAAAAGGGCAAAGCCCTTCGCATCTTCTGTTTCAAAGATGCTCTTATGCCCCAAGATAGTCGCCGAAAGGTCTACCTCGGCCAACGCCCTACTCACTGCCTCAGCCTCAGAGTTTTTTCGCACCAAAACCGAACAGTCGTTTAGGGAGACTGACCGCCAACAGTCGTTGGAAACTTCAACCATCGGAGAAGAGCCAAGAAAATCTAAGATATCCAAAACCATGGCCCTTAAACAAAGCTCCAAAGCCTTAGCTTTGGAAGGAAATTTTACCTTCTTTGCATCAGAACCAACTTCGGATGGGCGGATACTTCGCAATAGGAAAGGCACCCGTGCACCGCTGTCATTGCGCCACCGTGTCGCCTCCTTAGCGGCGAGCACTGCCGCGTGATCAAATTCCGAAGACTGTCCAGGGAATCGCCAAAGACCATTGAGCGCCATAATGAGACGCCCATCAGATCTCCAATTGGTATTCAAACCAGACAAATCGGAACAAGACTCCTTAACACCAAAATAGGTTTGTACATCCGCACCCCGAAAACCGTAGATGGCCTGTTTAGGATCCCCAACGCCGATTACCCGCCGTCTTTGTTCCACAAAGAGTTTCTGAAAAATGGTCCATTGAAGTTGGTCGGTATCCTGAAACTCATCAATTAAGCAGGCTTCAAACTCACCCGCTACTTCCCCTAGGCGTTTTGGGTCATTCTCCAATGACTGAACCAAACGATAAGTATCTGTAAGAAGATCCGAAAAAGACTTTTCCCGGCCACTCAGGTCTCCGGACAACAAAGACTTCTGATAATGCGTAATGAGTTGTTTTTCAAAGTGGAGGCAACCCTCTCGAAACTTCTCTTCTAGCACACCCCAATCGTCGTAAAGTTCTTCGATAAGATCTCCACACGACTCCCCATGTAAATCTAAGCTCATACTCTTCTTGGTTTTCGACTTTAAATAAGAGGGTCGGATTTTCTCTAATACCTCCCCGTCGAAAATACCCACCCCCTGTGCCAAATCACAAAGCATTTGCTCACATTTAAGAATTCTCTCTTCAAAGGAAGCAGCATTGAAACGATATGAATTCTTATTTAAAACGCCTTCTTCAATTCCCCGCCAAATCGAATTCCGAAAGCTCTTACCGACTTCATTACACCAGACTCCATCAACAAAGACGCGTACCTTCTTCATAAAAGACTCGGCGGCCACGTCAGGAAAGTCGTTGTTCGTATTCTCCAAATGCAAATCGACCAGCGGGTGCTTCTCCGCTAAACGAAGCAATTCCACAAGCCTCGATGGGCCGTATTTGAGCTTGCGCAACCAAGCTAGAAAGAGAAATGGCTTAGCCTCCACCCATGTTTCAAAGCAACGCCTCGAATACTCCTCATGAGCCAGATTGTCTGAGGGTTCCAAAACAAAATCGACAAACTCCCCAGCGAGAAAGAACTGATCGGAAAGTAACCGCTGACAAAAACCATGGATGGTGCAGATCTTCGCTTCATCAAATTCCACCAACGCCCGTCTTACTCTTTCCAGTAGAACTTCCCTAGAATTGTCCACGAGAGTCTTTGTTAAAATGTGATTAAAGACCGGATCTGAATGCGCGCCCCCGTTATTGTCTAAGAGCGATTCAAAGTCGCGCAACCTGTCACGCAATCTCGTGCTCAATTCCTGAGTGGCTGCATTCGTAAAGGTCACCACGAGAATTTTCTGAACTGGGATATTCAGTTCGATCACCAAGCGAAGGTAGATCCCACCCACGGTAAAAGTTTTTCCCGTACCCGCACTGGCCTCAATCAAGCGAAAACCCGGGTTGATTGGAGCCGTAATCTCAAAGGATGGAATGGCTGAATGGTCCATGTCTAAAGACTCCCCCTTAAACTCGGTCCCCACAAGAGAAGCGCCATCCTCAAGAAATCGGCATAGTAGTATTCATATCGGCCACCTAACTTAAACTCCTGCACGAAATCGCTGCCAAACAATTGTCGGATGGCTGGTACAAGCTGGCCATCCATATCCAGAAAATAACTCCCAAGGCTCAACGGGGGGATCCCAGACTCTAGATTACTCAACTCACGTATCCCCATTTTCCAAAGCTTCTTCGCTGCGCTTAAACCAGCCTTGGCTTCAAAAACAATTGGGCACTTTATCCCGCGATAATACCAACCAAAAACACCATCGAGATAATCCACAGCGCCTTGCGTCGACCAAACGTCTCGTATCTGCAGTAATTCACTTTCGGAACAATCCGGCAAACCCACAACCCATGCTCCTCGTTCTTCATGGGATAAAAAGAGAAGAGCGCTGTGTATCCACGCTCTCAAAGTGTGAAAGGGTTTTAAACCAGACCCCTGGATCCAAACCCCCCAAGTGCGAGAGTTGTCAAAAGTAATATGGCTCCTAATAAGAGCATCGTGGTTGCGAGAATACCACTTAATTTCTTCCGCGCGTGGGAGGAGAGATGTTGGAAGCCGATTATCATTGCGCAACCCAGACAATTGGTGCTCAAAGCGCTTTGTTTCCAAGCCTTGAAAGGGTCCAAATGACTCAATATGCAGTTCATCATTCAAATCAGTAGGATCGATTTCCTCTCCAATTTGGGCAAACTGCCGGTGAACCCATTTCCATCGATTTAGACCCGTTAATTGATAAGGGTCCCAATCTCGGTCTTCCTTTGCATATTCACGATGGACCCTCAAATTAAGAGACCGTTCCAAAAAGAACTTCAGTGGATCTTGAACAAACCGAAGAAGTTCGACATCCAAAATATCGCCTGGGGGGTCTTGTTCGGACTGGAGTTCTTCGAACTCAAAAATCCGAATCTCCTCCTCCCTTTTTTCTAGGTTGAGTGCATTAGACAAACTCGAACTTAACTGACCAAACTCTTCATGGATGGACCCGACATCCCCCACCTGACGACTGTGCTTAAACAATCTCTCTTCGTTCCATGGTAAATCATGTGCATCTGCCACTTCGGTTCCACATAAACCGTTGATCTTAACCATCGCTTGATGAAACTTGCTCAGGAGATTTGATGGTGCCAAGATACTTCCATCTTTTGGATCGTTGCCGGGATGCGACAAAATCAATTTTTGCTTCGCCCCATAGAACATATCCCAAAAAAGAGTCTGTCCTTGAGGTTTGTAACCCGGCTCACCCGGTCGAGGGCTCTTGCCCATACGGTCATAGGGAAGCAACCGCTCTCTTTTGGGAAATAGGGATTCAGACAATCCGACCATAAAGACCACTCGAAAGGGTATTTGGTGGAGAGAAGAGTGATCACCAATTGCAACACCCCGGCCATGTTTATAGGGCCTCCTCCTCAAGATGTCGAATTGGGCAGAAAGACTTTGCCAAAACACTTCCCCTTTCACCGGTTCTTGCCATCCCCGAGAGTTCTCGCGCACAGTTTCCAATGCTTCACGTACTGAGCGCCATTGATTCGGTTCAAGAAAATCCTCTGAAAAGGCGCGATTTAGGACGCAAGAAAAACCATCCGTCCAAGTAAGAAGGGACTTTGGGTTTGGGTAGTCACGCCAAAACCCACGCAAGACGTTAAACAGATCGAGAAAATTCCCTAACACCGAACGGAAATCATCATTCAAAGTGAGTCCATTTCCAACCCCACTTAGTGGCGTATCACTTAAGGATCGAGTCATACGCTCAATGGCCACCCGAAGTGTTCGTTCACCTCGATCCGAAAAGCCATGTTCACGGCGATGGTCGGCATCTAGCCCCCAAGTAAATCCAAACTCTTCAAACAAACGAAGTAATTGTCGGTAACTTCCACTGCTTAACCCCAAGTGCCGCCAAACAAGATTATTTTCGAGAAAAAGAGCTAAATCAGACAAAGCAAAACGCGAATCTGCAAGATTAAAAACCAATTCTAGGAATCCGGTGATATCATCTCCGCCCCCCACAGAAGATCCCACCAATTGAAAAGGCACCTTCGGATATCCCAAAGCGCCAGAGCCCCCACCAGGTGCATCACCATCTCCTTGTCCAAAAACCCCCATCGCCAGAGCCAGATAGGTTTTTGCGTCAGAACAAACAACCGAGATCTCATGGGGCAAGAGATCTGGAATTTCCTCGAAGAGTTCCAGAATACGACGGTGCGCCATCTCAAGTTCACGCCGAGCCCCAAAGCACGAATAAAACTCAATGGACTCTCCCCCCTTCTGATCGCCATGCGTCTCAAAAGGCTCCAGGACGTCACCTTCGTCACACCACCGTTTCACAAGAAAACGAGCCTTATTCAGCAAGCCCCCGTCATCTGGCATTTCAACCACACCCGGCATATAATCAGAGATGGGGACCTCGACATTGTCCGTTTTTGAAACCTCCTCGTAAAACTTTTGCGCAAACCAAATATTCTGTTCCCCGAGTTGAGTGAGGGATGCCAGCGCACCCTTCCAACCACTTAATGTCATCGAGCTTCTCTGTCCTAACACTTCGTCTGAAAGCAGATAGGAAGAGCAATAGCGCTGCAAAAAGACATGGACATCAACAAACTCCGAAACCCTGGCCCAAAAGCTCATATAAACTGGAGGCCAAGCGTTGGGAGCGAAGAGATTCACGCGCCCCAGACTGCTCAAAGACTCCCTCAGAACCTCATTTGGCGCTGCCATAAAATGATGAAGACGATTGGCAAAATGGTTGTCTCCGTGGAGCAATTCCAGCTTCCGAAACAAAATATCTTGCCAATCCTCAAGTTCCGGTGCTTCTGCCAGGGTCTGAGCATCTTTCGGCCGATACGTGATGAAACGGTCGAATAAATCAGCCAATGTTCGGGAGAATGTATACTCCTTTAAACCAAGTGTCGGAAGGGCATCATCGGAGAGAGACGTCCAACCCAAATAACGACTCACGTTATCGAGCCAGGTCTCACCACGATATTTCCATAATTCCACAAGGATCAGCCAACAAAGAGAATCCGGTTCCCAATTGGCTGCAGCAGTCTTTGGTGCTCCACCCTCCATCTGTTCATAGCCAAAGAGCACCTCCTCCACCATGCCTCGGGGACCTGGGAACCTTGTATTCGCTAAGATCTCCAATCTTAAAGTAAGAATGTGTTCTAGCCAGTTTGCCACCGAGCGATTGCCAACCACCACACACTCTTGCTGACTCGGGGCCAAGGGAAATCGACGAATTAATTCACTCATCGCTCCCGCGAGATCAGAAACATCGTAACTTTGATACAAATAGAGCAACGATTTTTCCTCCGAACATCGCTAATTGTCGCAAAACTATTTTTCACGCGGGATCAGTTTCCCCGGATTCATGATAGATTTAGGATCCACAGTATCTTTAATCCCTTCCAAGATGGTGATCCCCATCGGTGATATTTCGCTCCGCATCCAAGGCATGTGATCCACGCCAATGCCGTGGTGGTGACTGATGGTTCCCCCGCTGGCACGAATGGCGGCAGATGCCGCTTTCTTAATGGTAAGCCACTGCGGCAACTCCTCGGACTCTTTTTGAGGAAACACAAACGTAAAATAGAGACTGGCACCATCGTGATAGGAATGAGAGACATGGCACATGACAATGGAATCGAAACAACCATCCAACGTCTCAAAGATCGCATCTCGGATAGCCCTCTGAACAACCCGGTAAAGCTGCCCCAAATTAGACCAAGTGGTGGCCGTCTCCAATGTATCGACACCACAGCCATGAGCGAGAAGGGGGTCACGCAAATAGGGCATCTCAAATCGATTTCGATACCAATTATCACCCACCTTGGTCCCCACCGGGATCCCTCCGTGTTTCACACAAAAAAGACCTGTTTGATAAACACTACTGGCAACAGTCGTTGCCTGACCTTCCACCCCAAGTAGGAGCAGACTCATAGAATCGCCGTACCCCCCAAGAGACATCGCAGACCAAAGCAACTCCTTGGCAGTCGATTTAGATTCCCCCAAAGAACGAAATTGCAATAAAAACTTCGTCTCATCAGGGTCTGACAACCTCAGCATGGATACCGGCACATCGGATTGAGAAATCTCCTGGACCGCCTTGCATCCAGCTTCAAAACTTCGAAAAAAATAGCCGCGAAAATCCCGTTTCTTGGCTTTGGGATGGATCTTAATGGTGGCATCACTGATGATACCCAACACACCTTCAGACCCCACGACAAGTTCAGCTAAATCCGGTCCACTGGATGCATTGGGAACCGTAAGGGTTTGGAGACTCCCGGTAGGTGTGACCATATTGGCTGAAACCATAATTTTATGCATGGCGCCGTAGCCATTTGATTGTTGACCAGCGCCACGCGCGGCAATCCAACCTCCCAAAGTGGAAAACTCGAAAGACTGAGGAAAGTGCCCTGCGCTATACCCTCGACTTTGAAGAGAAGCTTCTAGTTCGGGTCCATAAATACCTGCTTCTGCTGTCGCAAGTTGCGAATCCTCGTCCATAAAAATAAGTTTATTCATATAGAGTAAATCAACCGTAATCACCGGTCGTTTGGAAGTGCCAGACAGCGCCTCAACCCCACCCACGACACTCGATCCCCCCCCATAAGGAACCAAAACGATGTCATTGGCATGGCCAAACGCCACCAGATTCACCAGCTCATCGCGACTTGCGGGATAAGCAATTAAATCGGGATAGTGTTCGATGGTTCCGGCCCGAACAGCAAGTAAATCTCTGTAACTTCTCCCGATGGCATGAAAAATTCGCTGGTAATCAGAAGCCGTAATCAACCCAGAGACACAGATCTTCTCCAACACCTTTACCTGCTTAGAACTCAGCCGGGCGCTGGGGATTTGCACATCCTCCCAATTCACCGAAGGCCGATGACTCAAACCATCAAGCCCCAGGGCTTGCTTCAAAAAATCCCAGAAAGCGGTCTCCTTGCCTTCCAAATCAAATTTCCGGTCAGCCCAACCCCAACCATTCCACTTGAGGTTTTCTCGTGCATAATTCATCATTTTTCCCGATAGGATGGGGTTTACAAAGTATTACTTGCTGCTCCGTCCACCTTAGGACCTCTCATCCTGCTTAATCATGACAGAGAAACTGGTGTTGCCCGCCACAGTTACAAGCATCTAGCGACCCAACGACTCGATATCAAGTCTAACCGAGCACCAACTTTTAAATCCCCGGCAGCACCCACACCCATTGAGCTTAAAACCGTATTTTGGTTCATTCATAGGATCCAGCATAAAAATGAGTTCAGGCTGGACACAACCCACATAGACACCCATTTCATCGGCCATACTCACCACGGAAACAGCATAAAAGAGAACGCTTGTTTCCCAGAAAGCGGGGGGCCCACGCACTTTCTAGGAATAAGTCCAAACCAAAAGAAAAAAATACCTTGAAAGCCCCAAGGATTATGGGAAAAATGGAGCCCAAGATTTGACCAGAGCCCTTTCAAGCCGTGGATCTGCCGAAGTGACTGAGCCCAAAGCCCCCCAAGACCAAAGCCACCCCCAAAACAAAGGGCAAAATAACACACGAAAAGATGCGATGGTCATGAAAACCACGCAATATGTTCGACAAATCGCCGGGGAAATACTCCGAAATGCGCCCCCAGTGCCACAATCCAACCTGGACAGCTACGTAAACCGTGCCCTTGAAAGCTGGGATGCCCAAAAAAGCAACACCCAGCGATTCCTTTACTGGCTTCCCTATCTCGTCGTCTACCCTCCAGCGCGCTTTGCCCTACAAAGCGGGGGAACCCTCCATCAATTCATCATACAACTAACCGTGATTATTGAAATCGTATCGCCCGGTCTCTCCAATGAGGACTTCATCCACCACGCTTCCGAAATCACCAAGACACTCCTCGACAGCAAACAATTAAATGCCTCCGCTAGGGATCTGCCCTGGTTCAATCTCATACTTCTAGGTCTCGCCCCAAAAGCTTTAAGTCGGGTTGCCAAAACAGGGATTTTCAAGAACCGGCGAATGCTCCATCGAACCTTGCAAAAAGTCATCCCCTCCCAGGCCCAACACAGGATGAAAACACACCTACATTCCCTGACACTCCCCTACCTTATTGGCCGAATAGAACAACATTTTTCTGCGTAAGTTGTGAAGCAGGGAGACAGTCTTTGCGGGAGTTGTAGCAAACTCAAAAATGGCTTAACCTTTAACCTGTATTAAACTATCTGATTAGGATGGTTTTGACTCAACCACGACGGCAGATAATGACCTAAGGTGAAAGTTTCTAGAATGGCAAAACTCCATTTAAACAAATCTAAAACTGAAAAAGGCGAAGGAAATGGGCAGGGTAAAAGACAAGCATCCTGAAAAGACATCATCGGGAGACGCCCCAGTCCAAAGCTCCATAATCCATATTCTCGTGGGCGGTGACCAACCCGATATCCCGATGCTGCTCTCACAGTGTTTCGAAAGCATTGGTTATGGGCTTCGCTCCATAGGCGCACCCCGGATTGATACGTCACCCACGAGAGATAATAAAGACTCAAAACCATCATTGAATGGGAAGACCTCGTACATATAAGAAGCTATGAAAAAGACCCGAAAACCAAATAACTGCGGAATGAATACAAGACGGACATGAGTGAAGAAATTCAAATTGATGAATATACTCTAGAAACCGTGAAACCCTTCATCGACGAAATTCGCGAATTGCACCGAAATCACGTCTATGAAATCGGCTCGGAACATCAAATATGCTTTGACATGGGGACAAAGCTTGATGCCTGGCTAAGCTCCGTTGGAACACCTCGAATTTTTGTCGCGCGGTTAAGAGGCGAAATAGTGGCCACGAGCTTCGCCATCGAGAGAGAACTCATCAGTAGTAACGGCAAAAACACCGAACCCTTCTGGTACCTCTGTAATTTTCGATTTAAGACCCATATCAATCCATCAGAAGTTTCTCGGGCACTCTTTGAAAAATACTATCGCTATTACTATTTTCGATGCCCTCGGCTCTTTACCGTCATGCTCGACCCAACACCTCAAGTATTATCACCCCCTCCTGATTATTTAAGTTCTATCGGATCGATCCGGTTCAAAGCAGCCTGTCAAATAGGGATTATTTGCCTTGACACGGAGTTAATGGAAGAAGTTGACCCTATTTTAAGACGCCACCGCGGTCCGATTTACTACCATTCTTCAGACGGAATACGCGATATTCAAGATGCACAGAACAAGCAACCATTGCCTCTTCTCCATGCTCAATTTGGTCCGTGTTCTCAACGAGGCTATGCAGATCCTGTAGACGATCACCTCCATGTATTTTGTACCCCACTCAGTGACCCCTTGCTGAGCGTTCTGAAGTATAGAGGGATCCAACCGATCGGCACCATGACTGTTTTTCATCATCAAATGCATCAATGGAATTGGCAATTCTTATTGACCAATGAGCTCTAAAATATCTCAATCAACGACCAACAATAACGAGACCTCGCGTTAACCTCTTTTCCTCAAGCTTCTTCGAAATCCAGCCGAGGTGGGCTTCGTCCACAAAGACCAGAGCCAATCCACCCTTGGCTCGAGGCAATTGAGAAATCAAGTCATCCAAGACCCACTTGCGCTCTAGTTTATTCAACTGACCAAACAGTTTCTGGACCGTCACGGCTTTTCTGTGGAGGTTCTTTCGCTTTTGTCGCGTGAGTTCAACGCCTTCACGCCCTGCTTTACCACGAGGACTTTGATCCGAAGGGTAGGTCTCAAAATAGGCATGGATTCCGTCCAAGAGGTTTTCATCGTAGAGTCGCATATACATGACCCGAAGTTGTCCCAAAAAGCGCCCCAAAGACCGGCTCAAATCAACATCTCCGTCTCTTCTTAACATGCGCACGAATCTTCGAAATTCACCCAATTTTTCATCCAACGGCGTCAAGAAGTTGTCTCGATATTCCGAGTATTCCTGCTTCCAAAGCTTCCTAAGAGAGGATACACTCAATCGACTATTGGGAATCATAACGGGATTTTTTTCAGAAAGGCGCGCAATTTTCTTTCGCAGATTCACGGCATTCTCGGATTCGTTCTTTCCCCGCAAATTCAGCACCTTTAGCTTAGCGAAAGCAGCGGGGGATTCGTATTTCAACCGCGCATAAATGAGTCCCGGTCCCCACCTCCACCGTAAGTAAGTTGCGGCCGCAGGAGACATCGACCTTAATGATTCATTAACCAATCGCCGCCCGGTCTCGAACTCAAGCAAATCTGGCTCTAAAAAACGCCATTGGGATTGGATTTGTTGAACGACCCCAGCCATACCACTCGCCCACTTTGAAGAGGTCAGGGTATCGTGTGTTTTTCCGGACGCCCCAATCCATTCAAACTTCTTTTGAGTTAACAGTGGCAGCAGAAAAGCTTCTAATTGCGCGAAATAGTCATCGTAAAATGTTCCCCTACTCGACCAACCCACCCAGCGATGGTCGAAAGCGTTCAACCGGACCCCAACGAGAATAACCTTCGCTCCTGAAGCTCGTCCTCCATCTTTGTTGAGGACTCTTAGTTTTGGAAAACGCTTCGCTGCCTTTGAAAATGGCCAGATATTCTCCTCAGGCGACGGTGGCTTCGTCACGCCGGGCAACACCTCCCCCACAACCCTTAAGAGCCTGCGTTCCCCTCGGTTTCGTCGTGCATTTGGCCCTGTGGTCTTTGGCCTCAAAGACCATTTGTCATCGTCGGCCCACCAAGCTTGCGCATCAGAATTGGCAGCCAAGACGTCGACAGGACCAGCGAACAAAAAGACCAAGGCCCAAAACAACAACCAGCGAGTCGACCGAACAAAAACGTCCGTTTTATGAATAAACTCCAAAAACATTTTAGTCCCCAACTATGAGCATCCGCTTGTATCGACTAAAACTCAATTTTTTTGTAAGAATTTGGTTTTATAGACAAAACTAGTACGATGAAAGTTCGAACAACAAATAACGAGAACACCCGGGGAGCAAGCACATTTTGACTGACACAACCAAAGACATAGCCCCAATCGCTGGACGACTGAGATTGGGGACCTTCCTCGGCGTGTTCACACCTACGGCCCTAACGATTCTCGGTGCCATTATGTACCTGCGAATCGGCTGGGTTGTCGGCCATTTAGGACTCGAGCAAGCAATCGTGGTGGTCGTCTTGGCAAACGTGATTACCATGTTAACCGCCTTATCCCTAAGCTCGCTCGCCACCAGCATGGATGTGGGTGTTGGTGGGGCCTACTATTTAATCAGTCGCTCCTTTGGCCTCCCCATCGGTGGCGCAATTGGCATTCCCCTTTATTTATCTCAGACCCTGTCGATCACACTCTACGCCTTTGCCATGGCAGAAAGTCTCTACTTTTTCATCCCTGGCTTGACGTTGCCGGAGAACATCGTCGTTCCCTGCACCGCCGCCCTCATCATCGGACTCATCACCACCATCTCCTCTAAGAGCACAACCCTGACACTCAAGCTACAAATTCCAATTCTCATGCTCATTATCCTCTCTATTGGGGCATTGACGTACGGCGTGTTAGGTGAAAACCCGACGACTGTATCCGAAACGACTATCACCCCATCCACCGAAATCGGCTTTTGGCCGGCATTTGCCGTTTTCTTCCCCGCGGTAACCGGCATCTTGTCTGGAGTTAGCCTCTCCGGCGATCTCGCAAACCCTCAAAAATCAATCCCGCGGGGTGTCTTGTCGGCCGTAGCAATGGGATTCATCCTCTATTTGATCGTGCCGGTGCTCCTCGTAAAGGGCGCAACTCCAGAAGCACTCCAAAACAATAGTCTCGTATGGTTAGACATCGCCCCGTCGGCATGGTTGATCTTACCTGGGCTATGGGGTGCGGTGCTCTCGAGTGCCCTAGGAAGTATCCTAGCCGCGCCCCGAACCTTACAGGCCCTTGCAAACGACGGCCTCGCTCCGAGATTTCTGGGCCAAACATCCAAAAAAAATGGCGAACCCATTGTCGGCTTAATCACCAGTGGCGCCATCGCCCTAGCCGCTTGTATGCTCGGAGGCCTCAATATCGTGGCGGAATGGCTGACCGTCTTTTTCCTTACCACCTACGGTGCACTAAATTCGGTGGCTTGCCTCGAAACCCTTACTGGCAATCCGTCCTTTCGACCAGAGATTCAAGTACCTTGGTGGGCATCCATGATTGGAGCCATTGGCTGCTTCGTCGGCATGTTTGCCATCAACCCCATGGCTTGCTTGCTCGCTTTGATTATCGAAGTTGTAATTTTTGCCATCCTAAATCAACGGGCTCTCTCCACAACCTGGGGAGATGCTAGAAGCGGCCTATGGCTCTCATTGGCCCGGTTTTCTATCCTGCAACTCCAGCGCACCAAGCACGACCCTAGAAATTGGCGGCCCCATATCCTCGTTTTTGTCCGAGACGTGGAAACTTCCATCCCCATCGTTAAACTCTGCCACGACTTTGGCCAGCACCGCGGTTTTGTTACCGTCATGAGTCTCCGTGAAGGAAATTTTTGTGAGCATGTCCCACATCAAGAAATACACGAAGAGACCAACCAACTTTTAGAACAAAATAACGTGACCGGTTTTTTCCAACTCGCGACCGTCCCCAACTTCGAAGCGGGGGTCATCACCTCCGTGCAAGCAAGTGGGTTTGCCGGGCTAAATTCCAATACCGCAGTATTTGGATGGTCCGGGGAAGATCCTGAAACACTCAAGCGGCTTCTGACCATCATGCGCAAATTGGACAGCCTGGAAACCTGCAGTCTCATATACCGCCATCAAGTCCCCACCTCCCACAATCGAGACATTGTCATCTGGTGGAAAGGTAAGCAATTGAACGGTGATTTAATGCTTCTTTTGGCGTATCTCCTCACAAAAGCACCGGGCTGGCGCAATTCGAGAATCGTCCTCAAAAGCGTTGTTCATTCCGAAGAAACTCAAAAGGAGCGCCAAGATGAATTTGAGTCCATGCTCGAGGACATCCGTATACCCGCCATAGTAGAAGTGATTATTCCCACCGAAAACACGTCCCTAGAAACCACGATTCAAAACAACTCTACCCAAGCCCGTTTGGTTTTTCTCGGTCTCTCACTCCCTAGTGATGGTACAGAATCGGCCTATGCCAAAGCACTGATAAAACTAACGGAGAATCTACCCAGTACTTTGCTTGTCCGAAATGCCGGTCAATTCCGCGGAAGCCTGCTTTAGCGCACCAAGCACTAGCATCCGCGACAATCCTTAGATACGATACCGAAGGACGAAAATCAGGGAGTTTCTTATGGCGACAAAGTCATTCATTCGAGTCCGAACGCTCATCACCAGCTTCTGCGGCCTAACAATGTTCTTCGCCTCCGCCTCCCCCGCCCAAGCCACCGATGACGCCAAAGCGATCATGGAAGAAGTCTTTGACCGAAAACTACCCCACACACTGTCTGGAACCCTGCAAATTCTCACCAAGGATCATGCCAACCGAGAAAGACGGCGGACCATGCGCGTCATCAACCGCAGATTTGAAGCATCCACCAAAACTCTCATGCAATTCGAAAGCCCCACCGACGTCCGAAATACCGGACTCCTTTCGGTGGATTATGACTCCGGTGATAAGACTGATGACCAATGGCTTTATCTACCAAGTCTAAAAAAGGCCACCCGAATTTCCACCCGCCAACGTTCGGGGTCCTTCATGGGAACCGACTTCACCTATGCCGATATGACCCGATCCGACCCCAACCATTTTGACTACAAAATGCTCGATGCCAACGCGAGCGTGGATGGTGAACCCTGCTGGAAAATTGAGGCCCGCCCAAAAACAGAGAAAGCAAAATCAGAAACCGGCTACCTAAAAACAGAAGCTTGGATCAGTAAATCCAAAAAATTCGTACTGCAAGTGAAAGCGTGGGTGATTCGGGGCAAAAGATTGAAGCAAATTAAGTTTTCCGACATTGAAGCCAAAGGTAAATCATTTGTCGCGAAAAAACTCTTCGCCAGGACATTGAAGGGCAAGAAAGTAGAATCCACCACCGTGATGACTTACACTAATTTAAAGCTCGATGACCCATCCATTCTAGAAAGCTCCTTCCAAATTCAAGTGCTCGAACGCGGCCTATGAGCTACTCCTGCCGCGAAAAACCAAGTTTTTCCATTTTAACCCCACGACTCACACCCACCCTTGCCTGGTTGTGGGTGGTTCTTATAACATGCTCCCACCGAGCATGGGCAGACGGTCCTAGGCCTCCCCCTACAAAATCAGCAAAGCAGTCGGCCCACCATCAACCAACAACTCCCGAAACAAACCAAGCCAATCCCCCACCCTTGGACCAAACCGACGATGAGGATGGATGGGGAGACGCTTCGGGAACTGACTCTTTTGACTTTTCAGAAATTGGCGCCGATGACCTCGGCAGTGAGACCACCACCGATTCCAGTCGGCAGTTAAACGTCGCTCTGCGCTACGACCTTGACCTATGGCTCAAACGCCCAAAGGACACTACCGTGGCGCGTTCACGGATTAGCGCCCAAGCAAACCTCAATCTGAAATTTGACGTCATCGGCCTGACTTATACCGGCTTGGGTGCCTATGACCCATCCTTTCTCTATAAAAGAGAACGTTTTTCCCCTTCTGATATCGCAGCCTATGAAAAAACCTACCGAACTCAAGAAGCTTACATTGAAGCAGGTAACTCCATCTTTAATATCAAATTCGGACGCATTGTGGAAAACTGGAGTGAGGCAAATATATTCCCTATCACCGATTTAATCAATCCACGAGATCTGAGAGAACCCGGATTTAGTGATATCGAGGAACTTAAAATTGGGATTTTAGCCACCAATATTTCCTTCTTCCAGGGCCCGCATCAAATCCAGATCGTTATGGCACATGAAGCCAATTATGGTTGGCGTCCCCCACCCCTTGGAGATTTCAGTCCCCTTCCAGGAGCCTTCACGGCGACAGATATCATCATCAACCTAGAGCACCTAAAAAGCATCCAACACTACGCACTCAGAGACAACCCCAAAGTCTTTTCAGCCGAGTCGCAGCAACTATTCGCACGCTGGCTCTATCGCGGATCGGGAGTAGATCTCTCGGTCATCTTTGCCTCCTACCTCGATACAACCGGTTCACTCGGCCTCACAAATCTAACGAAACTCATCGACCCAAACCGAAAAAGTTCCTATCTCGAATTGAACCACCATCCTATTTTGGCCATCGGTCATACTGGCTCGCTCCCACTTAGTGGCTTTGTCTTAAGGTGGGAAATCCTATTCAACCACAACAAACCCTATACAGCCACCGACAGTACCGGTGCGCTCCCGCAATTTTCAACCCAAAAAGGCAACCAGATAAACGCAGTCATAGGGACCAGTTACGATGGGTTCGAAAACCTTTCATTCATCGCCGAAGCCTTCTACAGCACACACTTTGTAGGCCAAGACAAAACATTTCTTCCCACCGAGAATGAAGGGTTCACATTTTCCCTGGAGTCGCGTTGGCTTCGGGATGATCTTAAAATACAACTCGCCGTTTCAGGGTTCGGATTTGATTTGAGCCAGGGTCTATTCGGTCGTATCGCCATAAACTACAAGCTTAAGGACAATCTAACCACCTTCATCCAAGCAGTTGGGTATTTGCCCGGAAAAGACCTCGGACCAATATCAGGTTTCACATCCCATGACCGAGCCACCGCGGGCTTAAAATATAAATTCTCTCTCCTATAAGCACGATGACACCATAACCGCCACTCCCCCCAACAAATGAGCGTGAATAGACGACAATACTTACTGATCTAATGAAATTGTTGGAGGATTGGAGAATAGGAGAAAAAGCTCAAGCCGCACTGGTGGAAGAAACCCCCCCGGGCACCCGGCTTACCTCTTCAGGCAAGACAAACCACCGAAGATACTCATAGTCCTTGAACTCAGTTTCGGATAATTGAAAAATATCGCCACTCAATTCGGAGAAAAGTTGTTGTGCCTGACTGAGATACACAGATAATTTCGTATCTGGCTCAGTCAACTTCCTCGCCCCAAATTGCATCCGCCCATCGCTGTAGCAGATATCCTCTAAAGAATGCGCAAACGGCTTCATGCTTAACTTATGCCTAAAAACAGACCGCTTTATATTCAGCTGATAGTACGGTAAAAGTTTCCATCCAAACTTCACAACCATACCAACAGCAGCCAATAAAAACTCAAATTCCGGCTCGTGTAAAAAATAATTAAAATTAAGTCTAACCCATCCTGGCTTTAACGCTTCATAGCCATGGATTACCGCCTCTTCAAAATCATGGGCTCGGTCCGATGAAATACCCAAAAGGCGATGGGCATAGGGCCCCGCACAAGAGCATCCTCCTCTTGCCTGAATACCAAACAAGTCATTCAATAGAGCAACTACAAAATTGTGATGTAGGTAGCGTCCATCACAACGAACCCGAAAAGAGACAATCGATAAACGCTTGGCATCAACATTACCAAGGATTTCCATATTCGGCTTGTCTTTCCAGTATTCAAGTGCTCGTAGCACAAAGCTAGTTTCTCGTGTACATATCTCATGCGCACCCACCGATTCTTTCAATTGAAAAACAAGGCCCGCTCTGATGGAGCCTACAATATCAGGAGTTCCCCCTTCTTCGCGATCAACCCTATTTTCCTTGTAACGATGTCCCTCTCCTGTGACATAGCTGACCGTTCCGCCTCCTGGCACCGCTGGAATAGAATTCCTAAAAATACTCTTTTTGGCGACCAATATCCCCGGTGTCCCTGGTCCCCCTATAAATTTGTGGGGCGACAGAAAAATCGCATCCTTAGGGCAACAGTCTTCAATCTTACAGGATGGATTCATCTCGATTTGGACATAGGGCCCTGCCGCTGCAAAATCCCAGAAAGCCAAAGCGCCGTGCTGATGAAGAAGCTGCGTGACCGCACAAGTATCACTCGCGATACCTGTAACATTGGATGCCGCAGAAAAACTGCCTATCTTCAGTGACCGCTCAGCATATTTGTTGAGCTGATATTCCAAATCCTCGAGGCTTATATAACCCTCTTCATTTTCTTTAATAACCACCACGTCGCCAATGGTCTCACGCCAAGGAAGCTCGTTGGAATGATGCTCGTAAGGCCCGACAAAGATAATTGGCCGTTCTTTTTCGGGGATCTGCTCTTCAAACCCGTAGCGCTCATCAAGATCCCCGGGTAGCCTAATTCCCAATAAGTCGATACTCTTTTGGACCGCGGCCGTCGCACCACTGCCGCAAAAAACAACACAATCATCGTCTTGCCCACCCAGCGCTTGATGGATGGTCTGTCGAGCCTCCTCTCGTAACTTTGTGGTTTGATAACCTGTTCCCGATGTCTCGGTATGCGTATTGGCATAATAGGGCAACACGACAGACTGGATGTACTCTTCGATAAATCTCAAACTGCGTCCTGAAGCGGTATAATCTGCATAGGTTACACGGCGGACCCCAAAAGGTGTCTCAATTGCAACATCGGTGCCAATAATAGACTCTCGAATATAGCGAATCAGGTGTTCACGTGTTTCTCTCATTCCTTCCCCTTCTTAGCGATCAAGTCTCTAGCCCAGCACAAGTCAACATCTAGTATACTCAAAAAACCGAGACTTGAGTGAAAAATCCCCCACTCTCTATTCATAGAAATATCAGAATTCGAACTCTATAGAAGGGGTAGAATAGGAATAAAACATACGTAACACACTCACAAATGATTGCGGGGTATAGATTCCCATTTTAAGACGCAAAATTCGAAGAAAAGATAAATCCAAGACTCTCGGCAATGCCCCCCCCACGGCGGCCACCGAAACAGGGCGCCCAAGCGGCAATGATTGGTAGACATGGGCGAAGAGATACAATGAGGCGGCACCAAAGAAAAGAGAAAGCCAAAAACCTAAAGCCAAGCGCACCCGGCACCGGCCACACCGGATACAACAACCATCAAAATGACCGGTGGATTAAAAGCTAGACCCATTCCAAGTGTTAGGGCTGTTACAATCCCCATGCCCCAAACCTGTCTCTTAATACCTATTTCCATTCAATATCTTCTCCCGTACAGATTTTTCTACATTTTGCCCCCAATCACAGGCATTTGCCAGTTGCGAAAATGAATATTGGTGCCTAAAACCATAAAACAATAGGTGCGTCGTGCCGGACGCGACACCCATACTCGATGGCCACACCGATAAATGACCGATATGTTGGCAGAAAATATCCCCAACCCAAACTTTGGCTTCCATGGAAACCCGCTGCTACGTTTTTAGTCAGAAACGACTTCGATATCGGTGCTTCGGTCTCACCGCACTCCGGATCCTCACCACGATCTTCGCTACAGATATCGAGCAATTGATGGTCGACGTTGTCAAAATGAGTAAAAACCTCAGCCAAGGCAGCTCCATAGACACCCCCATCACCATTGACTCGAATGATACAACCAAGACCAAGACTTTCTTGACGACCAGCAATCCATAATCCTAAGATAGCCCTACAATGTGTTCTATCTTCTTTCAATTCGCACCTAATACAGAGATACCAGTCATCCTAGGCGTAAATCGCGACGAAAACCTTCACCGAAAATCCAGGAAACCACACCTCTGGAAAACACCCCAAATCATCGCCCCCCAAGATCTCAACAAGGGCGGCACCTGGATCGGCATCCACCAGGCAGGACATTTCGCAGCCCTCACCAACCGTTTTGGCCAACCTTCACCACCGGAGGGTCTTTCCCGAGGTGACCTCACCACCCAGGCCCTTGAATTGACCTGCCCCACACAAATCCAAGCGTGGGTGGCCAAACTAGATCTGAGTCGGTTCGGCGGTTTTCACCTTCTATGGGGTAATCTAACCCAGGCAGTCCTGATCATTGCCGACCATGGAAAACCTACGCTCATCAACCTCCAACCAGGGAAACATCTGGTGGCAGAATCAAGTGCCGGAGCAAACGACCTCCCTCGCCTCACTCGCCTAGAGGGCCGGCTTCAATCTCTACAATGGGACACCCCCACTCTCATGAACTCTCTCGACACCAAACATGTGGACGGCTTTTCAGATCCTTGGGTCCATATCCCTCAAATGGACTATGGAACCCGTTGCTCTCAAATCATTCGACTGCATAAAAACCTGCATCAATCTGAACTTTATTTCCGAGAACAACTCCCCCAACCCGGCCCCTGGCAAAACATGAGCCACCTCATAACGGAGCTTGTCGCTCGGTAGTTCCGAAGAGCCTTTTTTGGGTTTAGGACAGCTCCAACCACAAGTTGAGCGAATCTTTGTATTGGCACCAGGGGTCAGACCTTCCTCAAAACAACCTTAAAGGTGGAGCCCCCGGCCCTAAAGGTTGGCCATAGCTAAACTCCACCACATTCCCATTGGGATCCACAATGCCGCAATAATAGCCTACTGGGTAAGGTTCCTCACGGGGTGGCCAAAACAAACATCCCCTCTCCTTGGCCAAGGATGCCAGTCGGTCTACTTCTTCCCGTGCTCCCACTGCAAAACCCAAATGGCGATAATCATTCTCTGCCTGAGTCCACTGATCACCGCCATTGACCAGCACCATGATGAATTCATGCTCGCGCCCCTCCTCGGCCATCCAAACCACATGAACGGTTTTGGTGTCGTCACCGCGTTCATGAATCACCTTCATCGCACAAAAATGCTCATAAAACCGAATACACGCCCTCACATCGGCGACGTGATAAGCCACATGAGTCATTGATGGATTCATCCCACATACTCCTAAAACAAAGAGCCGTTCATCGAAAAATCAACCGGGAAAAATCAACCGGGCATCAAGTATCGCCTTTCTGCGATGCTTTCCTCGATTTCTCGTATTCGCTGCACCAAAATAAAAATCCCCTGAAACATAGAGCCCCCACAGAAGAGAAGGATAGCTCACCCTAAGACTTTCCCATGGATTCAAGACCCCACGTCGTTTCCACGTGTGAAAAGCTGTCAATGTTTTCTCGCTTAGGCACTGGTGACGCAAATAAAAAATAGGATAGAATCCCAGACCAACACAAGCGAAATGGAATTCGAAATCAATGACGAGCCACCATGAGAGCCCACTGAAAATTGGATGGTTTGATACCGAGGCCTTCGATGCCCACAAACATCAAAGTAATCACCCAGAGGCCCCGATCCGAGTCCAAGCGATTCGAGAAGAACTAGAAAAAGGGCGTATCCGAAGATCCCTCGAACGCATCGAGCCCCGCGCTGCAACCTTTGAAGAAATGAATGCCGTCCACCCCGAGGGCTACCTCAAAATGCTTCAAGCTCTCTGTGAGGAAGGCGGAGGTTTCCTTGGCCCCGATACCACCTGCATCAAGCAATCCTGGGAAGCAGCGACCCGAGCTGCTGGAGCATTATGTGAGGCCGTGGAAAATATCCTCCACCATCGTCGCTGGCCCCGCGCCTTTTGTTCGGTCCGGCCTCCGGGGCATCATGCCCCAAAAAACAAAGCAATGGGTTTCTGCCTACTCAACAACGTCGCCATTGCCGCCGAAAAGGCCCTCACTCACGAGGGCATCGACCGTGTGGCCATCATTGATTGGGACGTCCACCATGGAAATGGCACCCAAGATATCTTCTACGACCGCAACGACGTCTACTTTTTCAGTATCCATCAATCACCGCTCTACCCCGGCACCGGTCCCGCCCACGAACGCGGTAGGGGCGCCGGTCATGGATTCACCAAGAATATCCCCTTTGCCGCGGGCTTTGGAGATGACGAGCTCCTCCAAACCTGGCGCGAGACCATTCGACCGAGTTTAGAGGACTTCCAGCCCCAGATAGTGCTGATCTCAGCAGGCTTCGACGGTGACCACCGGGATCCCCTAGGCGGTTTAGAATACACCCCCAAGGGCTATGAAGCCATTTCCGCAGAGCTGGCCGAGTGGGCCAAACAACACTGCCAAGGCCGCGTCATTTCAGCCCTCGAGGGTGGCTACAATCCCCAAGCCCTCGCCGAAGATGTCCGAGTCCACCTCGAAACCTTCGTCTAGTGCTTTGATTAGAAAATTCTGAGCACCAATCTCTGCTTCAGCGAACCCCGAGGCACCAAGCGCCTAAAACCGCCCCAAACAGCCACTCAGTCGATCGCTCTCCCCATCTAAAGTTGCCCAGATGTTCGTCGATACCCATGGGTGCGACGGCGTGGTCCCCTTGGATTGAACGTTTTTCGCTTGTAAAAAATGGCACATTGCTTCGTGATCCTTCTGGATGAGAGCTCAGCCCCATCTGGGGTGGTCGCCGCGCACTGAAAAAAAATTTTACGACGCGGACATTCAACCAACCCAAACAAACAACGCTGTCGGTGAGGGGGAATCGGCAATGAGAAATATACTCGGCTTCAGCCTCGGCCACGATGGCTCAGTCACCGCCGTCAAAGCAGGCAAACCTGTCTGCGCCATCAGTCGAGAGCGCTTGACCCGAACCAAACATGAACAAGGGGTCAGTGAAGAACAAATCCACTACGTACTCGACGCCGCAGACCTGAGCATCAACGATATCGGCGCCGTGGCCCTCTGCGACTATTTTCCATGGGAACAAACTCCCCTACGACTCTTCGATGCCAAGACCCACGAACCGATCAACACGCCCCTAGTCAGCGGCAGTGGTGACGCACCACACTGCCTCTATATTGCAGAAATATTAGGCAGAAAAATCCCGGCCTTCGTAGTCACTCACCACCTCGCCCATGCCGCCTCCGCATTTTATACCAGCCCATTTTCTCAGGCCGCCTGCTTTACCGCCGATGCCAGCCTAAGCCTCCCCGAGCACTGCTCAAGTTTCGCATATGGGATTGGACATCAGCTATTTCAACTCTACTGCCCTGGTTTCATGCTCGGAAATGCCTACAGCAATTTTACGGAATTTCTGGGCATTGGCTTAGGTATTGAAAAAGCCGGTTCGACCATGGGGCTCGCACCCTATGGAACCGTGAGTGAGGTGGCTCAAAAACGGTGGGAAGAATTTGGCGCGCGCTATTTTCAACGAAATTTCGAAACAAACGACCAATCCTATATCCGATATATGTGGAGCCAACTCGCGGGCTTGCCCCCCCATCAACGACTCACCAAGGAGGAGAGTTCGGGAAAGGTTGCCCAAAATATCGCCGCATCACTCCAATACATTTTTGAACGCAATCTGGTAAAATATGGCCAAGAGCTCTACCGAGATACTGCGTCATACAATCAAGGAAATCTTTGTCTAGCCGGTGGTTCTTTCCTAAATTGCAACGCGAACATGAAAATAAAGGAAGAAACGTCCTTCGAAAGGATTCACCTCTTTCCCGCCTGTGGTGATGACGGGCTTTGCGTCGGTGCCGCGCTCTACACCCACCATCATATATTAGGAAATGCTCGTGAAACCTACAAACCCCGTGAGTACATGTATCTTGGAAAAGAACATGCTTCCGATTTCAAGGACGGTGAAAACTACTCCCCCGAAAAGATCGCCCATCTTATCTCCGAAGGTGGCCTGGTGGCCTGGTATCAGGGAAAATCAGAATTCGGGCCCCGGGCTCTCGGTAATCGCTCACTGCTTGGCGATCCAAGACGCTCCAATATGCGCGAAATCATCAATCAGAAAATAAAATGTAGGGAGTGGTTTCGACCTTTTGCACCCGTGGTTCTAAAGGAAAAAGCACAAGATTGGTTTGAGATGGATTTCGAAAGCCCGCTGATGCTCTTTATCAGCCAAGTCAAAAAACCCACCAAGATCCCCGCCGTCACCCACGTGGACAATTCCTCCCGTGTCCAAACGATCGCCCGTTCGGACAATCCACGCTATTACACCCTGATTGAAAAATTCGAGGAACAAACCGGCGTGCCAATTCTTCTGAACACCAGTCTCAATGTGAACGGGGAACCCATTGTGGAGACTCCCAAAGAAGCCATGCGCTTCTTTCTAAATACCAAAGTGGATGCTTTGGTCATCGGCGACCAAATGTGGTTGGCAAAACAACGGTCCGAAATCAAAGAAAAGACCACGGCCGCAGCCTAAACTTACTCTTCTCAAAGGTGTTCCAAGCCAACTTTAAGCCGCTCGAGCCCATCGAGAATATTGGCGTTTGAGGTTGCATAGCTAAACCGAACAAAGCCCTCCGCTGCTACCCCAAAATCCAACCCTGGTCCCACCGCAACCCCTGCGTGATCCAATAGGGCAAAGGCGAGTTCCAAAGACGGCATCTCATAATGCCGTGCATCGGCAAGTACATAGAAAGCTCCCTGCGGTGGCTTTGCCACTTTTAAACCCAGGCTCCGAATACCATCAACAATCAGATTTCGCCGCGTGGCATATGCTGCACGCATCATGTCCACATGGGGTTTCCCACTCTTAAGAGCCGCGAGGGCAGCAAGCTGAACAAAATCAGCCGTCGAAATATGGAGACTTTGCTGCATCGACTGCATCGCACGGGTCGCGGCTTCAGGAACAATGACATAGCCGACTCGATAGCCGGTCATGGCGTAGCGTTTCGAGAAACCATCAAAGACAAAACAGTCTTTATTTTTCCCAAGTGGCGAAGTCATTTCCACGTCATCAAAAAGGAGTTCGTCATAGATCTCATCGCTCAGGATAGGGAGTCCGAGTGCAGCCAATCCTTCGATCACTGACCGTGGCTGGACCGCCCCCGTAGGATTGGCTGGTGAGGCGACCAAGATTGCTTTGGTTTTGGGAGTAATCAACCGTTTCACTTCATCAACATCAATACAGAAGCCATCCTCGGCATGGGTGGTGACCAAAACAGATTTGGCACCACAGAGTTGGACCATATTGACATAACAGGGATAGTGAGGTGTGGGTATCACAATCTCGTCACCTGGCCCCAACAACAGCCTAAACACCATTCCCAAAGCGGGAGACGTTCCCGACGTCACCAAGATCCTGTCGGGATCGACCTCAACCCCTCGCCGGCGAAACGTATCTTCTGCAATCGCCTCTCGCAGGGGACGGATCCCTCGACTGTCGGTGTAATGGGTGCAACCATCATGCAAGGCTTTTACCGTCGCTTCGACCACGGTTGGCGGAGGTGAAAAATCCGGTTCTCCAACCCCCATCTGAACAATAGAACGCCCCGAGGCCTCCATGGCCATCCCACGCTCCATCACCTCCATGGCTAAAAATGGTTCAATGCCCTTAGAAAATGCCGAAAACTCCATCCTTAGCTCCAAAGTTGGCAAAGATTGCCTACCAATCTCACACAACACGTGGAAAAATGAAACCACACGATTGGTTCTCCTTTGAAGAAGCTTAGGAATCGAAGCTTAGGAATCGAGTAAGACAAAAAAATGACAAAACTCTGGGCCATTAGCGACCTTCACGTCGGATACACCGCAAACCTGAAAGCTCTCGGAACCATCGAACCACACCTCGATGACTGGCTTATGGTGGCAGGTGACGTCGGTGAATCACCCATTCACCTTGAACAGTGTCTCGATGTGCTACAACCCAAATTCAAAAAACTGATTTGGGTTCCAGGCAATCACGAACTCTACACCCTCCCAAAAGACCCATGTACCCTCGTTGGCGAGGAAAGATATCTGCACTACGTGGAAATCTGTCGCAAAAGAAATGTCATCACCCCGGAAGAACCCTATATCCCTTGGCCCGAAGATCCCTCCATTCTTCTCGTCCCCCTTTTTCTCTTCTACGATTACTCGTTTGCACCCGACGGGATGAACCCCATCACGGCAAAAGCCTGGGCCCTTGAAGACGGCCTGATCTGCAATGACGAAAATTATATTCAACCCACACCCCACAAAAGCTTTGAGGCGTGGTGCCATGAACGCCTTAGATACTCCAAAGCCCGACTCGATGAAATTCCGCCCCACCAGCGCCTCGTGCTGATCAACCATTATCCCCTAAGGGGGGACCTCGTCTTCATTCCCAGAGTCCCTAGATTTAGAATTTGGTGCGGCACCCAAGCCACCGAAAACTGGCATCTAGATTACCCCGTGGAAGTCGCCGTCAGCGGTCACCTCCACGTTCGTTCCACCCAGTGGCGCGATGGAGTACGTTTCGAAGAAGTATCCCTAGGTTACCCCAAGCACTGGCAAGAGTCACAAGGACCCCAACATTACCTCAGGCAAATACTCCCGAACCCATTTCCAAAGAACTTCTTTTCCACCGCTCCTGTTTGGCACCGATAAAACGCACCAACACCCGGAAAAAAGCCGAAAACACCTTGTTAAAAATGTTCATTTAATTAAGTTCCCCCCCCATGACACGCCCTCCCAACGCAGATCCCATAGCCACCCAAAGAAAATTCCGACAAGTGGATTCACAACTCTTTGCCGCCAGAGGTGAAGGCAATAGCGCCCGTACACGGCCACAGGCCACCCGTCTTATGTTGAGACAAATACTTGGCAATAAGGAAATCAAACCAGTCTATTTCAAATCCTGTACCAATCCCCATCCAGGCAAGCCAGCAGCAGCATTAGAGTCAGCAGCGGCAATCCCTGTGGGGGCCCACGCTTGCGGATTCAGTCGGTGGTTTATGGGGTTGTTGGGTCACACGCATTTATCCCCCACACCTCACCCAAGGCCCCACCATCCAAACACGATTCATCGCCTTAAGGAATTACACCACATGTCTCATCAAACCGCATCCCTCCTGAGAAACTCAGTTCTGGTCATTATTTTTATACTCGTTGCTCCCAATATAGAGGCGGCTGGCTTCTGGAATTTCGAACGAGGTACCCATGCCTACAGCCGAGGAGGGGCCGCCATCGCCGTTGGGCGCAGCCCCGCAGCCGTGTACCTAAATCCCGCCAGCCTCAGCCTAAACCCTGGCACACAACTTGTGATAGACTCAAACGCCGTCTTGGACCATCGGCGATTCCAAAGACTGAGCGATGACTTGGACGATAATGGGATCCTAACGGACTACCCTGCTGTTCAAAACAACCTTCATTTTGAGGGGCCGAGTCCCGGTTTGTTTTTGTCGACCAATCTCTCATGGTTGGGATCGGAGTATTTAACCCTCGGCGCCTTCGCTTTTGGCCCTCCAAAGGGATTCCTAAAATACGATAAAGACGGACCTCAACGCTACGGTGGTGTTGAATCCACCAGCCTACAGGTCTACGCCGGCGGCGCGCTCTCTTACCATTTACCATTCTGGAATGCAGGCATCGGATTTTCCGTTTACAATGTCAGACAGGTCATTCGGCTAGCCCAAACCTTACCCATCTCGGAATTTTCCATAGAAAAGGAAGACCCGGGTTGGGACGTGTTTTTAGAAGCAAAAGCCACCGATAACTTCACCCCATGCGGCAGCATCGGCTTCTACACTGAGTTAATGAAAAACTGGCGTTTAGGGGCCAGCTACCAATTCCCCTACACCGTTCATGGTAAGGGAACCGCCACCACCACCCTTGGAGAAGACCTCGGCACCTTGGCCGACGTGGTGGGAGATGAAGTTGAAGTTACAGTAAATTTCCCCAACATACTCAGGATAGGACTTGCTTACATTCGTCCCGACGATGGTTTTGATATTGAATTGGCCTGGACATACGAAAATTGGAAACGCAATGAAGAGGTTATTTTTACCCCCATCGGTGTGAGTCTCAACGTTTTAGGGCAATCCCAAGAAATCCCCAAAATTCCCTTAAAAACAAATTTTCGTTCCACCCATAGTGTCCGCCTCGGCGGCTCAGCCCTGCTCATCGATGAACTGAGGATTCGCTTTGGACTCTTTTTTGAGCAAGCCGCTGTGGATCCGAAATGGCTCAATGCTGTGTCCCTGGATCTCAATAAACTAGGAATAACTTCGGGCCTAAGAATAGATTTTCTCAACAATTACTTTGCCGAGCTTGGTGGGGGACTCGTCCACTGGTTTACTCAGACCGTGGAAAACAGCGAATCTCGCATCCTCGATCCCAAAAAAGGTCCCCTTACATGGTCCACCAACAATGGGACCTATTCAAATTGGCGCCTACAAATGGTGGCTTCACTGGGTGTTGTCATTTAAGGCCTCAAACAAACACCGCTGATTCCCTAAATCCCCGGCAGAAACTTCCCAAGCTCACCTTTGGGATCGGCCACCAAGATAAACAAAGACAATCCCAGATGAGTCGAAAAAAAAGCCTTACGCTTTACCATCATGATAAGTGGGTTTAAGCCACAATAAGGCCGCAGGCGTAAAGATCAGATCGGCAATGAGCGCCAGGAAAATAATCGCGCTACCGAGGAGCCCGAAGGTCCGGTTTGCTGGAAAAGTGGACAAACTAATCACCAAAAAACCCGCCGAAAGAATCACACTGGTGAGCACGATCGCCCCTGCCGAATGGGTCACCGAAGTGATGATTGCCTCACGGATATCCGTGGTTCCCCTTAGCTCTTCCCTATATCGCGCCAAGAGATGGATGGTATCATCCACGGCAATTCCCAAGGCAATGGTAAAGATAACCGCTGTGCCTGGGTCCAATTCAAATTCATTGATCCCATAAAAACCGAGGGTAAGTAAAAGGGGGAGAACATTGGAAAGGAGTCCTGCGAGAGCCATTTTAATGCTCCGAAACACAAATCCTAAACTGACAATAATAACCAAGAGGGCAACCATGAGACTATTCAATAATTGTTGAATCAAGCTCGCCATCACCTTTGAAGCCACTGGAATCACGCCAGTGACCCTCCCCTTGATTCCAGTTCCCTTAAATAGCGTCTCAAATTGCGCCTCCCATTCATCCACCATAGGGATAAAATCCCGCGCCCCAAGATCTGGCGAGGTCGCAAAAACTCGGGCATGACTGAACTCATCATCAACCAATCTTTCCAACCCCGCCTCAGTCCCCTCCACCAACAACAAAAGTTGACTGATGGCTTCGGTGCTACCGGGCACAGCCAAAGAACCTGTGACTTTTTGATTCAAGTCCTTTACCACCGCCGAGAGGCTGGTGACCCCTTTCCCACCACCGCCCTGGACCAATTGGGTAGCCTCGTCTAACTTTCTAAGGATTTCTGGATTCCGAAAATCCCCAAAACGACCGTGAAAACTAAATTCCAATGGAATGATCCCTTGAAACTCACTGTCTAACTTATGATT
>JAYZAY010000070.1:0-45005 GCA_036339465.1 Myxococcota bacterium | reverse complement strand
CTCCAATTGAGTAGGGTTCGCAATTCGGTGATTGTGGGCATCCGCCAAGAGGTTAGACCGCCGGCGTTGAGGCTAGTACACGCACTCTCTGCCTCAGAAACCGTTTTAGTTGTAGGTTCGTGTCGTTGCCAAGTGAGGCCTGTGAAATTATCGTAGACCGTCTCTCCCGTGGCCGAAGGAGGGGTGCTGCAGGCGACGTCTGCGCCATTTGCGTTTATGCAGGTATAACGGGGATTGGGCACATCTGGGTATTGCCCGTCTTGACCACAAAATTCCGTATCTTTGCAGGTAGATGAATGATCACTCCATTCTTTCATTGCATAGAGTTCTACTTTTTCCTGCCAACGGTCTAAACCAGGAAACCCATTACTGCCCTTGTATGTAGCGGCAATGGCATACCACCAATTATCATTTACAGTACCATCAATATGGGTCTCTTCACGGCTAGTAGGAGCTAAACCCTCAAAGCCCCTCGCATCGAACGCAACATCAACGGAACTGTATCCAGCTTGTGCTTCGTTTGTTAGGTTATTTGTTTGTCTCCAATCGTTGTAATCACCCGTGTCTGGATCAACATACTTAAATCGATATGTACCATCAGCACTTTTAAAATCAGTTATCGTGTCTAAAATAGAATAATTATCATTTTCTGGATCACCGGCATTTAAGGAAAAACTTTGATGGGATGTCCATAAATAAGGGCTCGTTTGTCTAAAGACGAGATACCATTGACCAAAAATAGGATAAGACGATCCGCCGGGGGTACCTGGGCAAGAAATCGCGCTGCTCTCATCATAGCACTCGGTGATGCCCGTGGGCATAATAGGATAGCAGGATTGCCCATAAAGCGCTCCAGGAGGGCATGCTGCGCCCGGTGCGTAGAAAGTGCAGGTATTGGTATTGTCGCCCACATATCCGTCTGCGCATTGGTTGCAGACTTGGTTGGAGTTGCTTGTGCAAGTCACCGTCCCCGCGCAATGAGAGACATCGTTGCAAACGTTGCACGAGGGCAAGGCACCACTCCATGCTCCGTTGGCGTTGCAGGTGGGGGTCACGTCGCTGCTTAGGTAGTAGCCATCATCACAGCTGAGCGTAGCGGTGGCTCCAAACGTGTGGGAGTTGTTATTCCCAAGGTCATCACCGGTGTAGGCCACGGAGCCATTGGCTGTTGTGAGGGCATCGCAGGATTTAATGGTGCAGGTAGCGCTGCCGTCGCCCACATATCCATCTTTGCAGGTGGTGCACACTTGGTCGGTGGCGCTTGTGCAAGTTACCTGGTCTCCCGCATATCCACTTTCGCAGCTGCTGGAGATGGAACAACCAACCGCCCCCCCCGAGTTTACGTCATTACTGGGTGGATCGCATGTATCCGACACCCAGTTGTACGAATTATCAAAATTACAG
Organism: Myxococcota bacterium; assembly: GCA_036339465.1. Classification (GTDB taxonomy): domain Bacteria; phylum Myxococcota; class XYA12-FULL-58-9; order XYA12-FULL-58-9; family JABJBS01; genus JAYZAY01. Next base: position 43,601 of record JAYZAY010000070.1, on the reverse strand, counting down.
CCCGTACCCCGCGTCACTTCGTTCAACATTTCATCAAGAGTGCACAGTCGATAACCGGCATTTTCGCAGATTTCTACTGCTTCCGCATAAGTTTTTGGCCTTTCACAACCTGGACGTGCGCCGCTCGAGCCAGAGCTATTGCAGCAGGTGACGGTAATGTCGGTTCCATATGCGGAAGCATAACCAACTCCGCTCTCAGCTCCCTGATTGGAAGTGGGGTCTGTGCATATGGACTCAGGCTTATTGTTCCAGTGGCTTTGGTTCACTCGTCCCGGAGCAATATAATGATAAGAAGCTGCGCAGGAATTGGTGCATGTCACCGCCTCGCAATTGGCAACGGTTGTGCAGGGCAGACAGGTGGGGGAAGTATTGCTCTCCCATTCCCATGAGCCCGTGTCCTCACATTTAAGGGGAGAAGTGCCTTCGCGATAATAGCCTGAATTGCATTGAACAGAAGCAGTGGACCCGTGAGTGGTCGCCCCGCCGTCAAGCACCACCGTGCCATCCGTAATGGTGTTTGATAGCGAGCCACAGTCCACCAAGCAGGTAGCGGTGCCGGTAGGGCTGCCGTCGCCCACATATCCGTCTTGGCATTCGCTGCACACTTGGTCGGTGTCGTTTGTGCAAGTAATCTTGTTCGCTTTGCAATTGGCAACGGTTGTGCAGGGCTCACAGAGAGGAAACTCCCTCGAGGACTCGGCATCCATAGAATCCGACCACTCGCCACCTGCCACGCAGTATCGTTCGGCCTCGCCGCTTAGATAGTAGCCATTCTTGCAGGAAAAAGTGGCTTTGCTCCCGAATGCAGGCCAGGCACGGCTATGGTCATGATACGTATCTTCAGAATATTCGGCGACGTAAGTTCCGTGTTCGCTAAACAAAGGCTTACCCCATTGATCGTAAACTTGTGGATCGGAAAATGACGGCGGTACACAGAAATCAAGGTGGCAGGTTTTGCAATCCTCGGAGGCCTGATATTCCGAAACCTGCCCAAGGCTTGAATGATGGTAGTGGTAGCCCTCGTTGCATGTCCATATGCATGTACCATCCCCTTGATCAATGCAGGTGGAGTTCGGGTCAATCTCTTGGGGCATCTGCTCCGGCGGCCCATTTACACAGAACACCCCATATTGATTAATCGGATCGCCGGCGGAATTGCTATCGAATCTGTCAACATTGTAAGTGCCGTCTTGAAGAAATGTTGAGCCATAAAAATTCAGGAATGCGGCCTTAGCCGTGGTTGGAGTTAATATCGACCCATGAACCCCCGCGTTTGCCGACCAAACTCTCAAGCCACTGGTTGGATCGCTGATAGCCTTAAACTCTGGGTGAGGAATAAGATCAATAATGGATTGAGATTCGATCTGGTCATCACACTGCCACGATTTATAGGGTGGGGTACCAAATGGGACATCAACACTTTTAGGAGTGCTCCCATCGGCACAACGAGTCATAGACTTAAGCTCATCAAGGGTGGGGACTCGCCAACCGGTTTGACCACCTCTGTTTAAATCATTACAAGTATCAAAGAGTCCACCCGCTCGCAAAATCCCATGATCGTGTTCCGGTCGGTGTTGGCCCGCGCCAATGACGTAATCGCCATCACAAAAATAGTCCTCCGTCTGGTCAGTTGTGCCGCTATCGTTATAGAGCCATCCATTATTAATTTCTATCTTCTGGCCGCCAAACAAACAGTTGGGGCCAGCTGGCTCATGGATGAAGTTAACTGTGGCCCCCTGGTTTTCTAGGGCACAAACATATTTCCCATAAGTGGTACTTCGGTGACCCAAAAGAGGATCCTCATAATATTCGCCGCCGGGGCTTAGCTCAATCCAATCCAGCGCTCCGTTGTAATTGGCATCAAGGGCGCCTTTAATCTTTATGCCTCCGTAAGGACATGTCCCCCCGGGAGCATCACCATCGATTTTCACCAAGGCATCAAAGATGTCCCCATTGCAGGCATTTGAATTGTGGTGGCAGTAGTTAAATTTATCCATCACACCTTCGCACGTATCGCTAACCACATTGTAGATCATGCCCTGGGGGCATTTCATCCAGATGAGGCCGGAGGAACTATCCATGAAGAAAGGCGCGGTGCGCCCCACAACAATATTAACATCCGCCTGCCATGCACTACCGGTGCCGTAGTAGGATGCGTTGTCAACCGTATAGGAATAACTATCATTGCCCGAAAAGTCGGCACTGTCGGCTTGCCACTTCGCTTGGTTACCCTCCTTATCGGCGCCACTTATCGTTTGCCAAACAATTGTATCCACGTCATCTGGATCAAAAGCCATAGGATGCGCCCACGTCACTGCCTCCGCAGTTGCATCGATTTCCACACCGACCACTGAAGCACACCGAACCGCCATAGAACAAATGCGGTCCCCCATGAGCTGTGCCTTGATTCCCACCACTGCCTCATTCGATTCACAATCACTTGTGACGTTGCTCGAATTACCCGAGCTCCCCCACGCAAGCACATCACCACTCCTCATACTCCCAACGCCACAAGAGGCTTGAAAACTCGACAAAGCACTTCCATCGGATTCATAGTCTATCTTGTTTACATACTCAGGCGAGGTACAAAGCTGCTGAGGGTCAGCTACACCCAGCGCCTGGCCTCGTAAAAGCTTATTATCGCCGCTTTGAGTGGCTGGTATGGCGATGCTACCATCAGATTCCAATTCGCCACAAACCAATTTAAAGCCCTGCATAGAGCTGTAGGGTTCAAAGCCAACCATAACATGACCCGGTTCACAGTAGGCTCGCTCTTCAGTCGCCCCCAAGCAATCATTGGGGAAAGAGTCCCAAAGATGGCTGGTTTGATCGAGAGAAAACACAAACTGTTCAACAACACTTACCGCTTGAAATTTGATATCCCAGATCGCGAGAGCCTTGGATGGGTGATTGGTCTTACATTCTCCATCAAAACAATAAGCACCGTTTACACATTGGCCACTGTACTCACATGCGCTATAACAAGAAGGTTCACCACTCGAAATGAAACAATTATAATCGTTACACGACACATCCTGTGCACTGGGTCCACAGGTCCCTGGTTGCGTGGGGACTGTGGTATTACAATAGTAGGCAAATTGTTTCGAGCTGCCGCTACACACGGCAGCCTGACATTCTGTCCCTGAAGGGGCATACCCACACGCCCCTGCACCATCACACTGGCCCGAGAAACCACAGGGATCATTCTCATCGGGATCACAATCATTGGTGCGGGCATTGACTCCAGCTGGGAGACTTGTGCAGAGCCCGTTTGCGTTGCAACCCTGACATGGGCTGGTTGAGCTGCAAGTTGCTTCACAGCATTTTTTTTCAGAATCTCCAGAGATTGCGAAAGATGCATCATAAAATGGTTTACAATTCCCAGAAGCGCATTGTGAATCATTCTCACAGTCAACGCCTAGCCCATATTTGTCGATACAGATTTGGTCGATGCAAACGATGTCATGCGACTCACACTGGGACGAATCCAATGAGCCTGAATTCGGCGTGCAGGTGCGAAAACACTCATTGGTGCCACCTGTCTGATCACATGAAAAGAGACCGCAGTCGGTCGAGGTATTTGCGGGGCAAAAAGCCGAATGACTAGCAGTTAAATACTCACAATATTTCGTATCATAAACATTCAGTTTATCTTTGCAGCCCGATGCACACACGTAGTTTTCTCCCTCTCGGCCGTGATAGTCGCAATACCCATTTCCATCACAGGTCCCCTTTTGACAACGCTCCGATGAAGAAACACCGGGTGCAGCACAGACATCGAAAGGATCCGTATCCACTGCAGTATTACTGCACTCGCCCAAATTGTCGCACACCTTACAACCGAAAATGCCTGTGGCAGCATCATTTGTGGCCTCCAATGTTCCTCGACAGCCGGCGTCACAACACACGCCTGTGGATACCCCAACTTGAGCGGCGGAACCATCCCAATAGTTTTTAGCGCAATAATCGGTCAAACATTCCTCATCCAACCCACACGAAAAACCCTTCTCTTTTTTGGGCTCACATGTTCCCTCCGCACAATAGGCCAACGCCGTACATTCTGCTGTTTGTTGACACGCCAATAAACACGTGGTGTTGTTTCCATCACATCCATATAATCCGCATTGGACGATGCCTTGCCCCAAAGCACAGCTTACGTCCTCCATATTGCTACATTCACATGTATCACTTAAGAGAACATCGACACCGTAATTGTTAGAATCACTGCAATTACAGGACGTGGAGATCTTGGTGCATGAAGACTTGTTACAGCTTTGAGTTCCATCCGACACCGCGCTACACACACTAACAGACTCTTGAGCGAAGCATGAGGTCCCATCTTCCGAACAGGAGCAGTAGGGTGGGTGACAAAGAGTGCCCGGTTCCCAATATCGACACCCTCCACTACCATTACAATGCCCATCGGTCCCACATTGCTCAAAGGAATTCTGAGCACACTCCAAAGCCCCACCAGATGTGCGGGTCCAAATGAGGGCATCATCGTTCCGAACATTTCGGCACGTACCGGTCGAATTCTCAAGACTCTGGCAATCAGAGCTACTTGTACACAAGCTACCGTCTACACACTCACCATTGGTGCAGTTTTTCACCCAATAAAGAGGATTGCAGGTTTGACAGGTGGCACAATCCGATTCGCAACATATCCCCATGTCACATTTCCCGGAAGAACACTGGGCATTCGAAATACACTCTTGTCCTGGTTCAATTTTCGAATCGGGGACACACTCTGTCTGGTCGTCGCACCGATAACCGGTATTGCAGTCGTCGTCGCCTGCACAGCCTGATTCGCATGTGACAGAGTCTGGGGGAATCGGCCACTCCGAAGTGCCTGCATTGACATAATCAGCGCAGGCATAATTAGAGCAATCGAGGGAAATCGCACCGCTGCCGTATTCTACATTACATGCACCTAGACCATTACAATAAGACTCCCTCAATACAAATTGCCGCCGCCTTGGATCTGTGGTGCATTGGTAATCGATGCACCTTGAATACGGCCCACAATCGGTATCCCACACACACTCTTGGTTCAGGACAAACTCAGAACGGTTGCAGCGAGGGGGCAGACAGATTGTTCCCACGGGCTCTAATGCGCAACTTGATGTCGTTCCATTCTTGATGCCACTGCACACACCAGTGGTTCCACAGGAGTACTTGTACCCTGCGTCACCATCCCCATCGGGGTCCTCACCCTCAGTGCGCGAATCGGTGCATTCTCCCTCGGGATCCGTGTCGACCGCGACGGGCTCACACTGCCCATCCTCAAAACCCGTTTGGCTCCGGACACATCCCATACACAGACCATCACACGCACTTTCGCAGCACACACCATCCACACAAAACGCCGAGCCGCAATCGTCAGTATCGTCACAATCGTAACCCAGACCAAATACAATATCGACACCTTGCTCAAGCTTTTGGATGGGCTGTGCTTGATCGACAAACCCGTGCGTTGTTTCATTTTGAGGCGACTCGTCGCTACAAGAAAGTGAAAAAGTCACCGAAACGAGAAATACGAAATATCTGCAATGACGAATACTTCCCCTCCACATGATACATTAAATCTAACAGACTTTCGGAGTAGAAACACAAAAAGTTGAAGCATTCTGCCTAGAAAATCGATGAAGTAACGCCTTCACTTGACTACATTTAACGACATTAAATTCTCCTTCAACCCAGATCCGATTTCACGGATCAACCGAGATGGGTGCTGCCAACCAAGTAGCATCTCCTCTTAATCCACGCGCATCAAATGCCACCACCCCCAGACAATGCTCAGCGCCGGTGGAGAGGTTGATCACCAAACGCTCCGGTGAACCTGGGCTTAAAGCAGCCGACAACTCTTGTTCTATATCTGGACCATCTGAACAAGGACATGTTTGAGCACCCTCATCACATAGGGCTATCAATACCTCATAGGAAGCCGCGCCACCATCACTGCCACGATCCTGCGGAGCAATCCAAGAGAGAACCACATTGCCCTCTTCGGAGAACGGCGCAAAAGAACGAATCTCAGACAATGCCGCATGAAAACGACTTTGTTCTTCCACCAGCTCTTCAAAATCCAGCTTCACCTGAACAACCCCTTCCAAAGGCGCCTGAAATACCAATTCGATGGGTGTGCTTGCATTGGCAATCACAAGATCAGATTGCATCATCTGAGAGGTCCAAGGGGCACTCGGCCCGGTCCGAGTCGAGACCTCCACCGCTGGTGGAAAAAGATGCTCAAAGTTAACCGAACCCTGGAGTGTCATTCTCGACAGACTTTTTGGGGAAACAAATGAATATTCAACCGATACTTGAGCGGTATCAACAGAACTGTAGGACCAAAATGTCTCGCTGAAGCCATCCACCAATTGAGATACGGGATTGTCTGTCGATTCGTTGTTCCCAAGCTCGATCACACCTTGCACCTCCAACTCTTCAAATGAATCCTGAATAATCGATGCATTAAAAGAGCGAACCGCTTCTGGCCCTTGGGTATCTTCACCCGCTAGGGTTTTCACCTTCAATAGGGGGGAAAGATAGGAGGGAAGACCGGATTCCGAATAGGCAATCACCCCGAGATAATACACCTGATTTGCAACCAACCCAGTCATTGAAGCTTCAAAAAAGCCATCGGACTCCACAAAGGAATCCATCGAGTTGGCCGGTAATGCTTCGTCATAAAATGGGGTGTAATCGTAATAAAGGTGATAATGGTGCGCATAGCCTGTGTCAGCTGCCGGGTGCAATGCCGAAGGAAACTTCACACCGATTTGATTTTGAGTGGCCTCAATCACTTGTGGAGCAACTGCGCTGCGTGGTGGAATATCTTCGGTGGCAAGTGAAGCGATATTGGAAAGTTCACCCTCGTTGCTCGATTCATCCACAGCCCGCACCCCGAAAAAATAGGTGGTTTTGCCATGGAGCGACTCCAAAACCATTGTCTCTAAGGTGCCCGCTGGACCGGGTATTGGAGGTGACGGTTCTGCTAAGCGTAGGGCACTACTGGGATCGGCAGCGAGGGTCGTCGTATCAGCAAACACCTCATACACACTCGCCCGACCATCGGTATGATCATCGCCAGGTGCCGTCCATCCCAATTGGACCCTAGGATATTCCAACCGAGCCCCCACAATTTGAACCTCGGCTAGAGCAATATAGCCCTGCTCATCGCCAGCACTGAGCGAACCTGCCCCCGAAACTCGGATCACCACATACTTCGCCGACTGAGGAGAAAAACCAAAGGTCACACCGTTTGAAAAATCGTGCTCTCCAATTCGTAAATCCAGATCCGATACCGAATAAACGGTTTCCAACATCGATAGGTTTTCCCCCACTTGAATCTCAAAATCCCTGGGAAACAATTTAGAATAAAGCACGTCCGGCACCAACCGAACGCGATCGATCATGGTCACATCCGTCAGGTCAATGCGGATTTCCTCGTAACCACCCACCGCCAACGCCGCTGAACCCCAACTCGAAGAAAGCTTACCATCCACAAGTGAACCGGATTCCCAACCCGGCCCCAAGGAACTGGTGGTCGTAGCTCTATCCAGCTCCACCAACGTCACTTCGTCCGCTAGGGTTCGCGCCGTCAAGTTCGACGATGCGGGAGGCGTTAAATCCTCCGTTGTCACGTTCACTATTTCTGAAGGTCTGCTCTTAGCCCCCCAATCATCAACGGCTCGAATGGAAAACCAATAGCGTGTGGACTCCTCAGCACAGAGAATCCGCAACTCTTGAATTTCACCGGGTTGCGCAATCACCGCTTCAACCCCATCCAATACATGGTCATCAAAATCCGTAGTCGCAAAATTCGACACCGATCGAGCTACCTCATAGGCTGTGACCGCCCCCCCCGCGGCACCATCATCGCCAGGGGCGACAAACGTGAAGATGGCCGTCTTGCCATCCACGCCACTGGTGATGGATACAACTCCGCTGGGGGAGATGGGTACCACACTTCCGGTCAATGGCCCGTGTAAGGGGCCTAGATTGCCATCTTCATCAAAAGCCCGTATGGCCACGCCATAGTTAATTTCATGGGTCAAACCAAAAACACCCACACTTATGGAGTCGCCGGGAGAATGCTCACCGACCACCACTTCTTTATCTGTCGCTGCCAACCAATCCGCTTCGGTTTCAATCTCACTGTTTTCCGAAACCCGAACATAATAGCCCAAAGGCGAACCACCTTCAGAGCCATCTTCTGCGGGCGCCTTAAAGTAAATTTTCATCTGACTCGTGGTATACGCGGAGAGAGAAATATCAGTCACCATTCCTGGAGCGAGGGTATCCAACGTATGAAAAACGAAGTTGACACCCAAAGGTGAAGTCACGCCTTTATCGTCTTTCGCGCGACCCATCACATAATAGGCAGAGTTCGGTTGCAAACCAGTCACAGGGACCACCACCTCTCTCCCTCCATCCACAACCGCCACAGAGATTTCGATGTCATTCCCATCACCAAAGTTTTCAACCGATATCTCCGACGCACTGTAATAAACCTCGAAGGACGCCGCCCGACCTGAAAAATCATCATCGCCGGGGGCGACAAACTTCAAAGAAAGAGACGTCGTATTTCGAGATCCATCCACCACAGAAAAATCCATTCTCGCTGGCGAAATAGGCGAGGTCTCTCCATCGGCAAGAGTAAAATCACTGCAATTGTCTGACTCATCACATGCCCTAACACCCACCCGATACGCGGTCTCACCCACCAAACCCGCAAAGTCATAGTTCGCACCCTCAACCACATTCACTTGGGCCGATAAACAATCGCCACACCCCGAAAGATCAACCCCCGGAGCCCCAACCACAATTCCATAGGTCGCAATGTCACTGGCCTCCCCAGAACCCGCAGGAGCCTCCCACTGGATACGTAACTTGGTAACATCATCCAATGAAGTCACCACGAGATCCCTAGGTGGATCTGGGCTCACAATATCGGTGGTTTGAACCACCGCCTGAGCCACATCTGACGCCTCTGAATTTTCATCCAACGCAATAATACCAAATTGATAATGAACACCCGCCGTCATACCACTCAAACTCAAAGACTCATTCTCCCCAGGATCCGCAGGCGTCGGCGGACTGTCAATGAGGGTGACTGAAACATCTGGGTCCAAAAGATTTTGAGCGCTAACGCTGGTGGAGGGTGAATAGCCGATGATATAGCGAGCCGCCCTTTGTGACACCCCGTTTGGGCCCACATCAGAAGGAGCCTTCCATTGAAGACCTATCTTCACCGAATCTGCACTCACCACCTCTTCTTCTACCGCAACAAAATTGCTCGGAGCAAGGGGAGCCACCGGACCAGTCGCGCCCTCCTTGAGAGAAAACCCCGATTCATTCCCCACTTCATCTAGAGCCTGCACCGCAATGCCGTAGGATGACTCCCCAAGCAGGTTCTCCAAAACCAAAATCTCATCATTGCCCACAGCGGCGATGTCGCTGGAGAAAGTTTTTTCCACACAACCATCCCCACAACTCTCGGGAAATCCAGCGGGAACGCTACCAAAGTTCTGGTAGTAACGCACCACATAACCCGCCACTTTATCGGAACTTTGAGCGCCATCATCCCCAGGCGCCACAAAACCCAAATGAAGCGTCGTAGGCTCATGCACCAAAGCTGTGACCGTAAGTCCTTGAGGATTGTTGGGTGCAATTCGGTCTCGGGAAGTGATGGAAGCAATATTCGATACCCCTGAAAATCGGCCATGTTCATCCTCAGAAATCAACGCCACGTAATAGGCCTGGCCAGAAGCCAAGCCGGTCAATGTATAATTTTGCGATTCTCCCATACCCTTAACAAAGGCCCCCCCTAAAAAGGAGTGGGCATTGAGGTTGACCCACTCACCGATACTTAGGGCCTGGTCACTTAACTTCACCAAATAACGGGCCACCTTGCCATCCCCTGCCGGTTGATGGGTATGGGTGTAGTTGGCCGATGGCGCACTCCAAGTAAGCTCGATGGCACCTAAAGAAGTTGCATAAGCCAACTCTAGATCCCCAATAGGAGAAGGAGGTTCGGCTAAAGTCGCAATGGCCACGGAATTTGAAAGCGGACTGGCATTGTCGTATTCATCGAAGGACCGAACCGCCAAATGCACCATCATATCGCGGGGTAATTGGCTCAAATTGACAATTTCAGTGGACCCTGGTGCCTTTGGGGAAAGACCGCCGCTACCGCTCCACAACAAACTCGTGCCCAAGTTCTCGCCAGTGACACTCCCTCCAACCCGGTAGAAAAGCTCATAGCGAATCACCGTCTTTTCTGTTCCGAAATCCTCTGGGGACGACCAGTTAAGGGTTAAAGCTCCCGGAAGCGCACCATTGACATGCCCCGACAGGTCAGCGACGGCACTCGGCCCTAAATCATCCTTGGTATCCACTTCAACCAAATTAGATATGGGACTCAAACTCCCGCTAGAATCCAAAAGACGAACCGCAGCAAAGTAATGGGTGAAGGGATTGAGAGAATCAACTGAAACCTGAATTGTGGTAACGTTAGACCCAATGCCTCCTTGAATCATATTGTCGCAATTTGCCCAAGATTCGGTAGTCAACCCAGTGGGCTGGACACAAAGCTGATACCCTGTAGCGACCTCAGACGAAATACTCCACCGCAGGGCAAAGCTTCGTGCCGCAATGGATTCCGTTAAGACCTCCAAATCGGTCACGGGAGGAGGTGGAATACCCACCGTAACGGTACAGGCTCGATTTGAAAGTGCAGACACATTCCCGGCGATATCTTGCGCTGCCAACCCAAAACAGTAATGGGCGGCACCTTCGAGCTCGTCGACGGTAACCACCTCAAGATTTCCACCGGGAACCAAAGCGCGCCCCTGGCTGTTGGCACTAATCACTTTTCTATGGGCCGCTGCGCCCAAATCTTCAAAGTATTCCCCGTGTATTCCTAAGGTATAGCGGTCAACAGGGATCTGGGCATCGAAGTCGTCGTCTCCCGGAGCAATCCAGCTTAGGCGAACGCTCGCAGTCAGTGGGGGAGGGGTCACCGCAGCAAAATCCGACAGCACCACATAGTGACCCGATTGGGCGGGCTTGGTTTCCATACGAATATACTTTGCGTCCACCCCACCCACCTTCCAAGACTGCCAACCATCCTGGGCCGAAAAATTAGAAATAGGCAACACCATTTTCCAAGGGTCGCTTTCGCCCGACTTCACGAGGATGGTGACTTCACGGGGTGCAAATTGAGGATAGTAGTCTGAAGTCCTAATTTTAAACTCACCGATCGTAGAAACTTGCGCCATGGAAAATTCAACAAAAGCCGCATCGTGCTTATGGGCCCAAGAGGTCGTAACGTCATCGTCCAAAAGCTTACTCGCCGCGAAATAGCGACTATACTCCCCACTAAAGCCGTCGAGCGCCAACCCCAATTTTTCCCCTGAAGCCAAAGGAAGCGCTTCCACTTTCAAATCAGAAATCACCCCGGGCGGCGTGCCATCCACGGTTTCACCCTTGGCGATATTCGAAATCAAGGAAGAATTGCCCTTCTTATCAAAAGCAAGACAGGCCACCTGATACGCCGTGGTAGGCTCCAAACCATCCATGGTAAAATCAAAACGAGCCCCGAAAACCACCTCGCCCAACCACTGCCCACTTCCCAAATCCTCCCCATGATGAAGGGATTGGCTCACAACATTCAGAACCACCGGCAAGGTTTCCCAATTATCGTAGGTTATGGCACCGGTGTGGCGACGACATTCATGCCGATAAGCCAATCCACCGTCGAGATCAGCGCCTGCGGGTTGAAACTCCAATTTTAGAGAAGTGGTGGTAGCGGCCTCTGGAATGTGTCGAAGATCCGCAAGAGCATAGGGAGGAACTCGGAAAGTCTCAAAGGAGGTCAGCGCAGAGAGTTCACTTCGGTTCCCCAAATCATCTTCGGCTATAATACCAAAATGATAAATCTGGTCATATTCTAAGTCCGTAAACTCCAAAACCTCGATAACCCCCGAGGGTGCAGATGAGGTGTACTCCAATCGAGTCACATCTGCTGCATCGAGAGAAGCGCCGGTAAAGGGTTTACTTGAATAATACAAATCATACCGACTCACCGTTCCCAACCATTCATCATCACCCGGAGCAACCCACGTAAGATAAATAGGTGCGGGATCCCGAGACACCCCCTGGAACAAAATATCCGCAATATCTACCCCATAAGTTCCATCGCTGAGTTCCGAAAGAGCGCTAAAGCGGAGCTTCACATAATGCCCACTAAAAACCTTCAAACCATCACTCAGGAAAATGGAACTGTCATTTTCCGCAGGATTCCCCTTAAAGACGGGCATCCACAATGCCCGATCACGACTCACGAAAACTTCGATGAGTCCTGGCAAGTGGGTCTCAATGGACGTTTCAGCCTGCTTAACCTCAACCCACTGCAACGCGCGGGGGTCAGCCAATTCAAACTCGATCTGAAAGCTCTGGTCCGTATTGGCACGCTGGGAAAAAACAGTGGTCGGGTCGCGGTCCACCAGATCCGAAAGATTGTTGGCACTGAGATTGGTGTTGACCAAAGGCGATGCCGCCAACGCAATGAATTGATTGTCTGCGATGGTGGCCAACGCCGTGACCGTGGCTGGCGCCACATCATCGGTGCCATCGGAGGGTTGTGCCGATACGGTATTGGAGATCCCTCCCCGAATACCATTCTCGCCCAAGGCCTGAAGGGCAAAATAGTAGGTTCGGTTGGAAGCCAAACCACCCACCGTAAAAAGCATTTTATCCGTGGCTGAATCGTAGGAAAAATCAACATCCAATGATGTTGCCTGAAGAAAATTAAGCGGCGAAATCGGAGCCTCACTCAAGCGCACATCATAGTTTGTGAGGGCTTCGGCGGGATCGCCCACCTTCGGGGGCGTAAAAGAAAAGGTCACCTGATTGGAGCCCACCTCCACCACCGTAAGATCTGCAATGGCTGGAGGAGGCTGGGTCTTGGTTCGACCTTCAGCTATATTGGACCACTCCGACCAATTGCCAGCAGCATCCACCGCTTTCAATTGAAAATAGAAGGTCGTATTGGGCTCCAATTCGGGTGTCGTGAAATTCTCAAGAACGCCTGCGGGCTTGGGATTGGTGTCCTCAAACAACTTTTGAGCATTGGCAAGCCCCCCGGTGTTGCCTAAATAACGACTGTAATAAAATTCATATTTGGCGGCTCGGCCACTATCGGGGTCATCTCCCGGAGCCCTAAATTGCAACCCCAATCGCATGGGGTCTTGCCGCAACTTACGAACCATGACCTCACTCAACCCCAGATAGTAACGGCCGGAAGCATGACTGTAGGCATCGCTCAAATGAATACGCAGCCACTCAGCTTCCCTCGGTATCATCACCACCGACTGCCATTGTCCAGACGCGACATTACCTGCAGTCCTTAATACCCCACCATATTCAAAAGCGGCGCCATCCAGCGAAGTCTCAACTTGAACGGTTCCAGGGAAAAACTCGGGGTATACCGAGTTGGGCAATAAATGCAGCTGGTCAATCTCAACCACCTCACTCAAATGAATCAACAGGGTCTCTTCAAAATCAATGCTGCGGTAGGGGGCAATCCAACCGGTCTCCGAACGGCGGTCATTTAAATGGGCCCCGGACCAATACTCGTCGATACTCTCAAGACCCGGCATGATGGCAAAGTTCACTTCTTCACCCTCCGGATAGCTCACCATCAAGTCCACCACTTTAGCCGGTGCGACGTTATCGCCCACCAGCACATCTTGAGACACAACCCACTCACTTAAACCACCATTCTCACCCCGAGACCTGATCTCCACTGAATAGGCGGTTTCATGGGTTAAGCCCTTCAGCTCATAAACCCGGTCCGATGGATTCAAGTTAAGCTCTTGATAAGCCGTGGTGCCCACAGGTCGATACCGCAGGTCAAAACCCGCCAAATCCTGGCTTGGGGGATCCATCACCGCTTCCCAATTCCATTGAACTTGAATGCTGCGATTCGGGCCCACCTGAGCGACGAAGTCCCGGGGAGGAGCAGGGGGGCCCCGGAAATCCCGCAGGAGCTTCTTGAGATCTAAATAACCGCCAGTCAAGACCTTGCCGCTCAAGCTCGATGACGGTTGCGTGGATCCCAAGAGGTGGGCTTTCATCTCTAGATGTCCCACCTTGGGAAACTGTGAGTAGAAAAGAGCGACCGCACCGGCGACGTGGGGAGCCGCCATGGAGGTTCCACTGAACTTTGCATAGCCACTTCCAGGCACCGTACTGTTGATTTGATGCCCCGGCGCCGCCAGATCGACTGTGGTGGCCCCATAACTCGAACCCGCCGGTTGTCCATTCTTATAGCCCCAATCATTTCGGTCCGTGAGCGAAAGATCTGATTTCATAGCCGCCACGGCAATCACGTTGGCCAGATCTATGTTGGAAGGCCAATGGGGATTTCTGTCGTTATCATTTTCCATATTGCCCGCAGCTGCCACCAAGAGAACACCTCGGTCATTCAAATCAGCCACGGCATTGGTTTCTAGATTAGAAGAACGGCGATAACTTCCAAGGCTCGTATTCACAGCCTTCGCCCCATTGGCGGCCGCGTAAACAAAACCATTGATGATATCGGTGGAATAGGCCCCAACGCCTGATCCGATTTTGCTAAATACATTGACGGCAATAATCTGAACCGTCCAGTTCACCCCCACCACACCCACACCATTGTCGCCTACTGCACCGACAGTTCCCGCCACATGGGTACCATGGGAATGAATATCGTAAGGGTCATTGGACGCTCTGCCCGTAGACCGACCAAAATTCCAGCCACGAACATCATCGACCCATCCGTTGCCATCATCGTCGACACCGTTTCCCGGAGTCTCACCCTCATTCGTCCAGATGTTGGCGTCCAAGTCCGGATGGTCGTATTGAATACCCGTATCCAATACCGCCACCACTGTTTCGTCCGAACCCTTGGAAATCTCCCATGCTTCTTCCCCATGGATCGCTCTGAGCCCCCATAAGCTGTCCCAACTTGGGTCACCGGGCGTCACATCGATCCGTGCCACATAATTTTTTTCCGTCGACTCCGCGAGTCCGGAATCCAAAAGTAGGGTCGCTGCCTCATCGGCACTCATGGCAGGAGACAATTTCAAATGCACATACCCCAAAGACTGAGAAAGGGGGGCCGTCTCGTTGATAACTTCAGCCCCCATGGTTTCATAGATGGCCTTGAGTTTGTCGGCGGTGCCTTGGGCAGAGGGCATAAACACCAATTCGTGGGCGGCGTACTCAGCCCCACCGGAATCCCGTAGGGTTTTAGATTCCGGTTCGCCAAAAAAGCGCCGATCGGCACAGGCGGAAAATGTCACCGCGCCAAGAAGTATTCCCACTGCCCCTACGAAGCGAAAAGTCATCGATAGTCTCCCCGTAGAACCCCAGTTCCTAGCCTACGCCTTTGCAGCCCTAAAGCCTATGTATGCACAAGTAAGCCGAGGGTTTAGAGATGCAAAAAATGTTCAAAAATCACGGTGTAGAGCAGTTTTATAAGCTACGTGAATCAAGAGAGAAGCCAATGAAGACTCACTTTGGGAGCACCCAACCCACGGCTCGTCACCTCTATACACTCACCCCGATAACTTCGAAGCGAGCAAGAATGCCGTCACCGGTTCGGATATCCCTTTGACCCTGAGATTCTCCATCACTTTCTCGGGTTGTTCAAAGCCTGCCACATGATTCAAGACTTCGGCAGAAATCAAGATTTTCCCCTTAGGACACAATGATTCCAATCGAGCCGCCAAGTTGACGGTGGTCCCAAGCGCGGTGTAATCAACCCGACGCGCCCCACCAAAGGCCCCCACAGCCACCTCGCCTTGGTGGATCCCCACCCGCAATGTCAGTGAATCCCCTGAGGGGCCATGAATGTGGCGAACCGCTTCATGCCACTCCCCCAACGCCCCAAACCGACAAACCGAGAACCAAGACAGAACCGTTCCCAAAGTTCCGAGAATCGTTTCTCGGGTGCTCAACCCGCCAAGGGCAAGAAAGGTCAAAACAACACAGATGGCTAGAGTATGGGCCGAGAAAAAGTTACCACTGGCCACACAAGCCCAACCGATATAGGCACCAGAAGCGATGGACGTCGCCACAAGTAAGGCCGCCACAACCGACCGAGGCCAAGCCCTCCATGAAACCCAATAAAGAAGGCTCATCAGACCAATGGTCATCGACGTTTCTAGAATCTGACTCGGAAACTCGGGATTGAAGAGGGGCGCGATTTCGCTGACCACCAACCCCAAGGTAGCCCAGGGACATAATACTTGTAGGGTGCGACACAGTTGATCTCGCTCTCGCAGCTGGAATAATTCCCACCACGCCCCAACATCACAATTCAATCCAGGGCGCTCCAATCGCTCCACAGATACATTTACACTCCAATGACGCAACGAAGCTCTCCTAAACCGCATCACCAACAGCAGCCACAAAAATCTTAGCGGTTCAATAACATATCCTATTTTTTTGAAGACCATATCCCACCAAAAGAGCGAAAAATGGTGGTCATCCTTCTAGATAGCGGACCAATCTCCGCACCTTTTCCTCAGCCTTGCAATTGCTTTTTTGCGAAAACATAAAATCTCTCCCGTTGAGGGTTGATCTGAGTTTGGGTGGCATGAAAACATACCCACAGGAAACGCAAAATAAAATCGATGGGGTTTGGGCCAACCCGATCGATTGGCTTTAAGGGCACCAAAACATCGAAGGGGGGAAAACAATGTCACAAAGCTTGGCTTTGAATTATCGAGACCTTTATGAACCAACACCACTGCCAACCACCCAGAATATCAATCGGTATTGGGATCCCATTCGCGAGAAAAGGGTCGCAAAACTCAAACCAGGTCAATACATCTTCTCGGCAAGCAATGAGCTTTTGGTGACCGTCCTAGGCACCTCCTGCGCGGTCTGCCTAAGGGATAAATCCAAACGCTTTGTCGGTATGACCCACTTCATGCTCCCAGAATCTGCCATGCCTGCCATGGATAGCCTAAGCCAAAAATCCATACGGAATTACGGTCGGGCCGCACTGGAAAATTTATTGAGCCGATTCACACTCTTAGGTGCCTCGCCACATAATATGGAGGCCGCTCTCGTGGGAGGGGCCAAACTCTGGAATAAAGACGGGGGCCGCGCGCATCGAAGTCTAGAATTCGCACGCGAATACCTGAAACAGGCCGGTATTAAGATTTCAGGCGAATTTTACGAAAGCGATTGCCCAAAAAAAGTCTATTTCAACCTCGACACCCCTTTGCCGGAAGTTGAAACCTTGACCAGCTACAACGACACCATCAAAGAACGGGAAAAGACTTATCTCATGTGTTTGAAGGTCCAATGGATCCTCAACCAACGCCCATCGAGTTTGGAGATCACACCAGAAAACACAACCCGCTGCCGCAGTGTCGGTCGCTAATACCCAATTTAAGTTCCCATAAAATCAGACGAAGAATGCCGAGCGGGTTCAACCAAAGGATGGGCCATGCAAATTAACAACTCTGGCAATGACCTAGAGTTGCAATACGCCGTCAAGGTGATGCAACTCCAGAAAAAAGCCATGGAGCAAAATGGGCAAGCGGCACTCAAACTCATCGAGTCGAGTGCTCAAAAAAACCAGCCGGCTCCACGTCCCAAACAAGGTGTAGGTGCTCATCTGAACATCACCATCTAACCTAAAGCCCGGTTTCGGCCGGGCTTTTTGGGATCCCACAAAGTCGACATCCCCCCATAGTCAAAAACCCCAAGAAACTCGCCAAACTCGCCAAACTCGCCAAACTCGCCAAACTCGCCAAACTCCATAGAACTCCATAGAACTCCATAGAGACAGGCTTACTATGCCTTAGGGTCAACGGGCGCACCCACCCCACGCCAAGCACGGTCGTAATACATCACCGGCTTTTTACCCGCGTCAGAACCTGCTTCCACTACCTCGCCTACAAAGATATGGTGGTCACCACCATCATAGACCGCCCATAAACGACAATCCAGCCAACCGAGCGAGCCTGTTAGGATGGGAGAGCCTGTCTCCCTAGTGAATGTTTCACACCCATCAAAACGGTCTTCGACATCCCCATGGAATCCAGCAAAACGCTCGCCCCAAAAGACCTGATCGGTTCCCAAAATACTCACCCCAAAGGCTTCGCCTTGCTTGATCGCCTCATCGGAACGCGACCCCTTATTCACACACACGAGGACCAAAGGAGGATCCATGCTCAAACTCGAAAATGCACTCGCGGTGAGCCCATGTCTTTCTTCCCCATAGACGGTGGTCACCACAGTAACCCCTGAAGCCCAAGAAGCGAGTGTTTCTTTGAATGTGTGTGTATCGGTGGCCATCGTTTCTACCCCTCTGAATGATCAATTTCGTTGGGCGGATGTCTATCTCAGTGGGATGGAAAGTCAAACCTGGCCCATACAACTCAAAAGAGTCCCTTGGATTTCTCTCCAAGCATAGGCGCCTCCTCCAGATGGGGCCCTGGTGGAGCGCAATCCTTTGAGATTCGCTACTTCCCTTGGATAAAAAAAGCCCCATCGAAGGCCTAAACGCCCTCCCCATATTTCATTCCACATCAGATCAAGACTATAGTCTAAGAGAAGGCCCCAATGAACATAACTCGGTCAGCCGAACCGACGGTCATCTGAGGAAAAATCAACTAGCCCCCATGCTCCGTGCTTAAACATAAAGAAGGCCCCATTGGGCCCGGAGGCGTGAATGTCTGTAGCAGTCGTTGCCATCGGTGGGAATTCACTGGTTCTGGATCAGGAAACTGGTACTATCCCAGAGCAATTTAAGAATGCGCGGAATACATGCAAGCATTTATCCCAAATCATCCAAGAGGGTTGGGACCTGGTCCTAAGTCACGGCAATGGCCCCCAAGTCGGTGCCATGTTGAGACGTTCGGAACTGGCTGCTCCACAGATTTATGAACTGCCCTTGGGCGTTTGCGACGCCAACACTGCAGGTGGCATCGGCTACATGCTCCAGCAAGTTTTGGGGAATCAATTTAGTTACGACGGTATCGATAAAAAAGTGGTCGCCATGGTTACCCAAGTCCAAGTGTCCACACAAGACCCAGAACTCAGCAATCCCTCCAAGCCCATCGGACAATTTCTCTCAAAAGAAGATGCGCAACTCAAAATAGAAGAATTGGGCTGGACCATGGTGGAGGATTCGGGCCGGGGTTGGCGAAGGGTCGTAGCCTCTCCCAAACCCAAGAAAATCATCGAAATAGACGCCATTAAAGCCCTCCTCCAAAGTGGCCACGTGCCCATCGCGGCCGGAGGAGGGGGGGTGCCCGTGGTGAAAAGAGGGAAACTCCTCGATGGTTTGGACGCGGTCATCGACAAAGATCGAACCGCCGGTCTACTGGCCACTCAACTTAAAGCCGACCTCTTCATCATATCCACCGGAGTCGCTTACGTCGAAGTGGGTTTCCACACCAATAACGCCCAAAAGCTCAGGGAAATCCGAGCTCCAAAATTAAGGGAATTGTATGATTCCGGAGAATTTCCGAAAGGAAGTATGGGTCCCAAAATCGAAGCAGCACTGGACTTCATCGAACAAGGCGGTAAGCGGGTATTGATCACCGATCCCGAGCATCTATCCGATGGTTTGAAAGGGAAGGCCGGAACCCAAATCCTGCCTTAAAGAGGTCGCCCCCACAGTTTGGCTCGAAGATTTAATGACAGAGTTAAGAAAAAAATCGCGCGACCCTCATGGCATAAACGACTGAAACTGGAGCGCTGAAACGAAAATCTATTATTGGTCAGGGTCCACCCGGTCGAGGTCAAAGGTTTCGCATACCATACTTTCGAATCCTTCTCGGTTGGTAATATTCCCATGGATTTGACGCGCATCTCGATCGTACTGCCCAGTCATACCCACCATATTCCAAGTCCCGGGATGAACGATCCACGCTTTGGGCAACAAACTCATGGTTCGGTCGTCGGGATTGTATGTTCCCACCAAAGAAAAACTTCCAAAGGGAAGCCCTGGATTGTCGGGATGCTCGCTAAAGGCAAAAATACCCGACATACCATTGGTGTTTGGATTCCATGAAGTGGTTAGGGTCAACGCAGTTTTTCCTTGAGCCCCACTACAGGTGTACCAACCGACCCATTCTGTCTCTTCGATGGGTAGGTCTTCGGGGCAATCGAGATCTTCGTATAAACACTCGCCGGCTCCATCACATGTATCCGCTGTGCACGCATCCTCATCATCACAGCTGTAAGCGGTTCCCACGCATTCCCCCGCCTGACAAACATCATTAAAAGTGCAGGGGTTTTCATCATTACACGCATGCCACTCAGGACAAGGACCTGGATCCACAACCGGTGCTGGTGGCGGGGGGGGAGTGAGAGGCACTTGCCCCAACGTATCATCACTACATCCCGTTAAAAAACCAAGGGAAGCTGAAATCAAAGTTGAAATCGCCAAAAATGACAGACAATGAAATAGGGTGGGGCGAATTAAAGCTCTAAAACAGGCCATCAAACTCTCTCGGATATTGGGTTTTAGACTTCTATCCTTGAGGGCCCTTCAAAAATCAAGCAAAACCATCCCCAACGCCCCTTTCTGTGTTTGGCATAAAACCCAACAGACCAACACTCTTCATCCTTCCCTGAGCTTTACCTGGCTGGGCTTTCGATTTTATGATGCCCCAAAGATTCACCATTGCCCTTAGGGCCAGACCCTTTAATGAAAGCATTGGAACTTGTCGGTCATGACCCACTGGTTTTTGGTTAGAAAAGGGGATAGATTTCACGTGCGGCCTGATCTGTGGACTAATTTGTGGGGCAACCCGCCGCGAAAAAAACAGCTAAAAAGGACAAATTGGGGAACATGGTAAAAGCACCAACCGGAACCGTTTCATTGTTCTTCTCTGATATTCAAGGTTCCACGCGCATGTGGGAGCATTTCGGCGATCGCTTCAAAGAAGTCATCGATACCCACAATCAACTATTCCGTCATGCCTTGAATGAATTTAACGGCTATGAAGTAAAATTTGAGGGCGATGCCTTCATGATTTCCTTTGTAAAGGCATGGGATGCCATTCAATATGCCATCGCCATCCAAGACCGGCTCCAAAATGCGAATTGGTCCCCCTTCTATCTAGAGGAGCAAAACTTAGAAGAAACGGTGGGGATTGATCACAACGCGTTATTCCGAGGAGCCAGAGTTCGAATAGGAATCCATACAGGACATGCCGCCAGTGAAATAGACAAAAATACCGGACGAATGGACTATTTCGGCACCACCGTAAATCGGGCTGCACGGGTCAGCGCCGCGGGCCATGGTGGTCAAATCCTTATTTCCCAAGCCACCTGGCTAGAAGCCAAAGCCGAACTAGAAAAAAGTGATATCGTCATCACAAACCTTGGTGAACACGCTCTTAAAGGCTTGGAAGGCACCGAAGAAATTCGACAGATTTCTTCTACCGGCTTCGCCGAAAGAGTGTTTCCAAAAATCCGTACCATCGACCTCACCAAAACCAATCTACCCAATCGTGCAGATTCATTCATTGGTCGAATCAACGAACTAGAAAAACTCCGCCAACATTTCGCAAACAATAGTCGGCTGATCACGATGGTTGGGACCGGGGGAACAGGCAAAACACGTCTCGCCCAACAGTATGGTAGCCTTTGCCTCCATGAATATCGCGGAGGCGTTTGGTTTTGCGACCTTACGGAAGCCAGAAACCTTGCAGCAATTTGGACCACCGTGGGAACCGCTCTGGACATCACCCTTTCCCACAAAAACCCTAAAGAGCAGCTTGCGGAAGAACTCTGTGCTCGAGGCAAAACCCTCATCATCGTGGATAATTTCGAGCAGGTGGCCGATTTCGCCGCTGAAACCTTGAGTCACTGGCTCCGAGTCGCCCCAGAAGCCCATTTTCTTATCACCAGCCGAAGTCGATTGCAGATCGAGGGAGAGCAAGTTTTTTACCTCGACCCACTTCCCGCCGAAGAAGCCATACAACTCTTCCAAGAGCGGGCCCTGGCGGTAAAACCAGATTTTCAACTGACCGATGCTATCACAAACACCGTCCTAGAAATCGTGAACCGGCTCGACCGTATGTCCCTCGCCATCGAACTCGCGGCAGCACGGATAACGATTCTCAATCCCAAACAACTATTAGAGCGCCTTTCCCAGCGATTCAAACTCTTGCGGCAGAACCGACGAGACTTAGGTCCCAAACAAATTACCCTCCGAGGCACCATTGATTGGTCATGGAACCTCCTGCAGCCCTGGGAAAAGCTCGCACTCGCACAGCTCAGCGTCTTTCGCGGAGGATTTACCTTAGAAGCATCCGAATCAGTCTTAGACGTCGAAATTCTTGATGACGGGCTTTGGGCCATGGATATCCTACAAGCTCTTTTGGATAAAAGTCTTTTGCAAGTGAGAAAAGACAGCACCGGAAATCAGCGTTTCTCCATTTACGAATCAATCCGCGAATATGCCACCGAGCAGCTAGAAACAAAAGGAAACATCGTAGACCCAAACGGTGAAAGTATCTCCGGGGCAGCAGCGCTGGAAAACACAAGCCACCGTTTCGCAAACTATTATTCTCAATTTGGCGAAGAAAAATTCCTGGTTTCTCTTCACACCCATGGAGGTGTGGAATTAACCAAGGCACTCGCCCTCGATCTGGATAATCTATTAACCGCCCTCCACCGATCCCTATCGGTCAATGATTGGGAAATAGCATTAAAGACATTCTTAGCGGTTTCCAAAGTGCTCACCCTAAGGGGACCATGCCTACTCATCATCGAATTAGCAAATCTGATTCTCAACTGTCCTGGACTCGAAACAAAAAGTAAGAGCATGGTGCTTTTGGAGCAGGGAAGAGCCATGCGATTGGTCGGTCAGCTCGCGGCCGCACGCCAAGCGCTTGGCGAATCAAAAGCCCTTTCTTTGGCCGTTGGCGATCGAAAACTCCAAGGAGCATCGACGGGTGAATTTGCCGTGGTCAGCGAGCTCGACGGCAAGATGGGAGAAGCCCGTAGAAACTATGAAGATGCCTTGGCCATCCATCGTGAAGTTGGAAATCTGGCCGATGAAGCCATCGTCCTCGGTAATTTGGGCATCCTCAATCGCATCCAAGGCAATGGTGAAGAATCCAGAAAAAATTACCAAGACGCCCTTACGATTCACCGCCGTACCGGCAACCGACGTTCCGAAGGCATCGCGCTCTGTAATTTGGGCAACCTCTATTTTCAAGAAGGGAAGCTCGAAGTCGCCCAGCGTAGCTTTGAAGATTCACTCTTGATCTTCAAAGAAACAGGAAACCGCCGTGACGAAGCTTTGGTCCTTGGAAATTTGGGTGACCTCTGCCTAGACGCCGAAAAATTGGAAGAAGCCAAATCGAATCTAGAAGCCGCCGTAAAAGCGGCTGCCTCTGTGGGGCTCAAAAGGGCCCAGGGTGCTTTCCTCGGCTCCCTCGCCGCCCTCTATGCTAAATTAGGAGAATTGAGCTTGGCCAACAAGCGCATTGAAAATGGCGAAGGCCTGTTAAGAGAAGTAGACGATAAATTAGAGCTGGGGAGGCTCCTCTGTCGCAAAGGTTATATCTCAATCCTGAGCGACGCTTCAGCCACCGCCCAAACCTCATTGCATGAAGCCCGAGAAATAGCCAATGAACTGGAAGTTGGTGAAAACTCTCACCTCGCTCAGGATATTCTCAAACTGGAAGAAGCCCTACGTACAAATTAGGATTCAATGGGCCAAAAACTACTGCGTCTTGAATTTCACCAACTCGCCAGTAACCACCACCGCGCGAGGTAGGGGAATAAAGAAAAGCGGAAACGCGAAAAAGATCCGAGTGGCCTTGGTGTATTGAATTTCGTGAAAATGCATATTGATGATGCCATCGGCTCCCGCTTTCTCAATCTCTTTGAGCAAGTCTTGCTCAAAAAGTCCTTTGAGATCCGCATCAAGAACATCCCAGAAGCCAAAGAGGGTCGCTCCGGTTTTGGTGAGTTGGATAAACCCTAAGGAGTCATAGGGCCGATCCACATCCCCTGTGGTAATCATCCATTTTTTCTGCACCGATTCCGGATAGACATAAGCGTTTTGAACCGAACATGCGGCCAACATCACCAATGCCAATGCCAATGCACTTAATTTGTTCATTGCTCTTCACTCCCCAAATTTTGCGTTTCTTCAGTTTTCGAGCTTGCCACATCAAGGCCCCCTTCAGGAACAATCGAAACCGGCACTGGCGCTTCTTCAATCCATTTCACCAATTCTCCTTTAACCAAATATTCCGTTTTTTCTCCTTCAGCCGCGGCACCTGCCGCATTCCCATGTTTTCCCTCGACCACGGCCCCTATAATTTTGAGGGTCTGACCAACTTGCTCCACTTTCCTCATTTCCTCACTTTTGGGCGTCCGATCGATGAGGGAGAAATGCTGAATTCCATGCGCCCCTTGGGCAAGGGCATAACGCCCGACGGCCCCCATGATTTCAGCAGATTCGGTGCCCCGGTGATTGATTTCCCCAAAAAGATAGTTCCTAAAACCCTCTTGGGTCATTTGAATAATGCCAATGGTTTGGTGGGCCCTTTTAAATTGGCCGGAAGTAATGGCAACGCCGCCATAGAGCACAGCCGAATCTACATGATTCCCCGTTAAAGGGGGCGTGCGACTCACCGCCAGACAACTGGAAAGCAGAAAAACACAGGATAACACAAGCATACTTCCCATCATGCAATGACGCTTCGTGGCCAACCCCGGCAAGGGCGGTGGATTCATTTTTATGTGGTTCACAGAATTTTCCCTCATTTAAGAACGAAAGATTGGAACATGTTATTCACACGCTACGGAAAAGCCAAATAAATTAGCAATACAGCCCAAAACACGGAGCACATTTTGTTCTAAGAACATGGGTTACACTTTTGGTTTGATTGTTGTTTTTGGCTTTGTTGCTTGGGCATCAGTAACCCCCAGCTGCAGCTTTCTTCTAATCTCGCTTTTCGAGAGCCCCCAACTGGCCATAGGCCAAAGCCTTAACCAAGGAGGAAAAACGGTTAGCGATAAACCGTTAGTAATCCGGAAAAGAGATAATGGGATTGAGTATGGGTACCACCGTTATAATCACATCCAGTATTATAAACACAGCCCGTGCATGGCTCAGCCCCTGGGAGACAAGTATTTTCATAAGCCTCAACCCCATAATCCACCGAAATTTGGCTCTTGCCTGCAACCTGAGATGAAACATCCACCGTCCAAGGCCGGACATATGCCCCGGGGCACCACCCCGCGCGGGGCGAGGCGTAATTGCCATACTGCCCTGACGCCGCAGTCACAGCACAATCATTGCGCCAAATCCTTTCGGAAAACGCCTGATTCTCCACCGTAAGATAGTGGTTTTTTGGACAAAACTCAGCGCAATATTCTGCGTTGCCTTGACCATGACCAGTGATCAACAGCCGTAAACTGCCATAGTTCACACCTTCTGGCAGAGTGATAGATTCGGAATAGACAGTATCGGTGGGCTTCTCGGGATTTCCATATTCGAAGCTCCGGGCAGTCCACACCGGAATCACCGCCAGTGGGATCCGCTCTGGGAACCCACCCTCAAATTCAAAATCCAAATCCACCAACCAACCCGCTCCATCGCTGTGGCCAGGACCAACCCAAGTATCGATGAATACCCGAAGCTGAACGTCACCCGCCAGGAGGGGACGCAAATCTGTCATGTCGTGGGTCCAATCCACTGCAACTCGGTAGGGCGTAATAAATCGCCAAAGCTCCATCACAGATTCAGCGTCCGTACCGGCATTCTGAACAAGTCCCAACCAACCCTTGCGATCCCAATGGTCACAACCACCATGAGACGGGCACTTCAATCGAAAATGCAGGGTGACTTTTTGGAAGGCCTGCTCCAACGCTGGAAAACTCACCGTGGAATCCACGGTTCGTTTGTTTTCAGAACCAAAAAAGACATGAACATCATCGAAGGCCACAATGGTTTGATCCTGGCCCAAAGTCGCATCGGTTTCGCCCGCAAGCTCGGTGGCATCGGAGATCCCCGTCGTTTCGGCTTCCACTTCCGATCCCTCTTGGCAAGGGGAGCCGCCCCCGCATAAGTCGTCGGTGGCACAGGCGCTGAGATGAAAAACCAAAAAAGAGGCCACAAAGACATGTTTTAGCATGAACAATACCTTGGGTGAGGAGAACGGATTTCTGGACGTGCATTCAACCTAAGGCAATCAGATCTGTCAATTACAAACTCCAGGCCGAGAAGAAATATCTAAGCGACATCAATACCCCGAAAGCCTATGATTGATTCCGCTGAAATTCGCAGATGTTCTAACACACTAAAACTGCTTCGTTTTTCAAAGTGGCCGCCGAGGCGATGCGCTTGTTTTGTATCCCCTGGCTTAACCCCAGAAACACCGAAAACCCTAGATCACCGCCCCACAAGGTTCTCGCCTTCCGCCCAATCCATTCCCTCCCATTACATAGGCAATGGATTGCGCATCTGCCCCGTGACCAGCAGATCCCTGAGATTTGCCCCTGGCTTACGATCTTCTCCCTTTTCAAGCACTCACTTCCGTATTATTGGGCGGCCAAGCCATCCCGCGCCAGAGCCGGAAAAGGAAAGATAAATATGAAGAAGCAACTAAAACCAGGGGTCGTCAGTGGAGAGGAATATAAAATCCTCGTGGAATCGGCTAAAGCAGGTGGATATGCCCTACCTGCCATCAACGTCGTTGGAACCAACACCATCAACGCCGTTTTGGAAGCAGCCGCCAAAGCAAAATCTGATGTGATTATCCAACTCTCCAATGGGGGAGCTCAATTTTTCGCAGGCAAGGGCTATCCTAATGATTTGGAAGGCAAGGTCTTGGGGGCGGTATCCGCCGCTAAACACATTCATTTGATGGCCGAGGGCTACGGCGTTTGCGTGGTGCTTCATACCGACCACGCCAACAAAAAGCTGCTCCCATGGATCGATGCTCTCCTCTCTGAAGGGGAAAAGCATTTCGAACAAACGGGCAAGCCCCTCTACACCTCCCACATGATCGATCTTTCTGCGGAAGATATCGATTACAACCTAGGTGAATGTGAGCGGGTCTTGGAACGCATGGCCAAAATCGGCATGAGTTTGGAAATGGAACTTGGCGTTACCGGCGGGGAAGAGGATGGGGTAGGGCACGACATCGAGGAAGGTGTGGACAATCCCAAGCTTTACACCCAGCCCGAAGATGTTTTGCGAGCCTATGAATTGCTAAATCCCATCGGCCATTTTTCTGTGGCTGCCTCTTTCGGCAATGTGCATGGGGTCTACAAACCCGGCAATGTGAAACTCCGACCTGAAATCCTCAAGAATTCTCAAGAATTGGTACAAGAAAAACACACGACCGAGCACAATCCCCTCAATTTGGTTTTTCATGGTGGTTCGGGTTCTGAAAAATCCAAAATCACCGAGGCTATAGGCTATGGGGTATTCAAGATGAATATCGATACCGATACCCAATTTGCCTTCGCCAAAGCCGTAGGCACCTATGTAGAAAAAAATCCACGGGCCTTTAAATACCAAATCGATCCCAACGACGCGACCCCCTACAAGAAAATATACGACCCTCGAAAACTGCTTCGAGCCGGTGAAGAGAGTATGGCAGAGCGACTTCAAGAAGCTTTTGCCGACCTCAATGCCCAAGGAAAAACCATCGCTGGCGCCCAATAAAGGGGCTTTCGGTTTTCCATCTTTCGGTTTTCCATCTTTCGGTTTTCCGTCTTTCGGTTTTCCGTCTTTCGGTTCCCTAAGCTTGTGGCATCGAATTGGCTTATCAAACATTGAAGCCAAAACAAATTCAGTTTCGTGGATACAACCTTCAACGACTCAAAATGAGCCGGAAAGATGAGCGTCTCTCAGGTCCTCCATCCCAAAAACATTGCATTCAAGAAAAATCGTAGCCCACGAACTGCCTCATATTGCAATAAAAAATCAGACGGAATTCTAAAGTTGCCCATGACTTAACTTGTACGGTGGTTTTGAAAAGAACGCCCCTTCCGACACGCCCACCACCTAGGCATTGCTTCTCGGCGAGCCATTCTCGATTTCCGGGCTCTTCCCCCCAAACAAAAGGCCTACTTGTGAGTCATAAGCCATGATATTGCTCTATATGTGAATCATCTATTTATTGACAACGACATAAAACCCAATTAACTTGGTTCATAAGAGAACCCTAAAAGGTTATCATGGTCCATTTACGAATCAAAAGGTAAACCATGCCCAAGACCGTCACTCGAACCTATTCCCGTTACAGCCGCGAGGCAATCAGTCTCTTGGGGGGATTGATCCGCACCGCCCGCAAGGAACGTAAACTCAGCGCCCAAGAGCTCGCCGACCGGGCCGGGGTATCGCGAGGGCTTCTGCAGCGAATTGAGAAAGGGGATTTAAAATGCAGCATTGGCGTGGTGTTTGAAGTGGCCACCATCGTGGGAGTGAATCTCTTCGACGCCGAAAAAACCACCCTCACCAAACACCTAAGACAAACCGAAGACAAACTGACCCTCTTACCCAAGTCAGTACGCAAACCTGCAAAAGCAGTCGATGATGACTTCTAGTGTAAACCCCCAAGAAGCCTTTGTGTGGATATGGCTCCCCCACGAAACCCAGCCCGTGGTAGCAGGTAAGCTCGAGTCCTCTGGACCCAATATTTTCTTCAACTATGGTAAGAGCTACATGGGGCGGGCCAATGCCATTTCCATCTATGAGCCCGAGCTTCCCCTCAAACCGGGTGTTTTGCCCTTGCCTCAGGGACTCACCATGCCCAGCGCCATCCGGGATGCCGCCCCCGATGCTTGGGGGCGAAGGGTTATTCTCAACAAGAAACTCGGATTGAAACGCGCCAGCACCGACACCGCCGAGCTTCATGAACTCACCTATCTTTTAGAATCGGGCTCCGACCGCATCGGCGCCTTGGACTTCCAAGCTTCGCCTACGCAATACGCACCTCGATCAGCCAACAATGTTTCCCTCGAGGAATTGTTGGCCTCCGCCGAGCGGGTGGAGAGGGGAGTGCCACTCACGCCGGAATTGGATATAGCCATTCTCCGCGGAAGCTCCATTGGGGGCGCCCGACCCAAGGCCTTGGTGGAAGACCAAGGGGTGAAATACGTAGCGAAGTTTTCCTCCAGTAGCGACCTCTACAGCGTGGTCAAAGCAGAATTCATCGCCATGAGACTCGCCGCACTCGCGGGGCTCAAGGTCGCCCCCGTCAAGATCGTCAAGGCTGCCAACAAAGATGTCTTACTCATCGAACGGTTTGATCGTGAACACACCGAACACGGTTGGACCCGAAAATCCATGGTGTCTGCACTCACGCTCCTCGGACTCGACGACATGATGGCCCGCTACGCAAGCTACGAAGATTTCGCTGAAATCATCCGCCACCAATTTAGCACCCCCAAAGAAACCCTCAGGGAGATCTTCTCCCGCCTCGTGTTCAATATCCTCTGCGGCAACACCGACGACCACGCCCGCAATCATGCTGCATTTTGGGACGGAAAAAATCTCTGCCTCACCCCAGCCTACGATATCTGCCCCCAAGGACGTTCCGGACAGGAAGCCTCCCAGGCCATGCTCATCGCGGGGAATCGCAATCTCAGCCAGCTGAAAACCTGCTTGGCCACCGCCCACAACTTTTTGCTCACACCCGACCAAGCCCGGGATATTTTTGAATGCCAGATCACCATCCTCAAGGACCATTGGGAACCGGTTTGCCAGGAAGCCCAACTCAGTGAGGTCGATAAAAACCTACTTTGGCAACGACAATTTCTGAATCTTTTTTCGACTCAAATAGAGTGAGTTCGGTCCTCGGTCCTCGGTTATCATCCAGTGCAAGGGTGCAATCTAGATACAACCCCCTCCCGCTTTCCACTCGCCTCTCCAACTCCCAAGTAAAAGGCTCCCCCTTTCTCTCAACAGGGTTGGTTTTACATACCGGATTATGCTCTACTTATCTACGAGAGTGTCTACGGGGAATTTGATGCAAGAAACCAACAACCAAAAAATGAAAGCCCCCGGACTTCAACTCCTCACTACCAACCTTAGTGAGTCGGAACTGGCCGCCACCCTTGATGCCATGACCGACGGGATTTTGATCTTAGACCCCAAATTGACCATCAAATACATCAACCGAGCACTCTTGGAAGTGATCGGACAGGTCCAGGATGTCATTGTCGGCGAACCCGTCAGTACCGTAATCCAAACCGGAAACCTTTATTTTCTCGAAGGAATCGAAGCGGCCTTTCTGGTTGGTAGCATCAAAGACACCGATGTATCATTCCGAACCAGCCAAGGAAAACTGGTGGTTCTATCTGCCACTGGGGATAAAATCATCGATCCATCTGGGGAACATATCGGCTATGTGGTGATGGCCCGCAATCAGCAAAAACTTCAAGAATATATGATTGCAGAGTCCCGAGCCATGTCCAAGGAAAGGGAAATCGCCAAGCAATTAGAGGCAACCACCGCCGAGTTACAGAGATATTACGAAAGCGCTGAGGAAGAGAAGCGCCTACTCCGCCATTTAATGACGTTGATGACTGTCGACCCTGGACTCAAAGATCCTTGTTTGAAAATCTGCAATATCCCCGCTGAGGGATTTAGTGGAGATTTAGTTTTAGCCACTCGAGCGTGGAATAATATCCTATATGTCATGTTGGTCGATGCCACCGGGCATGGGCTTCCCGCCGCCATTAATTTGCTGCCCATTACGCGAATTTTTTACAAGATGGTGAAAAGTGGGTTTTCAATGACTCAAATTCTACACGAAATGAATTCCACCGTGGGAGAATACTCCCCCTCAAACCGTTTTGTCGCCGCCACCTTAGCCGCCATCGACTATGACAATAAGGTCTTCGAAATATGGAATGGGGGAAATCCGGATACCTTGGTAATTAGTAAGGAAGGTACCATTCTGCATTCTTTCAAATCGAGAAACATGGCCCTTGGAATCCTGAATGAAAAATCTTTCGAAAGTAAAACAGAGAAATTTCAGTGGCACGATACTGCCCAACTCTTGATGTTGTCCGATGGACTTCTCGACGCTTTGAACTCTGAGGGACATGAATTTACACAAGAGGGCCTGGTTCAAGCGCTGGCTAACTCAAGCCACGAAAATCGGTTCACGGAAATTCTAGACGCTGTACACAAGCACTGTGGAGACGTTAAAATTGGCGATGATCTTACCTTAATCCTAGTGGAATGCTAAAAATCCTAAAAACATCGACAGCCTTTTCAAAACCCGCCGGGTCCGCCCATATCCTGTCTGAAATGTGATATTATTGAAGGTTATTACTTCATCGCTCTAATGCATGGTATTGCCACGCTCCAACCATTCATCCGCCATGGCCTCAAGTCGAGGGCGAAGCAACTCGCCTCTAATCTGGATTTCCATACGGTCATATTCAGAGGGTCGCCAATTGATGGGAAGATTTGAACGACGGCCCTCCGTCAAATAATCTTCCAGATAAACATCAATAACATTGAGTAAAACATCCAACGCTTCGGAGCGGGACAAGCTAAAACGATCATGATCGATCCCCACCTCAATCTTATAAAGATAATCGGCCTTTACATCCCCCAAGTCCAACCGAACCACCACTTCGGTGCCCAGCGCATCGGCAGCAATACTAAAATTCTCATCATCATTCATGTGGTCATTCCATCGGTCCGTAAGAACCTCGATAATATCGGCACGCTCTATTTCAGACCACAACGGTGTCAGCGCATTCATTCTTATTCTCCGCCCATCTCCCCGCCCCAAAAGGCGCGCTCAGTTCATATTCCTAATCCATAGCTTACCAGCTTCTTCCGAGAGTCGGTACTCCCCATGCAATCAAAAACACAGAGAAACATCGTCGATGATTAAAAATTCTATCTTCACATAACTGCACACGCCCCGGGTCGCTCATTTAGTTTGCTCATTTCCCCTTGACAACAATCTGAGTGCCACGAGGAAAGTCCATTAGACATACCATAACGAAAATCATATCACCCGGGTACCGCCTGCCCATTAGAGCCAGAAACAACGGCATAGGAGATTGGGATGTATGACAAGCTAGAGCCCTGGGATATTGAAAATGAGGAAGTCGCCTTCGATACGCGTATTTTTCAGCTCCTCAAGCGACGAACTCGTTCGAAATTGCGACCCGAAATTGCAGGAGAATTCTACGCTCTTCGCTGCCCTCGGTGGGTCAATACCATCGCCCTCACTCCCTACCAGGAAGTGGTGCTCATCGAACAATACCGCCACGGCCTCGACGACATGACCCTGGAAATCCCAGGGGGCATGGTCGATGGAAATGAAAGCTATGAGGTAGCCGGACTAAGAGAATTGGAAGAGGAAACAGGTTTCGTGGGAGAGGGCGCAAAACTCCTCGGAAAAGTCGCCCCCAATCCCGCCATCCAAGAAAATTGGTGCGGTCACGTGTTGCTCGAAAACGTCACCGCCACCGGCCAAACCCAACCCGATCTCCACGAGGAAATTCGCGTGGAGTTGGTTCCCCTCAATCAAATCCGGAAATACATTATGGAAGGTAAAATTAGCCACGGCCTGGTTATCAATGCCTTCTATTTTCTAGAGCAAGATCCCAAATATCGAAATCTTATGGATTAGCGACCGGCGTTAACCTCCCGGTATTCAACTCCTTCACCACTTCTCGCCAGTCCCCGATGGTGTGAAAATCCACCTGAATAATATTGGGATTACGCTTCCATCCCCGGCTGCACGCCTCCACTCGAGTCCGCAAGGATGCTTGGGTATTCACCACCTCGGCCAGATCCGGCAAGGCAATGGGGTTGGCTAAAACATGCTTCAATAAGAGAAGAGAATTGTCCTCGATAGCTTTTGGAAAATCACAGCTTAACTGCGCCTCCTCCTTGGCGCCAAAGTTGGTGGAAAGCACATAATCCTCTTGGCTGTGATACCAGCCCGGCGCTCCCGTGTTTTGGGTGGTACTAAACATCACCACTCGGGCATTGGCTTCTATCAAAGTAGAGAGGCTCGGCCAAGGTTGGCCGGCTGGATGGGTATAAAAATACTCGGAAATTTCGTTTTGGGAAAGAAAATCCACCAAAGCGGTGTCAGGGATCTCATTCTGTACGAGAAGCACCAAAACCTCCCGCTCATTGGCCTCGATAAAATCAGTGATGCTCCTCAAACCATCGACCAAAGGTTGACTTCCTAACTTGCAACCACCGTGGCAGAGAAGGGGAATTTTTGACCCGCTGTCGTCGAAGTAAACATCGATCCCCAAAGCGCGAATACCCGCCGCCAATTGCTTGTCCATGGCATCGAATTGAGTCATCGCCACTTCGTTGTACTCCAGCTCTTCGGATGCATGGGAATTGTGGGTAGCGGGGAAAGTGACTTCATTGAGTTTTAGGTCACAGAGTCGCTCATAGCCATTACAAAGATTCGAACCTCCACAAGCGGCCGTCAAACTCAGTAAACCAACCGACAAAACGAAGAGGCCGATTCGGCCCAAGGTATCCGTGATAATGCTCATGGAGCTTGCTCCTAATTCATTGAGTGCCGTTAGATAACCGATGAGAGAACGATGAACAAGGAAATCATGATGACCGATGTCAGTCCGTCCCGCCGTAGCATTCAGGCAAGCCAATGACCAAAAACCAAGAGTCGAAAGACCCACAACCCACTTAAAAGTCGTTTTCATGGGGACATAGGGCGCCAATTTTTTCTTCAAATAGCCATCATTTAGTGCCCCATCACAAAATCCCTGTTTTCGAATGTAAGTCACTAAAATCACCCGGTAATGACTTTCAATTAATGGCACGTTTAATGCTTGTCAGAGAGTAGGAGTACGCAGTGCGCCAAACCCAAGGAGCGAAGAATGAAGTCCGATGAAAGAATTTTGTTGAACACCATCTTGTGTCTGGTGATGGTTGCGGGGATGGGCAGCCTTTATCTCCTAAACCTTCAGGGCGTTGAAGCAGAACATGCCACCCCGACACCAACCCAAGAAACCGCGCAGGTCGAAGACGCAAGCCAAAAATCAAGAATCATTTCCAGAGCCGTCAGAGCCCGGCTAAAATTGAATCCAACCAAAAACCGAAGTAAATCTAATCAAGAAACCACGCCGACCGAAAAGGGTAATCGCGACTCGATAGAAATCTCTCCCATATCCAACAATATTCACGCACTCAAAAATCACGAGATATTCAAAACCACAACGCTGAAAACACGAAGCAAAACCGTGGCCGATACGCTCCCCCAACAACCACATTCATCTCTCGTAAGAGCCGATAAAATTCTAGAAAACCTGAAGCACTTCGGCGCCACCAAGCGACCCAAAGCCACACGCCAAACCATTTCCCCAAGTAGAGAGGCAATCCACCACCTAGTAAACCCGATCGAGGATTTGGCAAACGCCGCATTATTACCCCATTACGCCCCCCCCGACTAAAGCCCAACCGAAGTATTTAACCCTCATCCATTTTAAGTGCTTATATTGTCTCACCAAAACCCATTTGCTAAAATCAGTAAGCGGTCTATAGAAAAGGGCAATGTCTCTACCAAAAGGACAAAACTCCTTGAGAAGGAATCGGGAAAGAGTAGTGCACAACCGAATAATCACAGTATTGACCACCACCTTAATTATCAGTTCTTGGGGGTGTGGAACTCAACCCCAAGCTCGACGCCCCGAAATAACCAGCACTGAAAATACCGCCGCCGATACCAGTTCGGAAGTGGATACCACCCCAGAGACATCTGCACCCTCATCATCGGCAGCCGACAATTCGAACGAAAACGAAGCACCTGCCGAAAACAATACCGACACTTCAGAGCAACCATCCTCTAATGATGAAACGCCCACCGACTCATCCCCTCACGACAACAGCAACGACAACAGCAACGACAACAACAACGACAACAACAACGACAACAGTAATACCGGCGTCGAAGAGGAATACGCTCCCGATTTTGGCATGTATTTCGATACCACCAGTTGTGACCGAGTGATGGATGCCCTCGCGACCCAATGTGGCATCTCCGCCACACAAATCGGCTATAACGGAATCTGTACCCCCCATCTGGCCTGTGAGGCAACCTGCCTAGAACAAACCAACTGCGATGCTATTTTACCAAACTCTTCCAACAGCCCCGCCGAGAAAAAAGCCTACGGCGAATGTGTCTTTTCGTGCTACGCCAACGGCCCCGCCACCTGTGGAGACGCCAAAGCCTATATGCAATATTGCGGCAACACCCGAGGAATTGCCGATCCGGTCTCCCCAGACTGGAATACAGACAATATTTGTCAAGCCGACGAACAATGCATTGCCAATTGCAGTGTTGCAACATCATGTAATGAACTCCTCAATCACGATCCCAACACCACTTACAACCAATGTGTGGCCACGTGTATGGCTGCTGACCTTCACTCATACCCCAAATTATTGAGCCTAGCCTCATGCGAAGTGATTCCCAATCATCCCACCTGTAACCTCAACACCTTGGAAGATGGATTCTGTTTGAGCCACCCCAACAATCCAGGCTGCCTTGATTTGGACGAATTCTGTAATAACAACCCCGAGGATATCCAGTGTAAGTATCGCGCTGCCCAAGCCAACAGCGCATCTTTGACCTTCTGCGAATTCGCTCCAGTATCGACTTTTTGTTCCGATTGGGCCGCCGAAAGTCGCTGCCCCAAGGAATTCAATATTCAAGAATGCAATCCCGTCGAAGCATGCATCATGTTTCCCGATGCTGCTTTCTGCCAAGGCGAAAGCTCGGGAAGCTGGAGTCGTGATGGCAACATTAGTTACTGCGATGAATATCCGGAAGACAGCTACTGCCAAGACCACGATAGTATGTGTGAATATTACCCCTACTCAGTCGATTGTGCGGAGTGGAAAAGCTTTTGCAATATGTATCCCAATTCACCAGAGTGCGACACCACTTATGAGCCTTGGTGTGTGAGATACCCAGAAGATCCCGATTGCGATCGGTAACCGAAAAACCATGGCCGAAAAACCATGGCCGAAAAACCATGGCCAATGACCAAGTACTATAAACCTTTCAAACTTGTCTCCCTAGCTTCCGAATAAAAACAGAGGCAACTCTTGGAACTCAGACCCGATAGCAGCTTTGCGCGAGTAACGTAGACAAAACCACAAAGATCCTGGCCCTTACCAACGGACCAAAC
This sequence comes from Myxococcota bacterium, assembly GCA_036339465.1. Classification (GTDB taxonomy): domain Bacteria; phylum Myxococcota; class XYA12-FULL-58-9; order XYA12-FULL-58-9; family JABJBS01; genus JAYZAY01. The sequence goes on along the minus strand of JAYZAY010000070.1, from coordinate 7,388 downwards.
CAAAAGCGAAAAAATCGAGATGGAATTCATAAGACAAAGAGCCATGGCATCTGCCCCCTAACCCACCTAATTCGCGAGTAAATAAATGCTCTATGCTGACCCAAGAAAGGTCAAAGGTACCTTGACCTCATTGACCCTCCCTAGGGGCTGCCCATATACAATACTACGCTTTTGACAAAACTTGTCCGCGAAATACTGGAATCAACTCATGAAAACAGAAATCGTTATCGTTGCCGTAGGGGACGACAAACCAGGTATCATCAATCAACTTTCGGCAACTGCCACCAACTTCAACTGCAATATCTGCGAAACACGCATGACGATCATGGCAGGGCAATGCACATTGCTCATGCACACATCGGGCGAGCACAAAGACCTCGAAGCACTTCGAGAAGAACTCCCGAGACTCTCCGATGCAACTGGTCTCGAATTCCTATGTCGTCATATGAGCGCACCTTCCGATCATTCAGACAAGATTCCCTATGCCGCTGAAGTGGTCACCATCGACGATCTTGGTTTGGTCAAAAACATCACGGAATTTTTCATCGGTCGCGCAATCAACATCGAGAGCATGTACACCGAAACCTACGACGCCCCCATGACAGGAACCACTCTCTTTGGGGCCCATTTCATCGTCGGGATCCCTCGAGATTGTTCCATCAACGCCCTCAGAAACGACTTTGTGGCCCATTGCGACCAATACAATATGGATGCAACCCTAGAACTGTTTAACAGCAATCTACCTCACCCCCACACCTAAGGCATAAAATCCTCAAGCGCCTACGGCGCTACCCACCCAAGCCAATCAAGTAAGTCCCAAACGCAATTGGGTTTCATTTCTAAAGTCCATAGGCAGTGCGCAATTCAAATAAAAGATTTCTTTACCTCCCTAAGGTGCCCAATAAACGGGACTATTGCCCCTTTTTTTGATTAATCTCCCACGATCCGTGGTCAAAATGTTAACCGGCGAAAAACGTTCCACCTCAAGAAAGAACGCTCTAATATCATGGCTATCAAAAAACGAAGTGGTTAAAATTCTCCTAAAAAGAAGGGGGGAAGTATGCGGGTCCTAGTCACCGGCGCCAATGGTCATATTGGCTCCAATCTGGTTCGCGAACTCATTGGGAGAGGGCATCAAGTCGTTGCGTTCATACGAGAAAACTCAAATCACGAGGGCCTGGAAGGGCTCGAATTGGAAAGGAAGTACGGCGACGTCAGAGATGCCGATTCTATCCATAAGGCCGCCCACCGTTGTGAAACCATCATTAATCTCGCGGCGGTCTATGCCTGGGGGGGCACCATCCATGAAATCGTCGAACCCGCGATACAGGGTGTCGAAAATGTATTAAAAGCCGCCCAAGAACACAACATCGAGCGCGTCGTTCACACCAGCTCCATCGTGGCCGTGGGTATGGCCAAAGAAGCAAAAGTATTGGATGCCAGTCACTGGACAACCGACACCAGCGAACCTTATATCATGGCCAAAACCCAAAGTGAGAAAATCGCCTGGGCCAAGGCCGAAGAACTCAACGTTCCATTGATCGTCATCAACCCTGCCGGCATCATCGGCCGCCACGATTATAAACTGACCCCATCCAATGCATTCGTTCGCGACTATGCCCACGGCTTAGGGGGGGTCTTCAAAGGAGGCGTCAATTACGTCGATGTCCGGGACGTTGCATTTATCCACGCTTTGGCACTCACCCAAGGGAAACCGGGAGAACGCTACATCGTCAGCGGACCGAATCTCACCCCAAAAGATTTCGCCCAAGCGATTTCACACCGAACCGACAGTTCGGCCATGCCCTATTTCTTGCCCCGTTGGATGCTTGTCCCATTGGCCGGCATGCTCGAAAAAATCCAAGGTCCCAAGGGTCCCATCAAGAAGGGGTTGGCCGAAGAGTTTTATCATCGTTGGTCCTGGTACGACTGCTCAAAAACCGAAGAAACCTTCGCTTGGAAAGCCAAAGGAATTGAAGAAATGGTGGATGAAAGTCTGTCTTGGTTGGCTCATCGAAATATCTTGAAACCCAAAATAGCCCAAAAAGTCATCGAGAGAATAGGGGAGCGAGATTTCTCGTCTTAGGGGCAATCCTCGTGGAAGGCCAATCCTCATGAAGCCTTGAGCGTTTTGGTGGTCCAAACCGTAGACTTGAGACGCAAACCCAAAATTTTTCTCATGGTTCGTGGTTCGACCCGTAAAATTTGTGACCACTATTTGGTAGGGGCTAGGCATGGAATCGGCTCTCAGATCCTACGACTGCCCATCATCAACTCCCCCAACGACGCGTGTTGCTTGCAAATGCCCGACGATCGGCACACAAAAATAAACCATTAAGCGACTATAATAACTGGACTATTTATCGTGTCACCCCAATCAAACGCAATTGTCACACAATCGTCACCTCAGAGGTTTGACGCTTTCCCGACCCAACCTTTAATGGGTAAGCAAGGAAGTAAAGGTGCTCCTAACCAAAACGTGGCTCATGGCGACCATGTTTTCAGGGCATCCATGTTTTACGAAAATTCTAGCACCCTATAACGCCGCCCAATAAAGAGTAGAGCGAGTGGGTAAATAAAAAACAGGAACGCCCAAAATCGAGATCAGAATGATAAGAGACGAAAGCAGCCTAACCCCCCAATAATTACCAACTCTCCACCAAAGGCAAGTGCAATCACCATGGAAAACACCTTTTCTGAAGATTCAGGTATGAAGGCAGCATCAACGAAAAAGTTGGTCCTCAATTCCATCCTCGCCGTCATTTTACTTTATATTTTTCTGGTGGGAGTCGAATGCCTTAGCAAAGGGGTAAAAGGACTCGGCGCCGGCGTCATGAACCAATACCTTGGAGACGACCTTAACCCAATCCTTGCATTATTGGCCGGTATCCTCGCCACAACCCTGGTACAAAGCTCCTCGGTCACAACGGCTTTGATTGTCGGCCTCGTCGCCTCAGGGGAAGTTGCCGTCGCCACCGCTGTACCTATGATCATGGGCGCGAATATAGGCACAACCGTCACCAACACCATTGCCAGCCTGGCCCACGCCACCCGCGCCACCGAATTTAAGAGGGCTTTTGCGGCTGCTACCTGCCACGATTTTTTCAATTTTCTCTCAGTGTTAACCCTGCTCCCCCTAGAACTGGTGACCCGAGCCATGACGGGAACGGGGATCTTAGAACGAATATCGCGTTGGATTGCCACCACCACCATGGATGCCAGGGGCGCAAAATACAAAAGTCCACTGAAAGCCGCTTTCAAAGCCGGTGCCGGTTTGGTCAAAGACGGCATTCATACTGTCACCACAGACAAGAAAGTCGCCTCTATCATGCTGGGCATCGTAGGGTGCCTCATTATCTTCGCAGCACTCTGGGCCATCGTTCGAGTCATGCGCACTCTGGTTCTGTCCAAACTGGAGCGCTACCTCAACCGATTTCTTGGTAGCGGGGGGCCCATTGGAATATTGGTCGGAATCGTCCTAACCATCATGGTTCAATCGTCTTCAATTACCACTTCAGTTTTAGTGCCTTTGGCTGGAGCAGGACTGATCACCATCACACAAACCTATCCCATCACCCTCGGCGCAAACATAGGAACCACGGTGACGGCATTATTAGCATCCATGGTCGTGTCCGGAGATGCGGCACTGGCGGCTCGACAAATTGCCCTGGTCCATCTTCTTTTCAATTTAATGGGAATTCTACTGTGGTATGTCCCCACTTCCACAAGGATGATTCCCATTCGCTTGGCGACCCGTATGGCTGAATTTGCCACCGTCTCCAAACGCTGGGCTGTGGCGTACGTCTTTGCGGTGTTTTATATCTTACCAGCAATCATTTTCTTTATTAGCGAATCAATCTAACCTAAACATCCATGGTTGGTCCCATTCCAGGAGGCTTTAAAATATGTGGCGAGAACTTATTCAGATTTTACGGGACAATGACCCTATCGAACCCATGGCTAGAGAATTCATCGAAATGCTGACCCTGGCCGAAGAGATGTCGGATTTCATTCAACCGACTGTTCTTGATCACAGTCTATCGCTGGATCATCGAAAGAAGGTTTATAAGCTAGACGTGAAAATCAACAAACTCGAACGGTCTATTCGAAAACGCATCATCACCCATCTCAATCTTAAGGGAGGTCATGTCTCCTACTGCCTGGTTTTGATGTCTATCGTCAAAGATGCTGAACGAATCGGCGACTATATGAAAAATATTTCAGAAGTGGGCGAACTCGGTGGCGAGCCCATTCCCCAAGGCGAACTGCTGGATGAACTAAGTGACATTATGAACCTCGCCATCGAAACTCTGAAGGCCACCCCCACCATTATTCAAGAGGAGCAACAAGACCGCGCCAATGAATATATCCAGGGAGGACGAAATGCTGGGAAGAGGTGCGACCACCTATTAAAACAATTGGCCAAAAGTAATCTAAGCCCCGCTCAAACCACATCGATGGTTCTATTAACCCGATTCTATAAACGACTCAGTGGGCACCTACTCAATATCCTTTCATCGGTGGTAATGCCACTCCATAAAGTCGACTTTTACGATTCCCGAGAACTCGGCCACACCTAGAAACCTAACCCAAAAAGAAACTTTTCCTTCGAAACAATCAATCTAGATTTCCCGTTGACGCCCTAAAAATTCGCATCCTTTAAAATATCCTTAACCGAGAGACAAACGCCAATCCCGTCTTCCCCATGGTGGCCAGTTGTCCCTTATCCGTATAGAGAAACGGCTTTCTAGGACTCTGTTTAAAATCCCCCTTACCCCAAAGCAACTGGAGCAATCCCCGGTAGCATGGTATGAGTCTTGTGGTGTTTGAAGCCAACCTGATCCCCAAAAACAAAAACACGAGAATCCGGAGCCATGAAGAAAATTCACTTCACTGAAAACGAAAGAACCATCATCACCAAGAATATCCTGCGCTATTTCGAAAATGAGTTAGATCATGAGATCGGTCGATTTGACGCGGAATCACTGCTCGACTTTTTCACCTCCACCGTGGGAGCATATTACTATAATCGAGGGCTTTATGATGCGCTGGCTTCCATGGAAAAACGAATGGAAAACTTGGTGTCCGAAACCATCGATGCTCTCGAAAAACCCACGGATTTTTCTAGGTGATCTGTGGAACCCCAAAACCTGATTTACCCTCTTAAACCTTGGTAGATGCTCGATTGTCGGGGGCGGGGGGAGAATAAACGGTGTCATCGAGATACGTAGGCACAGGACTCATTGCTTGGGCATCGTTGATAGTGGTGAACCAGCAACAGCCAAGCTCGGAACCAAAAGGCCCCATTGAAAGCTCCATGCTCGTCTGCGCCTACCAACTTACCACAGTTACACCCATTGCTGTGTCGATTTGGTTCAATTGGCATATCAGTGTCACAAAGCCGTCACCTGAAAAAGTATGTTAGCGACCATTAGAGAATTCTAGGTGGAAAAATTTCTTCAAGAATGCAAATGAACATTGAATATGGAGAGAATAGAATGTTGACCCAATCCCTTGCCCCCCTACGACACCTAAGACTGGCCTTGACCTTCGGGCTCCCGTTCACGCTTATGAGTCCCAGCGCTTTTGGAGCAGAAGAAGTTCCCGAAACCAAACTCAATGCCGGCTACAAAAAAGGGTTCTTTATTGAAGACAAGCATGCCCCCTTCAAACTCGCCATCCAAGGCCGCGTACAAACCCGCTTTACCTACGAGGCAATCGAAGGCTTTAATAACAGTGCCGATGACAAAAGCTATTTCACAATTCAACGAGCACGACTGAGCCTCAAAGGTCACGCATTCCACAAGAACTACACCTATAAATTCCAAGCCGACTTCGGAAAAGGCAAAGTAGCCCTGAAGGACTTTGTTGTTGATTTCGGATTCATCCCCAAGAAACTACACCTCAGCCTAGGCCAATTCAAAAAACCATTCTCCAGACAACAACTCAATTCCAGTAGCAAATTGGAATTTGTGGATCGAGCCATCACCGACAAAACCTTCAAGGATTGGATCGGCCGCGATGTGGGATTGATGCTCCACAATAAATTCAACAAATCACCGGAATTCGAGTGGGCTTTTGGTCTATTCAATGGAGCCGGAAGCAATAAAGTACCCGAAAGACTGAATCCGGCTATTGTAGCTCGAGTTGGCTATAACCACGGCGCAATCAAGGGCTACAGTGAAGGCGATCTCGAGGGGGGAGATCTCCGATTCGCAGTCGGCGCCGCAACCGTCGTGCAAATCGACAGTGATAAATCCCACGATGGCTCAGCCGCCGTTGAAGTTGACTATGCCTTAAAGGCCCATGGATTTGCCTCCACGGGTTCTGTTTTCGCTCTCATACAACAAGCAGAGAATGCGGTCTCCAAAACGGTAGAAGCCAAACTACAAAAACTGGGCGCCCACATTCAACTCAGCTACATGGTCAACGCAAAATGGCAACCCGCACTCCGTTATGCCATCATCATACCCCAGGAAGCAGGAAATCCAGAGCAAGAGATAGCCCTCGGCCTAAGTGGGTACTTCTTCGGTCACAACCTTCAATGGCAAACAGACATCGCAGGCTTAACGGAAGAAACCAAGGAAACCGACATCCGGATCCGCAGTCAACTTCAGCTCTCGTTCTGATTGGAAAACCCTGAAGAATTCGGCAAGAGAAACGACGAAGGGAAACTCTCGCTTCTCCACCTAGAAAATCTCGCTTTTAAAACTCAACACTCTCATCAAACCAACACCATCGTATCCAACTGCGACTACAACACTGAAAAACCTTAACCAACCCACCAGTCCCACCTTCCTAACACCTCAACTAAAACCACCAGCCCGCCTCATGAACGCTCTCGTCGAAAGATTAGGTGGCGAAACCCTAATTACAATCAATTTCAAAAAACATCCACCACCTCACTTCCTTCGACCTAAACCACAAAACCCTAAAGTCCCGAAATCGCGAATCATCACTACCACCCCCCAGCAAAAACACATTTCTCTCGAAGTACTTAATAAGTGATGATATCTAGGAGACTTAGAGCGCAAAAAAACTCATCAGCCCAAAACACTGATAAAATCTCCAAAATACAGTTTCCCCCCCATTGTTATAGATTCTGACCAACGCTATGAAACGCCCAAAGAAAACCCTCTTCAATCAAAACCCCAAATTGCGCAAGCACGCATCCTTGTGCACCGATGCGCCATTCCTATTTTACGACCCACCCCGCACAAAAACCTAAACTCCAGCACTGAAAATTCCTTGCCTCACACATCAGCTATGGATATGTGCCAAACCGGTGCAGGAGGGGAGGTTAGCCGAACCACCGCGCATCAATAACATATAAAATAATCTCACGGCTCCGGTTCGAAACATAAGAACCCGAGTTTGAGGTTGCTTAT
>JAYZAY010000069.1:0-20240 GCA_036339465.1 Myxococcota bacterium | reverse complement strand
TGTTTATGGGTGTCTATTTATTTCAGCACAGTGAAGATGATTGGTGGCTGGTAGCCTCTGCCCGTGAACAATTTGTTGCGAACGCCGGACTTTTGGTTTTTGAATCCCGTGTGGAAGATCTCTATAAGCGTTTGTTTCATTCCGAGATACTATCCTTTGGTGGTATGTGGGAAGCCATGGCCGATGTGGAAGATGACCGAGTTGTGAATCGTTTGGGGAAGTGTGGCAGTTTTAATTGTGAGACCCTGAAAAGAGTGTTGGTTTGGAGTACGGTCGGTTTGGGGATTGTGGCAGGTGGTACTGGGGCAGCTTTTGCGTGGATGGCTAGGAGCAATAACAATGAGTTTCGAGGTATTTCTTCGGTGCCACCTTTGCAAGACAGTGATACTGCCCAAGCTCTTGAGAGTTCAGGCAAGTCCAATGCGGTTATCGCCGATATTGGGTTTGGGGTTGGTGCCCTAAGCCTTGGTGTCGCTTTAGGGCTTTCTCTATGGTGGGAGCCGGAGCCTAGCTTCGAGAGTCCATCGATGTTGATCGAGTCGTCTAGGGCAGGTTTCGAAAGTCAGTTTGTTCTATTTCCTACGGAAGGTGGGCTCTCACTGACATGGTTGACGGAGTTTTGATGACCAATGAAGAGCCCCTTAAGTGGCGGCGATTGATGATACCATGTTTGTTACCGCTGTTGGTTGGTTGTACAGTGGTGCTCGATTGGGACTACGAGGGATTGGCCTGTGGAGACGATCAGCCTTGTATGGAAGGCTATAGTTGCTTTGTTTCGCGTTGTGTTCAAATACAAAGTATCCCGCGAGACCAGGCTTGCTCTGTTAATGAACAATGTCAGCAGGGTCTTGTTTGTCCAGCTCCGGTTTATCGATGTACAAGCGGCTGCGCGAACCTGTGGGGTGGGGGTGATTGTAGCGCCGGACATTATTGCCTGCCGGTCAATGATGCGAAGAACCAAACCCTGATTGGCGCTTGTGTCTTGGGCTCGGGATGTTCCGAGCAGGGATGCCCCGATGGTAAGATTTGCGCTAACTTGAATGAATCGACTTCCGAGTGTTTGGTTGCGTGCGAAGTTGATTTTTCTAGTGGCGCAGCATCGACGAATTGTTTCGCGGATATGGAGACGGGAACCGGCGCGTTTTGTCAGAGGGTAGGGGGGGCGAGTGACCGGGTCTTGGCGTGTTTGGAGCTAGAGAATGCTAATGTTGGATTGCTCGGAAAATCTTGCGATGGGGCCGAAAACTGGTGTGGATCTGAATCTCTTTGTTTAAACAAGCGGTGTGTTGGGCTCTGTAATATGAGTGAAACCAATGTGTGTGATGAAGCAGAGGAATGTTGCACGTTGTGGTTGAGTGATGGCCAGAGCCATGTTGGTTATTGTGCGGAGACTTGCTCTTAAATAATATTGTTGAGTGCCGCATGTTGGCTAATGAGTTTTCGAATGGCGACGCGTGAAGCTTCCGGGAGATCCACAAACTCGATTCCCATTCCAGGGTCAGGACTGCTGGAGCCAGGTTTTCCCCGGGTCGTCCAAGCGACCTTGGCTCGGATAGGTGTGTTACGGAGCTCGGGGTTTTCGATTTCTAGTGCGAGGGAGGTTCCCACTTCCAAAAGGATTTCCGAGCGCAGAAAAGCACCGCCTTCACTGATATTGAGGGTATCGAAAAGAATTTCGCCGTGCCGCTTTTCATCGGGAGATGAGAGGGTGAAATAGACTCGTAAAGGGTAGCGGGAATAGCGTCTTGGGATTTTTGGGTTATCACGGACCATTGTCTTTTACTTCACGGTGAAGGTTTAACGGCGATGATAGGGGGTTCCCATTCGCACTTGTTCGATTCGATAGAGTTGCTCTAAGAGTATAACGAGAGCCAAGCGATGAGGCAAAGTGAATTTTGCAAGGCCCAAGGTTTCGTGGGCTTGTTTCAAAAGAGTTGGGTGGTGTCCATCGTCTCCTCCGATGAGGAAAACCAAACGATCGGGGTTTTTATCATTCAAGTGATGTAGGTGCTTTGACCACCCCGCCGTGGTGTGAAGTGGTCCATGTTCGTCTAGGGCAATGAGGTAGTCGTGGGGCTGAAGGCGCCGCATGAAATCCGATGCCTCTTTTTCTGGGGCACTGGGTTTTAGGATATTCACCGTAATGTCTTGTGTTTTTGATATTCGGTTTTCGTAGTGGCGCGCTGATTCTAAGAGTGGGTCTTTGGCTTTTCTTCCGACCCAGTAGACGCTCCACGATGGCTTTCCCACGAGGTCAACCCACTGAGACTGGCGCAGTCGAATCATCTTCAATTCGGGTAATTTTCGCTTGGGACCAAAGGGCTTCAAGCTGATACACGTCTCGATAATATTCATGAAAAACGTGGAGGATGACATCGCCGTAGTCAACCAAAGCCCACTGCCCACCTGTGACTCCCTCGATACCTTGGGGTGCTTTATGGTGGTCGTGTTTAAGGCGCTGTAATGGCGCTTCAGCTAAAGCCTGTAGGTGCCGGTCACTGGTGGCACTGGCCACAATCAGATAATCCGCGTAGCTTGAAATTCCCCGGACGTCTAAAACCGCTATATCAAGCGCTTTTTTGTTGAGGATTTCTTGCGTGATGATTTCCGCTAATTCTTCTGTATTTAATATGCTTGCTACCATTTCGATCGCGCAATAGCTGTGATGGGGGCGGTTGTAAACCCTATTCGACGGTTAGCGGAGAAGGAGTTTTCGCTTAAGTAGCCTATTTCTTTGACATTTGGGTCGCTTCAATCTCTTGCAGCCGTTTACGGAAGAAAGCGATTGGATCAGTCCTCGGTTTTTTTCGTTGGATTTCGGCTATGGGTTTGCGTTTGAGGAGAGGTTTCTCGACTTGGGTTGTGGAGCGTATACGAGACTTTAGCTTTACGTTGAGTTTCTGAGGTTTGTCGCTGTCTACCACCAGGGTGTAGTTTATTTCGAGTCCGAGGAGGAGTTCTCCCACAGTATCTATCCAGGCACTGCCCTCAAGGTTTTCGACTTGGCCGTCAATTCTCCATGGGGCGGCCGGGCGTGATACTACAATGTTATGGTTGAGGTATTTGTTCTCTTTATTAGGTCTTTTGGCTCGCCCGGCTTTGGAATTCGGGACGACGAGTTTAAAGCGAGTCACGTCTTGGCCCCCAAACTTGGCGTTTTGACTTGCCGTTAGCGCCAGCCTGTGAAGAGAGGGGTCGATGGCTTGGCGGGGGGCACTTAGGGCGGTGATATACCAGCGCTCAAGTTCTTGCCCCGTCATTCTTACCTGTCTCCAATGACCGTCGTTGTGGCGTAGCAGGGTGAATTTGTCGTCTCTAAAGAGTTCAATTTCTCGATCTTGGTTTTTCAGGCGGATCCTTGTTTGTCGGGTTGTGCTATCACTTTCGACTGTAAATTGACTCTTGCCAGATTTGGACATTCCACCGGTTTCCCAAGAATATTCGATGGTGGCTTCGTATTCGTATGCCTCGAAGACGTTGTGCAGCTTCTGATTGTCGTAAAAAAACGGTTGCAGATGGGTTCCTTGGACGTTGGTGGTGGGTATTCCATTTTGGCGAAGACTTGGATTTAAATACTCTTTTTTTTGTGGATCGTCTTGCCCAGACGCAGTTGTGGCAGTGAATAAAACCGCTGTTAAAACAATATTATTCACCAGGCTGCTTTGATTATTATATATCGCTCGAATCATGGGTATCGATCTATCGGGTTCGTCTACAAAGGAAAAGAGTTGCCGTATAAAAACCACGACATTCTCGACCTTGAGCAGTTTAGTGGATAAGTAAGTGTCTGTGTATGCGCTTTTTATGATGGAGAGATGTTCAATGCATACGGGTAGTGGGACATAGTTCCCCAAAAAAAATGAGTTGGAAGTGACTGGTGACGACGTTCATTTGCTTGCAGACCTTAATCGGTATTAAAGATTTGGTCTGCATCGAGGCTGTTGGACGGCCCGCTCGTTGGAGAGATAAATCTTGGCACGAAGAAAAATCGCTATGGCTATGATTATAAGTTCAGGTGCAATTGCACTCGTTAGTTTATTTGTTTCACAAACAGAGTTACCGGTGGGGTCTGTCACGGCGGAGCCTACTGTCGCTTCTCGGAATCTCCTTTCAACCGCGGTTCAAGGGGCCTTTGGTAGTGAGTATGATCTCACGGCACACCAAACGCTGAGTCGGGTTATCGTGTTGATTCGGGAAAAATACGTCGACCCCTTAAGGGTTAAACCTGACGAGATGTTTAAAGCGGCACTTAACCAGATCGAAAAGACGATCCCCGAAGTCATCGTGGAAGGGGTGGATACGGGTAGCCAGATAATTGTTCGAGTGGGTGCGGTGTCGAGGGAGTTTAAGCTTGAGAAGATCGACCAACTCTGGGAAATCACGATGGCGCTGCAGCAGATTTTTCGTTTTTTGCAGAGCGAGATCGAGGAAGCTGATCGCCAGCGGGACATCGAATACGCTGCAATTAACGGCATGTTGCGGACTTTGGACCCTCACTCGGTGCTGTTGAGGCCTGAAAATTTCGACGAAGTGAAGTTGTCAACCCGCGGCGAATTTGGGGGATTGGGAATTGTTATCTCGATACGGGACGGTGCGCTTACGGTTGTTTCACCCATCAGTGGAACTCCCGCGGCTCGGGAAGGGCTGAAGGCTCGGGATCAGATTGTGAAGATCGGTGAAGAGTCGACCATCAATATGGGATTGGAAGAAGCCGTGTCCCGTTTAAGGGGGAAGCCAGGAACTGCTGTCGATATATGGATCCAACGAAAAGGTTGGAACGAATCCAAAAAATTCCGATTGGTTCGGGCCATCATTAAGATTCAGAGTGTCACCAGCAAATTGATGGCTAAAGGGGTTGGGTATATCAAAATCAAGAATTTTCAGGGCAATACCTATGACGATTTAGATACGCACCTCAAAGCGTTGAAGTCTGAGAACAAGAAACAATTAAAAGGGCTCGTACTGGACTTAAGGAATAATCCAGGTGGGCTCTTGGATCAGGCAATACTCATTTCCGACCGTTTCATCGAGGAGGGGGCATTGGTCATTACGGTGGGTGAAGGAAATCGAACCCGTGAGGTTAAATCCGCCCACTTTTCAGGGACTGAAACTGGTTATCCAGTGGTTGTGTTGGTGAATGCCGGGAGTGCCTCGGCATCTGAAATTGTTGCAGGCGCCATTAAGAACCAGAATCGCGGAATAGTGCTTGGCCAACAAACTTTCGGTAAGGGATCTGTTCAAGTTCTCTATGATTTTAAAGACGATTCGGCTTTGAAGTTGACCATTGCGCAATATCTGACCCCCGGTGATGTCTCGATCCAGTCTGTGGGTATTGAGCCTGATATCGAAGTCTGGTTGACGACAGTCTCCGATGAGACTGTGAATCTATTTTGGAATAATGAAACTCCGCGGGAAAAAGACTTACAGCAACATTTGATCCGGCATCCTGCGTCGGCTCAATCTCTGAAAATGACCCGTCGACGTATCGTCCACCTAATGCATGAAGAAACTGAAAAGAAGCCGGAAGAGGAAACCGGTATGGATGAATTCATGTCTGATTTTGAGATCGAACTTGCGCATCAGATTTTGGCAGAGACCAAAGTTACAAAACGTTCCGAGATCCTAAAGCAGGCGCAAGCATTGATGGCTAAAGTTCAAGATAAAGAGGAGGCGCAGATTGCTTTCGCGATGAAGAAGTTGGGCGTCGATTGGAGTAAGAATAGGGAAAACGAAGGATTGAGGGCGGCGCTGACCAACGTGGAGGCAACTTTACAGGTGGAATGCGGAGGCAAAAAGGATGCGGCTGAATGTCAATGTGGCGATGAAGTGAAGATTGTCGCGAGAGTGACGAATCGGGGTAGCTCGGAGATTCATCGACTCTTTGGGGTGACCAACTCTGAGAATCCGTTTTTCCGAAGCCTTGAATTTCCCTTTGGTTACATCAAGGCAGGTGGACAAAAAAGTTGGTCTAGCACGGTGAAGATTCCGAAAGGCCTAAGCCGTCGTGCGGACAATATCGAGTTACAACTTGGAATAGGCATGGAGTTGGCCGAGCCTGTTGTCACGGAAAGACTGCTCAAGGTCAATCCAAAAGCCCGTCCAGTTTTTGCCTACCAATTTCGGTTGGATGACACCAAAGGTGGCAATGGTGATGGGGTTTTACAGGTCGGTGAGGAAGTTGATTTTGTGATCAACGTCGCCAACGAAGGGCTTGGAGATGCACCGGAGGCTATGCTTGCTCTCAAGAATCTGAGTGGTCAGAGTCTTTTCCTTGATGTGGGACGCCAGCAGCTTGGTGAATTTAATAAATTGTCTAGTAAGGTGAGCCGGTTGCATTTTTCGATTCGGTCAAAACCGGACAAAGATACTGTGAAGCTACGGTTGTCTATTTGGGACAATGAATTGGGTGTATCCTTAAGCGATGTTATCGAGTTGCCTGTGCTTGGTGTGTTGGCTGAAGGTAAGACAGGAAAAGCCTTGGAAGTGGAGAAGCAGGCCTTGAATGTTTATGCAGGTGCCGATGAGAAGATGCCCATCCTTGGTTATCTGGAGCCGCAGTCAATTTTGGTGGGGAACGCCACTTTCGGGCAGCGGTGGATACGTTTCAAGACTCCAAAATTCGGCGTTGGTTTTGTGGATTCCATGGCAATGACCCGGGCGAAGAATGCGCGTCGTCAAAAGTTGAAATTCCTGAAAAAACCCAATCGCCGGCCTCCCGTTGTTCATGTGAATGTGGCGGAAACCGTGACGAAAGTGGGGCGGTTGAATATGCCTCTTACGGTTAAATACCGGGGCGGTCTTCGGGATTTGTATATCTTTGTAAATGATAAAAAGGTGTTTTATCAGGCAGTTGAGACTAAAACGAAAGCTTCGAATTTCGAGGAGTCAACCCTTGAATTGAACCCGGAAATTATGTTGGAACCGGGAACCAATCATGTGTTGGTCGTGGTCCGTTCCTCTGAGGATCTGGTTGGACGGCGAATGGTTGGTTTTTATTATGACGCTCCTCGCTAGGGCGTGCTTGCTTGCTTTGGTACTTGAGAGTTATATTTGTTTCGTTGTCTGGTGCTTTTGTTTTCTCAGTGTTATTAATGACCTGTGAAAGGTTTTATTCTTGCAGCGGGATTTGGTAAAAGGTTTTTGCCTGTTACCGAAAGTTTACCGAAGCCAATGTTCCCCATTGGTGGCTGCCCGCTTATTGTGTGCGCCATCTCTTTTCTAAAGAAACATGGTATTGTCGATATCGTTATCAATTTACACCACTTGGGTCATTCCATTGAAAAATATTTGGGAGACGGAACTGAGTTTGGGGTGAATTTATCTTACAGTTTTGAAGACGAAATTCTTGGCACCGGCGGCGCTTTAAAGAAACAATCAAATTTTCTACGCGATGAAACTTTCGTGGTGATGAACAGTGATATTCTCTTTGATTTCGACTTACAGGCGGCGATTGATTCCCACAAAGCATCATCGGCTTTAGGGACAATGGTCTTGCGATGTCCGGCACGGGATGCCGATTATGGTAAAATTGAGATTGATGAGGAAAGCCGTATTCGCAGAATATTGGGCACGGGTGAAAGTGAAAGTACTCTAAGAGCTATGCACTTTACTGGTTGTCAAATTCTAGAACCAGAATTTATGGAGTTTATCCCGCCGGATGTGGAAACTTGTATTGTTCGGTACGCATATAAAAAAGCCCTAGCTGACGGTAAAACTTTGTGTGGTTTTGAGTTAGAGGGTGGCTGGTATGACGCGGGGACTCCTCCCTTATATTGGAGTGTGAATCGGGCCGTTTTGGCACGGGAGCTCACTTTGAGTTATCTAGACTTGCTCGAAGATTATTCACTGAGTCCGTCTAAGCAAGTTGCCGACGTTATTCGTTTGGGAGAAGATGTCGATTTAGGACCGGATTCACGGTTAATTCCCCCGGTGTTGGTTGGTAATTCGGTGAAGATTGGTAAGGATGCCGTGGTTGGGCCCTATGCAATCTTGCAGAACGGTGTTTCCGTGGGAGCCCAAGGACGTGTGGAGTCTTCTGTTTTATTGCATGATACCAAGATCCCTCATGGTTTAAGTGTTTATCAACGATTGGTTGGGCGTAAGGAAGAGTTAGACCTGAGTGAATAAAGGGGGGACGGCGTCGGTGAAAGCACGTCGGCTGTCTGAATGAATCGTTTCTTTGTCATAGTGTCTCTTTGTCATGCCGTCTTGCCATATTTCTTTCTCTTTTGCTGTGCTTGGTGTTTTCGTGGTGGGGCGGAGTAGGTGTTCCAATCGAATTTGCTGTATTCGGAAGAGGCTTGGACCACCCATATTTGGGAACTGGGTATCGAGTACCTCCCACTGAATCTTGAGGTTGCCTTTGAGTAAATCAAGGGCGTAACGGCCTTATTTTACCATTGGTCCATGGAGGGCTGAATCGTCCACCATCAAAGCCGCCTTTTTTGTGATCACGCTAGCCTGATTCAAGCCTAAACGGCTCACTTGAGTCACTGTTTGTCTACATTTGGGCCATTTACGGGGCGGCGTCGTAGGAAGAACGAAGGGGGGGGGATGGGGCCTGGGCCGAATTGTCAGTGTCTGAGATACACAAATTTTCCCGTGGTTGGACCGTTAGGAGGCGAAGTTTTGCGAAATTTGAGATGGCAGGGTATGTTGCTCATTGAGGGGTAAAAACAATGTCAAGTCAGTCGGCCTTATATGGCGCAACGCCGGTGAAGTTTGGTAATTACCTCCTATTAGATCGGGTTAACGTCGGTGGAATGGCGGAAATTTTTCGGGCGAAATCCTTCGGATTACAGGGGTTTGAGAAAATCCTAGCCATCAAACGCATTCTCCCAAATATGGCCGAAGACGATGAGTTCATCAATATGTTTGTTGATGAGGCACGGATTGCGGTGCAACTGAACCATCCAAATATTGTTCAGATCTACGAGTTGGGTATGTATCGTGAACAATATTACATTGCGATGGAATATGTTTCAGGCCGAGACCTTCGTCAGATCTTGGACAATTTCCGCGGAAGTGAACGCAAACTGCCTCTGTCGGTGGCGGCCTATATTATTATTCGGATTTGTGAAGGATTGGATTACGCCCACAGTAAAGAGGATGGCAAGGGTAGGCCACTGAATGTGATTCACCGAGACGTGAGCCCTCAGAATATTTTAGTGGGTTACAGTGGCGAGGTTAAGATTACCGATTTTGGGATAGCCAAGGCCGAGGACCGAGTCTCTAAAACCCAAGCTGGGGTCCTTAAGGGAAAATTTAGCTACATGTCTCCTGAGCAGGTGCGGGGGCACGAACTAGATCATCGCGCAGACATTTTTTCTGTGGGTATTTTGCTTTATGAGATGATCACCGGTGAACGACTCTTTATGGGAGCAAGTGATTTTGCCATTCTGGAAAAGGTCCGTAATGCGGAGGTCTCGACTCCCCGGGAATATTGTCCAGATATGCCCGAGGAGTTAGAGGGAGTTATTATGAAGGCGCTTGCTGGGGAGCGCGACGAGAGGTACCAAACTGTTGGTGAGTTAGGTGAGGCAATGGAGATGTTTCTGATTGAGGAACGCTCTATTTTTAATTCGAAAAAGCTAAGTCAGTTCATGCAATTAGAGTATGAGCAAGAAATGACCGCGGAGCGGGAGAGACTCGAATCTTTCCAGAATTACAATATGTCTCCTGTCGCTGAGAAAAATGACATCGCTGGCGGACATGTGCCAGAAGTAGACTCTATGCCCGATGGCGATAGCGAGAAAACCATGATTTTCGAATCGGGTTTTGGTTTTGGTAAGGATGCGGACAAGACCCAAATTGGTAGTATGGATGGGCTTGTGGGCGCAAGCAAAGTCCCGCCGACGGTAGATTTTGGCAAGGAAGAAGCGATTCAACCCGAAGAAGAAGAGGCGCTCGACTCTTTTGAAGAACAAGTAGAGAAAGGGTCTCTTAATTGGAAACCAGCCGCATTGGTTATGTTCACAATGGTCGTTTGTGCATCGGCTCTCTATTGGGCTTTTCAAACGCGCCAAACAAGCCTGGAAATTGTGACCGAACCGACCGAAGAAATATCGATTGTTCTAGATGGTACGCGGATTGGAGAGGAAAGTCCCGTCCGACTGAAGGCAGTACTGCCTGGAAGACACAGGCTCAGAATTCGGGCTGAGGGTTATAAACCTTACGAACAAGAATTTAGGATTGAAGAAGGTCAAGGGTTTAGAATTGAAGCCCAATTGGAACGTCTGGATGAGCAGAAGGGGCTCGAAAAGGGCAGCTTGCTGGTCGTGAGTGAGCCTGAGTCGGCGACGGTGCGATTAAATGGCGAAGTGCGGGGTAGCGCACCTGTGACCGTTTTGGCCCTTCCTGTGGGTGAGAAAATCTTGGTCGAAGTCTCGGCCCCAGGTTATTTGACGAAATTACAAGCCATTCAATTGAAAGAGGCGGGTGAATTGAAGACCGTCCGCGTGGTTCTTGAGGCAGACGAAGGTGTGTGGGGACAGATTTTGGTTAAGTCTGAACCGTCGGGGGCCCGGGTGTTTATGAATGGGGTAGAGCTTGGTATTACGCCGGTCGAATCAGCGAAGATGAAAGCAGATAAAGTCATTGGGTTACGGTTGGTGTCTCCGGGGATTGGGGAATATACAACGAAAGTTCGGGTGAAGGGTGGCAAAACAACCAAGGTGTATCATCATTTTCGTCCGACACAACGACAACCGGGGCAAGGGGAGCGAGGAACCACGTCTGGCTGCCAAGGCACGTCTGGTTTTCTAAGTGTGATGACCATTGGTGAATCGGGCTGCGAGGTCAAGGTTGGTGGCAGAGTGATAGGCGATTCACCCTTTTTTCGGAAGAAGGTTCCCACGGGTAAATGTAGCCTTCATATCAATTGTGCGAGTGGCAAAACCTTCAGGAGGCACCAGCAGATCAATGCGAAGAAAGAGACGCGCCTCATCATTCGTAAGTCGGATTGGAATCCCTGATTCAGTGGGTGCGTTTGATTCGAACAATGCGCCTTGATTTGTTGGACTTTTCCCAAGGAGTTTGCGGGGCGAGGTTTTACATCAATGTACCCCATTCAGAAAAGCCAGGCCGCGGTGGGGGCACAGCGGAGGAGTCCATCTCGGGTCCTCATTTCATCATCCCAATTTTTCGAGCCGAGGTCTTTCTAGGCTGACGGGGTGGTTGCGTCATTTTGGGCGCCCATTTGGGAGGGGTTATAGGTGGTGGCACTGGTGATTGTGTTTCGGTCTAAATCCCTTAATCATGGGAAGATAAATGTGGAGAGCAAAATGATGAAAAAGAGAATGGCCACCTAGGTTTGTGTGTATCGTGAACCAAGGGACTTTTAGTGTCTCGGATATTGTACGATTGATGTCGTCTGAGAAGGTTCTCCATTTCTTGGTGCTGGGAAAAGGGGCTTTGTGGAGCCGGCTTCGAATTGGCTTTGGCCGCGCGCGTGTGGGACCCTTGCCAATTTTTCTCCGTCTTGACTTCTCAATTGAATACAGGCCTTGCTGGATGCGCGGTAGAGCGAGTGAATTTCCGCACTCATCTTTTCGGAAAGCGCCTATGCTTGTTGTTAGGGGAAATTTACAAAGATTGCTCTCAAGTTGGTTGTGGGCCCTTTTTTTGGGGCGGGGAAATGAGGGGATTGCTCTTTTTTTTCGTCGTCTTCAGTTTCTAGGGTGAGCCCACCGGCAACCCGATTCGTCGTGGTAGAAATGAGGAGAAGATCGATGAGTTTATGGTCGGTTTCTTGGACTGAGTTGTTAAATAACGTTGGTTGTAAGAGGGAAAGTACGGTTGGATTTGTGGTGTTTACCCAGACGAACGGGATATATGTGTGGCTATGGTAGAGGCAAGTATTTCCTATGACCGTCATGGTATTCCCGGTGTGTGGGCTTCCAATATTCGAGAAGCGTACTGGGGTATCGGTTGGATCCATGGGCACCATCGACCGTTGCAGTCCCTACTACTTCACACCGCAGCCGCAGGAAGGTTGTCACAGTGGATTTGGCCCACGAAGGAATTGGAAGAGCTTGATGCCAGTGTGCGGCGATTTAATATTCCGAAGGTGGGGGAGGAAGAAGTCTCGAATTTGTCCTCAGAAGGCCGTGATTGGCTTGAGGGGTACGTGGATGGGTGGCAACATGGCTTTCGTCGCAAGGGATTGCCCTTTGGGCTCCGCGGCTTATTGGGGCGCAATGAAGGGCCAAGCCTGGCGTCCACGGTATCGGCGGTATTGGTTTCATCCTATTTGAGCCAGGCACTCTGTCAGGAACGAATGGAGAGAGCGGTGGTGGATGCGGTTCGGGAGGGCGCCTCGGTGCGCTGGATGGAATTGATGTTTGAGCCGCATCTAAAGAATTGGGAGCCTCAGGCGCTTCACGGTTTGGGCGGTGGCGCGTCGCTTTCTGGCTACAATCCCACGGGGCGTTTGGGGGGGAGTAATGCATGGGCCATTGGTCCTTCACGGTCCATCGAGTCTTTTCCGATCTTGTGCGGAGACCCGCATTTGCAGGTGAATCAGGTTCCATCACTTTTTATTGAAGTTCGGGTAAAGCTCCCCGACGATTTTTGGTTGGGGGCTACGATTCCCGGCCTTCCTGGAATCGGTGTGGGGCGAAATGCGAATCTGGCGTGGTCTGGCACCAATGCGGTGGCAGATAATGTGGATCTGGCGATTTTGGGGGAGCAGGAGGCGAAGTTGCTTCCCGGCGAAGGCATTAGAACCATCGAAATCCCGCGGCGATTTCGGGGGGCGCGAACCAAGAAGGTCTTGGATACACCCTACGGAATTTCCATGGCCATGGATGAGCCTGAGTACCCGCTCTTGGTCGCTAGGTGGTCGGCCATGAAGGGAGCAGCTTCGGCGCTTGAGTCCTATTTGCGTCTTCCTCTGGCAGGGGATGTACACCAAGGTGAGAAAGCTCTGCAGGGGATTGATTCCATGAGTCTTCATTGGGTTCTTGCGGATAAGGGCGGCGAGATCCGCTATTATCAAGGTGGGAAAGTGCCGAGAAGAGACAATGGTTTTAGTGGACTGTATCCGAAACCCGCGGGCGACACTTCTTGGAGTGGTTTTTGGGAGGGAGAGAATACCTTACGTTTTTCACCTGAAGATGACCTACTGATTAGCGCCAATGAGGCGCGGTTGGCTCCGGATGGTTCCAATATGGCCACCTTGGCACAACCCAACTACCGTTACCGTCGAATTGAAGCTTTGCTGAATCAGCGGCGAGACCACGGTTTTGATACCATGCGAGGGATTCAACTGGATTTATATTCCCCCCAGGCGGAGCGCCTTAGGCCTAGATTCTTGTCTATCTTGCCGGAGGGTCCCTTCAAGAAAATTTTGGCGGCATGGGATTTAAATTATGATCTTGAAAGTCGTGGGGCCCATGCCTTCGAACTTTGTCGGCAACGGATCTTGAAGGAAGTTGCCCCAGAGCTCGGAGGGGATTGGTTTCTTTGGGCATTGGCGGAAACGGAATTGCCTCTGTGGTGGCTCAATGGCTTGGATGAACTCATTTCCAATGACTTGATTTGGCAGGGAAGTTTAGGAGAGAGGTTAAGGCGGTCTTTCACGGGTTTTGAGCTTGATGACGTGTCGCCGTGGGGTGAGGTGCAGAGGGTGCGCATGGAGCCTTTTGGGGTGGCTGGATTACCACCGGGGCTGTCGTCACCATTTTCCGACTATCTGTCGGTGCCAGGTTCGCCGGCGACGATTTGTCAGGGGAGCGTGATCCGTGGAGGCGGCGCCACCGAAGGGGTGGCCCCTGCCTACCGGATGGTGGCGAGTCTGGCGGAACCGGACCTATGGACAACTTTGCCGGGGGGAATTGATGAATTTGGCGCGAGCGCGAAATTGTGGCTGACGGAGTGGCGGTTGGGCAGTTATCACCGCCTCGGCGTCCCCGATGAGCACGAACGAAAACTTAACTTGAAATGAGGGTTTCGAATCGGGCTTAAGCGTTTTGTCTAGACGGCCAAAACCAGATGGATTTCAGAGACATTCGGGTGGGTTTTCGTGTCTCAATAACGTGCGGCGATTCGGAAAAAGATTTCATTCACGACATAACCGTAATTTATGGTCGCGGCGGGATTGCCGTCGGTGGCTGCTGTTTGGGTGGTATAGCCCTGGGCATCTCGGTAGTAGAGCTTATGGGAGAGGGCGAGAACCAAAAAATTTCTTATTTTGGCACTGAGGGCGGTTTCAGCACTGATGTCTAAATCGGTTCTACGTAGAGTTGAGTCTGCTGCTTCGTCGACCTTGTCTGGCCGAGTGCTGTTGGGCCCATATTCGATGAGCCCCACATCAATTTTTGAAGCCGCCACAAAGCGCTTGGCAAACTTCATCTCCGCTCCGAGAAAGCCTCCGGAACGCACGTAATATTCGTAGACGGTGGCGGGTAAAATACCTCGGTCAGCGCCGAGGGTAATTCGGGTGCGGGGGGTAAGCCGGTATTTGAATTCCACTCGGCCCACCACCGAGCTCTGATGCGCGTCGCCGCTAAGCAGATTGTCGCCATACCCAACCTTGAAGAGGGTGGACATTTTGGAGGTGAGTTGTCCCGATAGGCCAATATTACCATGCGCGACGCCAACATCTTGCTGGTCACTGTCATTGAGATAGCGGGTGGCATTGTAGTTGGCATCTAGGAACATGGCGGTGCGGGGAAAGAATTTCCAGAGGAGCGAGCTGGTGGTGTTCAAGGTCATGGTTTCGAAGGAATCGGCTGTATCGGCGTCGAATCGATTGACGGAGGGGGCCAAGTTTACACTCCAAATTAAGGCGCCGGCCCCGGGCTTGTATTTGAGGTCGATGTTGCCGGAAATTCGATTGTAAGCAAGTTTCGTTCCTTGGGTGTTGTTTTGTGGCTCATCCCCGCGGACATAACTGAGTGAGATACCGATGGGGAGTCGGGTCTTTTTCATGAGCGCAGCGTGGAGGGAGAGGTTGGCGGCGTGCCGGCTGAGTTCCGAGAGTTTGACGGTGTCGGTGTCGTTGATACCGAGGTAGTGGCGATAGTCGTAATTGAGGGAGCCCGAGAGATCGATTTTGGGGGACTTTAAATTCAAGTCCAGTCCGGGGGAGACGCTGATGGAGGCGTCACCACGAGATGCTTCTTGGAGTCGGTTGGGGTTGGTTGAATAACCACTGATCACATTGAAACTTGGATGCAATCGCAATTTTCCGATTCGAAATCCGTTGTCCCCTGCGCTCTGGGCCAAGGTCGTAGCAGAAAAAGACAAGCTCAGCATCACGATGCTCGTCAGTAGGTATCCTATTCGTATCTTATTAACCAACATCGCCCCGCCTTGTCTCTAGGCCCCGAACAATAGTCCATTGCAGTCCACCCTTATCGCTTAGTCGGTGGGCTTGCAAATCCTTTCGAATCTTAATGGATTCCATGTCTTGAAGGCAAATCTTCGGCGTGAAAAAGAAGACACACTTGGGTTGGGTTGCTCACACAATTTATGAAGGTAGAAAGTAGGGTGGTGTTGGTCTCTAAAGAACGGAATTTTAGAGGATTTGGCTTCAGTGATTGCTCGAAGCTTTAATGGAGATCTCGGAGAGCAGCGAGTAGGCTTTGGGTGAGTTTTGGGCCTAGTAATGTCTCAATCTCATTTTTCGTTCTTTCTTTGAGATTTTTCACGGAACCAAACTTTTTGAGCAATAGATTTCTGCGCTTGGGGCCTATTCCCGGGATGTCATCGAGTACGGATCGGCGGTTTTTGTTTCTGGCCAACATTCGCTGGTATTCGATAGCGAAACGATGTGCTTCATCACGAATCTGAGTTACCAGCATGGTGGTGGTGCTGTGTCGGGGTAGGGCAATAGGATCCTTCATGTCGCACTTAAAAACGCGTTCAGGGCTGTAATAGTGTTGGCGGCCTTTCTCTTTTTTAAGGCGGGACTTTGCCAAAGCGATGAGCTCGAGGTCTTCAACCCCATGATCGATTAGGGCGGCCTCGGCGGATTTGAGTTGTCCCTTACCGCCGTCGATAACCAGGAGGGTGGGGAGGTCGGAGTTTTCTAGGCCGCGCCGGAGACGCCGAGAAACAACTTCGTAAATGGATTTATAGTCATCCTGTGTGGAAGTAGAGCGGATTTTATATCTCTTGTAGAGCTTCTTCGCGGGTTTTCCGTGGAGAAAGCATACACAGCTGCCGACAATGTTATCGCCTTGGTGGTGTGAGATATCAATGCACTCCACCCGTTCAGGTAGGTTCTTTAGTTTCAGGAGTTTTTGTGTCTGTTTGAGATGGTCTCTGTTATCGCTTTTTCTGGTAAGGGTTTCGGTGAGTGCTTGTTTGGCGTTCTTGTTGACGATTTCCAGAAGCCTAACTTTACTTCCACGAAGAGGGTGATGAAACGCGACGTGTTGACCTTTTTGTTCCTTAATAACAGTGGTTAAAGTTGAGAGGTCCAAAGGCAGAGGGAGGATGATTTCCTGTGGTAACATTTTAGCTCTTAGATAATATTGATGAACGAAATCTTCCAAGAGTGATTCGGTATCGATTTCTAGATCGGGGAAAAAATAAGATTTCGATTGTTGCATTCGACCGGCGCGAATCATCAAGGTGTAGATTTGTGTGGTTGGCCCCTGACGATGTAAGCCGATTAAATCTCGATCCTTCAAATCTGTGGACAGAACATTTTGTTTTTCGAGTGATTTTTCGATGGCTTTAATTTGGTCCCTGATGGCTGCGGCGGCTTCAAATTCCAGGGTCTCTGAATGTTGTAGCATGGCTCTTTCCAATTCATGAATGAGTTCTTTCTGATCACCGTTCAAAAATTGGAGGGTTCTTTTGACATTCTTACCATAGACATCCGAAGACATCTCGACAGCACAGGGAGCGGGGCATCGTTTGATTTGAAATTGGAGGCAAGGTTTTGTTCGTTGGCTGAGAACGTTGTCCGAACATGTTCGAAGTTGGAAATGGCGATTGACGATGGTTAGGGTCCTTCGAATTGCAGATGCAGAGCTGTAGGGACCGAAATATTTCGCACCATCTTTCGCGAATTGTCGCCGTATTTCTAGCCGTGGGTAAGGATGTTTCGTATCTATACGAATTCAGAGGTAGTGTTTGTCATCTACGAGTTTGATGTTGAATTTGGGTTTATTTTTCTTGATGAGTTCGTTTTCTAGGAGGAGGGCTTCTTTTTCCGTATTGGTTACGATGATTTCAATATCTTGAAGAACCTTTCCAAGTAGCTTGACGAAATACCTTGTATCACCGCCTCTGAAATAACTGGTGACTCTGCTTTTTAGGTTCTTGGCTTTACCAATGTAGAGAATTTTGCCCTTAGCATCGATGAAAATATAGATGCCGGGTTGGGTGGGGAGTTCCTTTAGTTTGTCCTCTATCTTTTTACTAAGCGCGGTCATGGTTGATTAAGCAATTCTCTAGCTCACGGATCATGTCTCGATATTCAGCGGCACGTTCAAATTCTAGTGTTTTGGCGGCTTCTCGCATTTGCTCTCGAAGAATACCAATCTCTTGCTCCAATTGTCGTGGAGTTTTTATTTTGGCAAAGTCTTTCGTGGGCTTTGAGGTCGGTTTTGCATGGGTCGAATGTGCACCGCTGATACTTCGTTTGACGGTAGTAGGGGTTATACCATGGGTACGATTGTGGTTTTTTTGAACTTCACGTCTTCGGTCGGTTTCGGAAATGGCTCGTTGCATGGAGTCAGTTACTTTATCGGCGTAAAGGATGGCTGTTCCTTGTACATGCCGAGCTGCTCTACCCATGGTTTGAATTAAAGACCGTTCAGATCGGAGGAATCCCTCCTTATCCGCGTCAAAGATTGCGACCAGGGATACCTCAGGGAGATCGAGACCTTCACGAAGGAGATTGATTCCCACGAGCACATCATGTTCGCCGAGTCTTAGTTGTCTAATGATTTCTATTCGCTCGAGGGTGTCTATATCTGAATGTAAGTAGCATGCCCTCACTCCTTGCTCGTTGTAATATTCGGTTAGGTCTTCGGCCATTCTCTTGGTTAAGGTCGTAATTAAGATCCTTTCCCCTCGTTTCACACGAACGCGAATTTCTTCCAGACAATCGTCAACCTGTTGTGTTGATGGGCGGACATGGATCACTGGATCCAAAAGTCCGGTGGGACGAATTATCTGTTCCGTGATTACGCCTTGGGTTTGTTCAAGTTCGTATTCTCCGGGAGTAGCACTTACGTACAAGACCCGATTCGTAAGTTTTTTGAATTCAGTGAAGCGTAGGGGGCGATTGTCGAGGGCCGATGGAAGTCGAAAGCCAAATTCCACCAAAGTCTCTTTTCGCGACCTATCGCCGTGGTACATACCATTAATTTGAGGAACCGTTTGATGGCTTTCATCGATGATAACTAAGTAGTTGTCAGGAAAATAATCTAAAAGGGTTGGCGGTGCTTCACCGGGTTGGCGCCCAGTCAGGTGTCTCGAATAGTTTTCAATGCCAGTGCAAAAACCGATCTCCTCCATCATTTCGAGATCGAATTTTGTTCTTTGTTCGATGCGTTGTTTTTCGACTAATTTATTGTTTCTATCAAAGTTATCCATGACGAATTTCAATTCACGACGAATACCATTGATGGCTCTGTCTCGGTGCTTTGCGGTGACGACATAATGACTCGTGGGGAAAATCGAAACCTTTTGGACTTCTCGAATAAAAGTCCCCCTTAGGGGATCGATCACCGTGATTTTCTCGATTTCATCTCCAAACCATTCAATACGATAGGCTTCTTCGTCACGGTGGGCGGGAAAAACTTCAAGAACGTCTCCACGCACCCGAAACGTGCTGCGGTGGAAATCAAAATCGTTTCTTTCAAATTGAATAGCCACGAGTTGCTCTCGGACTTCCTTAGAGGAAATAGTCGCCCCCTGTTTTAGTAGGACCAACATTTCACGGTATGATTCCGCTGATCCGAGACCATAGATACATGAAACACTCGAGACAATGATGACGTCATCACGTTCGAAAAGTGCCTGGGTTGCAGCGTGCCGCATCCGGTCGATGGTGTCATTGATGGTGGCATCTTTGTCGATGAATGTGTCGCTTGAGGGCACATATGCCTCAGGCTGGTAGTAATCGTAGTAAGAAACAAAGTATTCGACAGCATTTTTTGGGAAAAGTTTTTTCAGCTCTTCATAGAGTTGTGCTGCGAGTGTTTTATTGTGTGCGATGACCAAAGTTGGAACTTGAATATTGGTAATGATATTGGCCGCCGTGAAGGTCTTTCCGGACCCTGTGACCCCTAATAAGACGCGCTCCGAACCACTTTGACCACAGATTGCGGTTAGGTCTTTAATCGCCTCTATTTGGTCTCCAGAGGGGCCAAATTCCGAACACAAGATGAATTTTCCGATGGTCATTGAGTGTGCTTTAGGGGCGCTTTCCTGGTTAAGTTCTGGATTTTCCATGACTTCTTTATTTAGAAATAGTTGACACCTCAAGGGGGCAATTTTAGAATTCATATATAAGTTACTTATATTCGTGTTCCTTCATGGAGGTTAGAATGGCTGCTGCGAAAAAAACAACTAAGAAGAAAGCTACTAAGAAAAAAGTGGTAAAAAAGGCCACTAAGAAAAAAGTGGTAAAAAAGGCCACTAAGAAAAAAGTGGTAAAAAAGGCCACTAAGAAAAAAGTGGTAAAAAAGGCTACAAAGAAAAAAGTGGTAAAAAAGGCTACAAAGAAAAAAGTGGTAAAAAAGGCTACAAAGAAAAAAGTGGTAAAAAAGGCTACAAAGAAAGTGGCAAAGAAAAAATAAGGCAGTGTCCCAGCCCTTTAGCTGGTGATGTGTAGTGAAACAAAAAAAGAGTGGTCCAGCCGCTCTTTTTTTGTTGGGCCCATGCTTCGCTGATTTTAGGTACCTTCTAACCAGTGTCAGCCCTTTCTAAATTGAGATAAGCATTCCTGATTCGTTTTGCCTGGCGCTTTCCCGGAGCGGGAGTCGGCGGGTTGTGGAAAGGCAAGTCATTCATCAAGATCCTGCGTGATCAAAGAAAGCGACAATAAACACGCAACCACCCAATAAAAACATTGACGAATGGGAGAAGATTCCTCTATACCCCCTCTCACTCGCTGCGGCGAGCAGCTTAATCGGCTCTTTGAAAACTGAATAGCAAGTAATTAAACGTACGTGTGGGCCACGAAAGTTTCACGACTTTCGTTGGAAAAACAACGTTGAAGACATAGTCTTCACAATCAAACTAATTTTTTGGAGAGTTTGATCCTGGCTCAG
>JAYZAY010000068.1:0-36407 GCA_036339465.1 Myxococcota bacterium | reverse complement strand
TAGTTCTGAAATCCTAGTTCTGAAATCCTAGTTCCGAAATCCTAGTTCCGAAATCCTAGTTCCGAAATCCTAGTTCCGAAATCCTAGTTCTGAAATCCTAGTTCTGAAATCCTAGTTCTGAAATCCTAGTTCCGAAATCCTAGTTCCGAAATCCTAGTTCCGAAATCCTAGTTCCGAAATCCTAGTTCCGAAATCCTAGTTCTGAAATCCTAGTTCTGAAATCCTAGTTCTGAAATCCTAGTTCCGAAATCCTAGTTCTGAAATCCTAGTTCTGAAATCCTAGTTCTGAAATCCTACTTACTATATCCGATTAAGTCGCTGATCCGCGCTAATCTCGAAGCAGGGAAGGGGAGAGACAAACGCCCCACTCAAGAAGGTTTCCATTGCCGAAAAAATTCCTCTTCCGTTAACCCGTCCACTTTCGCCACCAACATCTCCTCCAATTTTGCTTGGACGATTGCATTCAATGCACTCCGAGGTGTTCTTAACCTCGCCTTATTCATCTCCACCTCAACCTCGCTTTGAGCGAGTGCCTCTAAAGCAACCAATTCTTGCGGACTCAAATTTTCACGGGCTTTTTCTACCTCTTGGAATCGATAGCTATCCCAAGCTTCCTCCACAGATTTCGACTCTTCAAAGGGCAACTCTGCTTGTTTTTTCTCACTAATCTCGAAATCCGCCATGGCTTTTGCTTCATAGAAACCCAAGGCTTTAAAGCGAAACAAGGTATCCGCCCCGCGACGCGCCCTATTGTGCAGCTCAATACATCTACGCACCATCCAAACCGCCTGGTCAAATCCGTAGTCATCTAACCAACGGGTCGCATCCTCGCGCTCTGGTTTCGAAATTCGCTTAACCTCTGCGTTCTTTGGCAACCCGTGGGCTTCTTCCTGAAAAACCCGAAACAACTCTGCCGCATCATCCCGCGAAACACATTCATTATGCAGGCCGCTAATTTTCTCAAAAACCAATCGAGAATCTGGCCGGCTCTGATCAACGGTCATCCGTACTGAAAAACCTATATCATCCAACCGTTCTAACGATTCTGACAACTTACGAACGATATAGCTTGAGGCTGTCCGTCCCCCTCGATCAATTTTTTGGCCACGCATAAGCAGCTTAAATTTCGCAAAGTTTTGGCATGACGCCACGCTCTCCCTTACTTTGCGTGCCAATTGTCGGTCAAGCCAGCGATAGAATCGCAAGTCCATGGGCCGCTCAATTCGTAAAATCGTACGTACATCCAACGATTTTGTATAACGAGCTTGAACACTCTTAAATAGTTTTGCTCCCCAACGAACTTCAACCACTCTTGCGCTGTTTCGACCACCCTCATGAACGACTTGAATATAATCAATAATCGCCGCATTCATTTTTGTCTGTTTACCGAGTTCCTTGTCATACCAGCGCTCGGAATGAATTCTCGTATCCGCAACGCGATTAATTTCTTCTTCAACTCGCTGCATAAATACCCCACTGGCTCGATTCTGCTGGAACCGCCCAGGATACATATAATCTTCCACCAATCGCCGAAGAGGGAACCGAACCACTGCTTCCTTAAAACCACTTTCCTGTTGGGTTAGCCACAAAAGTCCCAAGACGACGCGTTCCGCAAGAGCTGTGGGAACACTTCCGCGACCATGGGTTACCAGTGCTTCTGTACCATCGGGGCCAAGAGGAACTTCTACTACGGGTTTTTGGCGTGCTTCTTTTGCATCGGTGAGCAATGCAAAGGGTAACTCAACGAGATTCATTTCATCAAAAGCAACTTCATCTACTTGTTCGATGAGGTCTAGTTGTTGGTGTGTTACTTTTCTGACTTTACTTTTGTGAACCATTTCTCATCTTTCAAGATTTGTTAGTGTTTAATCTATTTAATTCATTTAAGAATATTTAGCGGCAATTTTCTCTAGTGATATTAAGGACTTAACGTACCATTATTACTCTAGTATGACTCAGTTAGTTCCCTCATAACACTCAACTAGTGACCTTATTCCCCTCTCTAAATGACCCTGTATGACTCAATCTAATTCAAAAACTTTTATTTTCATCCTAAAATACTTACTTTTATTTCAAATACTTATACGATTTTGACCCTGTTCTACTCAACAAAGACCTAGACACACTTACGACGAATTTAGATAAAACAAACCCTAAAATGCCAATTATCTGCCATAGTGCAACCAAAGTGTCCTCGTAGGACTCAGCTAGCTCATAAGTTTTCACATGTTTAGGAGCGTAACAACTAAATATTCGGCCCAATGGAAACCTATTGACCCAATTGCACTCACACGTCGAGGTTGTTAAGTCACCGTATCTTTTCAGGAAATAGAAAACCATGGGCGACAATAGCTGTGAGTTAAATGGGGTCAAAGGATCATCTTTGATCTCATTTGTCGCCTGGCATCACTGGAGCTGCTTTCAATGCAATACACCCAATGACCTTATTAAACTCACCGGGCATTCGCCATGTAGCAAGTCTAATCCCCCTGTTTTTAAGGCGGAATGATTTTTTGAACGGCCCAGGCGACGGGTCATTTGTTCTAGATGACCCCATTAGACTCACTTATAAATGCAATGACCTTATTAAACTCACGGGGCTTCGCCATGTAGGTAGCAAGTCTAATCCCCCTGTTTTTAAGGCGGAATGATTTTTTGAACGACCCAGGCGACGGGTCATCTGTTCTAGATGACCCCATTAGACTCACCGATACGTCCAATCACCTCATCAGACTCATAGGGATAGAACGGTCCTCGAATTTACGGAATCAAACTCTGCTTCCCCGCCACTGCATACCGGAAACGGCGCGTCGTATGATTCAATATTTTTCGCCAACCATCGGGCTTGGATTGAGAAGACCCTTTCCCTATCGTACTTCATTAAGGACTTGGGTCCAGGCGCGATTTCAAATATACTTTATTGAGATGTTTCTTTGAAGTGGGTGGTGTTGAGAAAATGGGTGATTGGGACGACACAACAACCGTTAGTAAAAGTCTTTTACTGGTGGACAAACCGCAAAGAGTTCTGAAAGCATCGCTTCAGCAAGTTGAAGGGGCTGAGAGTCCACGGGTGATTAACTTGACGGAGCCTCTCTATGTGATTGGTCGTTCTAAACACGCGGATCTGCCTTTTGAGTGTGAGTTACTTTCGCGCAAACATTGTGAGCTTAGGTGCGGGGAATCGGGTTTTTCCTTTACAGATATGAATAGCAAGAATGGCGTGTACCTAAATGGCATAAAGTGTCATTCTTCGCTCCTGCATGATGGTGATATGTTACAGATTGGGACGGTTGCTCTAATCTTTAAGAAAACGTCTGAGATCGGCAAAGATTAGTTTCTCACTTTTCCATGAGGTGTGCCCTCGTGAAACCCCGAAGCTGTTTGAACACCTACAGTCACGTCTTGATGAAAGTTCTTTAGGTCCGAAGAGCCGGTATAAGTGAGTGCCGACTGAATCCCGGTGATAAAATTTGTGATGATGCTACCGATGCATTCTTCTCCTTGTCGTAAATAGATTCTCGAATTTGAGATTCCTTCCTTGAATAAGGCCTTTTTTGCTTGCTCAAATGGGTCTAATGTAGAGTTGCGGTATCTGACGGCTCTAGCACTTGCCATCCCATAATTTTCCTTGAAAAGGCGGCCGTCCTTATCTTCTTTGATGTCTCCAGGGCTTTCGAAAGTGCCCGCGAATGTTGTTCCCACCATGACTCTGCCAGCACCGGCAGCGAGATATAGGGCTGCGTCTCTACCATGGCGGACCCCTCCGTCTGCCCAAATATATTTATTCACGCTTAGGGCAGCCTCTGCGCAGATCTTAGCTGACGTAAAGGTTGGGCGGCCGACTCCGGTTTGCATTCGCGTGGTACACATGGCTCCAGGACCCACGTTTACCTTGGCGATATCTGCGCCGGCTTCAAGAAGCGCTAGGGTTCCATCTCGTGTACAAACATTACCGGCGATGATTGCTGTGGATGGGCCGATCGCTTTGCGCACATCCTTGATGGCATCCAGCATGCGTTTTTGGTGCCCGTGGGCTGTATCAAGAAGGATATGGTCCACGCCAATCTTAACGAGGAATTCAGCTTGCTCGGCAGCGTCAGCCGATATGCCAACTGCTGCACCGATCTTGAATCGTTGATTCGTATCTAAATTCGGAGTGAGGATATCCGTTCTTATGGAGTCGTCTCTTGTCAAAACGCCAATGAGCTGACCACTTTTATCGACAACGGGCGCTCCCTTAACTCGATGTTCCATGAGCTGATTGAAGGCTTCTCGATTTGAAACACCGGCCCGCAGTTTGACTAAGGATTTGGACATAAGAAGTGATGCAGAAGTGTATTGATCTTTATCTCTTAGGTCAGCGTGAGATATGATTCCTAGCACTCGGTGCTCTTGGTCCACGACCACAACCAAATCATGAGACCGTTTACGTATGATTCCCAAAACATCTCTGAGGGTTGCATCTGATGTTACTGTAAGAGGAGTATCGTAATGAATATTGGAGGTTTTGATAGAAGCGACAATTCGTTCAACGGTTGAGAGGTCCATGTCTTGGGGCAGAATTCCGAGACCCCCAAAGCGGGCCATGGTTTCAGCCATCCTTTTACCGGTGACAGCATTCATGTTTGCTGAAACCAGAGGATGTGCTCCGCCCAACCCATCGAGGGGGGTAAGGTTGACATTGAGTCGTGATTGTCCGCTATGGAATTGTGGTAGGATGAAAACGTCATCGAGTGACAGTTCCAAGTGCTGATCGTGTTCTGGATGAAGAAATTTCATTGAAGATTGGTCCCCGGGTTCTTAGGTTTAGTGAGCTTTTGGTTTACCCTGTCCTTCTTGTTCGGTACAACCGTGTACTCATAGGAGTTGATATCCTGGTTTTCAACCCCTGCTTGATATCACGGGTTGGTTTTCGATGATTGTTTTGGCGTAAAGCAACCGCCCGGGAAGGGTGTTGTGGAGATTAGGCTAGGCTAAAGAACACTTGCGAGCCGGGAACCTTGGTTGATGGCGCGTTTTGCATCAAGTTCTGCTGCGACATCTGCTCCTCCAATTAAGTGGAGAGGGACCTCGTTACTTTTGAGGTTTTCGTAGAGCTCTCGGCAAGGCCTCTGACCCGCGCAGATGACAACGGTATCGGCTTCGATGAGGATACTTTTGGTGCCGTGTTTTATATATAGCCCCTCATCTGTCACCTTTTCGTATTGGACATTGTCTAGGAAGGTGACGCCACGGTTTTTGAGGCTGGCTCGATGAATCCAGCCGGTTGTTTTTCCTAAGTTGGAACCCAATTTTCCTTGTGAACGCTGCATTAACACAATTTTTCGGGGGCTGGTTTGATGATTGGGTTCAATTCCCTTAATGCCGCCTCGTACTTCGTTTTTCGGGTCGATGCCCCACTCATCTAGGAAGAGAGCGACATTTTGAGAGGCAGTTTCTCCTTCTTCACTTAGAAATTCGGCGACATCGAACCCGATACCTCCCGCACCGATGATGGCAACTTTATTGCCCACTGGCTTTTGTTCCTTTAAGACCTGGACGTAGTTCAATACTTTGGGGTGTTGTTGCCCAGCGAGAGTAATAGAACGTGGATAAACCCCTGTTGCGAGGACCACCTCGTCGTATTTTTTTTGAAGAAGTTCTTCGCTTGTGACCCGGTGGTTTAGTTTTACGGCCACGCCATGAATTTCGAGTTGTCTTTTGAAATAGCGCAGGGTTTCATGGAATTCCTCTTTGCCGGGGATCTTCTTAGCCATGTTGAATTGCCCCCCAATCTCATGGCTTGCTTCGTAAAGAGTGACTTTGTGACCCCGTTGTGCGGCTATAGTGGCACATGCCAACCCAGCGGGACCTGCCCCGACGATGGCAATTTGTTTGGGAGATTTAGCGGGCAGGTAATTGAGTTCTAATTCGTAACATGCCCGTGGGTTTACGAGGCACGAGGCTCGTTTATTCTTAAAGGCATGATCCAAACATGCTTGGTTACAGCCAATACAGGTATTGATTTCATCTTCTCTGCCTGTTTCGGACTTTTCCATGAACTCGGCGTCGGCGAGGAAGGGCCGTGCCATGGAAATCATGTCCGCATGTCCTTTTGCGAGAACGTCCTCTGCCGTTTGAGGATTGTTGATTCGATTGGAGGTGATGAGGGGAATGGACACTTCCCCATGGAGCTTCTCTGTCACCCAGGAAAACCCCGCCCTAGGAACGCAAGTGGCAATGGTAGGGATCCGAGCTTCATGCCATCCTATTCCTGTGTTGATGATGGTTGCGCCGGCATTTTCGATCCCTTTCGCTAAGTGAACAACCTCATCCCACGTGCTGCCATCTTCGATGAGATCTAACATTGAAAGCCGGTAGATGATGATAAAGTTTTTCCCGAGTGCTTCTCGGGTACGTCTGACAATCTCGAGTGGGAAACGAATTCGGTTTTCGTAAGAACCGCCCCATTGGTCTTGTCTCTTATTGGTATGAGCCACGATGAATTGATTGATGAGATATCCTTCGGAACCCATAATTTCAACGCCGTCGTACCCCGCATTTTGGCTAAGTTCTGCGCATTTGACAAATGCATCAATGGTTTTTTCAATTTTTCGGTTTGACATAGCACGGGGTTTAAACCAACCGATGGGCGCTTTGATTGGGGAAGGGGATACATTGATCGGGTGATAGCCGTAGCGACCAGAATGAAGAATTTGGAGGCAGATTTTTCCGTTTTCCCGGTGAACTGCCTCCGTTATGATGCGGTGCTGTTTGGCTTCTTTACGGTTCGTTAGTTTTGCGGCAAAGGGTTTAACCCATCCCTCGCGGTTTGGGGCAACGCCACCGGTGACCATAAGTCCAACACCACCTCGAGCCCGCTCCGCAAAATAGGCGGCGAGTTTTTCGAATCCCCCCTTCTCTTCTTCGAGTCCGGTGTGCATCGAACCCATAAGAACGCGATTCTTCAGCACAGTATGTCCCAGATCCAGTGAACTAAAAAGGTGAGGATATTTGGAATGTTGACCTGTATTTGTCACGGCTCTTTCTCCTTAAGGTTATCCGGAGATGGGTGAGGAGTGCGCAAAAAGCCAGTTTCATATCGGTAGCGCGCTTCTAATTTCCAATCTTTGGATAATGGACAGCTTCATAACGAAGATGCTGGCAGTTTCGCAAGGGGAGCGGTTCACCGGTTCTAGTGTCTACCGGTGAATTTATCCATTGCAGCATTGATGCCTAAGAAATCCGCGACTTTGTCGAAAACAGCGGTCGGTAAAATCCGAAAGATTGGGACCAAATTTACAAAGGGGGGGACAATGAGTTTTTGACGTTTTTTGGCAATGGAATCGATAATTTGGTCGGCAACATTCGACTCTTTAAGGATTGGGAGGAGAAAAGGAAAGCGAGTTTGAGCACCTTGGAACATTCCTGTGTCTATTAGGAACGGACAAACGACAGTTGTGTTAATACCTGGAGCGGTATGGCGGAGTTCCATTCGGAGGGATTCGTCAAAGCCTACGGCAGCCCACTTACTAGAGCAGTAATCCGTTAGCCGAGCCGCACCAATAAATCCTGCAGAACTGGCCATGGTGACGATGTGACCAGTGTTTCGTTGAATCATCGCAGGCAGAAAAGCTCGTGTTGTCCAGAATAGAGCTAGGGTGTTCACGTCAAAGGTTGCGGAAATGGCGTCGTCGGAGATATCCAGCAAACTTTTTCCACTCACGATTCCTGCATTGTTAATCAGGATATCGATGTCACCAATCTGCTTTTGAACTCTTTTCGCGACACTGTAGATTTGGCTCCGCTTTCTTAAATCACATTTATAACCTTTGGGTGGGTGGTGTGCGATTGGAGCCAGTTCCTTAATGGTTGCTTCTAGGTTCTCTTGGTTGATATCCCAAAGCACAAGTTTGCCTCCTTGTTTTGCGACACGTGTTGCCACAGCTTTACCTATGCCACTGGCAGCACCGGTGATTAGGACGCTTTTGTTCGAAAAATAGGAAGCCATGGTGGTCCTCGTTTTTGTCGTATGTGTGGGCTGGTTACTATGTGTGTAGGAATGTTTTCTTCATTCAACTCTTTGATAGAATTTAGTCTATTTTCCTTGCCATGGTTAAGTAGTACATTTCGGTCTAGCTTTGGAAATATGATTTTTGAATTGCTAGCTTTCAGGAGGGGAGGGAGATCTTGGGGGCAAAATCTATCCTCTTAGGTGATTCGTTTTCGCTAGATGAATCGGGCCATTAGGGGTGACGCGTTGCGAATTTGAACATGATACTTTCCCTTTGCTCGGTTAGGTTTAATGTGGACACCTTCGTTATGTGTTCTCAATAGGTTTTTGAAGCTCGTGAAATATCCTCAAAAATGAGGCTTCGAAACATCAAGAGTCCGAAGGATCTGGTGAAGTTATTTGAATCTGGGCAGATTGATGCAATTTTTTGCTCCGATTTTGTTCATGGTTTTCCGGCTTGGGTGAAAATATGGAATCAATTTGGCGCCCAAACATCGGTGTTTGGTTTAACGCATCGCTTGAGCTACCGGCGCTTTACCGGCGCGGTTTTTGATCTCTTGACGTCGCGAGTTGCTGAGGGTGATGGAATCTTGTGTACGTCGCAAAGTGCGAGCGATGTATTGGACCGCCTTTTTTTAAAGGTATCCAAATTTTTGTTGGGCCATCGCGGAAACCGAAGTTAATAAAATATCGTTTACTGGTTTCGTTTTCTTCCTCGGAGGAAGGGGGGGGAGGGCTATGTTACATTGAGGAAACCTGGAAATTGGAAGGCGTTTTATGTTGGAAGGCTCGATTGGAAAACGAAGTGTTATTTACTGCCATTGATTCGGCAGTTTTCATCTTTTCCTGGTTGTGAGTTACATCTTTTGGGTGGTGTAGATAATCCTGGTTGTCTCGAAATGTTGCGGTTGGCTAAAGGAGCGGAATCTCATATCTTCTTTTATCTCAATACCAGCGACGAAGATAAGGATGCATTGATTTGTTTCTCCCATTTGTTTCTCCCATTTGTTTCTCCCATTTTTTCTCTCACCTTCAGAGAACTATCAGGAGACATTTGGATTGGCGGTGGTGGAAGTAATGGCTTTTGGCGTGGTTTCGGTGATTACCTACTTTGATGGTTATCGAGATTTGGTTGAGGGAGGTGTGTCTGGCTTACGATGCGGGTGAATTCATGAATGTCGTAGGTGCTCTTATGGAATCGCCAGAGAAATGAGAAGAGTTGAGCTGGGCTGTGCGTATTCGATCCCAGATCTTTTCAGTCGGCTCTGCTACGGTTTGTCTTCGTGGGATATTAGCCCAGACGAACCGAGAGATGAGTTATACAGGGTAAGCTGAGTGTTTTCATGGGTCTGTCGAAGAAGTTTTTGAAAAGCACCCAACAACATGGTGGACCTCGGTTTAGATTACATTAACCGAGACCGGCCAGGCCTTTTTGGTGAAATCTTTTGTGATTCCGCAATTACAGATTTTGAGTGGAATGATCGAATATCGCGATATCTATGCGCTTTTTCTTAAGGCAAAAAGCGGCGATAAATACGGTGAATCTAGGGAGGAACACCTCTTGTTGGGTAACTTTGCCTTAAGGCTGGCCTGATTGAAGCTCAGAGCTAATCCTTGCACTTCTCACTTGAGTTTTTGGGGAGATGCCTTAAGGGGCCGTGATGCTTTCTTTATATGATGTTGTATCTGAACCGTCGGATGGGAATCACACCCATATTGTCGATGTGCGCTCTCCCGATGAATATGACGCCGATCATATACCGGGGGCCATGAACTGGCCTGTCTTATCCAATGAGGAACGTCAGAGGGTGGGAAGGATTTATCGACATGAAGCTCCGTTTCTAGCTAAGAAACTCGGTGCGGCCATGGTTGCGAGAAATATTGCCAATATTCTTGAAACTAGAGTCGTTGATTATGATGGCGGTTTCCGTCCCTTAATTTATTGTTGGCGTGGTGGAAGTCGTTCGAAAAGTTTGGCTGTGGTCTTGGGGGAAATTGGCTTTCGCCCAACTCTATTAAAGGGGGGCTATAAGAGCTTTCGCTCTTCAGTTCGCCGTTCCTTAGAGGTTTGGCCAAAACAATTTAAATGGATTGTTCTAACTGGATATACCGGGAGCGCGAAGACCCGAATTCTCCGCGGTCTCAAGACAAAAGGGCATCAGGTGATAGATCTCGAGGGTTTTGCAAAACATCGAGGTAGTCTTTTGGGGTTAGAGTTGGGTCAGAGCCAGCCTTCCCAAAAGTTGTTTGAATCGAGATTGGAAAGGGAACTTAGATCTTTTGAGCTTAATCGCCCGATTTGGGTGGAGGCCGAAAGCAATGCGATTGGAAAGTTACGGTGCCCCGCAGAATTTTGGAGAAGTATGTGCGGTGCTTATCGAGTGCAGATCGACGTACCCCTTTCTGTTCGAGCGGAATTCTTGATTCGTGACTACCCGTTTTGGACCGAATATACAGAACCGTTGAAGAAATGTTTGGGTGGCTTGGTACGGCGGTATGGCCAGGTTCGATTGGAGGAATGGTTTGGGATGATCGATGTCGGTGATTGGGAATTGCTTACTTCCGATTTATTGGCTCATCACTACGATCCCACCTATACCTATTCATTAAGAAAATTTCAGGGTGCATTGGTTAAGGAAATAACGTTGGATTCTCTCTGTGAGAAGTCAGTGGCGCTGGCAACCGATTCATTGGGCGAATTTGAGTCGCAGATGTGTGGGTGATGTCGCGCTGGAACAACGAGTCGTTGATGTCAGTCAGTTTTACTTTTTGTGGGTTTTTTTCGTAATTGTTTCTATAATAGTTTTGCCATGCAAGAGTCTGAGTCATGACAGTTAAAGATCGGGAACATAAACGATTTATTCGTCGCCTACCTGTGTGGTGTGAATCAGGCGGAATCAAATTGAAGGGGTTTACGGTTGACTTATCGTCGGGTGGGCTGGCTATTTGGGGAAAGAAGGGGTTCAAACCGAAATCGATGGTAGATGTTTTCGTGCCTACTGAGTTTGGTGAGATAAAGTTAAAGGGAGAAATTCGATGGTGTAGGCAAGAAGCGAAACGAGAAACCCTGACGTTTGTTTTTTTGATGGGAGTTCAAATTTTGGAACGAAGTCAGGCGTATATACAGTTTTTAGAAGGAGTTATTACCGAAACAGAGTCTAAAAGCTGCCGGGGTGGTTTCAAGGAGCGCCTCACTGTTACTTATGAGTCCCAAGTTAGATTTTGGGAAGAGTACGAACGTAATTTGAAGCACCGAGGTATTTTCTTGCCGACGGCGGATAAGTTTTCTTTACGCGAAGTTATTCCATTTTCCGTGCATCTTTTGGGCCCGATGGTTGTCCTACATGCAGAAGGAGCTGTTGTTTACGTTATCGATGAACATATAGCTCGAGAAAAAGGGATTGAACGCGGGGTTGGTGTTCAGATTAGCCGTTTTTATTATGATGATGAGGCATTGTTCGAGGAACTTATTGCATCTGAGAGGGCCAAGCGTGACAGATAATTTGTGATGTTGGATTCGAAGTTCCAGAATGCTTCATTTTAAAAAACTAGAAAAGTATAGAAAATATAAAGTTTACTTGAACCATTTGGGTTTAGAACGTAAGATCTTATAGTGGTTGGTTACTGCGAAAAAGAATATGGCTGCCCTCGGGCAGCCTTTTTTATTTGTGTGCGAATCTCTTTTCCATAGCGACTCTTTTTCTAGAACGTATTGATTAAATGAATGGGTAATGAACGCTTCTTTCAGTGGGCTTAATTCACGAGCCAGGCCACTGTCATGGGTTTTGTGATTTTCCTGTTTTGCCTACAACACTCTAAAAGTGGAAGTTGATTCATGATGGTGTATTCGTTTCGCTTAGGACATTCTCCGAGCAAGGACATTACAATAACGGGATTTTAGGTGACGTAACTTTAAGTCGGGGGTTGCCAGCGGTTGGGAAGTCGCTGGGATTTTCGGACCTTTTGTGAACCGATTTAGAGTCTCCTATTGGTAGAGGGTAGAATGGATGGCTTTGCCAATGGGGAGCTTTGGTGGATGAAACATCCGCGTTTAAGCAACCAAGTATGAAATCGGGTGAGAATTTCACCGTGAAGAAACTGTCGTAGTTCGAGATGTCTTTTGATGCCAACGATGCCGCCCTTCTTTGCTGCTGCTTTAATGTGAGATAGAACCAAGATAGTGTCCATGGTTGTTTGCCCGGTATCAGGTCGGACCATTTTGTGTGGAAGGATTTTGTCCCACCTAGGCGAGACAACCGCCGCGGCTGGAACCGTCGGGGTCGGTGACGCGGTTGTAACTGTTTTAAGAATCGACGGCAGGTTTTTTAGATGTCCCGTCGCGCACCTCTGCTGCTCTATTTTCGATGCGACCATGGCTTTAGCGATAAGGAATAAACAATAAAATATGCATTCTCCGAAGCATCATCACAAGAAAGATCTAGATATCCAAATATAACCCTTGTCGCCCTTTTGTTTCGTGAGAACCCTAAATGGAATTTCATCGGTTTGAACCATCTCACAAGCGGCCGCTGACTAAAGAAGAGGCCGGCTTATGTAAGCCATTATTTCCACTGTGGAGTGCAAAAGCGTGTTCATTGTACTTCGAGCAAAGGCAATGACGCTTCGGGAAAAGTTCTTTTTGATACCGTGCACCTGAATGGAATCCGCGCATTGGTTAACGACCATCAATGCCATTACAGCCGGGCCGTAGCGCGCCTTCGAACGAGGCTCTTTTGGGGCCTCAGTGATTTTTGTGGAGCTGTTTGATGGTGCCGAAGTTCTGGCCACAGCGACAAGCCAGAACTTCGCGAATGTGGATGTGGTTGACAAGCCGCCCCGTAATGTATGTTTTGGCTGCGCGCTTTAACCCAACGTTCCTTGGAGAAAGCAGAGTCGCCGCATTTTCGCTGTTTTTCGCGGCGCTGTTGGTGGGAAGGCAGATTTCTTCGGTGGCACCGGCACCCCAATAGACGTTTCCATGGCTTTAATCACCGTGTTTTTAGGTCTAGGTCAACCCCAGGCAGTAGCATGCTTAACGGGCAATTTCACCGAATCACAAAACTTGGCATGATTAGGCGGCTTGGTCGTTTTGCTTGGATTATTTGGCTTAGAACACGCTACCCCCGGTGACGCTCTATGTATGACTTTCCTTTGGGTTAGACGCGGGTTGCCTGTCAATCGAGATTGCTTCGGTATTTAAAATGCCTATGGAGGGACGGGTAGGTGTGAGGGCAGTTTATTCGACCGAAGTGTCTTTTTTTATTCAGTGCTTTTGAGTGGGGAAATCCCAGAGACAACGGTCCTGGGAACTTCATGTTTCTTCATGCTTTTTGACTTTCACAAGTGGTTAATACTGGCTGTATAATAATGGAGTGTAGTCATTCCTTTGGAGTCGTAACACTCCAATTGGTTTTTGAATCCGATTGATTCACATGAGAGGCGAAAACAATTGGGCTTATGGGTGTGCACCTCATTCACTTTGATACATTCACCCACATCAATGGTGATTTCAGTATCGAGAATAGCAACGCTTTGAGCTTTTAAGCTTTCTAGAAGCATCTCTATCCGTTTGAATCCTGTATTGTAACTCAACTTGTATTTGAATTTGTTTGGTGCAAAATTCATGTCGAATTCTTTGTTCATGCGTTCTAAGAGATGAAGTCCGAATTTTTGGCAAAGACCCTCTTTCTCTTCACAAACGAGATCTCGTTTGTTCTCTTCTGGTTCGAGTTCTAGTCCAACTAAGAGTCCACCTTTTGGGTGGCACCGACCGAATACTTGATGAAGAAATTCTTTGAGTTGAGTTGTGTTGAGCATCCCGATACTGGTGCTTGAGCACAAAGCGACGATATTTTTCTCTTTTGGGAGCGGAAGCTTAAAGAACTGTTTTTGAAAATCTGCATGGACCGGAATGATATCTAAGTTTGAATGATGGTCGGTGACATCCTTGACTGTTTCCATTAACACCTGACTTGCAGCGTCGATTGGAATATAGGTTTCAATGGTGTCGGTGTGGGCGAGTAGCTTCTTGGCTATTTCACCGCGTCCGCAGCCAAAATCGACTAAGGCGGTGTTTTCGGGTATCAAGTTTCCTATTGGCTCAATGTGCTCATCGAGCAGGTTCATCTCTGCGGTGGACGGAAATAGTTCATGGGATGTTCTCAGTTGATTCCACAATCTTATTGCATCATGGTCGAAGAGTAATTTTGTTGGAATCGACTTTAGACTTTGATGTAATCCGTCCAGAATATCGAATTTGATAATATCAATTTCCGAATCGAGCTCGACTAGAGCTCGGAATTGTGTTGGCATGCTCCCCCCCAAGGAACTCAGAGAATTGCTTACTCCTGACGGAATATTTTGCAAGCTCTTTTTGATATTATGTAATTTCGAAGTGGAAGCGTAAGGAGTTTGATGGACATGGACCTACTGGATTTTGTGATGAGTACGGTATTTCCCTTAGAAGGTGAAAGTGAAGGGAAATCTATCGTTTGTGGAATTGCCGGTGCACCTGGGTCAGGGAAATCAACTTTGACGCAGGATATTCAAAGGGTCTTAAAAGCCCAGAAACGGCGCTGTGTTATTTTTTCCTTGGATGATTATTATGTGTGTAGGGCCGAGCGATTGAAGCTCGCCCAGGGGGTTCATTCACTTTTGGGTGTGAGAGGTGTGCCGGGCACGCATGAATTGCCGTTGCTATTTGAGCATGTTGAAGCTGAATTAGAGGGAAGGGTTTATGCAAAACCAAAGTTTGATAAGTTAAAAGATGACCGAGTTGGCACGACCAGGGTCACGGGCCAGAGGCCGGAAGTAATTTTGGTTGAAGGGTGGTGTTTGGGGGTTTTGGTGCAACCGGAGTCAAGTTTGGTTATCGCTCGAAACACGATGGAGGCAGAAGAGGATGCCGATTGTCTTTGGCGGCGATATGTAAACGAGCAGATTGATGGTTACGAAAAGTATTGGAACCGATTTCACTCAAGTGTCTACCTTAAGTCG
Source organism: Myxococcota bacterium (assembly GCA_036339465.1). Taxonomy (GTDB): domain Bacteria; phylum Myxococcota; class XYA12-FULL-58-9; order XYA12-FULL-58-9; family JABJBS01; genus JAYZAY01. The sequence goes on along the minus strand of JAYZAY010000068.1, from coordinate 21,418 downwards.
CCGTCATTCGAAACGGTGGTGGGTTGGCGTTTGGAGCAAGAAAAATCAAATGTGATGGCTGATGCCGCAGCTCCATCATCGGGTATGGACCGAAATCAGGTAACGCGATTTCTTCTGCACTACCAGCGTATCATTGAATGGATGAATCAAAATGCCGAGACATTTTTCACCCATGTACTGGCTCTGGATTTTCAGCGAAAGCTAATCCTGCCGGGGAAGTGATCTGAAACTTTTTTTTTGGGCTTCAAATTAGCTCATGATTGGTCTTCATCGGTGGGTGTCTCGTCATTTTTCGAATCATTTTTGCCCTGTTGAAAACACCAATATTGTTGTCTTCATTGTCATTCTCCATGGGAGAATTCGCATCTTCGATCAAAAGAACCGAGTGATCGGTTTCTTTGGGGGAGGTGGAGGTGGCATTTTCGGTTCCTATTTGATCGCGGCTGAGTATATCGATTCGGTCGAAATTGAGATATTGATCTCTTCCATGACAACTCATAATTAGACCGGTGCCTACGTCCACAATTAAAGTCACCAACAGGGGTGGTCACGCTGCATCAAATCGAGAATATGGCGTGTTTATTGGGTGGGCTTGGGTCTATGGAAAATGTGGACAGCGTTATGGTACTCAACCACGAAGAGCTCATGCCGTTCTTGCAAATCCGAGACATATTTTTCAAACTGGAAGTAGTGGAGCAGTTCTTCGGGCACTTCGCTGAGTTTGGTCGTGCTCGTGAGGTGCTTGCGTGCCCAATCTTTGCAGGAAGGCCAGACCCCTTTATAGGGCTCTTTTAGAAGAGCCTTTGCTTCGGCTTCCTCGATTTTCAATGTCGAGATCATTTTATTGAGTAGGTGGCCGAACTCACATTCCATCTGTAACTCATCTGATCCTGTTTCGGTCCCTGTATCAGCCGAGATGCTTCGGTCGAGAATGGCAGAAACACGTCCCCTTAAGTGCCCCGGAGTAAAGGGTTTGTGAATGTAACTACTAACTCCGAGTTGTAGCATGGGACCAATGGTAGAGGATAAATGTTCTCTTGTTAGTAGTACCGCGGGGGTGTTTGAGTCTACCTCTCGAATGCGGCGTAGGATCTCAGGGCCTGGGATATCGGGAAGGTTGATGTCTAAGAGGATCAGGTCGAAGGCAGTTTTTCCCATGGAATCCAAGGCATCTTGCCCGGTGGGGACTTGGGTCAGACTGTGGCCGGTGGATTTGAATGCGTGTGTAACAAGAGCTTGTATTGTAGCGTCGTCGTCTACGACTAAGATTTTACCCATTTCATCTCCCCAGATAGTGACTTCTCAGTGCCCACTTATGACAACCAGCGGCAGTCAGAGGGTTCGGACGTCTTTCCCACTGCGCAGAGTGGAGGCTGACAACCCCTAGATTCACGGGTTTGCTTTGCCACTTTTGTTCCTGAGCTTGGTGGCATTGCAAAACCCCTCTCATTCATTTCTTTCGGGGTACTTTCCCCTCCATTAAATCGTTGTGACCAAGTTTGGAGCAAGTTATTTTTTACTGCTTCTATTTGGATTTGGTCTTGCTGGGCTGATTCTTGTGATCTTTTTCGAGGTATCCGAGGTCATCTTGCTGGATGATTATTTCGACCCGCCGATTCCTATCTCTTCCTGCGGCTTTTTTGTTGGAGAGAAGGGGTTGGGTTTCTGCCTGGCCGTTTAGAACGAACCGATTCGATGGAATTGATTTTTCCTTTAGTAATTCGTGCATCACAGAGTAGGCTCTTGCCCCAGACAAATCCCAGTTGGATCGAAACTTTCTCGATTTTATGGGTCTGTTATCTGTATGACCGGCGACGGCAATGGAGCCTTCAATTTGGGTCAGTGCTTTTCTTAATCTTCTCGCGACGGGCATGAAACTGCGTTTGAGTTTTGCTTTACCGGGCCTGAAGGATCCACCTTGAAGTATTCTAATAACGATTACGCGATCTCGGATCACAAGCTCGATTTGTTTGGCTTTGATTATGGGCCTTAGGAGCTTTCGTAGTTTCTCAATATCGACAGAGGTTTGTTCTTGCTCTTGGACTTTTTGTTTTAGAATTTTGGTAACTTGGTTGTTTACTTTCTGAACGACCATGGTGGAGCGATTGATATTGAGGCCTTCGGTCATGCCTTCGAGCATGGCTTTGAATTTCTCTTTGGAGATGGTGGACATGGATAGGATCATGACGAAGAAGCACATAAGGAGGGACATGAGATCCGCAAAAGTGGTGATCCAACCTCCACCCGCAGCTGCCTTACTACCACCATCGTCGATGGATGCGGCTGTTGGGCGTTTCTCTTTCTTGGGTTGGTCCTCCGCATTCTTCTTTTTCTTTTTTCTTTTTGGTTTCTCGTCAGCCATAGAGTCTCGTAGTCGTAATACGGTTTGGGGATCTTGTTGTTTAGGTTGAAAATACCCTACACTTAAGGAGAATACAGGGTTTCGGCACAATGGCGCCACCAACAAAGAAAAAAAATAGCAAGAAAGGCAAGGCGGGGAAGGAAGCTGATACAAGTGCCGAGGAACCAGCGGGTCCGGCAGTTGCTATCGGCAAAAAGCCCAAGGCAGGTGGTGGAACACCTGGGTGGGTAACCACGTTTGCGGATCTCATGTCCCTCCTTATGTGTTTCTTTGTTATGCTTTGTGCTTCGGCCACTGTGGAGAAGAAGACCTACCAAGAGATGGTCGAGTCTATGGTCAACGAGCTGGGTGGCCAACCGGAAACTATTGAGAATATCGAAGATCTTAAAGAGGTTTTGGAGAATATTGAAGTCGAGAAAGTCCCCGACCCCAGCGCCAAATTGAAAGAGGATCTGTCTAAGGAAGTTGAGGCGGGCCGCATTGAGATCGAAGAGGATGGGGAAACCATCAAGATTAGATTGTTACAATCGGTTACTTTCACTTCGGGGAGTGCCACTTTAAAGAGGTCTTTCAAGAAGGTCGCTAAAAAATTACGTGCGACTCTCAAGAAGACCGATGGTAAAATTACAATTATTGGTCATACCGATAACCGACCCATTAAATCTCGAAGATTTCGTTCAAACTGGGAATTGGCATCGGCGAGAGCGGTCTCTGTGCTGAACGCATTGGTTGAGAAGACACTTCCATCGGCCCGTTTCGCCGTGCGTAGTTTTGGGGATACCCAACCACGGGTGTCTAACGATACTGCCAAGAATCGAGCCAAGAATCGTCGGATCACAATTGTCTTAAACCAGAACGACACAGCCTTGATCAAGCCAGGAGATTTAGATGCTCGTGCTTTTATTATCCACGCAAACAATGTGGATGATGTCAGTGGTTTACAGATTAAGGAACACTTGAAAAATCTTGCCGAGCAAGCCCCGGAATGAATCCTAAAGAACTGATAATTCTTGGCTTTCAGTAGCGGTCCAGGCTAGCATTATCGAGTAATGATTGAATCGTCCACCGCTCTGAGAGGATGCGTATGAAGCCAGATTTGGCGACACTCGTGGGACTGGTTGGAGCTATCGGTATAGTCGGGTTTGGTATTGCTCAAGGCAAGGGTGGGATTATGCTCTTTGTCAACATACCCTCGCTACTTGTTGTCATGGGTGGCTCTGTTTTTGTGGTCATGATGAAATTTGGTATCGGCCAAATTCTGGGCGCGGTTAAGATTGCGCTTAAGGCTTTTTTCTTTAAAGGTGATGACAATCAGGCGCTGATCAATCGTTGTGTTGAGTTGGCAGAAAAGGCTCGTCGTCAAGGTGTGGTCTCATTAGAAGGAGAGACGATCACCGAACCTTTTTTGAAAGATGCGATTCGAAAGATGATTGATAATGTTGATCCGGTTACTTTGAGAACGACGATGACGATCGATATTTCGAAGACTGTTGAACGCCACGAGATTGGTCAAAAGATATTTACGGCTATTGGGGATGTGGGACCGGCCATGGGTATGATTGGTACTTTGATTGGCTTGGTGCAAATGTTGGCCAATATGTCTGATCCGACAACCATTGGTCCAGCGATGGCGGTGGCTCTCTTGACCACGCTTTATGGTGCGATGTTGGCCAATATGTTTGCGTTGCCCATTGCAGATAAGCTTTCGATTCGGAGTGGTGAAGAGAAGGATGCGAAATTACTGTTGATGGATGCTGTGACGGGGATTCAGACAGGGATGCATCCTAAGGTACTTCAGGAGGCTCTTTTGGTTTATTTGCCAGGGTCTAAGCGCGCGACTGCTGATGATGTTGACGGATGATAGGTTATGAGAAAATACATTCACATAACTCAATTAAAAATATTTCAAACCCACTAGTAAATGCAAGTCCTGGCCAATCACAGACAACAAGGCGAGAAAAAAAGTTTAGCGCTTTCTGACCCTCTTACGGCTCTTCCTAGACAATCTATTCTATTTTTCCTTTCACTTTGCTCAGGTCCCTATTAATTCTCTTTCTTAAATCTTAATACCCCTAGGCGAGATCGATGAAACGTCTCTGTTTATTGCTTTTCTTATTGTCCGGTTGTCAAAATAGCGCAGCATTCAACACCTCTGATGTGGGAACTCGACCCGAAAAACCCAACGAGCCAGATCCTGCTCTCCCGGGTACCCAAGCTGACGCGAATCTTCAATCTCAACTTGATAAAGAAGCCAATCAACAAACAGGACGATATGAAATAAGGACCCATCACAAAGATGGCCAAGGAAACCCGAAATACATCAACCGTCTTATATTCGAGTCCAGTCCCTATTTACTCCAGCATGCCCATAATCCCATCAATTGGTATCCTTGGTCTGACGACGCCTTCGCACGCGCCCAGCGTGAAAATAAAATGGTTTTTTTAAGCGTGGGATATTCCACCTGCCATTGGTGTCACGTCATGGAACGAGAATCATTTGAAGATATCGAAATTGCGACCTTCATCAACCAACATTTCATCCCCATTAAAGTCGATAGAGAAGAGCGACCAGATATCGATAAAATCTATATGCGAGCGGTCTATAAGATGAGGGGAAGTGGAGGATGGCCCATGACCGTGATCATGACTTTCGAGGGTTTACCACTTTTTGCAGGAACCTACTTTCCTCCTCGAAGAGGATTTAGGGGACGTCGAGAAGGACTTATTGAAATTTTACACCGTCTCCAAGACGATTATCAAAACAAACCACACGAACTCATCGAAGAAGCACAAAACTTTTCACAAACGATGATTCGTAATCCCTATCGACCGACTGTGGGTCTGCCGAGTAGAAAATTGAGCACCCAAACCAGTCGCCTTCTCGTCCAACGCTTTGATAAAATTCACGGCGGCTTCGGAAGGGCCCCCAAGTTTCCACGGCCTGCAAATTTTGCTCTTCTCTTAGATGCCTACGAAAAAACGAGGAATTCCGATTTCCGAAATCCGATAACACTCACCCTCAGAAAAATGGGCAGGGGAGGGCTCTATGACCATGTGGGTGGAGGGTTTCATCGCTATTCCACAGACACGCAATGGCTCGTACCCCATTTCGAAAAAATGCTCTACGACCAAGCTCAACTCATCGAAACCCTCGTGGATGTCTATTTAGTCACAAAAGATCCGGAGTTTCGCGACAAACTCGTGGATGTTCGTGATTACCTTCTCCGTGAAATGCAAGCTCCCAACGGTGGCTATTACTCCGCCACAGACGCCGACAGCATGACCCCATCAGGTCATCGCGAGGAAGGGTATTTCTTTACTTGGACTGAAGATGAACTAAAATCCTTGCTTCCCAATAGTCAAGATTTTCTGTTTATAAAATCTTATTTTAGGACTTCTTCAAGGGGGAATTTTGAAGGCCGGAATATCCTCCACACCCCCCGCTCACTCTCTGAATATGCCACCGATACCCAAAGTGACTATAAAGCTCTAAAAGCGCAGTGGACTCGAATCCGTAAAATATTGCGTGCCCATCGCAACACCCGACCAGCCCCCCTCCTAGATGATAAAATTATTTCCGGTTGGAACGGCCTCACCATTGGGGCCATGGCCCATGCAGGCCGAATTCTGGGCGAACCAAGATATATTGAATCAGCGATACGGGCCGCAAAACACCTCGCGCAAGAGGCAGTAATAGAAAACAATTCTCTCGTGCGAACCGTGCGGGGCTCCCAAAAAGGCCATCCTGGCTTTATCGATGACTACGCCTTTGCAATCTATGGACTGCTACAACTTTTCGAATCCACCGGCGACGAAAACTGGTTCAATCTCGCTAAAAACCTCCAAGCAAAGCAAAATTCGGAATTTTGGGACCCCACATCCGGCGGCTATTATTTCGAATCCAAATCCGCTGGCTTTCACCTCCACCGCCAAAAACCTGACTACGATGGCGCCATACCCACCGGAAATTCCTACAGCGCTCTTAACTTAAAGAAGTTCGCCATGCTTACTGGAGACTCTAACTACGACGCAAAGGCACGCGCCCTCTTTCGTTATTTCGGTACCGCATTAGGTCGACGAGGTCTGGGTCTTCCAAAAATGGTCTCAGCTTACAGCCAGTTTATTCAACCTGGCCACGAATTGGTGGTCGTCCATCCGCAAAGTGGTGCTCGTAATTCAAACTTTAAAGACTGGTACATTAAAAATTTTAGTCGCCCATCGGTGCTCCTTGAAATTCAGAATCCTGGAAAGAAACCAAAATCCAGTAAAGTCCCGTTGCTTCACAGCAAAGCAACCAAGAAAAACCAAACCACTGCCTATTACTGCGTGGGAACCCAATGCACACCTCCGGTCAACACGCTTCCCGAACTCAAAAAACAAATAAAGCGAATCTCGCCTTCATTTTAACGGGGTTGATTGGCCGGGATGTCCCTAGGGCCCAAAACCACGGTTCTGTGAGCCAACACCGAACAACCTGGATGGTGAGGTGTTATTCCCCTCTGAAATCCGTATTTTAATCGGTTGCAAACCAAGCCTCACAAAAGTACATGGTCCAAAGACTCCATCGCTACCACCCTAACCGGAATCCCTAAAGAATGAGTGAAATCTCTCTGAATCAATTCCTCCACGGCCTCAAAGACCATGAACTCTCAACCTGCATTCTGAGCCTTGCAAAAGCGTGTCGAAAGGTCTCCAGAGCCATCCACAATGAGATCCCAAACCTGTCTCAGGTTGCCACCACCACCAACGAGTTTGGTGACCAACAATTGGGTATCGACCTTTTCGCCGACCAAGTCTTAGCAGACGGGCTTCGAGCTTCGGGTGTGGTTGCCACAGGCTCTTCGGAAGAAATTCCCGAGGAAGTTGCCATGGGCGGAAAAAATCTATCTGTCGCTTGGGATCCCCTCGATGGATCGTCGGTCATTGGGCAAAATTTCTCCGTGGGAACTATTTTTGGGGTGTGGCGGTCGCCAACTTTGCTCGGCGTCTCCGGAAAAGACATGGTGGCTTCGGGCTGCGCTATCTATGGCCCTCGCACGACCCTATCCATCGCCGTAGAAGGATATCCAAACAGCCTCGCATTCCGCCTCAAACCCGACAATACCTGGGTGAAAACCGAAGACTTTCAATCCATTGGCTCTGGAAAACTCTTTGCTCCGGGCAATCTCCGCGCCACCGAAGACAATCCCGGTTATAAAAAGCTGGTCGAGATATGGATGCGAGAACAATACCAACTCCGTTATACCGGTGCCTTAGTTCCAGATGTTAACATGCTTCTAGTGAAAGGAAAGGGTATCTTCTGCAACGCGGGTAGCCCAAAGGCTAAAGCCAAATTGCGACTACTCTACGAAGTAATGCCCCTCGCGTATCTAATTGAAAAAGCCGGTGGAGCCTCGTCCGACGGCGAAAAGTCAATCATGGAATATAAAGCAGACAGTCTAAACCAAACGGTTCAGGTATGCCTAGGCAATGCAGAAGAAGTCGCTCGTTTTAACAAAATCGTTGGCACCCAATACCTGAGTTAGACAACCTATGGAAAAATTCCCCATTCTTCTATTTGCACCGGAATTCGTGGACTCCATACTTTCCGGGAAGAAAAGCGCCACCACTCGGCTCGTCCGCGCAGAAACACTCTCAGACTTGGCCCCAAGCGGTTGTGTGTTTGCCCAAACCCCTGAATCGGAACGTCCCTTCGCTCGATTAGAGATCCACGGTATGGAAGACCGAAAGTTTTCCGAAATTGACGACAATCTCGCCCACATCGAAAATTTGGAATCAGCCACTGAACTTCAAGATGCCCTGAAACAATTCTATCCCGATATTGTGGATGAAGACTTGGTACGGGTAATTTTCTTCACCTGCTTTTAACAACCATCATTCATGGAAGCGCTTCCCAAAGCGCTATTTATTAAAAAGACAAAGCCGTGACTCTCTCGCTGGCTTGCATTTGGGGACCACCAGCAAAAAGAGGGCAATCTTCTTGAGAAAACAACCCGCTATAATGGAGAGCACATTGATGAGGGTCCGCTGTGTCCCTTTCACCAAACACCATTTGCCTCAAATACAAAAAGTCCGTATCAGGCTACGAACCAGCAAAAAAGGAGATTCTGCCGTGGGCAAAGGACGAAAAAAACACGATGACTACCTCGAAGCCCTCAATCTCCTAGGAAAAGACCTCGCAAGACGGGCAAGAAGTAAATGTGAACTCTCCGAACAAAGCGGCTCTTTACGCGCTTTCGACCTCGTGGGCCCCGATTCAGAGCCAAGTTTAGAACACGTGGTACTCGTTTCGGAAACCGTTCGAAACCACCTAGAAGGCCACTTGAGCAGCCGAGACGAAATGCGATACCTAGAAACTGCGGTTTGGAATCAAGAATTTGCTGTACGAAAGGCGTGCGTCCGTATTTTACGACAAATCAAAGATGCCTGGGCCGACGAAGCCATCGCCAACGCAGAATCCATGGGCGCCCCCCTCAACGAATAGCGCCGATTCCCGATACTGAGCGTTGTCCTCCCCCTAGGACCCATCGGGTCCCCTAAATACGCCGATTCTTCGGTTTACTACGAGCTCTTTGAACGCCCCCATACACCTCAATCGAAGAAGAAGGCCGGCGTTGTGACCTACCACACAAAGTCACCAGCCAGTAATTGACAACAAAAGCCAATTTTGGTGCATGCATACCAAGAAAAACCATAGATGACCAAATGCGGGGAGAGGTCTTAATGAATCAGTGGGGACAACAATTTAACCAACACACCTCAACCCCTCACGGCATGAATCGACATCCCATGGTTAAACTTCTGATTGTCTTGCTCGCAAGTCTTGGCATGCTCGCGTGTTTCGAAGAAAACCATCCGGTAATTCCTTGTATTTACGACAGTGATTGCGCCTCTCTCCTCATATGCCTTGATAACATATGCCTCCCACAACTCCTCAGCCCCTGCCACGATAGCGACCTCGACACCATCTGTGACAAATTTGACCGCTGTGCCATAGGTGACGATACCCTAGACCTCGATGCGGATGGTATACCAGATGCCTGCGATGCATGTCCCTATGATATTCTCGACGATAGCGACGGCGACGGTATTTGCGACTCACGAGATATATGCCCCGGGGGCAATGACAACAAGGATGCCGATCTAGATTCGATTCCTGACCATTGTGATAAATGTGCGGGTGGAAATGACCTCCTCAACCAGGATTCAGACCTATTACCCGACGCTTGTGATCTCTGTCCTGGGGATGCCACCAACGACGAGGATAGAGACGGAATTTGCGATGGGGTCGATGATTGTGATGGCGATAATCAAATTGACACCGATAAAGACTCAATTCCAGATGCTTGCGACATTTGCCCCATCGACCCACTCAACGACCAAGACAATGATGGCATCTGCGACTCAATGGATATTTGCCCCGAAGGAAACAATCAAAACGACCAGGACAATGATGGCATCCCCGATGCCTGCGACCCATGCCCCATCGACGCCACCGATGATTCCGATAACGATGGCGTCTGCGATCACGCTGACCGATGCCCAGGGGGTTCCGACGGCCGATTCGACCTCGACAATGATGGCATCCCCGACGCTTGTGATGTGTGTCCAAATGGGAATGACCTAGTTGATAGCGACTTCGATGGTATTCCGGATGAATGTGACGTTTGTCCGAAAGACCGGTTTAACGATCTGGATCAAGACGGGGTTTGTGATTCGGATGACCCTTGCCTCCTTGGCCCAAACAATGACCGAGACGAAGATGGCACTCCCGATCTCTGCGACCACTGTCCCGACTCAGCGCTAAATGACCAAGATAGGGACGGGGTTTGTGATGACATCGATATTTGCCTTGGTGGTAATGACCACCTCGACACCGACAATGACAATATTCCCGATGCCTGTGACAACTGTCCGGCAACTCTCAATCCTGCTCAAAGCGACTTCGACGGCGATGCCGTGGGAGATGCCTGTGACAACTGCCTCCAAAAACAGAATCCAACCCAAGAGGACCGTGATTTAGACCAGGTGGGAGACATATGCGACAATTGCCCCGACACCCTCAACCCCAACCAAAACGACCAAGATGATGATGGATTCGGCAATGCCTGCGACAATTGCCCGCTCAACGCGAACCCAAACCAGCTAGACGGCGATGCGGATTCAATTGGCGACGTTTGCGACAACTGCGGTGAAGACAACAACCCCTCACAAAAAGATTCAGACTCAGACGGCGTGGGCAACGTTTGCGACAACTGCGGTGAAGACAACAACCCCGACCAAAGTAATGGGGATGGCGATGCCCTCGGCGACGTTTGCGACAGCTGCCCGAGCAGTAATTCGGTGGACCAAAGTGACGACGACAACGACGGAATCGGCAATATCTGCGACAACTGCCTAACAAGGGCAAATATGGGCCAAACCGACAGTGATGGCGATGGATTAGGAAATTTGTGCGACAACTGCGCCTACACTGAAAACCCAGCACAGCTTGACGGAGATTTGGATGGCATTGGAAATTTGTGCGACAACTGCATTTCTACCGCCAACTCCGAACAAATCAATAGCGACTCGGACTCCCACGGAAACAGCTGCGATAATTGTCCATCCACAAGCAATGAATCCCAACTTGACAGCGACTCCGATGGGCTTGGTGACAGCTGCGACAACTGCATCAATAATCCGAATACAAATCAAGCCGACGGCGACGGGGATGGGGTGGGCGATAGCTGCGACAATTGTGTGAACCGCGCCAATCAATCTCAAATCGACAAAGACAATGATGGGGTGGGCGATAACTGCGACAATTGTGTGTCGACCTCCAACACCTCCCAAAACGACAAAGACAACGATGGGGTGGGCGACAGCTGCGACAATTGTGCGTCAACCTCCAATGCCCAGCAAAGAGATGGAGATTCAGATGGCATCGGAAATACCTGTGACAATTGCGTCAGCATATCCAACTCGGACCAGGCCGATAACGACAACGATGGGGTAGGTAATCATTGTGATAATTGTATTTCCGCCTCCAACAATGCTCAGACGGACATCGATTCTGATGGAATTGGAAATATCTGCGACAACTGTATCCAAAATGCCAATGCCAACCAAACTGACCAAGACAATGACGGCGTCGGTGACATCTGTGATAACTGTAGCCGCTTGCCGAACCAAAACCAGAAAGATTCAGATGGAGATGGCATTGGTGATTTATGTGATGTTTGTCCCTATGTTTTTGATACAAACCAAAACGATTTAGATGGAGATGGCATCGGAGATGCCTGTGATAACTGCGTAGATGACTCTAATAGCAACCAAAATGATGAGGACAATGACGGCATCGGAGACAGCTGTGACAACTGCGTAGATGCCCCCAATAGCAACCAAGACGATGGAGACGCCGATGGCATCGGAGATGCCTGCGACAATTGCGCCGCTACCACCAACACGACCCAAATAGACCGCGACAGCGATGGTTTTGGAGATGCGTGCGATAATTGTCCTTTTACCTCCACCTCCAATCAGGCTGACACAGATGGGGATGGCCTAGGTGACCTTTGCGACAATTGTCCTGAGATTTCAAACAAAAGTCAGACCGATAATGACGGTGATGGACTTGGCAATAGCTGCGACAACTGCCAAACCGTGGCCAATCTCAACCAAGAAGACAAAGATTTTGATGGCGTGGGGGACCTTTGTGATAATTGCCTCCAAACTCCCAACACAGATCAAGCCGACAGTGACTCAGACAGCGTCGGTGACCACTGCGACAACTGCTCGAGATCTTCGAATTCAGACCAGGCCGACATCGATTTTGATGGCGTGGGCAATATCTGCGATAACTGCTCGCTCACAGCCAACACCAATCAACGTGATTGGGATTTTGACGGCGTGGGGGATGTTTGTGACAATTGTTCCCTCACAGCCAACAGTAATCAACGAGATCAAGACGGGGACACCGTGGGGGACGTCTGCGACAATTGCGTCTCGACGACCAATAAAAATCAAACCAACAGTGACTCAGACGCATTTGGCGATGCCTGCGACAATTGCGTCGTGACTACCAACCCAAACCAATTGGATGGTGATACCGACGGAATAGGAAACCTCTGCGATAATTGTGTTACTTATTCAAATGCAGCTCAGCAAGACAGCGACAGCGATGGCGTAGGTGATGGCTGTGATAATTGCGCAACCACCTCCAATTCAAGCCAAAGAGATGGTGACGGCGACAGCATCGGCAATAGCTGCGACAACTGTGTCACCATAAAGAACCCAAACCAAAGAGATTTAGATAAAGATGGCGTGGGAGATAGCTGCGATAATTGCCAATCTATCAATAATCCAGAGCAAGCGGATCAAGATAACGATGGCGTAGGTAATGTTTGTGATAACTGCCCATCTAACTCCAATGCCAATCAAGCCGACAACGATAACGATGGCGTAGGTGATGGCTGTGATAATTGTGAGTCCATCAGCAACCCCAACCAAAGAGATGAGGACAGCGATGGTATTGGTAATCGCTGTGACAATTGCGATTCCACTTCCAATTCGAATCAAGCTGATGGGGACAGCGATGCTCTAGGTGATGTCTGTGATAACTGCTCGGCGGCCTCAAACCCAAATCAGTCTGACCAAGACGCCGACGGCGTGGGTAAGGTGTGCGACAATTGCCCCAATGACTCCAATGTTGACCAAGCCGATACAGACAATGATGGCGTCGGCAATCAATGTGATAACTGCGTCAGTGACTCTAACGGTAATCAAAATGATACTGACAAAGATACCGTCGGTGATCTCTGTGATAATTGCGCCAATCATGCCAACACAAATCAGACCGATGGGGACAAAGACGGAATTGGTGACCCTTGCGACAATTGTGTCGCCCATTCAAACCCAAACCAAGAAGACCAAGATAAAGACCTTGTCGGTGACCTCTGCGATAACTGTGTCACAACCTCCAACAGTGCTCAAAACGATAAGGATTCGGATGGGGTAGGCGACCCCTGCGACAATTGTGTAAATACGAGCAACATAGACCAAACCGATACTGACCATGATGGCGTCGGCAACGCATGTGATTCATGCCCATCAACCAACAACCCAGACCAAGTAGATGCCGATGGGGATACCCTTGGCAACCCATGCGACAATTGCCCTGGGATTGAAAACACAAACCAGTTGGATGCTGATAAGGACGGGGTTGGAAACGTCTGTGATAACTGCCCAATGCATACAAACATCGCGCAAACTGACAGTGACAATGACGGTAGTGGTGATAGCTGCGATATTTGTGGAAATGCCGATGACAACCTTGATTCAGATCAGGACGGCGTTCCCAATGGGTGTGACAACTGTCCCCACGCTGCAAACATAAACCAAACCGATAGTGATGGCGATGGCGTCGGAGATCAATGCGATAACTGCATTGCTATTTCAAACCCTAACCAAGCCGATACTGATTTTTCTGTGGGCGCAGATGAGGCGGGGGATGCATGTGATGACGGCATCTCACTTTTCTTTGCCAATGGCAATCATTCCAATAATAATCCATGGGAAGAAAACTACACCGATATTAATCACCAACATGTTTCGGTCAATCTTAGTACAATCAATAAAGAAAATGGATTTGGACTAAAATCCCCCGCTTATCACTTCCAATATGCAGAACAAGCCAACACCACAGCATCAAAAATTCGATTTGAAGCTTCCCTACCGCCATTACCCGCACTTAGTGCCCACCAATCCATCTGGGTAAGGTACCACCAAGATTTGGACTTAGATGGAGGCGAATACTGTTCACCTGTAGTGTCTGGGGCAAAGGATCTGGCATACCTTCAGGTAAGAAGTGGTGACACCACCGAAACCATCGAACCTAAAGGGCGGTATCCACTAAACAACTTAGGTAAATCCTCCGATGTAGCCTGTTATCCCCATGAAGGGACCTCCGGATTTCACAATTACGGCAAAGATGCGAAATGGGACCGCGTTGAAGCCGATATATCCACCTTCGCCGCCCAAACACCCGACTTGATTTTCACCCTAAATTGGGACTGCAAAAACTGTCTGTATTCCCTTGCGAATTCTGCCCCCCGTGGTTGGTATTTAGACAATATCGAGGTCGTTATTTCCACCTGCGGTAACGGACTCGTGGAAGTAGGTGAGAGCTGTGATGACGGCAACACCACCGATGGAGATGAATGTTCCGATGATTGTCAAGTGGCTTTAAAATTGAACCCTGCAGGCAGGATAACCGCCCAATCCACAGAGATCGCTTTCTGTCCGGAAGGTTACGTTGGAACAGGACTCGCTCCCGTTTCAAGTGGCGGTATATTTCTCACAAAAAACATGTGCCTGATCTGCTCAAAAACCGACGGTGCCCAGCTACTGCGCAATGAGTTTCTAGCCACCCCCATTGACCTCTTTTCTTGCAATACTGATCCCAACACTCAATTGCGCTGTCCTGATGGACAGGTTCTCGTGGGACAAGCAACCTGGACTTCCATCCTTGCAGGTACCCTCAAAGGACTCGGGCTTCAATGCCAAGACTTAGAAAAACCCGATGACATTTGGGGGTTAACAACCAGTACGGAAGCCGAACTTCAAGCCCTCGGAGCACCTCTGAATAAGACCACTTATGAGACAGACCAATGTAAGGGTGGAAGTGTAGTTCGCGGCATTCGCTTAGCCAAAGCATCGAACCCCCAACAAATTTTGGGTGCCTCATATCTTTGCGGAAATCTTTGTAACTCTTCTCCTGATGAATGTGGCGTATGTGGAGGCCCCGGAAAAGGGATCTATTACTTAGACAGTGATGGTGATGGATTTGGGAGCACCAACAATCAGCTCTTTTGTCCATTATTGAAACCAACAGACTACGTCGGTAACAACACCGATAACTGCCCCGAAGTGCCCAATATAAATCAAAAGGACTTGGACAATGATGGCCAAGGAAATCGCTGCGATGCCGACGACGATAACGATGGGCTAAACGATGCCTCGGACCAATGCGACGGAGATAACGCCGCCACCGCATGGGATACCACCACCGACGACCACGACGGGGACGGTTGCAAAGACAGCCATGTCGAAGATCCCGATGACGACAACGACGGAGTTTCCGATGCACAGGATAACTGTACCAAAGGTGCCATTGGTTGGAGCTCCGACGCCGCCACAGACCGCGATGGGGACGGCTGCAAAGATGACCACGCTGAAGATTTGGACGATGACAACGACGGAATAATCGACAACTCCGACAATTGCCAATACACCTCCAACGCAGACCAAATCGACACAGACAATGATGGAGTTGGAAACGCTTGTACCAACGACGACGACGGAGATTCAATCACCGATGGCGTAGACAATTGTCCCTTAATCGGTAACGCCAACCAAAGCAATCACGACGGAGATGCCCTCGGGGATCTATGCGACGATGATGACGACAACGACAGTGTCTTCGATGGTGAGGATAGCTGCCCGAAAGGTTACGCCGGCTGGACTGCAAACAATAACAGCGATCATGACGATGATGGCTGCAAAGACGCCCTAGCCGAAGACCAGGACGACGACAATGACGGGATCCTCGATGGACTCGACTCATGTTCAAAAGGAGTCACGGGTTGGACTTCCAATGGAACAACAGACAAAGACGATGATGGATGTAAAGACGACAATGCCGAAGACAATGATGATGATAATGACGGCGTCAATGACTCATCCGACAATTGTCAATACACGGCCAATTTCAACCAAACAGATACCAACGGCGACGGCATTGGCAATGCTTGTACCGACGACAACGATGGGGACAGCATTAAAGATAACGTCGATAACTGCCCGCTGCTTGTCAATTCCAATCAAGCAAATCACGATGGAGATAGTGCGGGAAATGCCTGTGATTCAGATGACGACAACGATAGCATCCTTGATAGCCAAGACAGCTGCAAACAGGGGCAGGCGCACTGGCCTTCGGGGGCAGCAACAGACCATGACTCAGATGGCTGCAAGGACAACCATGCTGAAGATCCCGATGATGACAATGACGGCCTTGCTGACATCAGCGACAACTGTGCAAAAGGTACACTCAATTGGGCTTCAAACGAAACCACTGACCGCGACAATGACGGGTGTAAAGACGCGCATTCCGAAGATCCAGACGATGACAACGACGGTATTTGCGACGGTGCTCCAAGCGTTTTGGGAAACTGCAATGCAGGCCCAGACAATTGCCAATACACCTCGAACCCTGCCCAAGAAGACTCAAACGGGGATGGCATAGGCAACGCCTGCGCCAATGATGATGATGGCGACGGTATCTCTGACGGCACAGACAATTGTCCGTTAATAAGCAATCAAAATCAATCAAATCACGATGGAGACAGTCTAGGCGACGTCTGCGACAGTGACGATGACAACGATGGCATGTTCGATGACCCAGACACCTGTCCGCAAGGTGCAACTGGCTGGACTGCCAATGTAAATACCGACAATGACTCAGACGGCTGTAAGGATAACCACACCGAGGACCCTGATGACGACAACGATACCGTGAATGATGACAGCGATAATTGTCGATATGTCCAAAACATCAACCAGCTAGATACAGATGGAAATGGCATAGGCAATGCCTGTAGCGACGATGATGATGGAGACACCATCAACGACAGCGGGGACAATTGCCCCTTGGTGAGCAACACCGATCAAGCAAACCGCGACGGGGATAGTGTGGGCAACGCCTGTGATTCAGATGATGACAACGATGGCATGCTTGATGGAGCAGACACATGCCCGCAAGGCGCGATAGGCTGGACTGCCAATACGGGCACTGACAATGACTCAGACGGTTGTAAAGATACTCACGCCGAAGACCCTGACGATGACAACGATACGATAAATGACGGTATCGATAACTGCCAATACGTTCAAAATCTCGACCAACTCGATACCGATGGAGATGGAATAGGCAATGCTTGTTCCAATGATAGTGACGGAGATACCGTCTCCAATGCGGCCGATAATTGTCCCCTAATCAGCAATACGAACCAAAACAACCACGACGGTGACCAAAATGGGGATGCTTGCGACAGCGATGATGACAATGACGGCATAAACGATGGGGTAGACGATTGCCCCACAGGGGTCATCGCGTGGACCTCAAATAGCACCACCGATAGAGACAGTGATGGCTGTAAGGACAATAACAGCGAAGATCCCGACGACGATAACGACGGAGTTTGTGATGGCGCCCAAGCCGTGGGTGGCGCCTGCTCTGCGGGAGTTGACAATTGCCAATACGTTTCAAACCCATCTCAAACCAATACGGATGGGGACAGCGAAGGCAATGCCTGTGACCAAGATGACGACAACGATACCGTCAAAGATGGCAGCGACAACTGTCCTCTGACGCCCAACAAGACTCAAAGTAATTACGATGGGGACAGCGAAGGCAACGCCTGCGATAACGACGATGACAATGATGGTGTGACGGATATTTCAGACGCTTGTTCTAAGGGATATTCCTCTTGGACATCTAATGGAGTCAATGACTACGATTCTGATGGTTGCAAAGATGCACACGCTGAAGATCCAGATGATGACAATGACAACGTAAACGACACCGTGGACGACTGCAAAAAGGGTGCTCTAGGCTGGAAGTCCGATAGCGCCACTGATCAAGACAGCGATGGCTGTAAAGATGCGCACGCTGAAGACCCAGATGACGACAATGATACCATCTGCGATGGGAGCCAAACGGTGATAGGGACATGTTCGATGGGACCAGACAATTGTCAATATCTATCCAATGTAAGTCAGACCGATACAGATAAAGATAATGAGGGGAACGCCTGTGATATCGACGACGATGGGGATACAGTTGCTGATGTTTTGGATAACTGCCCATTGATAAGCAATCCCAGTCAAACCAATTATGAAGGCGACAGTGAGGGAAATGCTTGTGACGACGATGACGACAATGACGGAATTTTGGATGGGCCCGACCAATGTTATCGTGGCGCCAAAGGGTGGACGTCCCATTTCAGCACTGACAATGACAACGATGGCTGTAAGGACAGTCATGTGGAAGACCCAGACGATGACAATGATGGGGTTGTCGACACATCAGACAACTGCTCAAGAGGTCTCACGGGATGGACAGCCACGGGAGCCAACGACCAAGATAGCGACGGATGCAAGGATGCTCATTCTGAGGACCCAGATGATGACAACGATGGCGTATGTGATGCTACTTCTGCTATAGACGGTATCTGTTTGTCGGGTCCAGACAATTGCCAGTACCTATCCAACCCGTCCCAATTGGACACGGATAACAATGGAGTAGGGAACGCGTGCAGCAACGATGATGATGGGGACGGGCACCTAGACAACCAAGACAATTGTCCCCTCGTAAGCAATGCCAACCAAAGCAACCACGATAGTGACAGCCAAGGCGATGCCTGTGACGAGGACGATGACAATGACAACCAAGATGACATCGACGACGATTGTCCGAAAGGTTATAAGAATTGGAACTCCAACCTTGGCAATCTCGACTACGACAACGATGGCTGTAAGGATTCTACCGGCGAAGACACCGACAACGACAACGACAACCGACCTAATTGGTTTGATCACTGCCCCGGCGGCAGTGGCGTCGCCAAAAACTGGAATTCCTACGACAACAACCTCGACTACGATGATGACGGTTGTCATGACACCCACTGTAGCCTCTTGGGTTTTGTTGGGATGTCAATCACATGCATGGCCTATGAAGACCCAGACGATGACAACGACGGTGTTTGCGATGGCTATTCTGCCGTAGGTGGGACCTGCTCAGTGGGGCCGGACAAGTGCAGCAAGGGCGCTAAAGGAAACTGGGGAGCGACCTCCGTATTTAAGGATTTCGACCAAGACGGCTGTAGAGATAGCAGCGAAGACGCTTCCATCGGATGCCCATCCTCTAGTAGCGCCCGAACGGCAATCTACAACGCGGTGATTACATGGTTTTCCTATGGCCCCAAAACCGCCAATAACGGCACCAGTACATCATCGGGTTGCAGCACGGCATGCCACGGCAATACCAACACCTTTGCCGACAGTAGCTACTACCAGGCCAGGTTCTACACGAGACTCACCACCGGGGGACAGGGCACTCGAATGCCAAAGGGGTGTACGCCAGGAGTCAACTGCTGGAACGCCAATGATGCTCTCTTTGTGAAGCGGTGGGTAACGAATTGTGGTGGTGCCAAGAATTGAGAGACATAAACCAACATTGATGACGACCTCACCCATTCGACCCAGACTTCCCAAGGCACGACAATAGCATCGTGCCAAAAACAGCCCAATACCCCTCCAACAGCACTCATTAGCCCACTCCACTACCCTTTAACGAAAAACTTTCCTCGAATTTTGGTTACTCGGCATAAGTTTGCTAAAGTGTTAGAATAGACCCAACCAGGGGGAGAACACTATGACGACCACCGTACTTATCGTTGACGACAGCTTTGTTTCGCGGCTGTGGGTAGAAACGTTTCTCCACCAACAACACCCCCATTGGAAAGTCCTCACCGCTGAAAGTGGAGCAGATGCCCTTAAAAAAACCCAAGGAACAGAAATCGATCTTATGATCTTGGATATCAATATGCCGGGAATGGATGGATTCAAGCTCGGCACCATGCTCAAGCAGCAGTCCCCAAAAGCCTATATAACCATGCTCACTGCCAATATTAAGGAACAAACTTCGGAAAAATGCGAAGCGCTCGGTTTTGGCTTGGTATCCAAACCCATCTCAAGCGAAAAAATGCGCACCATTGTCGAAAAACTAGAAAGCTAAGAAAGAGATTATCGACCCAAACATTCTTCCATTGGTCTTCTTTTTTTATTCCAAATGAGGTAATCCGGCGTCTGTTGTGATCATTCGCACTTTTGCGAAAGGTTTTTGGCGCATTTTCGTATTGAGTACAACCAAAAATATGTATGGTGAACTTGCTCAAAAGCGTACACCTGTACTTAACGAAATCGCCTAAATTGTAGGTATTTTCATTCTCAAGGGGAGATATTTAATGGTTAAAATAAGAGCACGTTTATTTGTAATCGCTCTCGGTCTAAGCCTCGTAGGCTATGGCTGTGGTAGCAAGAATTCTGAAGCCGACGCAATTCGAAAAGCCATTGGTGATTCATTGGAAACGGGCGGTGATGAAAAAGTAAGCCCAAATGAAGAAAGTGTGCCCAATCCAGCTGGCACCAATAATCCAGGCACCAATAATGCAGGGAACACCAATTCAGGCACCAATAATTCAGGAAACACCAATCCAGGCACCAATAATTCAGGAAACACCAATCCAGGCACCACCAATCAACCCGATTGCAATGAGCCTTTCGCGGGACAACAAACATTCGGAACATATTCCGTAGACGATCAGTACGGACCCATTTACTCCGTATACTCTGTGGCTCAAACCACAGGTGGGTATGACGTACTCATTATGCAAGGCGCTACCAGTTCAGGCGCACCCACTGCAGCAGGTACTTTTGACCTCGCATCAACTGCGGGATTTGCCACCATCGCATTTACCGGTTGTTCCGATCTTCAAGGATTTCCAAACACCTGTGCCAATGCATATATGGCCAACGGTGGAACCCTCACCGCGACTGCGCTCACAGCCCAAATCGGTGGAGCTTTCGCCGGTAACCTAAGTGCCGTAACCATGGTGCCAAATGCTCAGCTTCCCGTGAGTGGTACTGGAACTTACTGCTTCAGTAGCTTCAACTTCAACGTGACGTTCGAAGATCCAGATGCAACAGCTCAAAGCGGCGGTGCACCGGCCGGACAAGGCGCAAGCATCGGTGAAGTTATGGAAGGTGAATTTACCCTCAAAAATTGTAACGGCCAGGACGTTCAAGTCCACGCTGCTAAGGGAAACACCAAGGCACTTTGGCTGACCTACGTAGCAGAGTGGTGCCCAAACTGCCCCGCCGCAGTTAGCCAAATGTACCAAGCAACCAGTGGCGTAGCCACCAGCGAAGTTGAGGCTTATGTGGTCATCGGTGAAT